>CAMCLK010000004.1 GCA_945875585.1 Candidatus Kuenenia stuttgartensis | reverse complement strand
ATTTTTGCCGCAGGCGGCGAGAAGACAGTGGAGGTTGTCGCGGTTATCGAGGAAGTGAGGGATGTCGGCGAGTTTGAGGGAAAGCTCGGCGCGTTTGTCCTCGGCGGAGAGCAGGAACAGCAGTTCTGCGGCCTGATCGGCTTGCTGTGTCTCAAGATAGTGACTAGCGATATCGGCGAGCAAGCCGTCGCGAACCAGCGTGGCGCGGATGCGCATGGCATGGCGAAAGGCGCCCGGGGCATCGTTATGGCCAAGGCGATGGTTGCCGAATTCCAGGAAGACGGCATCAAGGGCGGTGGAATCATCCGTATCGGTGAACCGCGCGATCCATTGGTCCAGAAGCGCATTCTCGCCAAGGCAATGAAGAGCCAAGCACCACGGCGCCACCACGGGCTTCAGGAATGAGGGATTGCTTTCATGTTGGGCGCTAATGGCACGCACCCAGCCAGCGAACCATTCCTTGCCATCGGCCAGCGTGATCAGTTGTTCCGCAATGGCAGAAAGTCCGCCAATGGCACCCCTTGGCCATGAGCCAGCGGCAATCTTGTTGGCAAGATTTTGTAGGAAATTGAACCCCATTTGCTGAAAGACGCCCTGGAACAGTTGTTTCCAAGCCCGATAATCAAGCGACGGATCGGCCTGCAAGATCTGGCAGAGGCGTTCAGACAGTTCAAAACTAATGTGGGGAAAGCCGATTGCCAGTGAATTGGCGAGATCAAACGCGGAGGGATGGGAATCTTTGAGAGCTGATTCCAGTTCGGAGGTCCAAGCGTCTGCGTTTTGATTAATAAATGCCCAGTCTTTCCGGGACAAAGCGCAATGTGCAAGGATATCGGCCACTGCTGTCGGATGAAGCGATGAATTTAATTCATAGAGGTGCTTCAGTTGTTTGAAATCTGGAAATTGTGTTAGCCTCAAGCAGCCTTGGATGTCAATTTTTTTTATTTGTTGAAGAAATTGAATGGGGTATATATTTGAAATTGAAGTGCAGCTACAAAGATTAATTCTGACTAGTTGTTTCAAATTTGCGATCGGATTAAGGTCGGATAAGGAATTGCACCACATAAGGTCAAGTGAATTAAGTTGTATGAGTTTTTCGAGTGGCGTGATGTCGGACAGGGAGTTGCAGCTTGAAAGGTTAAGTGAATTAAGTTGTGTGAGTTTTGTAAGCGGTGTGATGTCAAATAGTGACCTGCAGCTTGAAAGGTCAAGTGAACTGAGCTGTGAGAGGTTTTTGAGTGACGTGATGTCGGACAGGGAGTTGCAGCTTGAAAGGTTAAGTGAATTAATTTGTGTGAAGTTTGTAAGCGGTGTGATGTCGGACAGGGAGTTGCAGCTTGAAAGGTTAAGTGAATTAAGTTGAGTGAGGTTTGTAAGCGGTGTGATGTCAAATAGTGAGTTGCAGCTTGAAAGGTCAAGTGAATTAAGTTGAGTGAGGTTTGTAAGCGGTGTGATGTCGGACAGGGAGTCGCACCATGAAAGGTCAAGTGAATTAAGTTGAGTGAGGTTTGTAAGCGGTGTGATGTCGGACAGGGATATGCATTTTTTAAGGTTAAGTGAAGTGAGCTGTGAGAGGTTTTTGAGTGGCGTGATGTCCGACAGGGAATTGCACCATAAAAAGTTAAGTGAAGTGAGCTGTGAGAGGTTTTTGAGTGACGTGATGTCGGATAAGGAATCGCAGAATGGAAGGTCAAGTGAATTAAGTTGAGTGAGGTTTTTAAGCGGTGTGATGTCAAATAGTGAGCTGCAGCTTGAAAGGTCAAGTGAATTAAGTTGAGTGAGGTTTGTAAGCGGTGTGATGTCGGACAGGGATTTGCAGCTTGAAAGGTCAAGTGAATTAAGTTGAGTAAGGTTTGTAAGCGGTGTGATGTCTAACAGGGAATCGCAGGTTGAAAGGTTGAGTGAATTAAGTTGAGTAAGGTTTGTAAGCGGTGTGATGTCTAACAGGGAATCGCAGCTTGAAAGGTTGAGTGAATTAAGTTGAGTAAGGTTTGTAAGCGGTGTGATGTCTAACAGGGAATCGCAGAAAAAAAAGTTAAGCCAAGTGAGTTGTGTGAAGTTTTCTAGCGGTGTGATATTGGTTAATAGTTTGCTACAGCCAAGATCGAGTGCTCGCAATTGATTAAATTTATTAAAAGATTGATTTAGTTTTTTAAAAGGCCAATTTCTGCATGAAAAGTTAATCAAATCACTTGGCAAATCATTTACCGCGTTTGGGTTTGTTATTTTTGCCCAAAAAGGCAATCCGTTTAGTAAAAGCAGATAGCTGTTATTGTAAAATAGTATCGAATACTTCCAGCTTTGTTGATTTTTAATTGTGTCAGGTAAATAGCATGTCATTCCTTCAAATTCGATGGTAGAGCTGGTGTCTACTTCTGCCCATAAAACATCATCCCATCGTTCCCGATCGGCTTCGGAAATGCCCAATGCTTGTAAAAATGATTTGATGAGATTTAGTGCGAAACAATTTGTCCGAATAAATTCAACATCATCCGGATCTGGCTGGATAGTAATTATCATGTCGCATTCCCGTCTTTAATTCCTAGTAGGATTTTCCATTCATCGGTGCTGTTCGTTTCGCTGGCCTGTCGGCCTATTTTTTCGAGCCATTGAGGGTCTGGAGCCATCGATCCCTTGGCCCTCAGTGCCCGCAGCGCCACCAGTAGACGGCTGTCGGTGTCAGGTTCGGCATCGGCGAGGCGCGCCACCAAAGGCCAGTCGCCTTGGCTGGATGCCGTATCGAGCGTGTTCAGCAAATGGGTGCGCAGCCGGGGCGGTTCCGCCAAGGAAAGCCTCGCTAGGTTGATTCCCCTTTCCCAATCGGAGGGCCTTTCACGCGCCAAGGTTTCGCGCGCCAGCACCAAGGCGGATTCCAGGGGAACCGATGTGGCCAAGGCCTCGACCCCTGCCTCGCGGCAGGGCGGGTCGAGGAGTAATTCGAGGGCGATATCGAGGTTTTGCGGGCATGCGAGCGGGGCGCCCGGTTTATCGTCGCGCGATAGCAGATGATGGATGCCATGCTCGTGCCCGTATTGCGCCAAGGAAGAGCCGTGGGCCTTGTCTTGCCAACGAACCAGCGGCGCGGCGAGCATGGCGTCGGCCTCGATCCGTTCGCGTTCCTCGTCGAGGTATTCACGCTCCACAGCTTGGCGGAGATAGTCGTGAAAGAAGCTTAACTGGCCGTCGCGGCTGACCAGTGAGTCTTCCAGAGCGAGGAAAACAGGGGCGAGCCTGCTGCGGGCGACCGGGCTTTCCGCCGGGCGAGGCGCGGTGGAAAGCAGCTCGAGAAGCTCGCTTTCCGACAGGCCGCGCCGCGCGCGCCCCATGACCTCGAACAGCCGGTGCACGAGCGATTCGCCGGCGGTTTCGAAGTCGCGTTCGAGGTTTGTGAGGACACGGATGAATAGTTCGGCGGGCCCCGGCGCTAAAAGGAGATCGCTGAGGCGGGCCTCGAGGTTTTCGTGGCTGGAGCGCACACGCAGTTCTTCCAATACGGTTCGCAGAAATAGCGGATTGCTGGTCTGGCCCGCAGCCAGAAGCCGATCGAGCAAGATAGGCTCGAGTGATTTTTTAAATATCTCCAGATATTCGAGAGCCACACGGCGGCGTTCGTCGGGGCCGAGGGGCTGGACAACAAGTGTGGTGGCGGCGTTAACCCAACCGCGGCGTTCCATGGCGCGCATGGTGTCGCCCGGCAGGGAGCTAACGACGAGGCGGATGTTTTCAGGCCATTCGAGGGGCCACCAGCCGAGTTCGCGCTCGAGTGGATCTGCAAGTTGATTGAGAGCATCGAGGACAATAAGGCCGCCGCCACGATCGGAGAGCAGCTTCAGCCAAACGGGTAGTTGCTCGCGCATGCCGGCGAGGTCTGGGGCGAGCCTGGCCCCAGAGGGTGCTGCCCCGAAGCGGCGGATGTCCTCGAGGAGTCGGCGGAGGATGGCTTCGACGCGCGCGCTGGAGGGGGTTCCACCAATGAAGTGAATGAAGCGGAATAAAGGCGTCATTTCGGGATCGAGGCGCGAGAACCAAGCGGCTAGGAGGGCGCTTTTCCCGCCACCTGATGCTCCGCGCACAATCAAGGGGCGCGATGGCTTGACTTGGTCTGCCGCGGGGGGTTGTTCCGCGTCGGTTTCCGAAGGGGTTTCGGGTGGCGGGTGTAAAAATAGATCGAGGTGATCGAAAAGGCCTTCGATGGCCACATAGGCCCGGGTGCGGCTTTCGAGGAACACCTGATGGTCGAGCGATTCGCGGGTGTGAGCGTCGGGGACATCGTCGAGCGGAAATGCCTTGGCGACAGCGGCGCGGAGATCGTCGAGCAGCAGGCGGCCGAGTGTTTCGGGGTTGGGATAGTTTTCATGGACAATGAAGTCACCGGAGCGGGCGCGTATGTCGTCTTTCAGGCGCGCTAATTTGGCGCGTTCGGCGGGATCTGCGGACAGAAAGTCAGCGTGTGCGGATGGCTGAACAGCTTGAGAATAAGCTTGATCGCGGAAGTAAAAGTAAGCGCGGCCGATCATGGCGTCGTTGCGCAGCACTCCGTGCAAGATTTCAAGTTCGGTAACGCTGGCACCGCCCATGTGCTCGCGCAGCCAGGGTTGTTCTTCGAGGAGTTCTGGGGCGAAGGCTTTGCCATCGGACGGCGGGACCCAGCCGTAGCGTTCGCCGAGCATGCCGACGAAATAGGGGAGGTCGGCCTCATGCTCGCCGGAGGGCTTGCAGCGTGAGATTTCCTTCAGGCAGATGGGGAGGACCTCGCCGCGTTCGGCCTGTTGAGCGGTGATTCCCCAGCGGAGGTCGACCTCGATGAGTTCAACGAATCGTTCGCGGCAGAAGCGCCTGAGTTCTGGAAAGACACGTTTAACGAGAACATCGCGTTCCTCGATGAAATCGCGAAATGTGGAGCTGAGGAAGACGCGGACGACTCGCTGCCTTCTGGGTGATGCGGCCATGGAAAACTCCGGAGTGCGCGGTGAAAGGCCTTGAGACATCCCCAAGAAAATCAGGACAACGGTTTAAGGAATACACGGCCTGATCATAAGCAACAAGCGTCATGTATTCTTATGAAAAACGAAGCATATAAATGTTGTAGAAGACATTGATGCATTCAAACAGGTTGGTATTGGTGTCCGTTCGTGTGTCGCTGTGCTCATCATGAACCCCTTCCTGTTTCAATGAGCGCGTTATTCTAAAATAAGAAGTTCGCTCGGAGTGATCGCATACACTTTTCCCGAGTTTGAAACCCAAAGGTGATTGATCGATGATTGTCCAGTACGCGAGCGAACGATCGGCTCCATATCTTTTTTGTTGCGTTTGAAAACAGCGCCGGATGAAGTCACCACGCAGAAATGATCGAGATCGCTACCAAACGCGAATTGGACGGTATCATACCTCCCTCCCGTATCGATTCGAATGGATTGAACTCTGTTTTGCGCGTCGAAGATTCGAATTTCAGACTCGCCTCCAATAGCGACGGATCCAGCGTACATGCCCGGGTAGTATGCCCATATCTGCGTGAACCCTTGCAAATCACCTGGTTTCAGTTTATTAAGAGATTTTCCCAAATCAGAAATATAATTTGGCATTAGAGAATGAACAGGATTTTCATTATAAGATGGAGCTTCAGATTTTTTAATGGGTGTGGACGATTGCTTGGAAACCTGCATGCCATTCAATTTGTATGAAACATCAGCATCAAAAATGCCCAACGTGTCCGCATCATATTTCGCAAAGATCATGTCATGATTGATATCATCGGGAACGGGAATTCTTTGGATGCCATTCCCAGTCACTTTAAGAAAATTCGATTCCTGAGAGCCACGGCTAAAAATAATCGGTTCCTCAGATGAATTGAAAAGGGGCCCGCTAAAACCATACGATGAACTTTCCTTGTGAATTAATTGGAGTGACTTGCTTGAATAAGCCCCGGTCACTTTCAGTATTTCATAGTCCCTAGTGGTAATGTAAATATTGGAGTCACTGGTGCCACTGATTTTATTAAAGGTCCCATACCTATTGCTGGATGAGTTTTTGAAAGCGCTTGTCCATCCAGAAGAATAATTGCGAAGCGGAGTGATGGCAAATCCCTGAATATCCGCGAGGTTTGTTGAACGCGCAAGGAACAAATTGGGAATAAATGAAATCGTGGAGTAGACAAATGAGATCCATTGGCTGGAATAATAGTAGCTCGCACCTGTTCCGGTAAGGAGAACGGTTCCCAGGACGAATCTTGATAGCAACTGGGATTTTTTTACCGGTGGAGGGGTGGACGACAGATTGATTTTGCCAGTCATGGCGCCATCTGGAGATGTTTTGGCAAACAACTTTCTGTGGGCAAAGGCGGCAAGTTTACCGAGCCCATCAATTATTCTGGAACCGATGGTTGTGTTTTTTGATTTGAGCGCGGGAACGAGTTTGGTTCGAAATATCGCTTTGGTGATTTCGTCGTTGTCTGACTCGAATTTGACAGACTGCATTTTCCTTAGGAATTCAAGGCTGGGCGGTAGAAAAATATCGTTAATGCCCTTGAATTCGCAGACAGGAATGATGTTCTTGTCGGCATTTTGAGCACGCAATATTTCTTGAACGACCCAATCTTCTTGTTCTGATGGGGAATTGCGGAATGTTTCCGGGTGCAGTAATAGAATAAAGTCCGTGCACGCATCGACTTTTTCCATCAAGGTTTTGCTCCAATCCCCTGATTTTAGGCCGTCTTTATCAAGAAACACACTGTAACCAGAGCGACGAAGACGCAACTGTAGTCCTAAAGCGAATTCTTTGGAATAAACTTGCCTGTAGCTGATAAACACATTGTCTTCTATTTTTTCTGGTTCCGCTGCAATGGTGCTGTTGCTGGCAGGCGCTTGTTTTTTGTTGGTTGCAGATTGTCCGGGTATTGCGGTGAATTTTGCTGCTTCAACCAAAAGGTCTGCTGGTCGTTCCGCTGAGTCTTTGCTTATACATGCGCGAATGGTTTTGATCGCGGTTTGGTCGATACCCCTTGATGCCAACAGGTTTTGCCAGCCTGGAATATCAACCGGATTCGAAGCAAGATCTGCGGCGCACAGTTGGTAAAAAATAACACCCAGGGCGTAAATATCATCCTGAATGGTAGGGGGCTGGCCTGCCAAAATTTGCGGCGATCTGTATGGAGATTGCGCTTGAATAACAGAATCGTTCGCGATAATCGGGGTTGTTTGCGGGAACTGAAAACCAGCCTGTGTCATGGTGTTATAGAAACCAAAACCATCCAGCCGTGTTTTAAATAATTCATTGATTAAGATACTATCTGGTCGGAGGTTGCCATGAATGCAATTCGCCGCGTGAGTTTTTGCCAGCATTTTGGCAATGGTTGCAAAAATATTGTTGCAATTTTTGGGGCTCCACTTATTGCTGGCGATCAGTTTCCAGAAGAAACTTACAAGATCGTCGCCTCCTGGTAATTCCCGTTCTCTGGCGGGGGGTTCATTGTTTGGAAATACCTGACGTACTTGAACAATCGTGCTGTTGCTCGAAAGCGCTTCGGCTGTTTGGTTAAGCTGATTGATGGATTTTTTGAAAGCGGATCGCGCTTCAGGAGATGTGTAAAATTCGATGGCGACAGGCGGTTGGTTAGGCCGATCGGTGTATCCAGCTTTCCAGATTTCGCCATACGCGGTTATTTTTACTATCGAAAGAAGCTCCAAAGGCGTGCCAAGTATAGGCTTGTCGCCCGGAATGAATGCGGGAAGTATTCTGGGGAATAGTGATCGCAGGTCGGTTGGGCCGATAAACCCTATCCAACGCGGAACGGATTCGCCTTTGGGATCTGCAGGCCGCCGTAGCCAGTTTCGGAAGTCCCTGGCGAACACATTGAAATATTGCGATACCTTAATGCTAATTCGGCTATCGGCCGGATAGCGAGATGATCGGATTTCTGCTAATAGTTTTGATGAAAAAGCATTACCATTTCTTGCGATCTGATCAAGCTCTGAGGCAATACTTTCAGGATTGTTTGCTGAGATGTATGTTGAGCAAGCTTTGTCTAGAAAGTAATCCATGAGTTTGTCATTGAGCGGAACGCTTTTGGTTTGAGCCGAGTTGACATAGTTAATTAGAGGTTGGACAAAAACCTGATAAAAAGAAACGCCTTTCTGCTTGTCTCCCGTATTCTGTGTATTGCTGTTCTGGTTATTCATTTGGAGAGTACCAGTAAAAAATCAGGATCGAGCAACAGTTTTGCCAACCCTGTTTGGATACAGATGGCTTCAAATACCTTTATATCACGATTGGGGTTAATTGAAAGTCGTGGTAAAGGGAATGCTGTTTCATTTTCAGTGGTTCCATAAGCTTACAACCAGTCAGAAGATACATCAAATTCTACTTTTAACCCAATGGCATTGGTTACTTCCATTAAAACCGCGCATGTTAATGGTTTTGGTGCATATGTTTTTAACAAGTTGGCAAGTGGGCATACAAAACACTATTTTGCTTTGTTTATTTTTTCGAGAACACCATAAGTGTATCGCGCATATTGTAAAACAATAATGTATTTCTCATTCTGTTGAACAGTAATCCTGTAAATGGAAGACATGGCTGGTTTTGCGTTGACCCCCATCTGTTCAAGACAGGCGAGGCAAAAAAGTCTGACGGCTGCGTCGGGATTGAAAAGACCTTTGCCAAGCTCAATGGCACCCGGTGAGCCCATTGCGACAAGAGTCTCTCGCAATTGGGCGTTTAGCCCAGCCATCATAAACGAATTAACATAGGCTCTGATGTTGTCCGGATTTTGAGATTCATCAGGTCTGGTGATGAATTTTAAAAGGTCGGGTGCTAGTTGTTGACCTTCTTCTCCTGTTGCTTTGATAGCTTCCAAGGCGGCTGAAATAATTGCCTTTGATGAATTAGATGCAATTGTTTTTCGAATAGCTGGGATTTCTGATGCTGACTTTTTGCCTTTTACAGAGGAAAGGAAGTTTAGGCAGGCAATTGTTGTTTCAGATTTGCTCGCGTTGCTGCAGTTATCGGATAATATTGAGCCGATTTTTTGGATGGTCCCAGGCCGTTCCATGGGGTACGATGTTAGGGATTTTATTGCCAACAATATGATTTCCGGATCAGGGTCATTCAAGCCCTTTTCAACATTTTCCGCGATGGGCTTTCCTTCTCCTTTCATTCGTTCCAGTGCGGTGAATACGACTTTTCGTACCTTCGCAGACGGATCGTTTGTTCGTTTTCCAATCTGCATAAGATCTACGCTGCCTAAGGGTGGCCGCAATGATTTGATTCCTGCTTCGGCTGCTTCTGAGATTTCTGGATTGTTGTCTGATAATCCATCGAAGAGGATTTCAACCACGGCCTGTTCTCTGCTTATTGATGCTAGGGTTCGCATTGATTCGATTTTGATGGCTGGTGTGGATGACTTTGTGAAGGTTATGAGTTTTGGTGCGGCGCTTGATGCGACTCGTCCCATTTTGCCTATGGCGGTGATGGAAGCCAACTGTAATTCCTTTGTTGGATCTTCTGTTAGGGTTAGCAATGCTGGTAGAAGGGGAATGCCATCTTCACCAAAATTTGATGCCAAAACGCACGATTTTAGCCTTATTTCAGGATTTTGGTTGCTAAGATTATCACGGATCACAGGTATGTCGGTGGTTTTCAATGGCTTGTACTGATCCAAGGTTGTTCCAGCCATACTTTTAACTTTTAATTCGCTTGAACCAGTCAGCAATAATAGTTTCGAGATGCACTCGGTTCGGTTGAGGCTTGTGTGCGAACCTAAAATACGCATTCCAGAAATTTGCACAGCAGGATCTTTTTCTCCCATAAGAGATATGGCTATCGGAATAGCTTTGTCGGCTGGAATAGTGGCCATTGCCACCAAGTCGGCAGCAGTAGCTTTGATCGAAGGTTCCCGGTTTTTTGTTTCACGGATAAGCAAATCCAACATTCCTGCGGTGTTGGGCTTGAGCTTGCGCAATACTTCCAGATATTTACCACGGTTTTCAGTAGTTGTGGATGAAGCTGCTGAAATCAGCTTCTCAACAAGATTGACAGATGGCGATTCCATATCAGCCAGAGTTGATAATATAACAAATGCGACTTCTGGGTCCTTGTCATTCGCGATCTTGGTGACAAGTGAAGATTCGTTCTGATTCTTTGTTCGATGCGCCGCGTATGCGGTAGCCGCGGCAATTCTTGTGATTGATTTTGGCTTTTCTAGGGAATCTGTGCAGTGGGTCATGAATATTTGATCCCACTCCGGCTTTTTGTAGAGCCCGAGTTCCCGTGAAGTCCGGATGTCACCATTGGATAACGCATTCACAAGATTTGTTTCAAAATTTGCTGTGTCCGGATCGATATTTTTTGCCAATCGGATGTTCGCGACTTTTGGGATTTCTTCGCGTGAATCGAACATCAGTAATCCAGTCACAACGACTTCCGTATTGCTTGGTATCACTTTCGAGCAGTCGACGTTTCCGTTCGCGATCACTGATCCGGCCGAATCGATTCCTTCCAAACGGTAAGCCACCGCTATGTTGCTGATTGATATTTTTGTCTTGATGTTTATTTCGAATTCCATGCTGAAAAGTGGCGGATCTTCGCTTTTTTGCAGCGTTTCTGAGGATTCCTCATAAGCAACTTCCTTTTTTGCTCGCATTGGTGAGGACTGGGTTGATTTCTGGCGAGAATTCCTTTTTAGCATTGAAATCAAAAAACCGCGTTCCGTCGAGATCGTTGACGCCGTGATGGGGCCGGTGTGAATTGTTATAAATTTTGTTTTTTCAGCTTTGAAGTCTTTAGTTGTGGAGCCGTCTTCAGATAGTCCTATTTTTTTCGTTTTGGCGAAATATGTGTTCATTTTTTCGGTGAACGCTGGAAGCGCTTCTGTGTTGATATCGATGCTTTTTTCGAGTTCCATTTTCGGAGCCGATTCTTTGGCTGTTTCTTTTTCCATGACTGATAATTGCCATGCTTTTGCGATAGGGTCATCGGAATTCGCAAGCGAATCGGTGGTTTTGAACTTTATTATGAGGGACTGAATGTCCGTATAGAATACCCATCCTGCGATTGTTGTGCCACCAATGATCAGCGTAATCGCCATCCAAATGAACAGCCTGGAGCCGTTTGATTTTTGTTTACTAATGGGTGGAGGTTCAGGGAACTCACTTTGTTGAATGGTATTTGGAATGGGAGGCGGTTTTTTTTCGGGCGAAGGTGGCCGTCGGGTTTGAGCGATTCGTTGGCTTGGAATTGGAGGTTCTTGACGGGTGGGAGGGGGAGCAAAATCTTCCGCTACATTTGATTTGGTGGAGGCATCTGGAAGATTCTGGATCGCTGGCCATGAGCTGGATGAGCTTTCGGAAGCAAGCAGATTTCCGAGGGTGGAGACTTTAACCCATGGACCAGAATCTTTGCTGAGGAGATCTGTTTGAAATAGTGCCCCTGATTGGGCCATTGATTTGATCATTTCACGGTCGTATGGACCGTATTCTTCGCTGTTGCGTAGAATCTTGTATTCATTCGCCATGATTCAATCGGACTCCGTTACGTGCAACGTACTGTGATTTTTTGCTTTAAGTCTAGATGTTCGCCATTTAAGGTTATCCTGAATTATTTCTATTGTATAGTGCGCCTGTTGGCATCAAGGCACGGTTGATGAAGGTAAATAACTCCCGATGCTTTTTGAACTTATTCAAGGGGATGATGGACTTGTGTGGCTTCAAAGTGCTGCTTTGGGTGTTCCACTAGATCAACCCTGTTCAAATCCGCAACTTGTCGAACCTCTAGATGAATGGATTTATATAGAACTCTGTCTTTTTCCACTTTTTGCTAGGAATTCTTGACCGCGCACGTGATTCCCGAAATGCTTTGTCACAAGCCCATACGGCTACCCTGGCATTTCTGGCTAGACTTGCTCTAACATCCATTCACCCTTCGGATGCTGAGGAACCTTTCTACCACAGCTGGCTAAAGTGCCGTCAGCGCTGTGTTCCCCCTTGTGAAACGATTTAGGCATGGAAAGGCTTTTAGAGAAGTATCTTATAAAAGTCGGTCACTGTTCTGGCTTGTCAAGCTGCTGATAAGGGCTAGCTGGTGCAACGTGTCGAAGCGTTTCTCTCATTTGGTGGATTGAGTTCCAAAAGCATACTTGAGTTTACTGGCTAATCTGATTATCTACTACTACTGGTGTGTATGTTTGCAAGCTGGTGCTACTCGCAAGCTCACGGACCATGAATGGCTCCCGATAGAAACTTGCTGTTGTTTTTAATGTTTGCGACATCATTGTCAGAAATACCAATCAACCAGGTATTTGTTCAAGCTTCTCATTGGTGCGTCTCTTCTGGTGTCGTTTTGCTTCCGCGAAATTCGTGCTGCTCATAAAAAGACTGAATCCATCTTCATGGCCAACGAATAAGAAGATGGCAGATTCTCTTCTGCCAAATTGCCAGCCTGATGGAGCCAGATAATGCCCCAGTCAAATAGCCCTACTTTTCCAGCCACTGAAAACGATATTGCCTTTACCAAGGTTGCCCTGCCATTTGGATGGCTAGGCAACATGAGTGCTTTCCCCGTGATTCACCAAGGAATAAGATGGCTAACCACTGAGCACCTGTTTCAGGCTTTGCGGTTCAGCCATGCCGAACAGAGGAGGGAAATAAGGGAACAGGGGAACCCATTTGTCGCAAAGTTAAAATCTAAAGGTCTGAGGAAAGCCAATGAACATATTTTAGGATTTTTTAACCACTCGCCGCTGGATGAAACTGACCTGAACAACATGAAATTGATGTTGCGGCTAAAAGTTGCTCAGCATGAATTATTGCTTCGGAAACTGGTCAATACCCAATCCAAACCAATTATCGAGGATATAGGCACAAAAAAAGGTGCGCGCCATGAATTTTGGGGTGCGCGCAAGAATGGCGATACCTGGGTGGGGCATAATCGCCTGGGAAATATGTGGATGGAATTGAGAAATGAAATTCTAGCATGGAAACAGGAAGCGCCCCGGGCAGAAGGATTACCGCCATTCCTTTTGCCGTTTACCGTAAGTGGTCAGAATTCTATTAGTTGATTTGGTAAGATATTTTGATCGCATCATAGTGCCTTTTGTAATGCAATCAAAGCCATGATCGAACCTATGACCTGACAATGGATTTCCCCATTCAGTCGCTGTTCGGTTTAAACTGAACAGCGACTGAATGAATCCTAATAGAATTCGGTGATGCCCTAAGATGTTCCATCATCCGAACGATAATACAGCCTGCAATGATTCGCATGGCATCCCCCGATCGATACACCGGTTCCTGGAACCAGGCTGTACCCTTCCCAAGGTGCGGTGTTGTCGCCTACCAACAAATAGGATGGGTATATGGCGTAATGGCGTGCCGTTGTTTGCATGAATCCACCGGCTCCAAACCGATCCCAATTTCCACCAAATCCGTGGTCTTGTAATTTGATAGCAAACGGAGGATTTACTTGTTCTTGTTGACAGAAGATGGCCTGGTACGTTGCGATACCATCAGCGGCCAAAAAGAGCACAGCAAACCGTTCCGCCCCATGCTGATTGTCAAAGGACGGTAAACGTTTGAATACAGCGAGCAAGGCAAATGGTGTGGCATCAGCGAAAGCTGCATTGAGCATAGAGGCGTTTGGCGGAACAATGCGTGGCATAAATCGTTTGGGAGTCAATTCCGCTTCACTAACATGGATCTTTGAAATAATTTCATATCCGCGGAACGCAGAATCAGGACTCGAAAGTTTTTCAATAATTGTGCTTTTTGGAATTCCATAATCAACATATAGATAGCAATGGGCGCTATGTGTTGAATTGAAGAGCCTGACGGCATGGCCATCGTTTCCAGAACCTGGGTAATACACCACACGGGATTGGAAAAAATTCCTTGAAAACGGATCACCATCTTTGTACTCAGAAAGCCATACTGGCATTTCTTCTTGATGCTTTAAGAGATAGTTGTCAGGCATTGTAAGTTAACTCCATGTGTTCATTTGCGAAATCAAGGTTGATAAAACAGACTCCAGCTTATCAGCGAATTGTCGGTAACGAGAGGACTTTGTGCCCAAAGCCTCATCCATGTATAAATCTCGCCGGATCTCAATCATAATCGAGGAAACCTTGGTATTCTTTCTGTAATAATATGAAGGTACAAGCGAACCAGAAAATGGTATGTTTTTATCGACGCTGAAGCCATGATCACGGAAAAGGCCTACCACTGCTTCCTGTAACACTTCAGGCGTGTGGTAGTGATCAGTACCGATGCATATTTCGGGGCGATCGGGCCGTTGTTCAAGTTCGTATGGCCATGGTCTAGATGGGAAACTGTGTGCATCGATAATGACGCATCTGTCATGCTGCTCCAATGAGGCATACACGGCGCGTGTCAATTCCGCATGATGGGGCCTGTAGTAATGGTTCAACAGCTCGTTTCGCACTGATTCTGATAATTGCTTTCGCAGCGAGGTTAGCAATGACGTGGTTTGATAAATCGCACCCATTCCTATCTTGGCCATTGGCTCGTCGCAGTCATGTTCAAAGCGCTCAGGATCGACAAGCAATCGGCTGACGCTGTGACGGATGACCGAGGCCCGGTCGGTGGGCATGGCAAACAATTCGTCTGTAAAACTGTCAGTCATCCGGATAATTTCTATTTCCAGCTCGCGGTCATTTAGCACAAATTGGTCGCGGTATTGTGCTGGTATTTCCCTAGACGCATGGGGAATATGGATGACGCAAACGGGAGAACCAGTAAGACTCATGCCAATAATCTCTAGGCTTCTTAGGGATCCCTGAACCGGTGCTTATAGAGATTTAGGGCAAAGATTCAAAAGCTGACACACCTATTATTCGATACTAGAACACGGCAATTCACTATTTTGAACCTCCCCACGAATGGTGAACACCAAGATAAGGCTTTAAACTCAGCGATGGAGGTGCAAGATGTCGAAGCCAAAACGCATTTACAGCCGGGAATACAAAGCCGAGGCCGTCAAAATGTTGACTCAACAAGGCATGTCAGCTGGCGAGGCTGGACGACGCCTTGGCATTGGTTCCAACTTGATCGTGCGTTCGTAAAGGGAGCTTGATGCCGAAGGCGTCAATGCTTTCCCCGGTCATGGCAACCGTTCACCTGTCGAGGATGAGCTTCACCGGTTGCGTGCCGAGAACAAGCGTTTGCTAATGGAACGGGATATTTTAAAAAAAGCAACGGCCTTCTTTGCCAAGGAGGGGTCGTGATTTTCACATGGATTTCCAAGAATAAATGTCATTGGCCAGTGAGGGTGATGTGCCACATTCTTCAAGTTTCATCATCCGGTTATTACAAGTGGTGCCGCAATACGCCGGGCTGTCAAATGTCAGCACAGGAAGTGGCTTTGGTGGAGATCAAGGCTATCCATGCCGAGGTCAAAGAGCGTTACGGCAGTCCTCGGATTCATCAGGAGTTGAAAAAGCGTGGTTTTAAGACAAGCCTGAACACGGTTGCCAAAATCATGCGGAAAAACCATATCAGGGCGAAGTTTGCCAGAAAATTCCGCTGCACTACGGACTCGAATCATTCTTTGCCTGTGGCCGCCAATATCCTGAACTGGCAATTTGATCCAAAAGTGGTCAACAAAGTTTGGTTAGCTGACATAACATATATTCCCACACGGGAGGGTTGGCTGTATTTGGCTGTCGTGGCGGATTTGTATTCTAGGCGTATTGTTGGCTGGTCCATGGCCGACAGGATGACGAGCCGACTTGTGGTTGATGCTTTGAATATGGCCATTCAAAGGCGAATGCCAGGGGAAGGAATCCTGACTCATTCAGACAGGGGCTCGCAGTATGCCAGTGATCATTATCAAAGGGTACTTGAAAAACATGGAATTCAATGCAGCATGAGTGGTGTTGGCCAATGTTGGGATAACGGCCCGATGGAAAGCTTCTTTGCTTCATTGAAAAAGGAATTGGTTAATCATGAAGATTATGAGACTCGAGTGGAGGCTAAGACTAGCCTGTTTGAATATGTCGAAGTCTTTTACAACCACAAAAGGATTCATTCATCACTGGGCTACTTGACGCCCTCTGACTATGAACAAGCCCTGTAATCCTTAAACCTGTGTCCACCTTGCTTGGGGAAGTCCAGGTGTCGTTACCCTGTTAGGCCATCTTCTGAGTTGGTGTTTGATATCGGGCCGCACATCGTTTACGCCATAGGTCTTCGCCCGCTGCATAACTTGATAATTTCCGGCGGTGTGGATAATCGTTTGGTCGCGAGCCGCCCAACGCTACCGTTCGCCAGCCTGACGACCAGTTTGAATCGCGGAGGTAAGGGCGTTCGCAGCCCAGCAGACGGGTTAGCCCAGAGTTTTCAGGGAAATTAGGCCAAAACACAAATAATTTCATCAAATTATTGACGGGCTCACAAGTATCTGATAATATTAGTCATTGGAGCAAGAGTAACTCGAGCGATAGGCTGAATTGTTGTATAATATAGTCTTTAGGCGGGTCCGTATAAAACAAGTTCGGCGGCGGAAACGGAGGGACGGATGAGCTTCCTCGACACGATACGCGGGGTGATCTCCCGCCGCGTGCTGCTCAACTACCGGATCGAACCGGACGTACTGCAGCGCGCCCTGCCGGCACCATTCCGGCCCAAGCTGTACCGAGGCCGGGGCATCGGCGGCGTTTGTATGATCCGGTTCAAGGGGTTACGGCCGCGGTTCTTGCCGTCGTGGCTCGGAATGGGGTCTGAGAACGCCGCCCATCGAGTCGCCGTCGAGTGGGACGAGAACGGCGAGCGGCGCGAAGGCGTGTTCATCCCCCGCCGGGACACCGACTCGTGGTTCAACAAGGCATTCGGCGGCCGCGTATTTCCCGGCATCTTCAACCGCAGCACGTTCGAGGTCGGTGAATCGGCTGGACGGGTGGCGGTACGGATCGTCCGCCAGGACGGAGGCGAGGAGGTGGCGTTCGCCGGCCGCCCGGCCGAGCAGCTGCCGCAGTCGAGCCTGTTTCCGACGCTGGACGAGGCGGCCGGGTTCTTCTCGATGGGGGCGACTGGGTACTCGGCCACCCGCCGCAAGGGGCACTTCCACGGCATGGACCTGAAGTGCCTGACCTGGAGCATCGAACCGCTGGACGTGGAGTATGCTCGGTCGTGCTTCTTCGGCGACACCACCCGGTTTCCGCCCGGCTCCGTCGAGCTGGACTGCGCCCTGCTCATGCGGGACATCGACCACGAGTGGCACAGCCGCCCGGACCTATACCTGTCGCGGGAAGGCACGTGCTTGAGCCAGCGCTGCACCTGACCGAGGGAGTCGCTGGATCGCCAGCGATCCGGAACGCTGAACTAGGCGCTGCAGCAGACGGCTAGGCATGATCTGATTGAAATTTTCTGTGATCAAGTTGGAGTTCGTGATGGCTCAAGTTTGGAGAGGCGTTAAATGGCCATGGTTCGCAGTGGTAGCTGCGGTCGTAATTGCGAATTACATTATGATATTTCAGGTGGTGGCTCAAGCCAAGGTTGTAAATCCGAAGACGGCACTGGATCCGTTTCCCACAACTTACGCTGATCCTGCTGTTCCGCTCATACAATTGCCGGGCAAATTCCGCTCACGGAGGAGTACGGCGAACATTTCTGCGGAAGCAGGAAAAAGAGTCGAGGTCATCAATGTGAAGGGGGCCGGGTGCGTAAGGCATCTTTGGTTTGTATTTGGTGAAAAGAATCTAGATGATCTTGAGATTGAGATTCTGGTGGATGATGCGACCGAACCTCAAGTGCGGATGCCGTTTCGATCGTTCTTTGGAGCATTGCTAGGATTCGAGGATTACCACATCAACAGTGCCGGAGTGGTCAATTTTCCGAATTTCACAGTTAAAAACGACCCATTAATTCCACCAAAAGCCTCGCCTGGCTGGAACATCTATTTGCCAATTCCGTTTTCTAGTCGTTGTCAGATCTCCCTTTATAGTAAATCGCCAAAAAATGGCGCCGCAATGGTTGATTGGCAACAATATGGCGAAGATGTCGAATTGACTCCGCTCCGCTTTCATGCCCAACGGACAATCGCGCAGCCAGCATCGCCTGGCAAACCGTTCCCGATCGCCGAGGCCCAAGGAACTGGTTTTCTTGCTGGCTACATCATGGGATGGCGGCAGAAAGATCATCGTGACATGGTTTTTCACAACAGCGGTACGCGCATGCTGATTGATGGGCAGACGGATCCGCACGTGATCGGTGGTCATAATGTTGAGGACGATTTCGGTTTCTCGTGGGGATTCAACGACTATCAAACGCGCTGGACGGGTTGTCCTTACCGCCATAACCGTGGACGGAACGATCAAGATGGTGTTTTTTACCGGTTTTTCGGACCCGATCCGATTCTGTTTCGCTCGTCGTTGATTTTCACGTCCAATGCCCGTGATGATGATTATGAGGCAGTCTCGTACTTTTATAAAACGGAAAACTCAAACGTGACGCGGGGATACCACCCGAAAAAATGGAATGTTATTGGACCTTTTGCGGATGGCAGCACCTTTGATGTTTTCAAACAGCCAGCGGATGAACTCGTGAGACAACTCTCGCAACCAGATCTTCCCGCAAAAATCAGCATGGGCATGAAGGATTATGCGGTCAGCGAAATGGATAGCACATTTGGTTGGCTGCGGTTGGAGCATATTGTGCAGCACCGGCCAGCTTACCCGTTGACTGATCATTCGTTTTATGCCCGTACGACACTGATCAGCGACACCGAGCGAAAAGCGACGCTGAGGCTTGGATTTGACAACTGGGCGATTGTTTATCTCAACGGCAAGAAGGTTGCGACGGTTGATCACACAGAAGAATTTGAAACGGCCAAGATTGCCATTTCGCTCCAAAAGGGAAACAACGAGTTACTGATCAAGACGAACAATCGTATGAACCGTGACAGGCATATTTGGGTGCTTAATTGCGCGGTTGAATGAGGTGCGAGTGCTTATTGATCGGAACTATTAGTTCGAACGTATAAATTAACAAGGCCCCCTGAGCATTGCTGCCAAGGGGGCCTCGTTCCATAATCGGGGCGATAGGATTCGAACCTACGACTTCCTGGTCCCAAACCAGGCGCTCTAGCCAGGCTGAGCTACGCCCCGAGTAACTGGAAACTGCCCGACTAGGATTCGAACCTAGACAAACTGATCCAGAATCAGTTGTGCTACCGTTACACCATCAGGCAATACGCCTGTTTTCTATCACGTCAGCACCGTCTTTGTCAAACCCGGTTGCCATGGTTCGCCTTTTCAATCTCCGTCGCCACCACTGCTCTCTGCAATCGCAGGTGTGGATACCGAAAAGTGAAACACACGAATCCTTGCCATGTCGCGAACCAAATCAATCCGGTCTACTTGAACCCTATGGATTGTCAGCCCAGTACGCAAACGCAAATCTTCCAATAATTCGTTTCGGCGATCTGCCAGCAGCAATTCAGGCCTGTCGTACAGGATAAACATTGTGTTCTCGTGAGGCAATGTGCCATCACGGTCTAAAAGCGCCGTTAGCCCCAAAAGACCAACATTGGCAATGATCAGCTCCGTCCAGCCCGCTGGGAGTTCGGTCAGGGCATTGATCAGGCCAAGGGTAACAGCGCTCACAAGATAGGCCATTTCACGGATGGGCACAGCAACGGTGCGGTAACGCAGGATGCTGAAAATAGCGAACAGGCCAAAGGCGAAGCCCACCTGCAGGTTGTTGTTGCTCAGCAGATGGCAGATCAAAAAGTTGATGACATTGAAAAGCGTGAACGAAAACACGAAGTCCTTGTTGTGATGCCTGGGGTAGTAAAGCACCCGCACAAGCACAATCAGGGCGATGGCATCCACCCCCAGACGGAACCCGAAATTGATCAGGTGGCTCCAGTCGTGCGCCATGGGGGCAACGGCAGAGGGAATGATTTCAGCGAACGGTAACATGATCCGAGATCCTTTCCACGTGGCGAATGACCGGTCGCATGAATTGGGAAGGCACCGGTTCCAGGGCCGCCAGTCCCGCGCAGTATTTGCTGAAACTCATGGGCCGCACATGGTGGCGGGCAAGCAGCCCGGCGATGGGGCCGCGCGGCCGCACAGCATGGGTTTTGATTTCCGCGATCACCAACCCGGGAAAGGCGCGACTTGCCCCTTCTTGCAGGAATTCGAGGTTGGTGTCGATGGTCAATTTGGTAGATCGGTCGTGTGCCAAAAGTGTGATACGGTCGTAGCGAACCCACATGACCGGATTGAGTGGAAGCAAAATCTGGGTACCCAACAAGGCCCTGTGTCTTACCGAAAGCACAGCTTGGGGGCCCAGGGGATCCTCCAATCGCGTTTTCACGGTCATATCGGAAGTTTCCTTCCGCTTGACTTCAAAATAACAGCGGCCTGAATCGCGGTATACACGCCAGCGCACTTTGGTGCGTCGAATATGTCCCTGATGGTGGCAACGGTACAAATACCGATCTGCCGTATCGAGATACAAACTGTCGTAGCCGAACGCCCTGCGGCCGTTGATATCAAGGACGCGGCACCATGGAACAAGCTCTTCCAGCATGCTGGTCAATACTGATTCATGAAAGACGTACTTAGTGTCATGACGGGCCAGCAAACCCTCGGAATCGAGTTCTGCTAGTGTTAATGGGGCGAAACTTTCCAATCCTGAGCGAGGATGGGTCGTTCGTTGGTTCACGTGTGGGAGCAGGGGCATCGTGCCCGTTACGCCCGATACTTCCTTGATTTGGGCCATGGCTCCATCATGGCGGATTACAGCGCTCATGGCAAGAAGTGCTTGCCACGGGTAGTGGAAGCGATCTGATTGGCATAGTACAGTGCTCTTTTCACACCTATTACCTCAGAAGGAATGCGCGACATGACTCTTCCAATCTGGGCCGCTGTGGCCTGCGCTTTAGCACAAGCTCCGGTCGATCCATTTCCAGATCGGCTGCAAGGTTTGAAGCTGGCCAAGCCTGAAGATGGCGTCGATGCGCCATCAACCCAACCGCCTGCAGGCGCGGTTGTTCTGTTTGATGGTAAATCACTCGACGGCTGGGTGCATCGCAATGGTGGCAAGCCCGGCGCCTGGAAATTGGCCACGGGTGGGGCCTTGCAGGTGGTTCCCGGCACCAGTGATCTTCTCAGCAAATTCCAGATCGATGGCCCCGTGCGGCTACATGTGGAGTTTCGTACTCCGTATATGCCCGGAGACAAAGGGCAGGGGCGCGGGAATAGTGGCGTTTATTTGCAAGGCCGCTATGAGGTTCAGGTCCTCGACAGCTATGGGATTGAAAAGCCGGGTGAGGGCGACTGCGGCGGTATCTACGGGATTGCCAAGCCGCTGGTAAACGCATGCAAGGCCCCGGCGACGTGGCAGGCTTACGACATCGACTTTGTGCCCCCTGGGTTTGCTGAAGGCAAGAAGGTAGCCCCTGGAATTATCTCGGTGCGGCTTAATGGTGTTGTCATTCACGACAAGGTTATTATCACCAAGGACAACACGACTTCCGGTTTGGGAGGAGATCCCTCGACTCCGGGGCCCTTGTTGTTGCAGGATCATGGTAACCCGGCCCAGTACCGGAATATCTGGCTCGTGAAGAAAAAGGAGAAATGATGGAACGAACACTGGTACTTTTGAAACCCGATGCTTCACACCGCCGCTTGGTTGGTGAGCTTATTGGCCGTTTTGAGCGCAAGGGACTCACCGTGGTGGGCCTGAAGCAGGTGCTTGCCAGCAAAGAGTTGGCAGAAAAGCACTACGAAGCTCACGCTGCGCGTCCTTTTTACCCAAGCTTGATCAGCTTTCTGACCTCTGGCCCAACGGTGGCCTTGGTGTTGGAAGGGCGTGAGGCTGTGGCGGCAGTGCGCGGTCTGATGGGAGCCACTGATGGCATTAAGTCGCCTCCCGGTACCATCCGGGGCGACTATGCGATCAGCATCCAGAACAACCTGGTGCACGGTTCAGACAGCGTTGATAACGCCAAGGTTGAAATTGCCCTGTGGTTCAAGGCCGAAGAATTGACCGCATGGCAGACCACCGACACCGCTTGGGTTGCTGGCTGATTTTCGGGTTGTGTCATGAGTGGGCCCTGACCTCTCCACGGAAAGGGCCTATCTTCATGAGATCTTCGTGAATTGCCTCGAATACCACGTCGGGGTGCGCTAGACTCTACTATGGGTCGATCCAAAACCCAGTCTGGCACGTCGTGCTGGTGGGGAGGTCCCGCAATGGGTCTGGCAACAGACTGCCGCCGGGGGTGATCTCATGCGCCTGACAGGATTGCTGGTTTTGGTTTTCTTGGCCACAGGCCTTGTGGTTCTGCCTGTATTCAGCCAGCCCAAACCGGCCGCAACTGGCGCCACTCCCGTTGCTGGCGAATCTGTTGGTACCCAAGCACGGCTTCAGCGGGAATTTCTCGAATTCAAGCTGGCGCTTAAATTGCTGGAACAGCGTCTAGAAAAATCAGGCAAGCCGGAAGACAAACTCAGGGCTGCTTCGATCACCAGCGCTCTGAAAATGATTGAAGAGAAATCAACAGACGCGAAATTCGAAAATATACTGCAAGATCTGCGCAAGCAGGAACTGTTTAAAAGCACCGATAAATTGCAGGACCTTGTCGATCGCAACAAGGATTTGGCCGAAGATCTGGCGCGCCTGATCGAGGCTCTCAATCGGGATCCCGAGGCTGAACTGCGTCGGCAGCGGGAAGAAGCCAAAAAGATTCTTGAACGCATCAAAGACGTCATTGGCAAGCAGGAGCGCGTGCGCGGCAGTACCGAGCAGGGCCGCATGGGCAAAGAAGAGCTCGAAAAAGCGCAAGCGCGAGTGACTAAAGAAACCAAGGATCTCAAAAATCTGATTGAAGGCAAGGACGGCAAAGGTAAAGACGGCGACCCGAAAGACGGTAAGGGCAAGGACGGTAAAGGTAAAGACGGCGACTCGAAAGACGGTAAGGGCAAGGACGGTAAAGGTAAAGACGGCGACCCGAAAGACGTTAAGGACAAGGACGGTGACTCGAAAGACGGTAAGGACAAGGACGGCAAAGGTAAAGACGGCGACTCAAAAGACGGTAAAGACAAGGACGGCAAAGGTAAAGACGGCGACTCAAAAAACGGTAAGGACAAGGACGGCAAAGGTAAGGATGGCGACCCGAAAGACGGCAAGGGTAAAGACGGTAAAGGTAAGGACGGCGACCCCATGGACGGTATGGGGAAAGATGGAAAAGGTGGTGATGAGTCTGCTGATGCCGGTAAACAGCCACTTCCACCTGAAAAAGACAATGCGCGCAAACGGATTCAGGAAGGCATTGAGTTGCAGGAAGAATCCGAAAAGAAAATCGCTAAAGAGGATCGCAAGGCTGCTTCAAACAAGCAGGGGGATGCGATCGACAAACTGAAAGAAGCTCAGAAAAAACTGGAAGATTTGTTGCGACAACTTCGTGAGGAAGAAATTGACCGCGTTTTGGTGCAGTTGCAAGCGCGCTGCATTGAAATCCTGCGACTGCAGACGGAGGTGCGTGGCGGCACCGTTGAAGTTCAAACATCTGTCAACGCCCGCCCAGACCGCCGCGCGGACCGCGCTGATGAACAGCGGGCATTGGAATTGCACGATCGTGAAGATCAAATTGTCCGCAAGGCAGGCGATGCCTTGAAGTTGATCGAAGCTGAGGGGTCGGCTGTGGCGTTTGCCGAGATCTTCCGTCAGGTGCGCGACGACATGACCAATGTGCGTGATCGCCTCAAGCTTGCTGATGTGGGCGAGGAAACGGTTAAAATCGAGGAAGATATCATCGCGACGCTGAAGGAAATGATTGAGAGCCTGAAGAAGGCCCAGCAAGACAACAAGAACCGCAAGCCACCAGAACCCGGTCAACCCGGCCAGCAAAGCCCAGCTCAACAAGATCAGCGACTGATCGACCAAATTTCAGAATTAAAAACCATTCGCTCAATGCAGATACAGATCAATAAACGCACCGAATCGCATGGCAAAAAGTTTGATGGCGAACAGGCGCCTGATATTTCGCAACTGAAAGATCCCCGCGCGAAGGCGCAGGCGGAGCAGGTGCTGAAAGAGATACGTGAATTAAGCAAGAGGCAGGACAAGATCGGCAAAGTGACCCGGGACATTTCCCTGGGGCGCAACAAGGGGCAGTAAACCGCTGGGAGGAAACGCCAATGAGAATTCATGCGAAATGGGCTCTGGTTGCGTTGCTGGGCATAACGGCTGACGGCTTTTCGTGGGAAACTGGCAGGGGCGATAACAAGCCCGGCCCAGCAGAACTGAATTTTGGCGTGCTAAGGCCAATGGACAGTGCTGCTGCCCGCGCCAAGGCTGAAGAATTGGCGCGCTTAGGCGGGGCAAGCATAGATCCTGCCCGCGTTGCACCGCTGTGGCTGGGTGATCGTGTGCTTGCAGATCGCGTGGCTGACACCATTGCTTTGGGTTATCCCGACGCCTCAGCCTTGTTGGCGTTGGCTCGCTCGGCAGGTCCGGCACCTTCCGTACCGCCCGCATGGTTGATGAACGAGAAGGTTCCCGTGGCGGTTCGCGCCAACGTGGCTGTTGCCTATGCCCGCGCCCTGTCGAATCGACGGATTCACGAGGATGCGCTCGATAGCCTGAAACTATTCAAGCCCGAGCAGGTGGCTGATCCGGCCACTTATCTGTTTCATCGCGCTGTTTCAGAACATGCGCTGGTTCGTAAGCCTGAAGCGTTGGCCACGCTGGAGCGCCTGCTAGGGGATTTGCAAGAAATGCCGGAGCGCTACAAGAATCTGGGCTCTCTGATGCTGATGGATGTTCAGACTTGGAACGATAAAGATCTGGGTTGGATTTCCCGGAAGATGGACCAAATTACCCGTCGACTTGACCATATGCGCGGCGGCAAGCAGACTCAGAAAATTCAGAAAGAAGTGGTTCTCAGGCTGGACGAAATGATCAAGGAGCTTGAAAACCAGCAAAAGAACCAGTCGGGAAGCAACGGTGGCAATTGCCCCAATGGCGGTCAGCAGGAAGGCCAACCAGGAAATACCATCCAGCCTTCGAGTCCCCAGCAGGACAGTGTTGGTGGTAACGGTGGCGGCAAGGGCGATGTCGATGGCAAACGCGCCATGGAAATCGCCGAGGTCTGGGGCAAGCTTCCGGACCGTGAACGAGCTCAGGCCATGCGCGACTTGGCGGCTCGGGCACCTGCCAAATACCGTGAGACCTTGGAAATCTATTTCAAAAAGCTCAATGAGGCGGGCCCGACGAAGCCTGTGCGTTGATCATGCGGTCTATTCTATTGACCATTATTGGTAGCCTCCTCGCCGCCGGCCTTGCCTTGGCTGGCGAGCTTAAGCTTGTGGATGGGCGAGCGGTTCTTGGTGAACCCGTCAAAATCGGTGGTGGTGTTGTGACATGGAAATCCACCGGGCAGCCTGAACAGGCGATTCCGTTGGATCAGATTGTTTGCCTCGATATTTTCCCGTTCCCTGCGCGCAGCCTGTCTGAAGCATGGACAGATCTCGAACTGACAGATGGAACAACTCTCCGTGCAGCCAAGGCTGGTTTTCGGAGCGGTCAGGTAGGCATCGACCTCGTGGGTGGCGGCCAGATTGAACTACCCGTGAAAACTGTCGCCAATGTGCTTTTTCAAGCGCAACGCGAGGAGTGGCGCAAAGACTGGACGACCCGATTGGCACAGCGTCGTCGGCGTGATGTATTGGCGGTGTTGCGTCAAGAGGCTGTGAATGCTCTTGAAGGAACGCTTGGTGAAACGGACGCCGAAGGCAAAACGATTCTGTTTACCCCTTCGGGTACAGATCGAACAGTTCCGGTGCCGCTGGCCAATATTCATGGATTGATATTCGAAAGGCTACCCGACGCCAGTCTGGCTCCCGTGATTGGGCGCGTGACCGATGCTGGTGGAAGTGTGTGGCTGGCGTCCGAGTTCAGCCTTGAGGGCGGGAAATGGAAAGTGAAAACGTCGGGAGGGCTGACGCGTGAGTATGCATCTGGAACGGGCCCTTCCCGAATTGATCTGAGCCGGGGTAAGGTAGCGTACCTTTCCGATCTGAAGTGGATGCGGGTGACAGACCCGCTTGCTGCCGACCCATTCCGTTTCCGCGCCGGGCCAACGCTAGACAAAAATCTGGACCTGGGGCCCATCCGCATGGGAGGCACAACGTACGCTAAGGGATTGGCGCTCGCCGCCACCACGGAAGTGGAATACGACCTCGGTGGAGAATACCGCGACTTCCGGTTGATGGCCGGGTTCGATGATGCTGTCAGTGGTGGTGGGCCAGTTGTGCTGCGGATCGAAGGCGATGGCAAGGAATTGCTGCGCCAAACGTTGGCCCGACAAGGGCGCCGCGTCTCGGTGCCGATTGTTGTTCCGGTGAAGGATGTGCGGCGTTTGACAATAACAGTGGAACCTGCCAGTGCCGATGACGTGGTTTATGGGCACCACGTGCATCTGGGTGATGCCAGACTGACACGCTAACGGTTGAGGAGAGGGTTGATGCCTGCGCGAAAAGGCCCGATGTGTGGTGTTTCTCTTCTGGCAGTGCTGGGTTTCGCATGGAGTGCGCTGCCACTGCAAGGGGCAGACACACGCGTGGCCGCCGAAGATGCCCAGCGTGTGGAAACGGTTTCCCGAATTAGCCCCTCTGTAGTGGCTGTTGTCACGGGTGGTGGTTCTGGCGTGTTGATCAGCGCGGATGGTTACGCGCTCACCAATTTCCATGTGGTGGCTGGCCAAGGTCCAGCGCTGAGGTGCGGCCTTCCCGATGGCAACCTTTACCATGCGGTGCTTGTAGGTCTCGACCGCATTGGCGACGTGGCCCTCATAAAGTTATTACCACGCAAACCTGAGCAGAAATTCCCGTTTGCGGTCTTGGGCAACAGCGATCTGGTGAAGGTGGGAGATTGGTCGCTGGCTCTTGGCAATCCGTTCATGCTGGCCACCGATTTCACTCCAACAGTAACATTTGGGATGGTCAGTGGTGTTAAAAGGTATCAGTATCCTGAGCGCGGGATGTTTGAATACACCGATTGCATTCAGTCGGATACAAGCATCAATCCTGGGAATTCCGGCGGCCCGCTTTTCAATTTGAAAGGCGAGCTCATCGGTATCAATGGTCGCGGGTCGTTTGACAAGCGCGGCAGGGTGAATTCCGGTGTTGGTTATGCCATTTCCATCAACCAGATCAAGAATTTTCTTGGCCACCTCAAAGCGGGCCTGCTGGTAGACCACGCTTCGCTGGGCGCTGTGGTCGCCTCGAGTTCCGAGGAAGAAGGCGCTCGGCCACGCGTTTTGGTTTCAGGCCTTATTCCGTCCGATGCCGAAAGACGCGGATTGCAACTGGGCGATGAACTGGTTCGTTTTGGCGGTAGATCGGTGACAACCGTCAATCAATTTAAAAATGTGCTGGGGTTATACCCCAAAGGCTGGCGCGTTCCGCTGGCCATACGTCGGGAACGTGAAAGCGGTGGCGCCGACACTCGCCAAATGCTTGTGCGCCTGATGGGATATGAACGACAGGAGCCAGAAGCCCCGCAACCGCCCAAGCCGGTACCGGGGAGACCGGGCCAGCCGATGCCTCCGGCAGCGCCGAAACCTTCCGCAGACAGCCCCGCTTTGAAACTGTTTGAAGCCAAGGCAGGATATGCCAACTGGCATTTCAACAAAATGGAGCGCGACCGTCTGTTGGCAAATCTCAAGGTTCGATCGGATTTCTCCGCCAAAACGGGTGACTGGGTCATGCGTTCGAAGGCTTATTTGGGAGAAAAGGGACGCGAAGGCAGTGCCGTGTTCCGATGGGCCGCTGGAACCGGGGCCACACCCGACCGGATGATGGCGCTGATCGACGGGATCGATTTCACCCTTGAACCGTTGAAAACCGACCTGTCTGCCCAGTCGCTGCGCGATCCTCCCGGAAGTGGTGGATTGCTGTCTGCCTTGTATCAAGTCCGTCAGCTATTCCAAAAAGGTGGTTCTGGCTTTGTGGGAGACACGAGCCATGGTGGCATGGAGCCTTACTACCCGCCGCAGGAAAAGGATCCGGAAGATTGGTCCGTTGTTCGTATCGATACGGAAGTGTTGCGAGTGGCTCTTGGGGGCGTGGAATCGAAACTATTCTTCCAACCGGGTGCCGAGGGATACCTCTTGGTGGGACTCGAGGCCACCTTGGACCGCGATGAAGATCCGTGCGAGATCCATTTCGGAGATTACCGTCCGGTTGATGGCAAGCTTCTGCCGTTCAGGATTCAGATCTCTCATGCCGGCCGTCCTTACTGCCGCCTGGAGGTGCAGTCGTGGGATCTCAAATGAGAATGCTGGTGGTTGGAATGTTGTTTCTGGCCCCGGCACTGCTGCTGGCCGATGAAACCCTTGGCGAGGTGGCTTCAAGGGTCAACCCTCGTTTGGTCAAGGTTTACGGATCTGGCGGGGTGAAAGGACTTCCCGGGTACGGTACCGGAATTCTGGTCTCGGCCGACGGTTATATCCTCACCACAGCCAATCACCTTCCGGACAGCTCCGACCTGCGCGTGCATCTGCACGATGGCACCCGCCTTACCGCCAAGGTAGTGGCGTCTGAACCAGAACTCGATGCCGCACTGCTTAAGATCAACGACAAGCATTCCCCCGATGGACTGCCTTTTTTCGATATTGCTCAGGCCGCGAAGACACCTACTTTGATACCAGGCACAGGCGTGCTGGCCTTCAGCAACCAATTCCAGATAGCCACGCGTGACGAACCCATGACAGTGCAGCGTGGCGTGGTGGCCGCGGTGGCTCAACTTTATGGCCGTATCGGCGTGTTCGAGGCGCCTTATACCGGGTCTGTTTATGTGATCGACGCCATCACCAACAATCCAGGGGCTGCTGGTGGCGCGCTGACCACCCGGCGTGGCGAATTGGTGGGTCTGATTGGCCGGGAGCTGCGAAACGACCAAACCCAGACATGGATCAATTATGCAATTCCTGTGAACGCCACCATCGCGGCGCGGGGTGTGGCGGGCCGTACCTTGTCGTTGATGGAACTGATCGAGAAAAAAGAAGCGTATCGCCCTTCGGGCCGGCCTGACCGCGCGGAACGTTCAGGCCAATGGAATGTGCGCACGGGCTGGACGCTTGTTCCGGCCATTCTTGACCGCACCCCGCCGTACATTGAGGAAGTGGAGCCCGCCTCGCCTGCCGGGCGCGCGGGTGCCAAGCCCGACGATCTGATTGTGTATATCGATGGTGCTCCAGTACCAACGATATCAGCACTTTACGATATCCTCGATAAGTACCGTCCGGGCGACAAGGTTCAGGTGGAAGTCCGCCGACTTGATCGTTTGCATACTCTGACGGTGGAACTGGAACCTGTTCCCAAAACCCCACGCTGACGGAAGGTTTTCATGATCGCGCTACTGGCACTGATAATGTCCCAGGGTGGTGACACCCTCGAGGACCGCCGCGACACTGCCGTGCGTGCTGCTGCTGCCCGCGTGGCCCCTTCGTTGGTAACCATAGAGACGTCGGGTGGCACGGAAATCGTGGGAGGGCAACCCGGCGCTGGGGGAAGGCCCGGCGCCCCACGGATTCGCCGCGGGCTGGGGCCCACTACCGGTATTGTTGTCGGGGCCGATGGTTGGATCATCTCGAGTGCCTTCAATTTTGCCAACAAGCCCACCAGCATACTCGTGGCGGTGGGTGGTAAAAGGCATGTGGCCCGGGTTGTGGCTACCGACCGCACGCGCATGCTGACACTGCTGAAGGTGGAAGCCACCGATCTTGTGGTTCCTGTGGCTGCCGGCCGCGCAGATATTCGGGTGGGACAATCGGCATTGGCCTTGGGACGCACGTTGGCGCCGGCGCTCGACGCTCCGCCCTCGATCAGCCTTGGCATTGTCAGTGCTCTCGATCGGGTTTGGGGCAAGGCGCTGCAAACCGATGCCAAGGTTTCGCCAGTAAACTACGGCGGTCCGCTCATCGACATTGAAGGCCGTGTATTGGGAATTCTTGTGCCGGCTTCGCCCCAAGGGGAAGGTGATACGGCTGGTTTTGAGTGGTACGACTCGGGAATTGGTTTCGCTATCTATTTTGACGATGCCATGTCGGCATTGCCAAGGCTCAAGGCCGGCCGGGATCTTGAAAAAGGGATGCTGGGTATTGCCATGGAGCCGGGCGACCAGCACGAAGTCCAACCGAAAATCGCGACGGTAGCACCGGGAAGCGCTGCTGAAAAATCGGGCCTGAAGGCCGGGGACATTATCACAGCGATTGGCGCCAAGCCCGTTGGCACACCCGCCCAGATGCTGCATGCCTTGGGCAGGTTGTATCAGGGCGACAAAGTTTCCGTGACGGTCCGCCGGGGTGATGAGGAAATCAAGGTAGCGGAATTGGAGTTGGGTGGGCCACAAGCAGCCATAGCTATGCCATGGCTTGGAATTCTGCCCACACGCGACGACCCTGAACCGGGTGTTTTGGTGCGGGCGGTTCAGCCCGGAGGCCCGGCAGACAAGGCAGGCATGAAAGCTGGAGACCGAATTGTTGGCATTTCCCGTGGCCCGATTCCGTTGCCTGTTCAGAACCGAGATTCATTTAGCGCTTTTCTGGAAAGCCAGATGCCCGGTTTGGAACTGAGCCTGCTGGTGCGCCGCGCTGGCGAGGCCAAGGACGCCAAGCCACAACCCATCAAAGTGGCCATGGGAGCCTTCCCCGGAGATTTGCTCACCCGACCTGAGGGGACTCCCTCTGTAAAGGGTGCCAAGGCGCCAGATAACCCTCCAGCGGTGAAAATCGAAACAGGCACACAGAAGAAAAACAGTGCCGATGGCAGCGGGAAATATTGGTTGCACCTTCCAGCCAACTACCGCCCCGATGTCGCTCATGCTCTGGTGGTCTGGCTGCATCCTTTCAACAAGGGCAAGGATAAGGACCTTGCCGGCCTGATCGATGCTTGGGATGCCTTTTGCACCAAATATAACATCGTTTTGCTGGCGCCCCAGTCCGAACCCGATGCGGATTGGACCCCCGGCGATGCGGAATGGATCGCGCAAGCCATCCGTGAAACTCAGGAAGCCATGGCCATCGACAAAAGGCGCGTGATTGTCCACGGCATGGGCTCGGGTGGATTGATGGCGTACTATCTGGGATTCAACAAGCGCGATCTGACGCGGGGTGTGGCAGCCGTGGGTTCGCCCATGGGCACAGCGCCACGCGACAAGGTGCCCGGCCAGCCCCTGGCATTTTTCTTGGTGGTGGGCGACCGCGATCCCGCACGTGAAGGTGTGGAGCAAACCCGCCTCAAATTGCAGGAAAAACGCTACCCGGTCATGTTGCGCCTGATGGAAGATGCCGGAAGCGTTTATCTGGACGAACCCAGTATCAAGGGGCTTGTCGACTGGATCGATACTCTCGACCGCCTGTAACATGCATGTTTTTTCAGCGTTTTCAGGAAAAACGGCACACTGCGCTCAAGTCATCCGCCCGGAATATCCGATACCACCATCACACACGGTCCGGGACCAAGTCATCCCGCCGCACCAAGCGGTTGTTTGTTCGGTCCAACGAGGGTGCAGGCATGAAATGGTATCAAAGCCTGGGTATGGGTCTGGCAGCAGCGGTTGTCTCCGGTCTTTCCGGGTGCGCCCCGCTTTCCATGGGTATTTTTACCCCCATCCCCGTTCCCCCATGGGTTACTGAACGCATGGAGGATAAATATTCCTTCAAGAACGATTCGCGTACTCCGGTGATGCCACCGGTACGCGATGGGTTCCCACTGCCCACTTGCGATGATCCACCAGATGACGCGCAGGTCATTCGCGCTCTGCCCCGGGTGGCCCGCGGCGTGCCGTTCTTCTACGAAGAGTTCCGCGACGACATGACGGTTGTTGTCGAGAAAATGATCGATAAGATCGATCCGCCGCGCTTCTTCCCGCTTATTGGCCCAGCGCAGCTCCACCATTGCCACTTTAAGTGCACGGTGTACTACAAGGAAACCATCGAGTCGGGTTATCCTTTCCCTGTGAAAGTGACAAGGCCACGTGTGGATGTCGTTTATATCGACAAGGATCACCTCCACCTCTACGTTGGCAGCGATCCTGAACTGCAGAAATCGGTAACTAAGGATCTGGTCAACTATTGATCACCCATGCAGCGTGTCCGGTTTGGCCTTCTCAGGCTGTTGACCGGGCACGCTTTGTCTTTTTTATGGAGATCTCTCATGGCGCGTGTTTGGCGAATGGCCGCTGCACTGTTGGTGGCTGGTTCCCCCTTGGCCTCCGCGACTTGGGCTCCTGAAAAACTGGTCAGCTCAGCGGTTCTCGATCCCATGGATACGTTCCAGGAAATGCGGCTCGAATGCCTTTTACTGGCAGATCCGGCATTGGGTGACTCGCGCTTGACGCTGCGTCGCTCTGGCGATGTGCTTGAAGTGCGTGGCGGCTACGACAACGAACAATCACGCAGGCACGCCATTGATATTCTCAAACAAAATCACAACGGCACCGTGCGTGACCTTGCAACTGTTGCTGTTATCCCAGCAGCAGCCCGCAAACCCATGCAGTCGGCTGCTCTCAAGAAAATGGCCGCCCGGCGCGTGAAGGAGTTGCTTCCTTCGCAAGCGGGTGCCATTCAGGTGGAATCCACCGAAGCCGGGCAACTCACTGTTTCAGGTCTTGCTCTTTCGATGGAAGACAAGGTGGAGCTGAGCCGGGGCCTGAAAAAACTCGCTGGAGTCGTCTCTGTCCGCAACGACTTGCGTGTTACCCCCATGATGAAAGACGGCCGCATGGTGACACTGGTCACTTCCGACGGCCGCAGAACACTGAACGGATCTGCCGAGGCTCGTCAGCCTGCTGAACCGACGCGTCTGAAAGAAATTCCAATGGCTTCAGGCAGTAACGCTCTGGTGGCTATTGCGGCTAACGATAAGCCCGAGCCTGTAATTCCTGCTCCAATGCCTGTTGTTGAAAAGAAAGCCACCGTCGAAAAACCACGTGACGCGCAACCACCCATTGGTGTTATCACAGAAGTAGCAGCGCCTGTGCCAACCGTGGCACGTTTGCGCACACCGTTGGCGTCGTCGCGTTTATGGCTTCCGCCCGCGGCGGTAACAGTGGGTGGTGCCCCGCTGCGCAACGCGGCTGCAACTCTGGAAGAGCAACCAGCCAACTGGACCATGGCGCATGCTCCCATGGGGGCAGATTCCCGTGCCAATGCTTGGCGCAACCGCGCCTTGGCCAATGCCATGTCAACCACACCCACACCTGCTGTGGAAGTAAGGCCTGCGCCCGTGGCGGCTGTGTCGATGCCCAAAGCACCACCGCGCGCCATGCCAGAATTGATGCCTGCGCCATCGATGCCCGTTTCTGTTCCTTCCGCGGTGCCGTTGACGGTTCCACCTCTGAAAATGGCGCCTTCCGTCGCGCAGCCTTCGCCCATCAAGCCGATCGCTGCCAAGATGATCGAGGAAGAGGAAACCGTTCAGCCTGCAGCAGCGGGTGGTTTCCCAGACATTACCATCAACTCAACAGCAGAGCTTAAACGTGCTGTGGAGAAGGCCTGTGGTCGCCACGCCCGCAAGGTGACGGTTGATAAAGCAGACGGGATTTACACGATTGCCATTTCGGTGCGCAACGCCCAGGAAGAAAAAGCGGTCATCGACCGCATGCTCAACTTGCCCGAAGTCTTGTCTCCTAAGGTGCGCTTCGAGGTGCGTCAGGGAGATTGATTAAGGCTTAACAAGCTATAACAACGCATAACGCCGAGCGAAAGCTCGGCGTTATGCGTTTGATAATTGTGGAATTTGACACATAAAACCCCAAGCAAAACCGAAGAGCCCCGTGCGACTGAGTAAGGGGCCATGTGCCAGGCTTCGGTAGCCAAGGTGAGTTTCGGTCATTGGCAAAGATGTGTTTAATGGACGAAAACCATCACAACAACCATATCCCCACTGATTTGCTACACTATCAGCATGGTTTGAACAGCATATGTGGAAGATACCATGGCCAGATGGGGTTTGTTGCTGCAGTGCGTGGCGGAATCGGTGGCTTCGCAGGGTTTGCGGGGACTGATGGGCATGGTGCCATTTGGTCAGGTGCTGTACGAGGTAGGCCAAGGAGTCGTGGAACGGTATTCGAAAAAAGTCCAGCGGGCCGAGGAAGTGGCGTGCCTGCAGGAAATGGTGGTGCAAAGCCATGCCGCCATTCGCGCTGAAGTTGAATCGCGCTACGAATCGATCGTGCAAAATGTACCAGAATCCGTCCGTGCAGAAATCCAGAAACCCGAGGTACGGGCGCGGGTGGTGGCCTATGCGGCCCAAGTCCCAGCCTCGTTCCGAGCCAGCTTGAGGCGCTCAGAAGACCCTACGGGCAGTACCGTTCCTAAAACCTTGACCATTTCCCAGCCTAACGATGTTTTTCGTTTCCTGCCGCAACGGCCACCACGTTTTCAGCCGGGAGACCGGCCCGTAGGAAATTGGAAGTTGACCGATTGTTTGGGAATTGGCGGTTTTGGTGAGGTTTGGAAAGCGGAACACCATGCGCTTCCCAGCTTGGTGATGGCATTGAAGTTTTGCCTAACTCTGGAAAGCAAAAGTTCGCTGGTACGCGAAATCCATTTGTTGGGGCGGATTACGTCGTTGGGGCAACGCGATGGAATTGTGGCCTTACGCAACGCCCATCTCGACATCGAAACCCCTTGTTTGGAATACGACTACGTCAACGGCGGTGATCTTTCTGGGATATTTGCTACTTGGCCTAGTTGGAACACCGAGCAAAAGCACAAACATGCCCTGCAATTTTTGAAAAGATTGGCCCAGATTGTGGCGCCGCTGCACGCCATGGCACCCCCCATTGTTCACCGCGATCTTAAGCCTGCTAATGTTTTGCTTTCGCGCGTCAATGGAAAACTGGAAATTCAAATCACCGACTTTGGCATTGGCGCCATCATGGCGGAGTCGGCTTTGGCCGAACACCGCTCCGGCATGAGCGGCAAAGGGGCGCAGGTGAGCCAATCTATGATGGGTTCGTACACGCCCCTTTACGCCAGTCCGGAACAGGGCTTGGGAGCCGATCCGGATCCGCGCGACGATGTCCATGCTTTGGGCGTGATCGGCTATCAACTGCTCGTAGGCAACCTTATGAAGGCGCCGAGCGTTGATTTTGCCGACGACCTCGAGGACGAACATGTCGCATCTCCTATTATTGACCTGATTAAAAAGTGTGTGGCAACCCGACGGGAACGCCGGCTACCAAACGCAGGCGCGCTGGTGGAAGAACTGAACAAGGCGCTTGAGAAGTCAGGTATCCGTCCGGCTCCAGTTCTACCCCCGAACGAACAAGAAACGAAACCCACAGAATCAACACCCGCGCCCAAACCTGTTGTTGCACCCGTAGCACCTGCCAAACCAGCGCCTCGCATAGGCGACACCATTCAAGCACCACTAACATCTTCTATTAAAATGACGTGCGCCTGGGTGCCGCCTGGCCAAAGCTGGTTGGGCGGCGGTGGTGGAACGAAAGCAACAACCCCTTTCACGCATGAAAAAGGTTTTTGGTGCGGTATTTACCCCGTCACGCAGGAGCAATGGCAGGCGGTTATGGGCACTAATCCTAGTTATTTTAAAGGCAAACCAAAAAATCCGATGGAAAACATATCTTATAATGATGTTCAGGATTTTTTGCAGAATGTTAATGCCGCCAACAGCCGAAGTGGTTTTTTGTACCGTTTGCCGGATGCCGATGAATGGGAATACATTCTTCGAGATGGACCCATTCCAAAATCCCAAAGCCAATACCTTTACTATTTTGCGCGTAGTAAGTCCGATCTGACAGCGGTGGCTAGCAACGACCTGTCTTCCACGCAAGCCAATTTCAACGGCAATTACCCGGCAGGATCAGGCAAAAAAGGCCCGTATCTTCGAACCACCAGTGTTGTAGGAAATTATCTCCCCAACCCTCTGGGAATGTATGACATGCATGGTAATGTGTGGGAGTGGACGTCTAGCAAAGAAGCCTCGGACCGTGTGTGCTGTGGCGGCGGTTGGCTCAGTAACGGCGACGATTGCTCTGCGTCGTCCCGGTATGTTGACGACCCTGACTACCGTGACAACAACCTCGGATTCCGTCTTCTTGCAGTTCCTGTTGGGGGATAATTTCTGGTCGTGTGAAGTAAAGACAGAAGGAGACCGAAGTGGGCGTGAGTAGGCGGTGAAGCGCACGCTTGAAGAATATTCAAAGGGTTATCACGCTAAGCCCTAACCCTTCAAAATCGAAGAGCCCCGCACGACTGAGTAAGGGGCCACAGACTCCCTGGCAGAAAACATATTGATATCATTGTGACTTAAGATTCCGAAACCCCGGCACATGGCCCCTTCCTCAGTCATGAGGGCCTCTTCGATGTGAGAGATTGGTATCGTTCCGCTTGGAAGACTTATTTAATCTAATTTCGAATCGTTCGTGGCCTTAATTGGTAGCGACCAAGTCAAACTGTGCGAGCGGAGAGGGAGGGATTTGAACCCTCGGTACCATTGCTGGTACAACGGTTTTCGAGACCGTCACGATCGGCCACTCTGTCACCTCTCCAGAACTGGTAGTGTAGCACGCGGCACCCCTTATGGGAATGGTCAGGAAAGATCCGCCAGAATTCCATCCCATAGCGCGAGACGCGCCTGCAACGCAGTAATGGCCGTGGCTTCAGCCCGCAAACGATCCGGTTCCGTGGGGCACAGTCGATCCAGCAGCAGCAGCGCCGCAGGACCATGCTCGCCACCATCGATCTCCACGTGCCGGCGGAGGTAGTGGCAAAGGCGGTCGAAACGTTCCGGGTGCCTTTCCGCCAACTCTTCCAGAAGCCTGGGGAACATCGCAGGAATCAGATCTTCCCTGCCCAAGGTGAAAGCCGCTGCCAGCGCAGGCACGTCTGTTCCCGTGGCCAACGAGAGGCTGAAGGAGACAAAACGGCGCACGAATTCTGGAACAGGAGCCGCTTTGAGGGCTTCTTGCCAAGTTATGCCGGTTCGCAACTGAAGCACAAACCGGTCGATGGGGCCAGAATCCGCACCTGCTTGAACCATGGCTTGGCGGTACATCTCGAAGTGGCTGCAATATCCGCCGTAGCCGTCTTCGTCCGACTCTTCACCAAGCACAATTGAATTGATGAGGCGCGCAGCTAATGGATCTGTAGGGGGCACCCACGGTACTGCAACTCCAGTCAAGTTTCGTTGCAGTGCCTTCAGCAGGCTCATGAAATCCCACACGGCCCAGACGTGGTGCTGAAGAAAGCAGACAATGTGTTCGGGTGCGGACATGGCTTGGTAAAGCGGATGTTCCATCAGGCTGCGCCGCAATTTTTCAACAGTTTGGGGAACGTTGCGGGTTGTCATCTTGGCACGATCTCCACAATTCAAGGCACCTGCCTCTGATTCTTTTTCTATAGTAAGGGGGTAAAACGCGCGCCCAGCGGAGCACAGCTTATGTCAGTCCCGTTCAGCCCGACGGTTCCCCAAACACAGAGCCCCAGTAGTTCAACCGTGCGAGTCGAGTCTGACGCATCATTGCCGCAGTTACTTGGTGCCCTAGCCGCTGTTGGAAAGGTCTTTCTGGGCAAGCCGGAGGTTGTTCGGTTGGCGTGGGTGTGCTTGCTGGCCGAGGGGCATCTTCTGTTGGAAGATGTGCCCGGAACAGGCAAAACTTTGCTGGCGCGCGCCCTTGCTCGGTGCCTTGGGGGCGACTTTCACCGCATTCAGTTCACACCCGACCTTCTTCCCAGCGATCTTCTGGGTACCAGCGTTCTGATGCAAAATACCGGTGCCTTTGAATTTCAGGCGGGCCCGATTTTCGCCCATGTCATTCTGGCTGACGAGATCAACCGTGCCAGCCCGCGCACCCAATCGGCTTTGCTGGAAGCCATGTCGGAAATGAAGGTGAGCCTCGATGGAAAGACTCACCTCTTGGGCCCGCCGTTTTTCGTGTTGGCCACGCAAAACCCGCATGAATTTGAAGGCACCTATCCACTTCCGGAAAGCCAGCTGGACCGTTTCATGATGCGGTTGACCATTGGCTACCCCGATCGCGCCGCGGAACGCGCCATTCTTGAAGGGCACCGTCAGGGTGACCCTATCGATGGCCTTCAGGCGCACCTGAATCCGCATAGTGTTGTGGCTTTGCAGAAGCAGGCGCGTCAGATTCGGTTTGATGCGGCCTTGGCGGATTACCTGTTGGCCATTGTCGAGGCCACGCGCCATCATGCCGATCTGCGTGTGGGCGCCAGCACACGAGCAGCGCTTGGATTTTATAGGGCTGCCCAGGCCAATGCGTTGCTGGCCGGTCGGGGTTATGTGATCCCCGATGATATCAAAAGTTTGGCGCAACCAGTCCTCTCCCATCGACTTCTTGTGCGGCATGGTCAGGGCCGGGATCATGGGCAAATGGCCCATGAGGTGGTCCGGCAGATTGTCGAGAAAACGGCTGTGCCGGTTTGACAAAAGCCCGCAGGCGTGGAGGTGGTGTCATGACCGGGCGCAACCTGACAATGGCTGGCGTGATCTGGCTGATGGTTTTTGTGATGTTGTTCGCCTTGGCGATTGTCAAGGGTATAGGCCTTCTGTTGCTGTTTTCGTGTTGGCTGGGTGCCGCCCTCATCTGGAATACCTTGAGATGCCCATTGGGGCTATCGCGAGCCCAAGCCGCCATCAACGACGACGACACTCTTGAAGCTGGCCTGCCCGGCAGAGTTCGTGTGCTGGTTTGGCTCGAGGGGGATGGTGAACCGGTATCTGTTCGCTTGTCGGTAGCCAGCCATTCTTGTCAGAACGTGGTTCTGGGGACAGCGAATCAAGAGATCTGGGTTCCCTTGCATCCCCAGCACCGTGGCTGGACCCAACTGCCCGAGGCGTGGTTGGCTGCCTCCGGGCCCTACGGGCTGGTAGAAGCCCGGCGCGATGTTTTGGCCAAAGACCGCATTCTGGTACTTCCCCGGCAAGGCAAGATTGAGCTTTCAGAATTCATGGGCTGGCTGCATCGGCGGCGCGATTCCGGCGCGACCGAGGTGGAGAGCAGCAATGTGTTATCGGCAGTGGGCGAGGAGTTTCATGGGTTGCGGGCTTGGCGCGCCGGAGACAGCCCGCGGTTGGTGCATTGGCGGACAACGGCGCGCACCGGCGTTAAGATGGTGCGCGAACACGAGCAACCCAGGGAAGAAGCACTCGTGATTTTTGTGGAACCAGAAGAGGGGAAATTGGGAGAGGCATTGATCGATTTGGCAGCTAGTCTGGTTTCTGCTTGGGGGCGTGGCGGGTTGCGCTGGTTGGGATTGGTAGTTACGGGATCTCGTCCTGTGGTATTGCACACTCAGGGAGCCACAACGCCAGTGGCAGAAATGCTGGCGGCATTGGCGGTATGTGGCGCTGGTGACGATGTGGCGGTGCCGGGATCGGGGTGGCGGCGCGGCGCGCCGGTGGTGCGTTTGGCGGGGCATCCGGGCGACATTCCTGAGGAATTGCAAGGAAGTTTATGCCGGTGGATCTCGCCCAACGAGTTGGAACGGTTGCGCTGGTATGAACCTGGTCGCGAGGTGCAATCATGACCCGTGGTCGATTCGATCGGCATCTTCTTCACGGCGCCTTGCTGCTGTCGGTTGTATTTTTGATGTTGGCGGACCGTGAATTCCTGGGTTTGCCGTTGGTGTTCGGTGTGATTGCCATCACGGTGCTTGCCATTGCCTACGAGGAGTGGACCGATGGCTTGCGTCCGCTGCCCGATGCGGCGGGGAATACGCTTGGTGGTTTGATTGGCATAGTGGGCGGTGTGTGGGCCCTGACTCAGGCGATGGCAAACCGGAATTTGCCATTATCTGTGGCGTTGATACCGTTTATTGCCTGTTTGATCCCCTGTTTGACGGTTGTGAAAATCCTCAGGCGCCAATTGACACGCGATTTTTGGGTGCTTCATGCGCTGGGTGTGGTTCAGGTGGCCATTGGGTGCATTCTGGGCGCAGACGATGTCATGGTGATGCCTTTGGGTTTTTACGCAGTCATGAGTCTGGCAAGTCTGAGGTCGCATCTGTCTGGTGGAATCTGGCCGGGCTGGCGGATTATTGTGTCGGAAGGGGCTCTGCTTGGTGCGGTTTCACTTGCGGGCTATTTGATTATGCCCAATGCCGATGTGCCGAATTGGAACCCATCCGCCGCATTTGGCGCATCGAGGTTGGCTACTGGATTTGGCACGGAAATGGACTTAAACCATCAGGGTAAAGTCGAGCTCGATGAAGAAGTCGTGATTGAGATCGATGCTACTGATTATTCGGGTAGGCCGACCACGATTCCGTTGGACCAACGGTTCCGCGCGGTGGAACTAGAACAGTATCGAGCGGGGCGTTGGCGTGGATCGTCCACGTCGACCGGAGGCCGTGGTGTGCCACTGGCTCAACCACCTCTGCCCAAGTTGTTAGTCCGTCAGACGTTGCTGAACTTTCGGGTGACATCGCGTGAGATTACAACTCCTGTCATAGCCGACCCGGCGCTGTTTCTGCCGGTCCCCGCACCGGGTGCTAGTCGCAGGGGTTTGTTGCGGCGGTATTTGGCGTACCAGCAGATCGTGGCTGAAGAGAACAAACGCGATCGGTCCCCTCTTCAGGATGATATTGAAAATCGGGTTCGGCAGGAAGATTTGTTGAACGCTCCCGAAGCGCTGCGTCCATGGGCTTGGGAGTTGTTGGAATCTTTGGCGGATTTGCCCGGCCAAACGGTTAAGCAGGTGGCAGCGCCATTGCCTGTTAAAGCGTTGAAAGAGGCGCAATGGCGTCCAGCGCGGCTTCCACATGAATTTTTCGAAGAGTCGGCTCAGCGCTTATGCCGTTATTTGGCACTGGGTGGCGAATACACCTACACTTTGGACTTGGACAGGACCGACCCGGTCATTGATCCGGCAGTGGACTTTCTAAAGAACACAAAAAGGGGGCATTGCGAGCGGTTTGCCTCAGGGTTGGCTCTGATGTTGCGGTCGGTTGGCATTCCGTCGCGGGTGGTTAAGGGATTTCGCGGCTGTGAGTCTATCGAAACTGGTCGGTATGTGATCCGAAACTACCACGCCCATAGCTGGGTGGAAGCCCTGATTCCAAAATTTGAAAACGCCCCGGTGCGTAGGGTCTCGTGGGACTGGTTGACACTTGACCCTACACCGGGCGATTCTTCGGAACTCGTCGAAACCAAGCCTGTGGATGGTTGGTACGGATCGGTGGGGGAGTGGTTGAACCAGCAGCAACCTTTGGTCAATGAATTTACCGGGTGGTGGGCCGAATACGGTCCGGGCGGAATCCCAAACGGCATGGTCCCCGTGCTGACACTGGTCGCGGGTTTGGCTGCTATTTTTATGCTTAGGCGGTTGCGGGTGCGCTGGATTTACGCGGCGCGTGGCATGGCACCTCGGTTGAGGCGACTGGCGCGCAGAACGGGAATTCGCTCATCGGATTCAGACACGCCTATGGAGGTGGCGCAAGCCTTGGCTACCCATTGGCGGCTCGACCCGTTCCTTGCTGAATACGCTGATATTCCCGTTCAACTGGCTGCGGAGCATTACCATTTGGCTTATTCGGGAGCCATTCCCGATCGGGATGCCGCCAACGCCGCCGTCAGCCGATTGACGGAACTGGAACGAATTGTCTGGTATTCTTCACGACGACGTCGACGGCGGTTAGTCTGATGGGATCAATTCAGCCAGTGGGGAGTCGTACCATGAATTCGATGGATCGCCGAACATTCATGGCAGCGGCGGGAAGCAGTGGTGCAGCGTGCCTTGCTAGCGCCAGCACAAGCAAAAATGTGCAGCTAGGTCGTCAGGTACTGCTGGTTCACTTGGTGGGGGGACCATCTCAGATCGATACGTGGGATCCCAAACCGGATGCCTCAATCGAGTGCCGTGGCCCTTTCCGTTCGATTCCCACACGAATTCCCGGGGTTCGTTTAACCGAGCTGTATCCACACCTTGCAGACCGACTGGACCGTGTCTGTTTGGTACGGACACTGCACCACAACGCGGACCCGATTCATGAAACAGGTTTTCGGTTGCTTCACACGGGCTGTGCCATGGATCAGACGGCAGCGCCGGTGGGAAGCTGTGTTTCTGGCCGGGGTGGTGTTGCGCCGTGGGTAGTTGTGCCGGGTCCGATCAGTACCTTGGGGCAGGCCGCAGGTGTTGGTCAGGATGGCGCGATAGCGAGTGGCAGTTGGCCGATACAGGTAGGGGCAATGTCTGTTGACAGCATGTTTTCGCAAGCCGTTGGCGCGCTGGAGCAAGGCGCGCGTATGGTAACGGTGAACACAGCAGAGACAGTCTTCAACCGGATCACATGGGATTGCCATGCTGACCTAGGTGCTTTGGCTGGAACATTGTCTGACTACCGCAACCATCTGGCCCCCGCGTTAGACCATGGACTTGCCCGGCTGATCGACGCACTTGAGAACAAGGGCTTGTGGGACAACGTGTTGTTGGTGGTGACTGGAGAAATGGGGCGTTCGCCGCGTTTGAATTCCCGTGGTGGCCGGGATCATTGGACCGGTGCATGGACAGGTTTGCTGGCTGGTGCCGGCGTGCCACGCGGCGTGGTGGTTGGTTCGACGGACAGGGATGGAGCCTTTCCGGTCGAAAACCCGGTATCGCTTGAGCGCCTGCACGGCCTTATGGGCGAGACGCTAGGATTATTTGGACAAACAACGAAGGAGATATGGTCATGAGCGAAGTGGATTTCATTTTTGATGTGACGTCGAAAGATTTCGAAGCGCTGGTTCTGAAGTCGGACGTTCCTGTGCTGGTGGATTTTTGGGCGCCGTGGTGCCAGCCTTGTTTGGCCATGAAGCCAACGCTGGAAAAGCTGATTCTGGAACGCGGTGGGAAGATCCGGCTGGCCAAGGTGAATGTCGATGCAGAACAGCGTTTGGCCATGGCTTTTGGCATTAGTTCCATTCCCGATGTTCTGATATTCCGCGATGGTCGGCCGGTGGACCGATTTCAGGGCATTCTCCCTGAAAAGGCACTTGCCCAGTTGTTGGATGGGTTGTTGCCTACGGCAAGCGAAAAGCTTTCGGAAATGGCGCTGGTGCGCGAGCAGGCAGGTGAATTGGCGGAAGCAGAGGCCCTTTACCGTGAGGCGCTGAAAGGCGAAGAACTACTCGATCAGGCCCGTGTTGGGCTGGCCCGGATACTTCTGGCGCGTGGGGACAAAGACGAAGTCATGACGCTGCTCGACAGTGTTTCGGGTGGTGGCGAACTGGGCGAGGAAGCGTTGGCGCTGAAAGCGCGCGCTTGGTTTGCCGACAAGGTTCCAGGTCCTGCCAACATTGATCAGGCTCAGGCTCGTGTTGCCGCGGCAGGTACGGTCAAGGAGAAGGCCCACGCCCGTTATGAACTGGGATGCCGCTTAGCTGCCGCTGGCGAGTACATAGCCTCGCTTGAGGAGCTGATCGAAGCCGCCGAAGGAGACAGTACGCTGTTGACCGGCCCGGCGCGGGAGGCGATGATTCAGGCATTCCATGCCCTGGGTGACACGCATCCCGTGACTCAGGACTATCGCTCCCGGCTGATGATGCTGCTCTGCTGATGCAACGAGCGGTTCCGCCGGGCCTCTTGCCCTGTTCGGAGCCGTTTTGATGTTATCACTGATGCTGGTGTTTTTGGCCGGAGGACAGCCCGCTCCGAAGCCATCGCCTTATGCGATCTTCGATAAACCGAATCTGGTGGCGTGGTGCGTTGTTCCGTTCGACGCCAAGAAACGCGGCCCTGCCGAACGGGCCGCGATGCTCAAAACACTTGGTATTAAGCGTTTGGCCTACGATTGGCGCGACGAGCATATCGCCACGTTCGACGCCGAGCTGAAGGCATTGAAAGACAACAAAATCGAAATGACGGCGTTCTGGTTTCCCGGAGCCGTGGCCGGCACGGGAGAAAAAATCCTTGCCGCGCTCGACCGTTTCAATGTGCGGACGCAACTTTGGGTGAGCATGCCCGATCCGGGCCCGGCTGGTGACAATTTAGCCAAAGCCGCGCGCGTGGCTCAACAATTGCGTGGCGTGGCTGTGGAGGCCGGCAAGCGTGGCCACAAATTAGGGCTTTACAACCATGGCGGTTGGGCCGGCGAGCCTGAGAACATGCTCCTGGTGCGTGAAGCTTTGGGGATGCCGCATGTCGGCATCGTTTACAACCTGCACCATGCGCATGGCGCCCTCGAGCGGCTGCCGGCAGTGTTGCCTCGCCTTGTTCCGCATCTGCTTTGCTGGAACATCAACGGAACCGATCCGCGTGGAGATGCCGTGGGTCGCAAGATATTACCCATGGCTCAGGGTTCGGAAGACGAGCGCCTGACACGTTTGATCGCCGAAAGTGGCTACCGTGGCTTGGTTGGCGTGCTCGGCCACACCTCGTTTGACGCTGCCGATACCTTGGCAGATAACCTCGACGGGTTGGCCTATGTGGTGCTTCGAGCCAAGGGTGCAGATGCTGGAGAAGCACCAAAACCACGCACCCCTGTGCCGCCCAGACCGGGCGCTGGAGCCACATCGGACGCGGGTTGGCTGGTACCCGGAATGCCGGCATGGCGTGAATGGCCGATGACCGCAGAAGTGAATGCGACAGTGCGTGACGCGGCTAATTTTCGTGTTTTGATGGCGTCTGATACCAAAGCTTCTGGCCGCCATTGGGAAATCTTCACCTATCCGGGAACCGGTCGGGTGGCTGCCTACCTTCCCGGTTTCAAGCCAGATCATGTGAATTCAGAAACAGTGATCACCGATGGTAAACCCCACACGGTGGGCTTGGTCATTCGCGAGAATGGCGTGACACTGTATGTGGATGGCAGGCAGGTTGTGCAAGGCGATAACCGGCCAACAGGTGCCGTGGCATTGGCCGGTCCGCTTGGCTTGGGAAGGCTTGCTGAAGGCGGCCTGGATGCGGGTGGAATGGTGGCATGGGCACGCATTCGCAAAGGCGCGCAGGTTCCCCACGGTAGTTCAATGGTTCCAGCCAAAGACCCAACGACTTTTGGGTTGTGGGTTCTAGATGCCAAAAAAGAAGTATGCGAAGACCTGTCGGGTTTGGCGGGGCCAGCGCGGCGCGCATTGGCAGCGCAAGCCTCGAACAGGTTGCCCCCCAAATATGATCTTCAGCGTATCAAGACCGTGCTGGCTTCGGCCCAGACTAAGGGCGATGTGAAGCGTGGCGCCAAGGTGTTTGCTTCTGCCCGACATGCCTGCCTGAATTGCCACAAAGTGGGTGCGCAGGGGGGAATTATTGGCCCGGACCTTACCGAGGTTGGCAAATGCCAGCCAGCGGAGGTGATTGTTGAAAACGTGCTCTATCCGTCGCATTCAATCAAGCAAGGATATCTGGCGCACGCGTTGGCCACGGCGGATGGCAAGGTCTTGCAAGGTTATCTGGTTTCTGAAAACCCGAAAACCGTGGTTATTCGAGAGGCGGCCACAGGCAAAGAATCTGCTATTCCGCGTGCTGATATCGAGGAACTGAAGCCCGTGGGTAGTCTCATGCCTGCGGGCCTTGCAGAAGCCATGACCGAAGCAGACTTGACCGATTTATGCCGTTTTCTTGTCGACCTTGGCCGCGACCCTGCCGTCGCTGGCGCCTTGCCCGGGCCCGCCATCGTTCACAAGGCCACGGAATTTGAATTTGCACGCGGTCCCATCGACCCGTCAAGCTGGCCTCTGGCGGATCAGTTCCCCAACCGCGAACGCCTGTACGATTTTTACCAGAAGGAAGCCATTCACTTCGCCGCCATGAAAACACGTCCTGCGGTGGCCATGGCTTTTCCCGGGCTTGAATCTGGCAAACATGGGCATTGGGGCAACCAGAACGAGGAATACTGGAAAGGCGCGGAATGGACCAAAGCCGATGTCAGCCCTGTGCTTGGCGGCGTGTTTCGCGCTTCGGGAGTGACCGTGCGCCGTGGCGTGTGCGTGCTGCTGGGAGAAAAAGGGGAAATGGCGGCGTGTTTTAATCCGGAAACACTCTGTTATGAGGCGCTCTGGAAAGGCGGCTTTCTCAAGCTGGGCGAAATTCGCCACGGATTCATGGACGGTATCAAGCCCGATGGCACCATGCTGCCAAGGCCGGAAGGAACCAAGCCCGCCAAACCGTTTGTCTACAAGGGGTATTATAGGCACGGAAGGAGGGTTGTGTTTTCTTACACTATCGATGGCACCCACTACCTCGATTCCGCTTGGGTCGAAAACGGCCAATTCAAGCGGGAGTTGGTTCAAGCTGCTGCAGCCAATCATTCCATGAACCGCTACACGGCGGGAGGCCCGGCACGCTGGCCAGAGCGTCTCCCGGTTGTTGGCCAGTTGGGCAAGGGCGGCCCTTACGCCATCGACACCATACCTGTGCCGTTCAAAAATCCGTGGAACAGCCCGATTTTTCCGGGCGACCTCGCATTCCTCCCAGATGGCGCCATGCTTGTCTGTTCCATGCAGGGCGACGTCTGGCGCATTGACAGTATCGACGCCGGGCTGAAAGCGCCTGTCTGGCGCAAGGTCGCATCCGGCTTGCACCAACCGCTTGGTATGGTGGTTGTGGATGGTGACCCTATGGTTTTGGGCAGGGATCAGATCACACGCTTGCGCGATCTCAATGGCGATGGCGAATACGACTTTCACGAATGTTTTTGTAATGCGTATGAGACATCGACGGGCGGTCACGATTTCATTTGTGGATTGCAGCGCGCAGCCGATGGTTCTTATGTTATCGCCAGTAGCAATCAGGGTGTGATGCGCATATCGCCCGATGGTGCCACGGCGACCGTTTTGGCCACAGGATTCCGTAATCCGGATGGTGTTGGCATCGCTGCGGATGGCGCCATTACCGTGCCCTGTTCTGAAGGCGATTGGACCCCTGCGAGCATGATCTGCCAGATTCGTCCCAACGGTTTCTACGGTTACGGTGGCCCACGTGGTGGAAAAGCACCTGATTTGCCACTGGTTTACTTGCCCCGTGGGCTCGATAATTCCGCGGGAGGCCAGGCAACCATTGATTCTTCACGTTGGGGGCCGTTCAAGGGATTGGACCTGCATTTCTCATTTGGCGCATGTTCGCATTTCTTGCTTCTGCGCGACACGGTCGATGGCCAACCTCAAGGTGCTTTGGTGCCCATGCCGGGCGAATTCATTTCCGGCGCCCACCGTGGCCGCTTCAGCCCAGCCGATGGCCAACTTTATGTGGTTGGAATGCAAGGGTGGGGAACGTATGCATTGGCAGATGGTGGCGTGCAGAGGGTGCGTTACACCGGGGAACCGGTTCAGGCTCCCATTGCTTTTCGAATGCACGCCAATGGTATTCATTTGAAATTTGCCCAGCCGATCGATCCGTCATCGATATCTCAGCAGGCGAACCGTTTGGTGATGGTGTGGAATTACCGTTATGGGCCTGCCTACGGCTCTGCTGAGTATTCGTCGCACCATGTTGGCCTGAAGGGCCACGATATTCTGGAAGTAACCGGCGCTCATGTCACCGATGGCGGTACCGGGGTGTTTCTTGAAGTACCGGACCTGCAACCTGCCAATCAGGTGCAGGTATTCCTGAAAACAGGATCAGGCAAGCCGACACATCTGTTTGCCACAGCACACCGATTGGCTGCGGATTACACGGGTATACCCGGCTATGTCGCCCGACCCAAAACAATCATGCCGCATCCAATCCTGACGGATCTGGCTGTAGCCGTGAAGTCGGTGCCCAACCGATGGCGTTATCCCATGGCGGGTGCGCGCAAGATAACCATCGATTCTGGCCCGAATCTGTCGTTCCAGCAAAAGGTGCTGTCGGCCAAGGCGGGCGAAGTGCTGGCGCTTACATTTACCAACCCGGATGTTGTTCCACATAACTGGGCTCTTCTGAAACCAGGATCATTGGCGCGTGTGGGTGCTGAGGCCAATTTGCTGGTTTCTGATCCAGAGGCATTGGCCCGGCACTATATTCCCGCTGGAGACGATGTTCTGGCGCATACCGATGTGGTGGCACCGGGTGAGCGGTTCACGATTTATTTTCAGGTGCCCAAGGCTAAAGGCCGATATCCGTATGTCTGTACGTTTCCAGGGCACTGGATGGTGATGAACGGCAATTTGGTGGTTGAATGAGCATGACGGATTCGGAATACCGACGCTCGGCGGCACAGGCAGCGGAGCATTACTTCGCCTTGGCCGAACAGCGGTTCGGCCGATCATTTGTTCGTGTTGCCGTCTTTTTTGATCTGAAAGGTCGCACAGCTGGTCAGGCATGGTTTCCCGCGCAGGGCGAGCCGTTTATTCGGCTGAACATGGAGTTGCTGCGCGCCAATCATGAAGATTTTCTGGTGCGCACCATCGGCCATGAGGTAGCGCACGTGGTGGATCGCGTGATCGCGGGCAGAGCGCGCATTCGACCGCATGGCGCCAGTTGGCGCGCCGTTATGGCGGCTTTCGGGCTGCCGGCGACGCGCTGCCACCAATACCAGACCACAGCAGCGCGAAAGCCGAGCCAAACCTTTCCGTTCCGCTGCGGTTGCCGCACGTGGCAATTCACCATTGTGCGCAAGCGCCGGGTAGCCCGAGGTGTTGTATATTCCTGCCCCAAGTGCCAAACGGCCTTGGTTCCAGACACCAGTAGTCCGGAACACAAGGCAGGGTAAAAGCGTTCGGCACCATCAAGGAATCAATCTGTTAGACAGTGATTGTGGTTCCCAAGACCTTGAGGAACTGTGCCAGCCAAGCGGGGTGAGCCGGCCAAGCGGGCCCGGTTACCAGCTTTCCGCACGTATGGGCGCCGTCGATAGGCACATGAATTGCCGTGCCACCCGCAAGCGTGACTTCCGGTAAAACAGCCGGGTAGGCGGAACAGTCGCGGTTTTTCAGCACCCCCGCGGCAGCCAGTAGTTGTGGGCCGTGGCAAATGGCTGCAACCGGCTTGTTCGCGGAAAAGAAATGCCTAACAATTTCCAGAACACGGTTATTCAGCCGCAAATATTCTGGCGCGCGCCCACCGGGAATGATGAGCGCATCGTACGATTCCGGGTCAATATCATCGAAGCTGGCATTAAGTGCAAATCGGTGGCCGGGCTTTTCGCTGTAAGTCTGGTGACCTTCAAAATCGTGAATGGCTGTCTGCACCCACTCGCCTGTTTTCTTACCCGGGCAGACCGCATGCACGGCATGGCCTACCATTAGCAGTGCCTGAAAAGGCACCATGGCTTCGTAATCTTCTACAAAGTCACCCACAATCATCAGGATCTTTCGGGCTGGCACGGTCGATTCTCCCTGCTGACTTCTTCCATCGATCTGGAAACTACTATACGGACGGTTACATCCAGTGGCACGGAGTGGCTCAGGCTTCTCCCTGCGCTTCCTTGTCTTCGTGCCGACGGCGCCAAACGGTTCCCCTGCTGACAGATTCATTGCCGAACCGGGCGCGTATGGCATCGAGCGCGAGATCGAGCTTGGCTGGTTTTTGTGGTTCGATCGGATCGAATAGACCTCGCTGGATCTGCTCAGGCCTTTTGAGGTCGATGGCTGTCACCCCTACCAAACGCGCTGGTAGGAGATCCATACCACACAAATCTTCCAAAAGTGCTCGGGCTGTTTCCCAAAGCTCGGCCGTGGTTTGGGTGGCGGTCGATAATTTTCGGCTGCGGCTGCGTGTTCGGAAGTCGCCCGAACGCAGCTTGACCTCCACTCCACCAGCCAGCAGTCCTTTGGCACGTAGGCTTTCCCCCACTTCCTCCACCTGCTCCATCAGCCAGGCTGCCAGTACCCACGGTTCGCCGATGTCGTGGCTGAAGGTCGTTTCCGATCCCATCGATTTGGCTTGGCGGTGTGGCGTAACAACCCGGTCGTCTTTCCCCAAGGCCATGTCGCGCAATTCACGGCCGCCCGGTCCCAAGGCCCGAACCAACGATGTTTCTGGCGTACGTTGCAGATCACCGAGCGTGTACAGCCCAACGGCATGCAACCGTTCAACACCCTTTTCTCCTACCCCCCATAGCCTTGATACCGGGATTGGGGACAAAAACGCGGGTAAATCGGCGGGGGCCACCACAAAACCGTTCGGCTTGCGGAGGTCGCTGCACAGCTTGGCCACCCATTTGTTGGGGCCAACACCTACCGAAACGCCCAGCTTGGTTTCCTCGACGATTTTTCGCGCAATAGCGCGGCCAACGTCTTCCGCCAAGCCAAATAGTCGTTCGGTGCCGCGGGTATCGAGATATGCCTCGTCAAGGCTGAGTGGTTCCACCAAAGGTGTAAACGATTCAAATATGGCTCGAATCCGCAGCGATTCCTTGCGGTAAGCGTCCATCCGTACTGGCAGAAACACCAATTCCGGACACAATCGGCGGGCCACCGTGCCGGACATGGCGGAATGAATGCCGAATTTCCGCGCTTCGTAGCTGGCGGCAGCAACCACGCCCCTGCCGGAACCGCCTCCCACAACAACCGGTTGTCCGCGCAGCGACGGATTATCACGCTGCTCGATCGACGCGTAAAACGCGTCCATATCGACATGCAGGATGGTACAACTGTTCGTTGTCATGCCACGATACCTGACAGTTCCGTTACGCCGTGGCCACACCTGAACCGCGCAGGGCCTTGTTGGCCAGATGAGCCGCGGCGGCAGACATGACTCCGGCTGTTACCGGGCAACTGGTTTTCTTTCCTTCGCGGATAGCACCAATCCACTCCGCCAGGTGCAAGAGTTCGCCATCGGGTTGGTCGTAGAAGTCGGCGCCAGCTCTTCCCTGACCTAAAATGCGCGAAATAGCGGGGAGCTTTTTATTGTGATCGGGGAAGAATTCAAATCGGCCACGGTCGATGTACAGTGTGCCTTCGTTGGTCATGAATTCAATGCGGGCGCCCTGTCTGGCATTGCTGAAGGTGCCTTCAAAGTGCGCCTGCAAACCACCCGGATATGCCAGCAGGCACTGCACGCTGTCGGGGGTTTCCCAAATATCTTTGGCATTGATATAGTCGCCAATGGCTACCGCGCGTTGAGGATTGTCCTTCCCGGTCAACCAATGGGCCACGTCGATCCAGTGAACCATGAGGTCGGTAAAAATGCCGCCGCCAAAGTCCCAGAACCAGCGCCAGTTGCGCATCCGGTATCCATCGAGTGGCTGGTCGGGCGCGGTGCCTAGGAATGCTTTCCAGTCAACACTGTTTGGATCAACTGGAACTTTATCGCGGTTGAAGCGGTTGCTGTTGCGGTTCCAGCTCAATGTTATCTTGTTCACGGAACCGATCTTTCCAGAAGCTAGCAGTTCGCGGGCTTCACGGATGTGCGGCATACTGCGCTGCTGCATGCCCACCTGAACCACCCGATTGGCTTTGGCATCGGCATCGATGACTGGTTGCCCTTCGGCCAGCGTATGGGTGAGTGGCTTTTCCACATACACATGCTTGCCAGCTCCCAACGCGGCAATGGTCATGGGCACATGCCAATGGTCGGCACTGGCAATCATGACTGCGTCGATATCTTTGCGGTCGAGTACGGCGCGGAAATCGCGTCCATCGACTACCGGCGCCGAAGTGAGTAGCTTGCGTGTCTCGTTACGTGCCGAGTCTTGCACATCGGCCAAAGCCACAACTTTCACCCCGGGTACTTGCTGCAATGCTTTTAGCAGGTGCCGGCAACGGCCACCGGTGCCGAGTAGACCAACGGTAACGGTGGCATCCGCGGCAAGGGCTCGCGAACCGGCCAAACTTAGGGCTGTGGCGGCCAGTGTGTTGGTGCTTATCCAGTGACGGCGATCAATGGTCATGGTTGTTTCCCCGGGTTGTTCTGGTTGCTATTGGAACGTTCATAGAGGGAGAGTCCAGCTAAAACCGGCAAAAATAACGAATCTCATGCCCGGATTTCAGGTTCGGTGGTAGCAGGTTTTTTCAACCATCCGGCCAATGGCACCCCAACAGCAATGGTGGCGAGGCTCAACAACGCTGGTATTTGTTTCTCTTCCTGCATCAGCACCGCGGTGATGGTCCAGATCGATAAGCCCAACACAATGAGTGGGGGAAGCGGATAAAGGGGCATTCGGAAGGCAACTCCTCTTCCCAATCTCTGATGAAGCGGAAAAATGCCTGCCACCACCAATGCCGATACGGCTGTCAGGCCCGTGGAGGTGTAATCGAGCAACTGCAAAAACGAACCGGAACAGGCAAGAATACACGCCACTAATGCCAAACTGACAATGGCACCGATGGGTGTTCCCCGGGTTGGATGCCAACCACCCGCCATGGAAAAAAACGCTCCATCCGCCGCCATGGCCACCAGCACGCGTGAACCAGACATCAGATAAGCACTCACCGATGCCACCATTCCCACGCCAAGAATCACGGAGATAGAACGCGCAACGCCAGAACCAAAAAGATTGGTCATGGCCAGTTCAGCCACGCGGCCGACTTCGCCGGGCGACATGGCTGTAATGGCAACAGGGTCGATAGCAAAAATGTACACAGTATTCATGGCCAAATAAAGAAGTGTGACCAACAGGCACCCACCCACCAACGCCCGTGGCAGCAGACGGCCGGGGTCGCGGATCTCTCCAGCCAGATAGGCGGCACCATTCCATCCGGCATAGGCATAACTAACATAAATGAGTGAACTGGCCAAAGGCATCCATTCCGTGGAAGCTGGCCATCCTCCTACCCGAAAGTGAGCCCATGAACCGGTGCCAAGGGTCAATCCTGCCATGACCATTCCCGACAAAATGGCGAGTTTGATAACGGTGGTTGTCGCCTGAGTGCTTGCACTATGGTTGTGGCTGAAGGCGTGGGCGCAGGCACATGCGGCAATAAGGATAACTGCCAGACCCGGCTCCAAAATGGCGGGCCATGGACCGGGCAACAGGGCTAGCCAGTCGCCCAGCATATAGCTCGTAGCCAGGCGCGCAATCACCGCAATAGGAGCGGCAAATCCCAGAATAAACGTGGCCCAGCCCACCATGATGGCCGTGCCCGGTCCAAATGCCTCGCGGGCAAACAGGTAATCACCACCTACGCGAGGGAGCATGGTGGCCATTTCGGCGATGGTGAGTGCTCCCGCCAGAGCCATCAGGCCACCGACCGCCCACAGTGCCAGTAGCGACCATGGGTTACCGGTTTCCCGCAGCGTGTAGCCCGAGGTGGTCAGGATTCCCGCGCCAACCATCGATGCCACGACAACATAAATGCCCGTGGAAAGACCATAAGCGCGGCGCGGTTCAGTGCTCACGGTCCTACCTTTTCAAAAACGGCCAGATAGTTTTCTTTCAGAATACCCTTCGATTCGGAAACTTTCCTGAAACCCGCCTGGGTGATCTCCTGTTCAAACACGTCTTGCCCCGCGCGCACATGATCAATAACCCACTGCCGGCTGGTTCCGGGGGTACGGATGAAATCAATCACCACCAAACGCCCACCGGGTTTTAGCGATGCGTGAATGTCCTTCAGCATGCTTTTTGGGTACTCAAAGTGATGGTAAGTATCGCAGACAAAAACCAGATCCGCGGAGCCGGTTGGAAGTCGCGGCGAAGCGTCGCCCCCCAGTATGGTTTTGACGTTGGTCAATTTGAGATCGCGTGCGGACTTTTCGATATGTTCCAGAAATGCCGCGGCAATATCCACAGCCATCACTTGGCCCTGCGGGCCTACCTCACGCGCGAACATGCGGGTGAACAACCCTGTGCCCGCACCGATGTCGGCGATCTTCATCCCCGGTTTCACGGCGCAAGCTTTAACAATGGCATCGCGTTTTTCAAAGATCTCCCGGCTTTCGCCTTCGAACCGCTCAATATAGGCTTTCACATCGGGTTTGCGGAACGGGTCGTTGATACCCGGTCTGACACTGGTTTCCTGACCCAGCACTGGAGTATTCAGCGCCATTAGGACCGGTAGCAACAAGGCAGCCATGCGTCGTTTCATGAGCAGCATCGACCTCCAATCAAACGGACCAGCACCTTGGTAGGGGCGTGGAAAGAATCATTTCCCGCGCACCACCAGATAGATTCAATCGTATCATGATTCTGAGACAATCGTTTTGTAGCGGGTATCTCGAAAGGAACTGGTTTCATGAGCAGTAAACAGATGAACCTGACGGGGCTTTGCGCCTTGTTCCTAATGGTTTCGGGCCTGCACGCCGCTTCCCCCGTTAAGCTGACCATCGAAGACAATGCCAGCCTGTTTTCTGAAACGGCGCGCGAAGAGGCCAAAGCCAAGCTGTTGCGACTCTCGGCAGCGGCAGACCGGCAGGTTCACATCGAAACATACCGCGAACTCCCGGAAGCGCAGGCTAAAATCCTTGCGGAAGCCAAGGGAGACAAAGCCAAAACAGATGCTTTCTGGCACGACTGGACCATGGCGCACGTTAAAGGCGATCGTGGTTTGGTGGTGCTTATCAACTGGAATCCTGGCAAAGTTGTGGTCAAGGCCGACAAGGCAGTTACTGCTGCCGGGTTCAGCAATACTGCCGCATCCGACTTGCGCGAGCGATTGTCAAAAGCACTGGGTGAGGCCAAAAAAGCCACCAACGATGTGGAGCGCAAAAAGCTTCTCGATGAAGCTCTTGCCTCTGGTGTGAGCTTTATTGCCACAACACTACCACTTGAACGCAGTAGGGGCGCTGCCGGTCACACTTCTACAACGGGTCAAGAAAATGCTCGCCGCCCGGCCATGGTTGCCCAAGAAGGTGATAACGGCATTCTGGGTTATGTCTGCCTTGGTCTGGTCGGCCTGATGGCCGTCTGGATGGTGGTGGGTTTGATGCGCGGTGGTTCCGCAGGTCCCTCAATGGCTCCGGCAGGCGGAGGTGGATTCTTCTCCAGCCTGTTGGGTGGCATGTTTGGGGCGGCGGCTGGCATGTGGATGTACAATTCGTTTTTCAGCTCGAATTCGGCATTTGGCAGCAGCAGCGGTTGGGGCGACTCCAGTGGCGGCGACGAAACTGGGGCCGGTGACTTTTCCGGCGGTAGCGAGTCGTCTGGTGATTTTGATACTGGCGGTGGTGATTCCGGTGGCGACTATGGTGGTGGTGATTTCTAAATGATCGAATCATTTCTAAATCGCCGCCAGGCGCTTGCCTGTGCCGCTGCTTCCGCGGTGGCTCCGCTGCTTCCCGCGGCGGACGTGTCATTTCCGAAAGAACTGACGGAATTTCGTCAGCATGGGGCAGCACCTGTTTTTTCAGCAGGCGCCCCGGGAGCTTGGGATGCCGCCATTCGTGAACGCGGATGGATTCTGCATGAAAATGGTGTTTGGCGCCTTTGGTACACGGGATACGATGGCACCAAAACAGGCAGGCGGATGCTGGGCCTGGCAACGTCTACCGATGGTGTCGCATGGATTCGGCATCCGGCCAATCCCATTGTTCGCGACGCATGGGTTGAAGATGTGATGATCGCTCGTGATGGCGATCGACTGTTGATGGTGGCGGAAGGCGAGGGCGATCGCGCTCACTTGTTATCTTCCACAGACGGAGTGAACTGGAAGAAGCTGGGAACGCTGGACATTCGACAGGCCAACGGCCAACCGATTCCGGACGGCCCGTTCGGAACCCCGGTCTTGTGGCGCGATGCCAACCGCTGGTGCCTGTTTTACGAACGAATGGACAAGGCGGTTTGGTTGGCTGTTTCGACAGATCTCAAAACATGGCGCCATGTGTCGGATACCCCGGTTCTGAAGCCCGGCCCTGGTGAACACGATCACGACATGATTGCCATGAATCAGGTCTTTCAACACGCTGGAAAATATTTCGCCAGCTACCACGGCACCAACACCAGCGGACCGTTACCGCGCAAATGGTCTTCGTGTCTGGCGGTTTCAACAGATCTCGTCAACTGGATCAAATACGAAAAACCGCTGTTCCCTCCAGCGGACAACAAGTCTTCCGGGGTTTTTGTTCCTGTGGGTTCAGGATTTCGCCTCTACACCATGCACCCACAAGTGGTGCTTCATGAACCGTCACGGTAACGGGAGTGCCCCATGGTGCTTGCCTGTACGCTTAGGTCTACCCGGCATGTCTTTGCTGACCTGAAAGACCTGCTGGCCAAAGCCGGAGAGGCGAAATCGGGCGATACACTGGCGGGCATTGCCGCCTCGAGTGAAACAGAGCGCGTCGCGGCAAAAATGGTGTTGGCCGATCTGCCATTAGCAGATTTTATAGCGTCGCCTGTGATCGACCCGGATACCGATGAGGTTTCGCGCCTGATCCATAATGATCACGATGCTATTGCTTTTGCGCCGATGCGATCGCAAACCGTTGGTGAGCTGCGCGAATGGTTGCTTGAAGACACCACAGATGGCGCGGCCATTTCCCGCGCAAGGCCGGGTCTTACGCCCGAGATGATTGCCGCGGTTGTCAAGCTGATGGCCAACAAGGAATTGGTGCTTGTCGCGTCAAAGATCCGCGTTATCACCCAATGTCGCAACACCATGGGCGGAAAAGGCGTATTGGGTGTGCGCATTCAGCCCAATCACCCGGCTGATGACCTGCAGGGTATTTTGGCATCGACCATTGATGGATTGTTGCTTGGGTGTGGCGATGCGGTCATTGGGGTGAATCCTGCCACAGACGATCCCGGTGTTGTGGGGGCCATTCTTCACGGGCTCGACCGGTTGATCGATGGATTGGCGATACCGACGCAGCATTGCTGCTTGGCGCATATAACCACGCAGATGTCTTCTTTGGAACAGGGTGCTCCGGTTGACCTGCTGTTTCAGTCGGTGGCGGGCACACAAGCGGCCAATGCCAGTTTTGGTATCAACCTTGCCTTGATCCGCGAGGGGCAACAGCAGGTGCTGGAGGCGCGTGCCCGCCGCAATGTCCGCTGGATCGGCAAGCAGTGCACTTATTTTGAAACAGGTCAGGGAAGCGCATTATCGGCGGAGGCGCACCATGGTGTGGATCAATTAACCATTGAAGCGCGTGCCCAGGCCGTTGCCCGTGCTTTTGATCCGTTCCTTGTCAATTCTGTTGTGGGATTCATAGGGCCGGAATATCTTGCCGACGAGCGTCAGATTGTTCGCGCGGGGCTGGAAGATCATTGTGTTGGCAAGTTGCTCGGGCTGCCTATGGGAATCGATGTCTGTCATACCAACCATGCTGACGCCGACCAGAACTCGCTCGACAACCTGCTGTTGCTTCTGGCGGCGGCGGGTGTCAATTTTGTCATGGGTGTGCCGTGTGGCGACGATGTGATGCTGAATTACCAGTCCACCAGCCCGCACGATGCGGCATTGGCAAGGCAGTTGTTTGGCCTGTTGCCTGCCCCCGAGTTCGCTGGCTGGCTTGAGGAATGGGGCCTGTTTCAATCAGGTCGATTGGCATCGGCAGGTCGGCCGGCCCTGCTAAACAAGGCCGGCCGATTGCTGACAGGCTGAAAAATGCTATTTAAGTTCTGGTTTAAGAACTTTGAATGGCTTTGATGGCTTGAACCCGCCCGAGCAGTTGCCAATTGGATCTTCCGGACCATTGAGATCTAGTCGGCGCACACCTGCCTTGGGTGTGAAGTCGCGAGAATCGAGACGAACCCAAATAATATTGGGGCTCATGGTGGATTCGTAATAGTAAATTTTTTGGGTCAGGTCGATCACCGTCCGCCAGCGTGTGGGGCTGGTGTGCGGCCTTCCTGCCCGCATTTCGGTAATATTCACGGGTGCATATGGCTGCGATACGCCGCGCATCACGCTGAGGATCTCCGCGACACCTTCCCGGTCGCTGGTTGGTTTGGGAAGGTTTTCCAAGTAGGACGCTGCGCGCACGAAGCGATCGGCGGCTTCCACCGTGCCGGGCAGGGGCTTGGTGCCACCGAAAGGCTTGTAGTTTTTCAGGTTGGCCAGTTGCTGGTCGTATGGTGGGTCGTTGGTCATGACGGCGAATTCGCGGCCATGGTGAATGTGGGCCTTGCCATCCAGCATTTCAATGATGGCCGAATCGCCAGTGGCGTCGGCCATGGCAAGGTGAACCGTTGATTTCAGTTCGTCAAAGGTGCCAGGGACAACTTGATAGGGCGATGCCTTCATATAGCTGACAGCTTCGGCAACGGTGGCAAAGTTGTCGAGTTGGTACTGCAACCAATGCCCAACGCCAATACTGGGCTTGGAGGCGTCGTACTTCCCGAAGTTCGACGTTCCTAACCACAGCATGTTGACGGCCAGTCCTTTTTCGTTGATGCCGTCAACCGCGCCTGCTGGGGAACCTGCTACCAAACTGCCGTATTTCGATGTCCACCGCAGGGTATTGGGGCCTGTCAGGCCGTCGTAGGACTTACCGCGTGGAAGCGTGTACAAGTCCACGGCCATGGCATTGAGCCAGTCCATATTGCGGCCCACTAGAACCGAACGGCCGCTGGTGTTCCACAGCACGCGTGAACACGCCTGCGATAAAGTTGCCAAACCAGCAACAAGAAGGGAAGCGATAACCGTGGTACGCATCATGGGAACAGCTCCGATGAATGACAGAAAAAGTCATGCTTACTATAGCGGAATACATCCGGTTGGTCCATTTATTGCAGTGGCTCGGTCCCTTAGATTTGGTTGTGGTGCGTATTCCTGAAAAGTGTAAGTTGAATTGCATGAACACACCGCATCAATCTGAAGACATCGAACGCCTTCACCGCCTGGGTTACCCTCAGGAGTTGAAGCGCATACTGGGCGGATTCTCCAATTACGCGTTGTCTCTTTCCATTATCTGTATTGTGGCTGGTGGCATCACATCGTTTCATGTCGGATATGCCGCTGTCGGTGGAGCTGCCATTGGCATTGTCTGGCCCGTTTGGACGGTCATATCGCTCTGCGTGGCGTTGGCTATGGGGCAGGTGGCGTCAGCATTTCCTACTGCCGGTGGGCTTTATCACTGGGCCGCCATTTTGGGTGGACGATTTTGGGGCTTTTTCGTCGCTTGGCTGAATCTTGCCGGTCTGGTCACTGTTTTGGCAGCCATCAATGTGGGGTCGGTCCGTTTTGCGGAGAGCCTGCTAGACTTCAATCTAGACCACCCTTGGATTCAGGCTCTTTTAGTGGCTGCCATCACGTTTTCACAAGCGTTGATCAATCACAAGGGCATTAGCCTGACCCGCATCCTGATCGATTTCAGTGGTTGGTGGATTCTCGGTGTGAGCGCGGCCATCATTATTTCCGTGCTGATGGCAGCGCCATCGCTCGACATAGTCCGCGCCTTCACCTGGACCAATTTATCTGGGACTCCGGAAGGAGATGGTTCGGTTTGGCCCGCCTCCGATTCCATCGTCTGGTTAGCTTTCATGAGCGCGCTGCTTCCTGCCTACACCATTACTGGTTTCGACGCCTCGGCACATGCGGCGGAGGAAACGATCGATGCGGCCCGTGAAGTGCCTTTGGGTATGGTGCGATCTGTCGTGGTCTCTGGAATTGTTGGCTGGGTGATGTTGGGTGTTGTTGTTATCTCTATTCAGGATCCACTTGTGGTTGCGGAATCTGGAGAGAACGCCTTCATGACTGCTTTGCGGCATGCCGTTGGCGGCGGCATGGCGATGGCTCTTGGGTTGAGTGCTTGCGTGGGCCAGTACCTGTGTGGATTGGCAACCGTAACAGCGGCATCGCGCATGACCTACGCCTTTGCACGCGATGGTGGCCTGCCTTATTCGGTAACTCTGGCGCGAGTATCACCGGGCACACGCGCCCCTGTTGCAGCCATTTGGGCGGTGTCTGTCACATCGGTACTGTTCACAGTGTGGACGCCGGTTTATGCCACCATCGCCTCGGTTTGCACCATGTTGCTGTATCTGTCTTATGTGGTTCCGCTGGTCCTTGCGGCGCGTGCCCTTGGACGAACATGGACCGAGCTGGGGCCATTCCAACTCGGCCGATGGTTCATTCCTGCATCCATGGTTTCTGTTATTGGTTGCGCGGGATTGGTGGTCATTGGCGTTCAACCACCCAACGATCAGGCGCTCATCGTATTGGTGGCGTTTGGGGCGGGGTTGATGGTGTTCTGGTTCTGTCTGGCACGCTTCTCCTTTACCGGCCCACCGGCTGGAATGCTTACATCGGCGCGGCTTAAAACAATTTTGGCGATTGAGAAATTGGAAGAAGAGGCGGACGCTGGAGGGGATTCTCCATGAATTTGCCCGAGGAATTGCCGGATCCTGTGCGGCTTGCCCTCGAACGCACACCTGCCAGATTGTTAGTGGGGCGCCATGGGCCGGCTTACCCTACGGCCACATGGTTGCGATTGCGCGCCGATCATGCTGCTGCCCGGGATGCTGTTGGCGATTCCATCGACCTTCAACGTGATCTCCAACAACTGATAAGCACCTTCGGTTTGTATGATGTTCGCACCCTGGCCACCAGTCGCCAGCAGTACATAGGCAGACCGGATTTTGGTCGGCGTCTCGATCAGCCGTCGCGTGAACTTCTGGCCCAGCAAGCCCCTAAGGATGTTGATTTTCAGGTTGTCTTGGGCGATGGCTTGTCGGCGCGTGCTGTTATACGCCAAGTTCCTGAACTGCTCCCGATGCTGGAGGTTGGTGCGCGGGCGTATGGTTGGACATGGGGAAGGCCTGTGCTGGTGCATCAATGCCGGGTTGGCGTGATGAACGATATTGGAGATGCGATCAGGCCTGAAGTTCTGGTTTTACTGGTGGGTGAAAGGCCGGGACTGGCTACGGCAGAAAGTTTGTCGGCATATATGGCATTTCGCCCACGCGCCGGACATACCGATGCCGACCGCAATCTGGTTTCCAATATCCATGCGAACGGGGTTCCAGTCGCGGATGCTGCCCGGCGTGTGCTTGCTTGGGCCGAGCGTATGATGGTTCTGAAGCTATCCGGGGTTGCTGTGAAGGAAACAGCGTGGCCAGGTGGTCCGCTTTTTCTGAATGAAACCACATAAAGGAGGCAACCGTGCCCCTACCTGCATCTGCTTCAGATCTGTCAAACTTGGATATTCCAGAACTTGAAACAGCACTTCAAACAGGCCCTGATGGACTCGATGAAGCAGACGCCAAAATCCGTTTGAAGAAGTTAGGGCTCAACGATCTAGGCAACGACCGTGAACAACCATGGCCATTGCAGCTTGTTCGTGCCTTCAATACGCCATTTAACTACTTATTGATGGCTCTGGCTGGCGTAGGCATGGCCAGCGGCGACCTTGCCGTTGTTGTGATTATCTCATCGATGGTGCTGATCAGTGGCGGCCTGCGTTTCATGCAGGAATATCAAAGTGGCCGTGCTGCTGCCCGCTTGAAATCGATGGTTCATACCACAGCAACAGTGGTTCGCCCGGGCATGCCGCATGCGGAGATTGCCATCAGCCAGCTTGTGCCGGGTGATGTTGTGCTCTTGGCTGCCGGAGATCTTGTGCCGGCGGATGCGCGTTTTCTTTTGGCCAAAGACCTGCAAATCAATCAGGCCAGCCTGACAGGCGAGTCGATGCCCATTGAAAAGGGGCCTTTGACAGGAACTGAGGCCAAGGCCTTGCTGGCAAGCGGATCGGCACCGCTCGACCTGCCTTGCTTGGGCTATATGGGCAGTACCGTTATCAGTGGATCGGGCCGGGCGCTTGTGTTGCATACTGGCAAGAGCACCTACATGGGCTCTATTGCCGGAGGCATTGCCGCGCGTCGCGGATCAACAGCGTTCGATCGGGGCGTGAATGCTTCCAGCATGCTTCTGGTGCGGTTCATGTTTGTCATGGTTCCCATCATTTTTGTGATCAATGGTGTCACCAAAGGTGACTGGTTTCAGGCGCTTTTGTTCGGCGTTTCGGTTGCTGTCGGCCTGACTCCCGAGATGTTGCCGATGATTGTCACCGCCAATCTGGCGCGCGGTGCCGTGGCCATGTCGCGCAGCAAGGTGATTGTGAAATACCTTCCAGCTATTCAGAATCTGGGCGGCATGGATGTCCTGTGTACCGACAAGACCGGCACATTAACGCAGGATAAGGTTGTGTTGATCAAGCATCTTGCGATCGATGGTACGGAAAGTGAAGAGGTGCTGAAGCACACGTTCCTCAACAGTTTCTTTCAGGCAGGCTTGAAGAGCTTGCTAGACCGCGCCGTGCTTGAGCACGAAGAAAAGCAGGTCATGACAGAAATGGCTGGTGGCTACGAAAAGGAAGACGAGATTCCGTTCGATTTTCAGCGCCGCCGCATGTCGGTGGTGGTGCGCGACCGCCAAACAGGCAAGGACCTGCTCATTTGCAAAGGTGCTGCGGAAGAGGTGCTGGAATGCTGCGACACGGTTCTGGTGGGCGATACTGAGCAACCGCTCACGGACAGCATCCGCGAACAGATCAATATCCTTAAACGCGATATGAACGAAGATGGCTTGCGTGTGATTGCCCTTGCCCTAAAACCCGAGATCCATCACAAAGGCCGGCCCTACACTGTTGCGGATGAAGCAGATCTTACTTTGGCAGGTTTGGTGGCATTTCTGGATCCACCCAAGGAATCAGCAGGCCCGGCTTTGGCTGCTCTCGATCGCCTAGGGGTGCGTGTGAAAATTCTCACCGGCGATAACGATTTGCTGGCGCGCAAGGTCTGCCGCGATGTTGGTATCAAGGATCCTGTGATTATGCTGGGTGGACAGGTCGAGGCTCTTGGTGACGTTGCTCTTGAAGACGCCGCCGAAAAAACAACGCTCTTTGCCAAGATGTCGCCAGCGCAGAAAGCGCGGGTTGTGGCCGCTCTGAAGCGCCGTGGGCACACAGTGGGCTTTCTCGGCGACGGAGTCAACGATGCCCCGGCTCTACGTGAGGCGGATGTGGGTATCTCGGTGGATACAGCGGTGGATATTGCCCGGGAATCTGCCGATATTATTCTGCTTGAAAAGAGCCTGATGGTGCTGAAGGAAGGTGTGCTTCTGGGGCGCGAGACGTTTGGGAACACGGTCAAATACATCAAAATGGCGGCAAGTTCCAACTTTGGCAACATGCTGAGCGTTCTTGTCGCCAGTGTCTGGTTGCCGTTTCTTCCAATGCTGCCCATCCACCTGCTGGTGCAAAATCTTCTTTACGATATTTCTCAGGTAGGCATACCGTTCGACCGTACAGACGATGATTTTCTGGCTCAACCCCGGCCATGGCGTATTGCCGACTTGGGCCGTTTCATGCTGGTGGTGGGACCAGTCAGTTCATTGTTCGACATTCTGACATTCTGTATTCTCATTTATGTTTTTATGCCCGGATTCGATGGGAATCACGAATCCCTGTTTCAGTCCGCATGGTTTGTGGAAGGCCTGTTGTCGCAAACCTTGATCATTCACATGATCCGCACGGCACGCCGGCCTTTTATCGACAGCATGGCCTCCACTGGCTTGACAGCGCTCACAATGGGTGTGATGGCGGCAGGTTTGATGGTTCCGGGCTCCGCGCTGGGAGAATGGATTGGCATGCCCCCGCTACCTCTGTCGTACTACCCGTTTCTGTTAGCCATTCTGGCGGGCTATATTGTTTGCATTCAGTTGGTGAAGACGTGGTACATCCGGAGGTTTGGATGCTGGTTATAAAATAGTGCTGTCACCCTGTTAGAAGTTTGATACAGGCCACCAGCATAACAATGGCCAATAGGCGCCGAAGCATAATGGGTGCCAGCCTGCCCAAGCCCAGCGATGATCCGATCCACCCGCCTAGCGCCACAACGGGCAGCCATAGCACAATAGCCCAGGGCGGCGGATGGGACGATGCCATCGAACCGGCCAGCCCTGCGGCAGAATTGACGAGGATGAATAGTGCTGAAATAGCAGCAACTGTTTGCATTTCCGCCCACCCGCACAGAAGGAACAGAGGCGAAAGGAATATGCCGCCTCCTGTTCCTGTCATGCCGGAAATCAGGCCGATGGCCATGCCAACAACCACTGCCAATGGGGCAGAAAACGGCAGCTTGATCAGCGGTTTGGCATGATCGGGCATAAGGCCCAAGCGCGCCGCACCCAGAATGAGCACAATAGCCAAGGCCACCTTGAAGGTTGCGGGTGCCACCGGAAGCGTGGTCCCCAGCAGCGTTGCTGGGACAGAGCCCAATGCCAGCGGCCAGAACAGATGCCAACGAAAATGGCCGGCACGCGCGAAACGAACGCCAACAAGGGTCGCTACGAGAATGTTTAGGCTGAATGCCGTGGGCTTCATCAGTTCGCGTGGTACGCCCACAAGAATCATGGCCGCCAGATAAGCGGATGCACCGGCGTGCCCAACTGAAGAATACAGAACGGATGCCACGAAAAACAAAACCGCCAAAAGGGCAATCGATTCTGTTTCCAGTGATTGTGGAGCCATCAGCCCAATCCGGGGATAGCGTCGTAGCTGGCAACACGCGAAAGGTCGCGGCCCAGATCAGCGCGCAATCGCAATTTGGGAACATCCCAAAGATGTCCGAAGATGCTGCCCAGCAGATTGCTGATAGTCACGGGTGCCGATGATGGGGCGCCACCGTCTCTGGCACTGCTACCCAAAATACCACCCGAACGGGCAGGCCCTCCCGCCAACAGCATGGGTCCAAGTCCACCCCAGTGGTCGCGGCCACCTTTGTTATTCACGCGCGGTGTGCGCCCCATCTCGCCGCATACCACTACCATCACCCTGTCCGACAGGCTACGCGCTTCAAGATCGTCTAGCAGCGCGGCGAGTGCTTTGTCGAGGACTGGCGCAAGCCAAGGCATGGCTTCCTTCATGGGAGCATTGTTCACATCGCTGTGGTTGTCCCAAACAAAGGCTGTGTTGAGGGCAACAAACCCCGCTTCACGTTCCACCAAACGCCGCGACATGAGCATGAGCTTTCCAAGCGATCGCACATGTTCCTTGTAAAAAAGATGGTTGTTCCACTTGGTGGTGATGGCTGACTCGGCTACCAGACCCGCCGTGTCGTAGCGGTCGAGCAGGTGCTGGGGTTCCTGACGCAAATCAAAAGCATCGGCAACCGAACCGGTGAGCACACGCAAGGCCCGCTCGCGGGTGCCATCCGCACCAGATTCATCCAACACGCGCATGGTGTTATCGACCGCGGCCAATAGCGCCCTCCGTTCGGCCAAGCGCTCCGCTGGAATGGCCAAACGCATGTCCCGCAGCAATTCACCGTCGCCACCCGGCACAAACGGACCTGTGGAGCGCGCGAACGCACCTGTCAAAAGTGCGTTGGGCCCCATGAAGGGATCGGCTTTCTTTTCGCCAATGGCTTTGGGGGTGAGGTAAATGTTGTTGGGAAGCCCGTCGCTGTTTTGAACGCCGCCAACAGTGGCGTGCAGGGCACCGAGATTAGCCATGCCGGAGGCGGCGCACACCAGCGGTTTCAGGTCGTGGTTGGCATCGCCTGGCACGAAAGAGCGCACGGTAAGGAAGCGGTTGGCCCTACTGGCAAGCATGGGGAAATGTTCGCTAAACCGCAATCCGGGAACGGCTGTCGGAAGAGTACCCAGAACGGAGCGGATATCTGTGGGGGCATCGGGTTTTGGGTCGAACGTCTCAAATTGGCTGGGACCACCGTGGAGATACACGAAAATCACGGAGTGGCCGGGTTTGGCGATCTGTCTGTCGGGTGCGGAAAGCGCGTTGCCTGTAATAGAAGCAAGGCTTGCCGCACTGGCCACGCGCATGAATGCCCGTCTGTGGTCGGTATGGCCGATCCGGAGCATGGTGGCGGGTGTCCAGTGAAAAAGAGGTTGTAGCAGGATTCACGAGTTTACCATGGGTTGCGGCCAAGGCAAGCAGGTTGCTGTGGGCATTCCACTATTGCGTGGCATGGTTGCAAGCCACTTTCAATCTGTCGCCAATCCCGAAAAGATGTCTTCTGGATTCCGATGGCCATGTGAATAAACAAACAAGATCGGTGCCCGAAAAGGGTGGCATCAGTGGATTCTTTGGAGAACTGGGGCATGTCGTTTTATTACCAATCCAACTACATCACCTTCAAATCGTTCCTCTCAACCGAGGAAGAGGGTGAACGCCATCTCCTTCACGCCATTGGACAAAGGTGGGTAGCGGAACGATTCAATGCCACCATCGGGGAAGTGGCGTTGAATCCCGAGGGGGAAACCGTCGTCGAGATTTCGGGAATCAGTTCCCTGGCAGACCATTACCGCCTTGGCGTTGCTGGTGTTTTGGCCGAAGCCAAAGGGATAGTGAACCGGTTCAACCCAGATTCGGAATTGAACACCAACCCAGCGATGATGAAGCAGTTGGCTAAAGCCATTGTTGACGGGGTGAAAGCCCATGCTAACAATCCCCACCACGGGTTTACCGTGGATGTGCCTTTCACTCCGGCAATTCCATCGCGGGAATCGGCGGCGTTTTCGGTCAGCGCGTTGGCACATCCCATTCAGGCTGGGCTCAGCGTCGATCAAGTTTGCGAAGCCCTGATTGAAATCTCCACCATTCTCAATGATCCATTGGAATGGGCAGATTTCAAAGTTCAGGTCGAGACAGGCAGACCACTTTAATTGAACTGATCTCAGCCGCTGGAAACCCCATCCAGCGCTGCAAGAGCACTGATTTCCTCCGGCTGGAACGAACGAGTCGTACCGTTTTCCAGCCGGAGTGTTATCTCATCCCACCCCAAGTGTTCAAGGTAGCCCAAAATAGTGTCGCCGCGAGCTACCGCGCGCACGGGCCGGCCTGTCAGGCCAAGTCCCTCGCGCCAGCGGCGTTCCACTGCCGCGCCATTGCCCTGTTCCAGATCGCGCCAGTCCAGATCCATGGCGTCGAGCAGCTTTTCTGTCATTTCCACCACATCCGGCGGATTGGCGACAAAGCGAACCAGTGAAGTGGCATCCGGCAGGCCCGCCGCCGCGAACTCATCCGCGGTTTGCCAGACATTCAGGCCTATTCCCACCACGGTTCCACGGCGTTGTTCCACCAGAATGCCAGCGATTTTTTGGCCACGAACAAGGACATCGTTGGGCCATTTCAAATCTGGCCGCCAGCCAATAACAGACTCAACCACACGTGAAACAGCCACCGCCACCCACGAGGTGAGAATGGCAGGCCTTCGGCAATGCGCGGGGGGATCGAGCAAGACAGACAGCAAAACGCCTCGGCGGGCGGGTGCTTCCCACACCCTGTTGTGTTGACCGCGGCCACTGGTTTGTCGGTCCGCTCGCAGCGCCAATCCGTGCCATTGCGGATTCACATCTAACGATAGACCCAATTCAAGAGCCAAATTGTTGGTGCTTGCTAGTTCACTGTAATGCCAAACCTGTCCACCCAAAAGGCGGTTGGGACTTTCAGTAATTCTTTCGGGGTGGGGTCTCATTGTGCGCCTGGCGGGGCGTAGTCCAGCCCAATGTCGATGGATGTTGCCTGATGCGTCAGCGCGCCAATACTGATGCGATCGACCCCCGTTTGGGCAACTGCCCGCAAATTTTCCAGACGTATTCCGCCCGACGCCTCAAGCTTCACTCCCGGTGCCAAACGATTGCGCAACGCCACCGCCTGCCGCAGCATTTCGAGGCTGAAGTTGTCTAGCAGGGCCACATCCGGGTTTTCGGCAAGCGCTGCTTCAAACTGTTCGATATTGTCCACTTCGACTTCTATCATCAGGCCCGGATGGGTTTCTCCGTAGGCCCGCGCCTGTCTGATAGCCTTGGCAACAATACTTGGCGTGGCGATGGCTGTGCCCGATAGGGCTGCCAAATGATTGTCTTTAATGAGAATACCATCGGCCAAGCCCATGCGGTGGTTGGTTGCACCGCCCATGCGCACGGCATATTTTTCCAAAACCCGCCAGCCCGGGGTGGTTTTGCGCGTGTCCAGAATCACACACGGCAGGTCGTCCACCACCCGGCTGAATTTTTCAGCCTGCGTGGCGACGCCGCATAGCCGCTGCAGGAAATTGAGGGCTGTCCGTTCACCCGTCAAGAGCGCCCGCATGGGGCCAAATACGCGCGCCAGTCGGTCACCCGGTTTGATGCTACCGCCTTCCGTGGCAGTGACTTCCACCTCGACCCGTTCATCGATCAGTTTGAAGACCGTGGCCAGCAGTGGCAATCCGGCAACGCGGCCATCCACCCGGCTGTCGAACCAAGCTTGGCCCGTCAAATTTTCCGGTACCAAGGCGAGGCAAGTCGCGTCGCCTCTGCGGCCATCGGGTGCGATAAGGTCTTCATCTAGAGCGGACTGGGCCAAAATACGCACAGCCTTGTCTTCTTCAGCGCCCCAAGGGCGAGGACCGGAGGAATCAGTCATGGCTAGGTAAGGTCCAGTGGGTGAAAAACGTATGGAATTCTACTTCAAGTTGATACAGGACGATCCCAAAACCTGCTACTTACTGAATCGAACCTGAAAATCAGGCACGGAATTCTGGTTTGGGTAAAACTAATGTCAATATGGCAACGATACGTTGACTGAGGTTTTTTTACATGTCAAACGCTCTTATCGAGTCAGAAATCCCAATCGATGCCAGAAGACCACGTCAGGTCCTTGTGGTTGAAGACGACCCAGCCATCCGCCACGCAGTGTCTTCAACCCTGATTCTCTCGGGATACGAGGTCGTGGAAGCGGACAATGGACTTGCCGCTATGAAGTTGCTTTCCGACCGCCAATTTGATGTGATTGTACTCGACATGATGCTCCCAGGCCTCTCTGGAATGGATATTCTTCGGGAATTGCGCGGATCTATTTCCACTCCGATTATTGCCGTCACGGCCCGTTCTCTTTTGGAAAACAGGGTGGAAGGCCTGAATCTGGGCGCTGATGACTACCTTGTCAAACCTTTCGATCTGGACGAATTGTTGGCCCGAATTGCCGCTCTTTTGCGCCGTTCCGAGGGAAAAATAACCCAGACTTTGGAGATTGGGCCCATCAAGATTGATCGCGCTTCCAAGTCCGTTTTTTTGAACAACCTGTTGGTCCCGTTGAGCCGTACGGAATTCGAGGTGTTGATGTTGCTGGCCCGTGAACCCGGCAAGGTGGTGCCACGCGAGGTCTTGGAACAAGCAATTCTGAGCGGCGAAACTTCCGAAAACATCGATAATTTGGTGGATGCTTTCATCTGGAGGATCCGAAAGAAGCTAGGGAAGAAAACCATTGTGAATCGACGTCGTGAAGGCTTTTGTCTTTTCGTATGATCGGTGTTTTCGCGCACAGAGGGATTTGCGATGTTTCGCTTGCCACGCATTCGTTCGCTGCGTTGGCGCTTTTTGGCTATTTCGAATCTTATTCTTATATTGTTACTGGTTGTTAATCGGTCTCAAGCTATTTACGTCATGAGCCTTAGGAACATGGCGGTGATCGATCGGGATCTCGAAATAAAGATCAATGCGCTATTGAACGACAACGCCCCAAAAATTTCCGTGCCCGTGACCCCGAAACTTGATTCTGTCATCAATGATGCGGATATGCATGTTCCTGATCTTGCCGCGATTCATAAAGAAGGCGGCCAATTGGAAAGCCTGTTCGATTTTAATTGGGCGGTAATCGATTACTATAAAGACAGGATAGATGACAGGACTGTGGTGGCGCGCGTGAGAAGTGATGGTTCTACCGCGGAAAGCAAAGAGTGGAATCTCAATATAATTCAACATGATGCGGGCCCGCTGATCATTAATACGACTAGCGATGGCTGGGTGCGTTACGCGGCGGTGCGCCTTGTCGACGGTGGAAGTCTGTATGTTTCAAAATCGCTATCCGAATATTATAGAGATTTGAATACAAGATTTGCGGCTAATGTGGTGGGTTCTTTTTTTGTTTTCGCGTTCACGCAGCCTGTGTGGTGGTTCTTGATCACCCGATCGCTTAAAAGCTACGATGCCATAACCGCCACCGCCGGCATGATTGTCAAAAACAACCGCGACGCGCGTATTGATGTCGCGCAAGTGGATACGGAAATGTCTGAAATGGCCACCAACCTCAACGCCATGCTCGACCATGTCAATGAGCTGCACGACGCCCAAGCGCAGTTCCTGGCGGATGCCTCGCATGAGCTGAGGACGCCCTTGGCCGGAATCATGAACAATGCCCAGATGGCTTTGATGCAGCCCAATAACACCGAAGAACTGCGCCGGGCGCTGGCATATTGCCAGGGATCGGCGACGCGCATGTCGCGGTTGGTGAACGAACTGCTGGACCTGACACGAAGTGAAGGACGCGTCGACAGACCGCACAGGAAAGTTTTCATCGATGCCTTGATTGCAGATGCTGTGGAGCAGGTCGAGCCGATGGCGCAGTGGCGCACGATCACGTTGGAAGAAAAAATTGAACAATCGGGCTTGATGGTGTTGGGCGATTCTGGGGAGTTGTACCAAGTGTTGGTCAATCTTCTCACCAATGCCATTCAGCACAGTGAGGAAGGCGGAGTGGTCTGTATCGGTGCCAAGGGATACAGTCATAACTCGATACGCCATGTGATGTTATGGGTCAGCGATACAGGGGCGGGTATTGATCCCGCGATTGGCAGCCGTGTATTTCAGCGGTTTTTGCGAGGGGCGAACAAAGTTGAAGGAACGGGCCTTGGTTTGGCCATTTGCAAGTCGATTGTTCACGCGCATGGTGGAGTCATTAAATATCGCCCCAATGAACCCAAAGGTACAATCTTTGAAGTAAGCTTGGAGGCAACCACCACAACGGCTGATTATCATTTGGCGTGAACCGCAGGAAGGATAATCACGTTGTTTGGTTGAGGCGAGTTGGTAAACTTCTTGGGCTGAACTGTTTGTCCCATCTTTGGGAGCCCACACCATGTCTGGTTTCCATGCACCGGCAGATGAAACCTTGCCGTCCAAGCAAACGCGTCGTGTGCTGGTGGTCGAGGATGACAGCGCCATCCGTTTTGGCGTGAGCACCGCATTTACCAATTCCGGTTACCAAGTGACCGAGGCGGAAAATGGTGAACAGGCCAGCCTGTTGCTCGGTTCGGGTTCTTTCGATCTGATCGTGCTAGACCTGACATTGCCGGGCATTGCAGGCTTGGAGCTTTTACGGGAATTGCGAGCCACTCGAGCGACCCCTGTGATAGTGGTAACGGCGCGTTCATTGCTGCGCGAACGATTGGAAGGGTTGGAACTGGGAGCCGACGATTATCTGGTGAAACCTTTTGAACTGTCGGAGTTGCTGGCGCGTGCCGCGGCTATTATCCGCCGTGCCGAAGGGAAGGTCACGAACAATCTTGTGGTTGGCAGGCTTGTGATCGACCGTGTATTGAAAAGCGTCCTTCTTGATGGCAAAGCTATTGATCTTACAGAAACGGAATTCACAATTTTGATGCTATTGGCGAGCAATTCGGGCCGATTGGTTCCTCGGGATGTGCTGGAAGGAGCCATTCGGACCAACAATTCAGAAAACCTGCAGAATCTTCTTGACGCTTTTATCATGAAGTTGCGCAAGAAAATCGGGAAAGATTCAATTGTTAATCGGCGCAAAGAAGGCTTTCTGCTGAATGTGTGATTTGGCATCTCGCCATCAAAAGCTCATGCAAAACCAATGGGAGCGCGAATGTCGAGATTTTTGGGCATAAAATCGCTTAGGTTACGTACTACTGTGGCGGTTGCCACGATGATTTTTTTACTCGCGATCGTTTTTAGAATATATACATTCCTTTATCAGAGCGCGTCTGTTGAATCTCAGTTAGACGAGTATTTGCTTGGCAGACTCAATTTTTACCTTTCTCGTCATTATGCGGGCGCATTGCCAGATGCCTTGCCTGCGGTAAATACTAAATTATGTGGAGATGTGGAGGTTTCCAAATTCGATCGGGATGGCGGGAAAATTGATTCCATGACGCTTGTCGGCAACAATCAATCAGGGGAACCACCGATATTTGGTTATTTAGAAGATGGCAAATTTAGGACTATTTCATACCTGACCCCCGATGGCAACACCATTATGCTGGAAGCGTCGATGGATGGGTATTATTCGAACAGATATGTGAGTTTAATGATCCATGTATCGGTTTTTGTTTTTTTAGTAAGCATATCGATTCCCGCTAATTGGTTTTTACTGACTTGTGCCATGAGCGGACTTGACGACATCACTAAGACAGCCCGCCTTGTGCAGACCAATAACCTTTCGGCCAGAATTGATGTTGCTGCCATGGATTCCGAATTGCAGCCCATGGCCATCAATTTGAATGCCATGCTCGACCATGTCAACACGTTGCACGAAGCACAAATCCGTTTTATTGCCGACGCGTCACACGAACTCCGCACTCCACTGGCGGGAATCATCACTAATTCAGAAATGCAGGATGGGCGAAATTCCGAAGAAATGCGTCTTGCCCTTCATTACTGCCACTTATCCGCGCAGAGGCTAAGCAGGTTGGTCAATAGTTTGCTCGATCTGACGCAGGAAGAAACCAATCGGGACAAGCCGCTTCATAGGGTTTTTGTCGAAACGATGCTGTGCGAGGCAGTGGAGCAGGTTGAATCGATTGCCAAGAAGCATGGCGTCAAACTTGTGCTAGATCAGCCCGAGAGCAGCTTGATTGTTGTGGGTGATAACGACGAACTGTTTCAGTTGTTTGTCAACTTGCTGGCCAACGCTGTTTATCATAGCCCCGAAGGTGGTGTTGTGCGGCTGGAAGCGTGTCGAACCGGAGGCATACATTTTCCCACCGTGCTATTCAGGGTGATCGATCAGGGGCCGGGTATTGTACCAACCGTTGGAAGCCGGGTATTCGAACGATTTTATAGGGGGCCATCCCAATACGAAGGTAGTGGTCTGGGTCTGGCCATTTGCAAGGCCGTTGTTGACCGACATGGAGGTATCATCAACCACAGGCCCAATCGGCCTCGGGGTACCGTTTTTGAAGTAACGTTGAACGCCGTTTTGAATAACGGTTCATTACCCAGTGATTTGTAGATGACTCATTACGATTATAATATTTTAGGTGGTTGAAATAAAACGCCGGACCAAAGGATGGTCCGGCGTTTTTGTGGTTATCGAGCTTGCTCTATTTGACCTGCCTGCGGATATCATCTTCGATGGTGGCCAACTGCGCGTTCTTGTTGATGACTTTGCCATCCTTTCCCACCAGGAAAACATGAGGCAGAACCATCAAACCTTGCTCGGTGCACAGTTTGCCGTCGAGCCCACCGGGTTGATGCAGATGCACGCCGCCTACACCTGCGCGTTGTACAACAGATTGCGCTTCAGCGGTCGTCTGGTCGCAGTTGATGGCCACGAGCTCAAGTCCCTTGGCACCATGTGTTTCTAGAAGGGCTTTGATTTTGGCAAAATCGCCAATGGACTGATTGTTCCAACTGGCCCAGAAGTAAACCAAAACGACCTTACCTGTCGCCTGGGTCAGATCGTAGGCACCCTGTGGATTGGCCAGCGGCGCGGCGGCAATGCGCAGCAGTTGGCCTTCACTGTCGAGCCGCCTGACGGCGCCGGCAGCCTTGATTCCTTGAGGCTTGTCGCCGAAGTTTTTGGCGGCCTGACCGTACCAGTTGCGCGCTTCGGTTTCTTTGCCCAAGAATTCAGAGACCATACCCAGTTGCAGCAAGGCTTCGACAGTCTCGTCGCTCTTGGGATAAGAGGTTACAAACTGGGTGAGTCGGGCGATCCAATCGAGTTGGACTTTGCCAAAATCTTCTCCGGGTTTCGCCAGTTTTTGCGAGTATTCTGCCTGCAGATGTCGGAACACAACATAAGCTGCGACATTGCCACCAGGAGTTGCCTTGTTCAGTTGCTCGGCCAGACTGGCCAGACGCTGCAAGCCGGCAGGATCCGCATCTTTGCCCACTTGAGCCGCGCCAGCCAAGCTGTCTGCTACTTGGTGAATCCACGATTCCCGGTCTTCGGGTTTCATGCGGGCCACGATTTTCTCAAGCTGGTCAGCCCGCCTGAGGTGGTGTTTCGATATTTCAGATGGCGTTCCGTTGGCGGCAGGGTCTTTGTCGATGGCGGTGAGTTCATCAACCATTTTCTTGAGTTCGGGATCTTTGTCGAGGTCGAGGCGACCCGCTAAACGCGGTCCTTCATCTTCAGAAATGGCGCCCACGGCGGGCCCTTCCACGAGTTTCCAAGCGGCACCCACCTGTACCATTTCGCCGCTCTGCAACCACTCTGTTTTTCCGCCAAGGTCCATCAGAATGGTGCCACGCGGGTGCCGGATCAGGTCGAACCGAGAGCCTGTTGCATCGGTAGGCAGGCATTGAGGTGTGCCCAGTTCCAGGTGCAACCACGAAGGCTTGGCCCCTTCTAATTTCGCAACGGCTGCCAAAAAACGGGTGGGGGCTGTTGCCACCTTTTCCTTCAGTTGCCGGCCGGTTTCACCGGCAAGATCCATTTGCTTGAGGTCGGCATCGGTGAGCAACAAGGCCCTGAACCGATTGATATTGTTGGTGGCAACAGCGCGCACCAGTTCCTGCGAGGCTTCCTCGGGGCTGAGCATTTGCCAACCGTCGATGGTGCCATCCTCGTTGACATCCACACCCCATCGGGCTCCGCCTGCATTCACCCAGCGGAACTGGTCTGGCAGCGCGTTGAGGTTGGTATCCAGTTCCCGATAGACTTCCTGTCCGTCGCGGAAATAGCTCCAGACGTCGATCTTGTTGTCGTCGTTGGTATCAAAAAAGCGCCTGAGCACTTGTCCGGACGGATCGCGCAGGATCCAGCCTGAACCTTTGCCCTGCCCCTTGACGAGTTCTACTTTGCAGGCGTTTTCTTCGCCAGGCTTGGGCATACCGGGCAGAACACCTTCTTGCCTGGGTTTAAATTGAAGAATTTGGGCGGGAGTGGGTGCGGCCCCCATAGCCACCTGTGCTGGCAGGAGGATTCCCAGAGTCAATAATGAAGCTGTCCATCGAACCGGGTTCATGCCACCAATCTCCTCTTGCATGCGTTGGCCAGATGGCCGACTCCATTAACACCATCGGCAGTCCGCAGGGCTATCATTGATGGAATCTTCGGCGTGGTTGTAACGGCGAAGGGTAGCAGTCGGACGATCGAAAGGAATTCGGCTCAAGTTCAGCTGGTTGACAGTCGAGGGGACCAGCCCTAGCATTCACTTTGAAGGGATTTCAGGATGAAATCTACTCCACGATGCAGAACGGTTAAATGTTGCTGCGTCAGGCGTCAAGGATGACCGCCATGCTGATTCGTGCACCTGAGTTTGGCCCAGTCGGACCATCATCTTCCGACATGGTCGCCAGACGATGATTGCTCCGGGTGTCTCGGACGGTCCCACAGGGCGGTCCACCTGCCGTCTGGCTCAGTGCCGGGATGCGATTAGTTTTTGTGCCATCCTGACTTTTCTACCGTGTTGAAGCTTCCCGGAGGCACCAGTGCCATGAATGATGGCGTGGAGCGTGTGAAAGCCGCTAGCGACATCGTTGATGTCGTGGGTGGTTATCTCGCACTGCGAACTGCCGGGAAAACGTTCAAGGCTGTTTGCCCATTTCACGACGATTCCCGTCCATCGTTGGATGTGGATCCTCAGCGGCAGCGCTATCGGTGCTGGGCGTGCGGGAAATATGGCGACGTCATTAGCTTCGTTCAGGAGATTGAACGGGTCGATTTTACCGAAGCTATGGATCTTTTGGCCCGACGAGCAGGAATTTCTTGGCGAGATCGTGAAGATTCACTTCAGTCTGGCGTTCGGGACCGCATGTTAGTTGCGGCGGCATGGGCGCACCATCATTTCCAAGAAGCCCTCTGGGATCGCCATCTGGGCTCGCCCGCCCGGGATTATTTGGAACAGCGTGGACTCGACGAGGACACCCTCAAGCGGTTTGGCGTGGGCTGGGCTCCCGGAACTGGGAACTGGCTTATTCAACTCGCGCGGGATCACTCCATCGAATTGGAGGTGCTGGAATCGATTGGCTTGGTTGGTCGGCAAGATAGTGGGAGTTGGTACGATCGCTTCCGCGACCGTGTGCAGTTCCCCATCCGTAATCCGCGCGGTCAGACGGTTGGTTTTGGTGGGCGCATTCTGCCAGGATCTCCGGCCATTGATCGGGTGCCTAAGTATTATAACTCTGCGGATTCGTCCATTTTCAGCAAGAGCGAGCAGCTCTTCGGTATCGACCTGGCCCGTGAAGCAGCCCGTCAGTCGGGTTGGCTTGCCGTGGTTGAGGGATATACCGATGTGCTGATGGCTCACCAGTGTGGCGTGTCCTCGGTTGTGGCAACAATGGGCACCGCGCTGAACCCGCGGCATCTGGCGCAGATTCGCCGGCATGCGGGCAAAGTGATTCTGGTGTTTGATGCGGATGCGGGCGGAGATGCCGGTGTTGAGCGCGCGCTGGGCCTTTTTGCCCGGAGTGAACTCGATCTAACGGTAGCTACTCTACCCGAAGGCAAAGATCCGTGCGATTGGTTGATCGAGGAGGGTGCCGAACCGTTTCGACGCGCTCTCAACGATGCGGTCGATCCTTTGGAATTCACGCTGACCCGTTGGTTTCCTGAGGGCATTGAAAACCGTGTGGAGCCGATGCGGCGTGCCGTTGAAAAGGTCTTGGCATTGCTGCCTGAGGGGGCTTCCGGATCTCCAGAAGATCTGAAAGCAGCGCTGATGATCGGCCGCCTGTCGAGGCGGTTGGGGGTGCCGGAAGACAGCCTGTGGGCACGGCGGCGTGAATCGAAGCAGGAGCAGGCGACGGCAGAGTCGCGGCGGCGTGTTGAACGTGAACCAGCTTCCGCCACGGTGGAAGTGGTAGTGGAAATAGAACAGATTCCCCAACTCGAGCGTGAGTTGGTGGCAGTGCTTCTGGCCTTCCCTGAAAAGGTGGCGGAAGTAGCGGGACGTGTGGCCCCAGAGGAGCTGGATCATCCGGCAGCACGCCGGCTTTTCCTCGACCTTTTGGGCCAAGTGCGTGCTGGAGAGGCGCCGGGCATGGAGGGACTCAGGTCCATCATGTCGCCAGCGCGCCTAGGATTGGCCCTCAGGCTTTCGGACATGGCGCGTGGCCATGGTGAGCCTGGTCGGTGGCTTGAGGAGATGCTGGCCTCGTTCGAACGGAGAAGGCTCCGCGAAGGAAGGCAGCAGTTGCAACAGAGGTTGCAGCAGGCCTCGAGAGGCGGCGATCGTGCCGCTGCTTTCGACCTGTTGCGCAAGGTGCAGGAAGAGGGGCGTGGCGCATCCCGGTGAATTCCACCGTCGGTGCTGCGACCTGAACCCAGGCTTGTCCGGAGATGCTCGGGATGGAAAAGACTCAGGATCATCTGCGTGCCCTGATCGACCTTGGCCGCGACAAGGGTTACCTGACTTATACTCAGGTGAACGAAGTCCTTCCGGAGGAAGACGCCAGTCCGGACAGGATCGATCGCTTGTTGATCGTGCTGGAAGAGCACGGCATCGAGTTGATCGACGACTCCGAAGCCGAAGAACGCGATGGCCGCGATGTGCGCGCCGTGGAAATCGACGCCCGTGCCGAATCTGAAGTCGGCTATGCGGACGACGACGATGGCCGACGCACCGATGATCCTGTTCGGATGTACCTCACCCAGATGGGCGAGATTCCGCTGCTGAAGCGTGAACAGGAAATCGCGCTCGCCAAACGTATTGAAATCACTCGCCGTAAATTCCGGTGCAAGGTACTCGAAGTCGACGGTGTGTTGCTGCAAGTCGTCGATGTGCTGCGCAAGGTTCACCAAGGTGAACTTCCATTCGACCGCACCGTGAAGGTGTCGCTGACCGAGAACCTGGAAAAAGACAAGATTCTCCAGCGGATGCCTCACAATCTGAAAACGCTGGACCATTTGCTGGAGTTGGATCAGGTCGACTTCGCGGCCTTCCGCGCAGCTACCACCTGGGCTACCCGACTCAAGCTGCGCAACAGTCTGCGCCGCCGCCGCCGGAAAGCTGTTGTTTTGGTGGAAGAGTTGTCGATCCGCACACAGCGGATTCAGCCACTCCTCAAAAAGCTGGAGCAGATATCGGCGCGCATGGAAGAGCTCGAAGCCATCATTGCCGCGATGCGCCATCGGAAGTGCCCCAGCGAAATTGAAGATCTGGAAGGGTACGAGAAGGAGCTGAACGACTATATCGACCACGTGCTCGAAGAGCCCGCCATGCTTCGGTTGCGGGTGGAAGCGGCTAAGCGCCGGTTCATGGAGTACGAGCAAGCCAAGCGCGATCTTTCTGGTGGCAACTTGCGTCTGGTTGTCAGCATCGCTAAAAAGTATCGCAATAGGGGTCTGAGTTTCCTCGATCTGATTCAGGAAGGGAACACCGGGCTGATGCGCGCGGTGGATAAGTACGAATACCGCCGTGGTTACAAGTTCAGCACCTATGCCACGTGGTGGATTCGTCAGGCCATCACACGGGCCATTGCTGATCAGGCGCGAACCATCCGTATTCCGGTACACATGATCGAAACCATGTCCAAACTCCGCAATGTCACCAAAAAGCTGGTGCAAGAGCTTGGCCGCGAACCGACTCTGGAAGAAACGGCACGCGCTGCGGGCATCTCCGTGGAAGACACCCGCCGAGTCCTTAAAATCTCCCGCCAGCCGATCTCGCTGGATCGTCCCGTTGGTGAAAGCGAAGACAGCTACTTCGGTGACTTCATCGAAGACAATTCGGTCGATTCGCCTGTTCAGTCGGCAAGTACGGAAATGCTTAAGGACAAGATTGATCTGGTCCTTAAGACCCTTACCTACCGTGAACGCGAAATCATCAAGCTTCGCTATGGTCTTGGTGATGGTTACAGCTACACGCTGGAAGAGGTTGGGCGGATTTTCAAAGTAACCCGGGAACGTGTTCGCCAGATCGAAGCCAAGGCAGTGCGCAAATTGCAGCATCCTGTGCGCAGTAGGCAGCTTGAGGGCTTTGTCGAGACACTGTTGAAGCGCTAATCGCCAAGACATCAGGCAGCGCGATGACTACAATAACAACTTGCTGGTGCGGGCTGTGTTTCCCCCCGCCCAGCTCGGGAGGGTGCCATGGCCGAGGTATCCGCAGGCAAGCTTTTCAGACGAATCCATCATCTCCGCTGCCGTGAACGCGATCTGGCTGCCGCACTGACGGCGTTGCCCCGTCAGTTGGCCAGCCTCCAGGCGCGCCACGAACGTGCCAAAAAAGCACGGGCTGAATCTGCCGACCACATCAAGCATTTACAAGTCACGCACCGGGCCAAGGAAACGGCGATCAAATCGCATACCGGTCAGGTCAAGAAGTTGAGTGACCAACGCGATGCCGCCAGCGCTCGCGACGACTTCGAAGCACTTGAACGCGAAATTGCCCATGCCCGGCATCAGATAGCGACTTTGGAAGATGAAATCTTGGTGCTTCTCGACGAAATCGACACGGCGAACGGTAAGGTTCCCGAACTCGAAGCCGCCATTGTCCGTGCCCATACAGAAGCAACAGCTTTCGACACGGAAATGACCCAGCGCAAAAAAGACCTCGAACAAAGCCTTACGGATGTGCGCCGCGATCTGGCTGAGCGAGATCTTGAAGTTCCGCGCGAACACGTTTCGGTTTACAACCGCATTGTCGCAGGGCGTGGTCCAGATGCCTTGGCCCCGCTCGATGGCTTGTCGTGCTCCGCGTGCGGCACAACCCAAACGGGCCCCGATGCTGGTAAAGTCAAGCGGTTTGCTTTTGTGACATGCACGGAGTGCGGTTGTATTCTGTACCTGTCTGAGAAAGACGAAAAAGAACTCGATTGAGTGTGCGAAAGGGTTGATCCGTGATTTTGCTGGTTGCGCTTCTGCTGGCACCCGGACAAGTGGCGCCTGTGCCAAGTCAGGCGGATCTGCTTGAAAACGTGGCTGATTCCACATTCAGGGTTTACGCTCCAGACAATGGCCTATCGGGAACCTGCTTCCTTGTGGAACGCCCGCCACAAGGCAACAAACCCGCTAATTTTGTCCTCGTAACGGCCGCACACGTTCTGGAAGGGATTTCCGCCGCCGAAGGACGTGTTGCCCTGCGGGCACAACTGCCCAACGGGGAATTGGCTAGACGAGAAGTGCCTTTCCCCCTGCGCGCCAACAACAAGCCTCTGTTCCGGCGTCACAAAGACTTGGATGTTGCCGCAGTCGCGATTTCTCTGCCAACTGGTCTGTATGTTAAACCGTATACAATGGCGCAGATTCTCGACGATTCCCCATCCGCCCGCAGCACCATGCGTTTAGGACGCGAACTTTGGATTTCTTCGTTTCCCGCCAAAGTGGAAGCCAATCCCGCGGGTCAGGGTGTTCTCAGGCGGGCCACAATTGCGAGTAGGCCTTACTTTAAAGCAACTGCTCCAACAACGTTTATGGCCGACACCACGGCGTTTGGCGGCGATAGCGGAGCGCCTGTTGTTATTCTGGAGAAAGGCCAACCCATGGTTTGTGGATTGGCTGTGGGCATGATTCGCCAAACAGAAAAAACGTTATCGGCTTTCGAGGAACGTATCACTCATACCCCGCTGGGTCTTTCCATTGTTATTCAGGCGCCGGCCATCCGCCAAGTGGTGGAGATGATCGACTGAACCGTTAGGCCAAAATTTCGCGTACCACGTGACCATGCACGTCGGTCAGCCTGAAGTCGCGTCCCGCATGACGGAATGTCAGTTTCTCGTGATTGACTCCCAGTAGATGCAGGATGGTTGCATGCAGGTCGTGCATGTGCACGCGTCCCTCCACTGCATGGTGGCCAAACTCATCGGTGGCTCCATGGGCAAAACCGGGTTTCACACCCGCCCCAGCCAGCCAAACCGTGAAGCCGGTGGGATTGTGATCGCGGCCTGTGCCGTTGCGTTCAGCATAGGGTGTTCGGCCAAACTCGCTGCCAAACCAAACCAAAGTGTCTTCGAGCAATCCTCGTTGTTTCAAGTCAGCCAACAGGGCCGCAACCGGTTGATCGACAGCCCGGGCATGGTCCGCATGCTTGGTCAGGTTGGAGTGCTGGTCCCAAGCAGGGTTCGCGGAACCGTCGCCATAAGTCACTTGGACAAACCGCACCCCAGATTCAAGAAACCGCCGTGCCAGCAGACACTGCTGGCCGAAACTGTCTGTAGGGCCCGAACCAACACCGTATTGTGCTAAGGTTTTGGCCGATTCACGGGACAGATCAATAACTCCCGGAGCGGTTAGTTGCATGCGTGCCGCCGTTTCATACGACCTGATCACCGCATCGAGCGCAGCGTCGCCAGGGTGGCGGGAGCGTTGCTCTTCATGCAGTTGGTTCAAAAGATTGGCAACACGTTCTCCATCTGAATCTGATTGAAGGTCGCGAAAGGTGGCTTCCTTGGACGGCCCACCGGCGCGCCCCAGTGGTGTGCCCTGAAAACGCGGCGGCAGGAACGCAGGACCGTAATTTCGGGCGCCGCCATTTCCCGCGGTTGGAGCGATGGTGATGAAGCCGGGCAGGTTTTCGTTTTCCGTTCCCAATCCGTAAATCACCCAAGAACCCATTGACGGCCGCACAAATGTGGATGACCCACAGTGAAGGAACAAGGTGGCAGGTCCATGCGCCACGCCCTCTGTATGCATTCCGTGCAGAAAACAAAGGTTGTCAACTCGTTGTGAAATGTTAGGAAACAATTCCGATGTCATGCGCCCGCACTGGCCTTTGGGGCTGAATTTCCATGGCGATCGGAATATCCGCTGGCTGCTGCCGCGAGTGCCGGTGTTGGCTACTTGCCGCGAATCGTCGAACGGCATCATTTTGCCATCGTCGGTATCTAGCCGGGGTTTATGGTCGAATGAGTCGATCTGCCCAATGCCGCCTTGCATGAACAGGAACAATACGCGCTTGGCACGCGGTGTGTGGTGGGTGCTAGCTGCGGCGCTGGTCATGCCGGGGAGCAGGCCACCCATGGCCAAAGCGCCAAAACCGCATCCAGATTGAAGTATTTCCCGGCGATTCATGGGCTGGTTCATGGGGTTTACCTCGTATTTCAATCGAGCCGGCGGAACTCGGCACTGGACCAAAGTGCCCGGCATATGCGAGCCCACACAGACTGCTCGTTGGCGCTAGATGCCAATTCCGAGGCAACTATGGCCCGTTCGCGGTCTGTTGGCTGTCTGCCCAGCGAGATCATCCACAATATATCGGCGCGTTCACCAAGTGGGCTTTTGAGGAGCCGGGTAGACGCTTTCTCGGCTTGGTCGCGTACCCACGCATTGTTGGTTAGGAACAGTGCCTGCTGCACCACCGTGCCGCTGTCGCGGTGACCCGTTACTGATGAGGAATCAGCTTGGTCGAACGCCTGCAATAATTCATGGGGGCTGTTGCGGAAAGCAGGAAGGTACACGGCGCGGGTACGCCCCTTTTGTTGATAACCTTGATCCGATGCCAAGGTTATCGCAAAGGTAGGGCCACCCTGACACGGTTCCAAGGTCCCGGCAATGGAAAGAATGGCATCGTGGAGGCATTCGGCGTCGAGGCGCCGAACGCGTGCCCTGCCATACAACCGGTTGTCTGGGTCTGTTTCGCTCCACCCGTCCTCACCGGAAGCCTGTTGGTAGGTTTGGCTGAGCACCAACTCGCGCACCAATTTCTTGACGGACCAGCCACCAGATGACAGCCTCATGGCCAAATAATCGAGCAACGCCGGATCGTCTGGTTTCTCCCCCATCACTCCAAAATTATCAACGCTGCGGACAATTCCCTCGCCCATCAGCCACGACCAGATCCGGTTGGCCATCACCCGCGACGTGAGTGGATGAGAGGAAGAACTGATCCATGCGGCAAGCTCGCGGCGGCCACCAGAATTAGCAGCTACGGTAGGCTGACCGTTCCATGCCGCCGCGGTCAGGAAGCCACGCGGGGCCAAAGGGCCAGGATTGCGCACATTTCCACGGATATAAACAGGTAAATCAGTGGGCTTGGCAGATTCGAGGATCCCCATCGCCATGGGGCGTTTGGGCATGGTCTCTTCTAAACGCTTCAATTCTTCCTCAAGTCGCCCAAGGGATCCTGATTCCACAGCAAGATTCGTGGATTTCGTAGTGGTGGAAACCGGCAGAAAAACAACAGCATCTGCTGTCACATGTCCCGTGGTTTGTTCGGTTGAGACAATCACAAAACTTTGGCCGGATTTCTCGAACCTATGCTTCCCAAGCGAAACAAATCGCCCATCGATTGTGGCTGGTGTACTCATGTTGACGGAAATGGTTTGTTCACCGTCGGCAGAAAACACGGTTACTGGTACTGCTGTGGCCCGTGATGAACCGTGGGAGTAAGCAAGTCGGACTTCATATTCACCAGAATTGGGAAGTTCCGCCTGAAAGGTGAGGGTTTTCTTGCCTTTTTCAGCGTTTAGGTCGTGGAGATATCCTGCACCAATGTAGCTGCCCGAATGCACCGATGCCATCCACATGCCTACTTGCTTGGCCTGCGTGTCGTCCACCACAATGCCGGAAAGTTCGCTTGGTTTCACAATTCCTGTGGACTTGGGCCCACCGGTTTTCTTGAGGGCTGCAATGCGCGACTTCAACTGCTTGACATGCGCTTCAGCCAAGGCCACCGCTTTTTCTTGTTCTGGTGGCAACGGCAGTGGGACTTCGACCCACTTGGACACATTGGCATGCTCGAGTGACTGCGCGTTTTTCAAGATTCCAGCCAAGGCATGGTAGTCGCGTGCCGGTATTGGGTCGAATTTGTGGTCGTGGCAGCGCGCGCAGGTGAGCGTTTGCGCCAATAGTCCTTTGCCGATCACATCGAGCTGCTCGTCGATATAATCCATCTCGAGTGTCTTTTTGTCCTGTTCTTCGAGGTTGGTGTTGCCTAAAAGCAAAAATGTGGCAAGCACCGTTCGCCGTTCGCGTTCTGACTCTGTCCCGCCAGGTATCAGGTCGCCTGCAATCTGCTCAGCAACAAACTGGTCAAACGGCATGTCGCTTGCAAAGGCGGCAATGACAGCATCGCGGTATCGCCACGCGTCTTTGAAAATGAAGCCGCGCAGGGTCAGGCTTTCGGCATACCGGGCCACGTCGAACCAATGGCGTGCCCACCGTTCGGCATAGGCGCGGGAGGCAAGTAACCGGTCCACTTCGCGGGCAATGTTTTCGGCTGACATATCAGCGCGAAGCGATGCCAAAAGTGCCGCATCCGGGGGCAGACCAGTCAGGTCAAATGCCAGCCGACGGGCCAAAACCTCGGCTGACGCGGGTGGAGCGTGTTTCAGCCCGCGTGATTGCAGGCGGGCCCGGACAAACTGGTCGATTGGTGCTTGGGTGGTGGTTGAATCGGGAATCCGTGGGGCTTTAGGCGGTGTGCTCCACCAAGGTTTGGCGATTTCGCGGTTTTGCGAGGCAGGTTTCTGGCCATCCCGAGGATCGGGGGCGCCGCGTCGAACCCATTCTTTCAGGTCGGCGATCTGCTGATCGGAAAGTTTGCCAGTGGGGGGCATTTTGATCTCACCCGTGTGGGTGAGAGAGTTGATGAGGGTACTGGCATCTGGTTTGCCGGCGATGATGGCTGGCCCGCTATCGCCACCCTTGGCCCAACCGGGGCGGGAGTCGAGCAGGAGCCCACCGCGCAGTTTTCCTTGGGTACGCGCTTCTTCAGAGTGGCACTTGATGCACTTTTCCACGAGCAATGGCCTGATCCGCGTCTCGAAAAATGCTAGATCATTGGCTGGAGTGGAGCCAAGGGACAAGGAAATAAGACAGATGAAACCGGCCATGGGCGGGCCTCAAGGGGAGGTAATAGCTAATTGATTATGGCCCACATCACAGCAGTGAGCAATTGCGGTATTGCCCCCAGATTCAAAAAAGGGCGCGGCAGCAGTGTGTTACTTGTTTCCTGAGGACTTGCGCAGGGGAAGGGCAGATCGCAAACACCGTAAAAACATGTCAAAAGCGACAAGCCCGCATTGACGCGCCAAGCCGACATTGTCATACGCCCCCTGATGACTATGGGAGGAGTGTGTCATGAGTTCATGGGCTGTTGGAATGATTCTGCTGGCAGGGTTCCAGCTTGCGCCGCGGGCTCCTATGGCAAGTCAGGCGTCAGAGCCTCTCTTCGACCTGTTGGCTGACTACCTTCCTGACGAACAGGATACCATTGGCCCTGTCAAGTTTGTGGCAGGTCCAGTCGCGGTACCAGAAACAGGCAAAAACAATTTCAGCCTGGGCTTGGGCTATTGCGAAACAATGTCGTTCTTTGTGCTGCTCAAGCTCGACAAGGATGCTGTGAGCAGGGAGTTGAAATTGAATCCCCTGTTTTTTATGCCGGGAACCCAAGGTTTCCTTAAAATCAACTTGACTATCAAGCCTCGCACAAAAACGATGGCGGTGAATCTTGAGCCAATTCCAAATTTAGGCCTGCTTCGCAAATAAATCGCGCACGGCTTGCCCCTTGCCATCGTCTGTGGCATAAAAGGGACGTTTCTCGATTTCAAATGATGTTTTGGGTGATATTCCCATAGCGGAAAAAATGGTGGCATGCAGGTCCCGGATGCTGACAGGGTTTTTAACAGTGACCAGCGGCCGTTCCGCGGCAGTTTCTCCGTAAAGAAAGCCTTTTTTCATACCCCCGCCGAACATCAGCACCGAACCAGACCCGGTGAAGTGCCGATGTAACCCATAGTGTTTCATTTCGCCAAGCTTGTCCGTTTTTGCCAGAGACTGATCCCTTGCCGTGCTGCCGGGAACTCCTTCAATCATCATGTCGCGGCTGAATTCGCTGGCCAGAACCACCAGAGTGCGGTCCAGCATGCCACGCATTTCCAAGTCTAAAATGAGTTGGGCTATAGGCCGATCGATTTCCTTCTTCATGCGGGCATAGGTGGAGTGGCCGTTTTCGTGAGTGTCCCAGTGAAGGAACGGCACATATTCGGTGGTCACTTCAATGAAACGGGCACCTGCCTCGGCAAGTCTTCTGGCCAGCAGGCACCCTTGACCGAATCTGCCGGTGTTGTATCTGTCGAAGCTTTCTTTGGGCTCATGAGTCAGGTCAAACGCTTCACGCTCTTTACTGGTGAGCAGTCGTTGGGCATTTTCGATGGCCCGAAGCATGGATTCGTGATGGTGGTCAGTGGCGGATTGCCCCACCGGACTGCTCTTGAGCAACTCTTTCAGAACTTTTTGCCTTGCTGCAAAGCGCTCCGGCGTGAGTCCCTTGGGAGGGCGCACAGCCGAGGCGGCATCGTCTGGGAACGGTAGGTTGAACGGGCCGAATTCGCTGCCAAAAAAACCACCCGTGGTAAACGCTTTCAGTTCTTCCTGTTCGCCAACCCCTTCGAGTCTTTGACCAATATTGATAAAAGGTGGAATCGCCGGATTCCGTGGCCCTAGCACCCTGGCGATCCATGAGCCGATATGCGGGCAGGCCACCGTTTGTGGAGGCACGTACCCTGTGTGCCAATGGTATTGGTGCCTTGAGTGCAGAATGGTGCCAAGATCTGCAACCACTTGGGAACGGATCAATGTTCCGCGATCCATGACTTTGGCAATGTTTTCCAGACCCGCTGTCAATTTGATAGGGTCCACCACGGTGTCAATGGTGGGAAAGGTCGAGAGGATTTTATTCACAGGGACGCCAATTTCAAAAGGCGTGTACCGCTTGGGGTCGAATGTGTCCGGTGCTGCCATCCCTCCACCCATCCACAACAGGATGCAGGTATCGGCGGTGGGCCGCGGATTGGCTGCCCGCTCGTTGGCCAGCAATTTTGGAGCGCCCCCGGCCAGAGTAGTTAGGCCGGCAGCAGTCATGCCTTTGGCGAAATCGCGGCGGGAAAGGTGCGGTGAGTGCATGGTGGTTGTTCTCAGCGGATTAGTTGGAATTCGGGAAGCATGACAAGGGCGCCAAGAAGATCAGCGATATTCTCGGCGGTTGGTTTGTTACCTAGAAGGGCCAAAGCTGTGGCACGTTCATCGGGCCGGGGACTGCGGGCAAACGCCTGCATGAACAGTAATTCCGTAATCTTATCTGGAGAGGCCGTTGGATGGCCCTTCAGGATATTGCCACCGCCGGAAGCGAGCATGGCGGTAATTGTTTTCCCGTTGAGCAGGTCAAGTGCCTGAAGCGTGGTCAAGTGTTCTGGCCTTGTGGTGACCACCTGCTCGCGATTGGGCCTGCCGAGTGAACGCATGAGATCATCGCAATGAACCAGCGTGGCGCGCACCAGACGTCTTTCGGCGGGAACTGTGGCTGGGAAGTTAGGAATAGCGGCCGGAGCCAATGGTTTGGCAGGTGCTGTACCTGTCATCATCCAGACGGTGTCCAGGAATTGCTCTGCGGTAAGTCGTTTTATTTCCGGCCCGAGAAACACATAATTGGCCCCCTCGTCCTCGGTGCGCCTTGCGGTTGCCACCGACTGATACGCTTGGGATGTGGCGATGTGGACCATCAATTTTTTCAAGTCGTAACCGTTGTCAGCAAGGTAAACGGCAAGGTAATCGAGAAGGTCCTCGCTCCAGGGTTTCGTTCCCATCATATCCACGGGGTGAACAATTCCGTGCCCCATAAGACGATCCCACATACGGTTTGCAATGGTTCGGGTGAAGCGGCCATTGTCTGGGTGGGTTACCAAAACAGCGAGTTGTTCTAAACGCTTTGTCTTGGAAGCGGCAGCATCAATGGTTCCAAGTTCTGGAAACAGAAATTTTGGCCCGGCTGTGGCGCCTGTGGGCTTGTCGCATCGGTGAATAGCCAAGGGTTTATCGGCAATAACTGCGGCAAGGCCGTAGGCATCTGTCAGTTTCCAAGAGTCGATGAAGCTGTCGTGGCATGAAGCGCATTTCAGGTTTGCACCAAAGAATACCTGACCGATATTCTGTGCGAATTGAAGTTCCACGACCTGACTGGCATTCACCGCCCCGCGCCACTGGATTCCTTTGGCGAATCCCCCAGAGTCTGGAGTCGGATTGATCAGTTCCCGGGTGAACTGATCGTATGGTTTGTTATCCAATAACGATCGGTACAACCAACCGGTGATCTGGGTCCGCCCGTTATCGATGAAACCGGTGCCCTTGTATTCGTTACGGAGCAAATCGTTCCAGAATGCCATCCAGTGGTCCGCATAGGAACGATTTTCAGCCTGTAGTCGTTCCACCAATGCTGTTCGTTTGCCGATAGTCTGGTCAGCCATGAACGCTACAACTTCCTTTTCGGAAGGGGGCAGGCCAATGAGGTCATAATAAACCCGACGGATAAATGTGCTGTCATCAAGAGTAGAGGGTGGTAGGAGTTTTTGATTTTTGAAGTAGTTGTCAATAATTCGGTCGATGGGGTGATCGCGGCCTGCGATCGATTGAGGTAGTGGAAATCGCCTCGGTTTTAAGGGGGCCACATAGGCTGCGGGCTTGAAGGTGAAACCGGATTCCCATTCCAGGCCAGAATCGATCCAACTGGAGAGAATAGCTGCTTCTTTTGCAGTCAGTGGATTGCCCTTAGGGGGCATTCGGGTCGCTGGATCGTTACTTGTGACTCGTTTGATGAGTTCGCTGGCCGATCCTTTTCCTGGCACCACAGCCTTGGATTTTAGGAGTTCCTCACGGGTGTCGAGCGAAACGCCGCCTTTGTAGGATCCATTGGAATGACACGACGCGCATCGGGCTTTCAAGATCGGCAGCACATCGTGAGAAAAATCAACCTTTTGCTGAGCCCATGCGGAACTCCCGGCAAGCACAACTACAGAAATGACAACAATACAGCGGAACATGGTGGTCGTTTCCTTGTGCTTTCGAAATCGGTGCGGCGATTCAGATCGAACAATGATCAACAGTGTGTATGGCAGGTTGAAAATCAGGCGCGCCCAAAGATTGAGTCGCTGACAGTGCCTGTGCTGTCGGCAAATGAATCCATGCCGATGCCGAGTGATCGGAGAATTCCAAGGTAAACATTAGACATCCGTGTTTCATTGTGGCGCCAGAAGTTGCCGTGACGCAACCCCATATTGCCGCCGCCGGCGATCAAGGTTGGCAGGTTGCGAGGGTTATGCGTGGTGCTGGCGCCGCTACCAAACAGGACAATTGTATTGTCTAGTACGGTTCCCTCTCTGTCTTTGTAGTGGTTCAGTTTGCCGAGGAAATGCGCGATTTGCTGGCTGAGGAAAAGGTCGTACTTGGCAAAAGCCAACTGCCCATTTTTGTCGCCGGCATGTGAAAGGGCGTGGTGCGTTCCCGATAAACCGAGTTTCAGGGGGAATGTGTCGCTGATGCCCATTCCGTCTTCGCGGTTGAGCATGAAGGTCACCGACCGAGTGATGTCGGCATCAAACGCCAAGGCGATCAGATCGAACATATTACGGTAGTATTCCGCAGGTTCACTTTCGTTGGTGGCATTCAGGTTGAGGTGTTTGTAATCTTGGGTCTTAAGTGGGATGTCGATCCACTTTTCAGATCCAATCAGCCGGGATTCCACTTCGTTCAGTGATGTGAGGTACTGATCCATACGCTCCCGGTCGGTTTTCCCAAGTTGCTGGTTGAGTGATTTGGCACTCTCAGCTACGGCATCGACCAGTTTGATACGCCTGTTCAGGGCCACCATCTCCGATTGGAGTGAAGCCTTATCGCCGCGAAACAGTCGATCGAAGATACGGCGGGGATTGTTTTCAGCAGGTATGGGGCGGCCTTCCAGACTGTACGAAATGGTTCCCGTTCGTGACAGGAAGCCAGTACCGGCATCAATTGACAAAATGAGCGATGGTTGCCTGCAGTACTGTTTGGTGTGCAATGCCACTACCTGATCGAGCCCAACCGAGTTGTAGGTGCCCGGTTTAGGATTGTGAAGCGGCGCTCCAGTTAACCACATATCGGAGCAAACATGTGGATCGGCTTTGGGGCCACTGGGATGGTAGAGTCCACCCATAAAGCTAAGTTGGCGGCGGAATGGGCTGAGTGGTTCCGTTGATTTGCCGAAAACAAAGGCGCCATCTTTCTGTTCCGTGGGGAACCAGCTCCATTCGTTGATTCCGTTTTCCGGCCGGGGCAGTGACATGCCGTTGGCGGTGTAGAGTGCGCAGAAACGGCGAGGAATTTGCCGCGCGGCTTCAGCGCCCATGGCATCGAGAACCGGCAGTGCCAACGCTGTGCCGCCGATACCCATCAAAAAGGCGCGCCTGTCAAGTTGAAGTGGACTGCCCATTGAAAAACTCCACATGCATGAACGATCACACATAGTCAACGCGCCATGTTATTTTTCCAAAAACATGGGGCTTTTAATCACAAAGCAAATGAGGTCACGCATCTTGTAACCATCTTTTCCGAGTTTACTACCCTCACGTTTCAGATACGCCAGCTCACTGTAGGTGAGGCTACGTCCTGTCGCGTAGGTGGCCAGATGCCGCAGCATGCTGAAAGCCACTTGATCGATTCGGTCGTTGGCGAGGTAGCGCTTCAGATCGCTGATGCCTGACACCTTTGTCTTGTCGGGCAGCACGGAATGAGCGTCGGTGGCCTTAGATTTCAGGCGACCACCTGCATCGAACTCCTCAAGGGCTATTCCCCAAGGGTCGATCTTGGCGTGGCATTGGGCACAACCGGGTTGATTGCGGTGATGTTCCAAACGTTCTCGCAGCGAAAGGCGTGGATCTTCCTTGACGGTTGGTACATTGGGCGGTGGATCGTCAGGTGGTTCACCAATGATTCGTCTGGCAAGCCATGCCCCCCGTTTGACAGGGTTCGATTCCCGACCGTCTGACAATCCTGCCAGAATAGCTGCCTGCGTGATTACTCCACCACAAGCAGGACCTTTTACAGAAACTGGCTGAAAGCGGAATCCGCTGTTCACATGGTCTGAAAGCCCGTAATAGCTGGCGACAACCTCATTTACCATTGTAAATTCAGAATCGACAAGGTTCCGCGCGGGCAGATTGTTGCGGATCAGATGTTGAACAAATTCCACGGGTTCTTGTTGCAATTGCGCCCTGACATCGCGTGTGAGTCTGGGAAATAGCTTGCGATCTGGTTCAAGCACCGCGAACTTTTCAAGCGCCAACCATTGCGGCGTAAATTCAGTGGTGAACCGGGCAAACCGTCCATCGCCTATCAGGCGCAACGTTTCTGAATCGAGGGAACGCCTTAGTGTGCCTTCGGCAGCAAGCTTGAGCAATTGATCGTCTGGAGGACTGTTCCAAAGGAAATACGACAGCTTGGATGCAATTTCATAATCGTCGATGGGTTCCGGGGCAGGGCTGGCGCTTTTCTCGATCAAACACAAAAACTGAGGTGATGTGAGAACCACCTGCAGCGCGTCTTTCACACTTTGCTCGAATGACGCGCCTGCGGCAAAAGATTTATTGAACACGGAAATTAAGGACGCTTCTTCGTGATCAGAGATTGGGCGACGGTAAGCTCGCGACGCAAACGAACGGATGATGGCGCTGGCATATGCTGGCGGGTCGTTTTTGCGTTCAAAGTCGATGAAAATATTGCGGTGGGCTTGAGGTGGCCATGATTCATAAAATGGGCCTTCAAACTCCACTGAGCGAACGAGGAGTCGAGGCATGTCGCGGCCATCGGTGTACTCGCTGCGAACGCCAATTTCACGTATGCCTGCTAGGTAGTTGACATTGTCTTTTTCAACATCAGGGCTTGGGAAGTTCCTGATTGCACCTTCAAACCGATAAGTTTTGAAATCGTTACTGGTCACTTCTTGCGGTTGGCCTGCTTGGGAAAGTGTGCTGCCACAGTCGCGTCTCAGGCCCATGTGTAAGCCCATTTTTGGCGAACGGCTCTCGAATGCCGCAAACTTTTGGGCCAATGGATTTTCCTGCCCAAGTGGTGTGAATACTATTTTATCGACCTGAGTTGACCCGGCATACCGCGTGCTTACGGGAAGGGGGCCAGCAGGAAGTCTCACGATAAGAAAAGAAGGCTTTTGCAGCATACCTTGAAATTGACGGTTTCCCAGATTCACAGTCAGCTCGTGCGGTTTCCCTGCAATGGCTGGAGGTACCAACGATCTGCCCGGTTCCACCAATGCCTGGATTTCAGTGACATCGAGTGCCCGGCGATAAATGGTCACGTTGTTGAGCATTCCTTTGAATTGATGTGCTCCCTGAATGCGGCCAAGATGCAGGTCGACATTAGGATTGTCGAGATTCGCATTACCTATATCGCCACTGGCTACATTTGTTCCATTAACATAAAGCCGGGTTTCACCCCGCCCACGCTTCACAACTGCCGCAACATGCTGCCAAACCCCAGCTCGCACAGTATTGGGTTGTGAGGCGACTGTGCCGTTTGCTTGGTTGTTCGGGCCTGCAGTTTCTATGCGCAAGACGCCGCGGTTGTTTGGCATGTCGAGATACCAACCGTGTGTCCAACTGTATTTTCCCAAGCAGACAATACCCGATTGCCGCAACTCGAGGGGATTGATCCAAGCTGACACGGTGAAATCACCGGTGCCGACGTTCATGGATTCGTGACGGGGGATCACGACAGAATCGCCGTTGCCATCCAACCCGATAGCTTTACCGAATGGGGACGATACATATTCGGGATTACCCACAAGGCGACCTGCCAGTTCCTTGCGGTCTGGAGAGCTGAGAGTTGTGCCGTTGAGTGTCCATAAACCGACGCGTTGATCTTCAAGTTTTGAAGCGTCAACAAGCGGCGGGTTGTTGCGATCTGGCAAATGCACATCGACTTGGTAGATTCCGGCGTTGGGAATCATAACGGTTTGTGGTGTTGTGGCTGGATTCTTGCAGACCGCATTGCCAGGGACATTGCCGCATGGCGTTGCAGTGCCTGGATCCAGGAGCAGTCCATCATTGTACTTTGCAGCGTTCACGGAAACGCGAAAGCGGCCGTTGTCTGGTAGTTCCCGCAACGATATTTTGAAATTTGCGCGTGGACCATAAGTGCTTTCCACCCCGAAAATTTCAGCGCTAGGAATGGCCGGCCTCAGGAGCAGCCCTTCTGGGACCGTATTGTAGGCGTTCCCCTTGGGATATTCATTTGTACCTCGCATGCAGGCGAAGACTGAATGATAAATGCTGTCGTAATCGCGCCAACCGCGGACGGTATCGTTCCCTTGATATCCCTCAATAAAGCGATGCTTGGTCTGCATGAAGAATGGATTAAAGGGAAATGGTTTTGCGGGCACGAGTTGTTTGACCAGAAAATCCTGATTGTTCAAAAGCAAACTATCGGCACCAAGGATAAGCCTGTCTGGGCATGGTTCGGTGTTGATTCCGGCGCCAAGGTCAACGCGAAAGTTTTGGATCTGCGGCTTGGATGTGGGATCGACAATGCAGGAATCGAGCGCCTTGCCTGCAATTTCGAAATAAGACTCCAGAAGGAGGGGGGAAAGCGCCAATGTTTCCTGATTGTTGACAAAACCATCGCGTGAGATCGCATCAGGAGGCAGGATATCAGCAAGATCATCCTCGATTTTCAATAGTTCGCGCAATGTATTGCGGTACTGGGCTACCGTGAGCCGACGCACACCGCCGTTTTTGGGTGTGGGACGCAATCGCGCCGCATCGAGTCCTTGCGTGATCCAGCCGACAATCCGATCACGCTCTTCATTAGTCGGCTGTGGTTCCTCTGCTGGAGGCATAACCTTGTCGCTGATCTGTTTGCGGATGCTGTCCCAGAGCTTCACATGCCGATCGTCGAGTGCGGCATTGAGATGGTCGACCCGAACACCGGATGTTGATTTTTCCACATGATGGCACCGCTCGCAGTGTGCTTTCAAAAACGGTTTCACCGATTTGTCGAACGATGCTTGGAAAGCGAGCGCGTTATCTGCCGCTGGCGCGGCAGGTTGAAAACAATACAGCGATATCCATCCAATGGTCAGGCAGATGGCTGCCATCCATATGGTTGTGCGTTTTGTCATGTGAGAATTCCGCGCAATACTTCACCACCCACATCCGTCAACCGGAAATCGCGCCCATTGAACCGGTGTGTCAGTCGTGTGTGATCGAGACCTAGAAGATGGAGGAGTGTGGCGTGGAGGTCATTCACATGCACCTTGTTTTCCACTGCCTTGTAGCCAAATGGATCTGTTGAGCCGTAATGCATTCCGCCCCGAACTCCAGCACCAGCCATCCAGATGGTAAACCCGTTGGGGTTGTGGTCGCGGCCTTTATCTCCTTGTGAATCTGAGGTGCGGCCGAATTCACCGCCCCATATCACCAGAGTGGATTCCAACAACCCACGGGATTGCAGATCGGAAAGGAGTGCGGCGGCGGGTTGATCGGTGTACATGCCACACGATCGGTGATTGGTTTCGACATCGCTGTGGCAGTCCCACGGGACGTCGTTCACGCTGCCATCGCCGCCCACGCCTTTGCCAGCGAATATTTGAACAAATCGGACTCCGCGTTCTACTAATTTTCTGGCCATGAGGCACTGCCGACCGAATGTCGCGCATTCTGGCCGATCGGTTCCGTAAAGTTTATGCATGGACATCGATTCCCCGGCGAGATCGAGTGCCTCGGGCGCGGCCATCTGCATGCGGTAGGCCAGTTCGAACGAATTGATACGCGCTGCAAGGTCTGCCTGCGTGGGACGAGAGATCGCGTGTTCCTGATTCAGTTGGCGGATTAAATCGAGTTGTGAACGCTGTTGTTGGTCGGTGTGTCTGGCATCTCTTGACAGGTTGTCGATGGTTTCTTTCCGGCGGGCGTCGAGGGCCAATGCCTGATACGTTTTTGGCAGGAATCCGGCGGACCAGATCTGGTCGTCTCCGCGTGGTCGGGTGTCGTGCAGTACCACATACGAAGGCAGGTTGCGGTTCTGGGAACCTAGCCCGTATGTCATCCATGCGCCAAGGGCGGGTAAACCCGGCCTGTTGGTGCCACACATCAACTCGATCGATGCTGGGGCATGGTTGTTTTGCTTCAGATACATCGAGTGCAGGAAGCACATTTTGTCGACATGCTTGGAGAGATAAGGAAAAATATCCGGCACCCAAGTGCCAGAATTCCCATGCTGCGCCCATTGAAACGGTGATTTCAGGCACTTGCCGCTGGTGGTGAAAAATCCAGTTTTAGGATCCGCACCAGCAAGTTGCTGGCCATTTCTTTTTTGTAGTTCGGGTTTGTAATCCCAGGTGTCAACCTGCGAAGGCGCCCCGGTCATAAATAGCCAAATGATCGATTTGACCTTGCCGGGGAAGTGAGGTTCCTTCAAGGCCAGTGGATCTACTGCTGCCGGGGCAGCGGTTGCTTCGCCATGCAATAAGCTGGCCAAAGCGACCGATCCAAAGCCCATTCCTGCTTCCTGCAGGAAGCGGCGTCGGGCTGGCAACGCGAGTTCGGCGGGAGAGTAGTAGTGGAACATGGCCGAATCCTTGGTTGAAGTGTTCTCTGTCTTGCGGCAACAGTGTGCCAGTCTGGTGGTCAATCGACGTATACAAATTCGTTGAGGCAAAGCAGCACATGGCAGAACTCAACCAGCGCCTTATCAATTGCTTGAGGGGTGGTGCCACCCGCCGCGGCCATTTGCTGATCGATGAAAGCAAGCATGCGAGCATGTTCCGGTACTGAGGGGGAACGACCAAATGCGATCCGGTAAGCCAGTTCAACGGCTCCCGAGAGCGAACCATTCCCGGTAGGCTTGATGCGGCCAGCAAGCTTTTCTGCTTGTTGACGAACCATCGGGGAGTTCATCATGGCTAACGCCTGTGTGGGAACAGTGGTAACACTTCGTTCACCAATACTTTGGGTTGGTTCAGGCGCGTCGAACATTGTCATGATGGGCAACAGTTCGCTGCGTTTGACACGCAGGTAAATACTACGCCTTGCTGAATTTTCCAGAACGCTTGGGCCAAACATGGCGGGGTCGAGATTGCCTCCTGCCGTAAGAAGCGCGTCGCGAATGGTTTCTGCCTCCAGGCGATGGGGCTGGAAGTGCCAAACATATTTATTGGCAGGATCATTTTTCAGATTTTCGGGATCCACCTCGTGTGATTGCTGGTAAACATCACTGAGCATCATGGCCTTGTGCAGAGGCTTCAGCTTCCAGTTATTGCGTAACAATTCGCTGGCAAGGTATTCCAATAGCTCCGGATGGGTCGGTCGTTCGCCTTGCATGCCAAAATCGTTCGGAGTCCCAACAATTCCTTTTTCGAAATGATGTTGCCATAGCCGGTTTACAATTACCCGTGCCAGCAAAGGACCAGCACCGCGATCGGTATCTGTCATCCACTGGGCAAGTGCTACGCGTGAATCCACCGGCGGGGTGGCAGCAAGAGGTTTGGCAGGCGAGTCGGCGCGCCACAATACCTGCAAAAAACCAGGCTCAGCTTTACCTTGCTTGTTGTCCACTTCACCCCGACGCAGGAAAAAGACATCCTGCCCGCCCGGAGTGGTGGTATACACTTCCGACAGGTTGGGCCGTGGCGCCGTGGCGGCATGGTTGCGTACGGCATGAAATACTTTCGCTGTTTCGGTGTCGAACGGCGCGAACCATCGTGCCAATGGCACGCGGATGATTTCTGGCAATTCTTTTGGATAAGCGGCGGCAATTGCGCGTAATTCACCCAGGTGCTGCGTTGCCACATCCCCTGCCCATGTTGCAGGATTGGCTTCAACGCTCAGCGACATACGAATCCGACCTATGCCAAGTTCCCGGAATTTCAGTTCAACCACCAGTTCCGTTCCGCCCGCAAAGCCGGGAAGAGGCGTTTCCAGCTCGAATATGGCTGCGTTGTCCTTTTTGGCTGTCGTGTTGACCACCCACGCTGTTGCAGGTTTGTCGTCCAAGGCATTGGCAAGAGGTTGGCCTTTGTCTTCAAACGCCGCAAATACCGGTTTGAGCTTCAGATTGATCGGCGCGTCTTTTGCATTGGGATCGATCGGACGGGCGCTGATTTTAATGTCGGTAAGTTGGAAGCTTCCGTTTCCGTTGAGGCCGGGCCCACGCTCCGGCAGCGACGGATGGGAAAACGCATCCATGCGCAACGATTGCAAGTTTTTCTGATGTGTCTGAAACGTTAGCTTATATTGATCGTTGTTACCAACATTGCGGCGCTGACCGCGCTGCCTCACTCCGGTTCCCGGGTTCAACAACCCATCATGTGCGATAACCCCGCCCGGAAGTTCCTTGAGGTAAGAGCGTTCTGCCTCCCATGCAATCGGTTCCAATGCTTGCCAACGAACCAGTTGAGGCTGGTTGGCCAACTCCTTGGTTTTCCATGTTGCGAATCGCGCGGCTAAATCTTTTGAGGCAAACGCAGCCAAGGTGTATACGAGTTTTTCGTGCGCTACCTGATGCTCATCTTGTGCCTTTTCAGTGGCAGATGGATCGATGTCAAGCGCCCGCTGGCCTTGAACGGTGCGTGCCAGTGTTGCAGCGATCGCGTAATAGTCTTGATGAGGAATCGGATCGTATTTGTGCTCATGGCAGCGAACGCATCCCAGTGTGAGGCCGAGCATCGATCCGCCGATGGTCATCATCATGTCATCGAGTTGGTCGTAGCGAATCCGTTCAACAGTCTTGGCTGTAATCTGACCGGGATAAGGGCCTGCAACCAGAAAGCCTGTTGCCGCCGCTCCATCGATATCGTTAGGCGCGAGCATATCGCCGGCCAGTTGCATGCGAATAAAATCGTTATATGGTAGATCCTTGTTCAATGCGCGTATCACCCAATCGCGATAATGATACGCCCCCGGCCTAAAACCATCAAATTCGTATCCGCCACTTTCGGCGAATCGCGCGGCATCCAGCCAGTGGCGCGCCCAACGTTCGCCATATGCGGGATTTGCCAACAGCGTGTCTACGACTTTTTCAAAGGCGTTGGGCGCCTTATCAGCCAAAAAAGCTGCTACTTGATCGGGCGTTGGAGGTAAACCAATCAAATCGAAATAGGCGCGACGTATCAGCTTTTCGCGGCTTGCCTGTCGGTTGGGCTTCAAACCATGTGCCTGCTGGGCTTGGCGGATGAAACCATCGATCGGTTTTTTCGCGTCTGGCAGCGAAGGGGAACGCAAGGGTTGAAATGCCCACCACAGCTTCCCTTCGCCAAGGTTGATCGTGCGTTTTGGCTGAACCGCAACTTCGCCACTGCGTGGATCCGGGGCACCTAAATCGATCCATTTCGCAAAGTCGGCAATGACGGAATCGGGTAGTTTTCCGCTGGGAGGCATTTCCAGCCCATCATGCTTGAGAGCCTTCATTAACAGGCTTTCTGCTGGTTTGCCTATTACCAGCAACGGTCCCGATTCTCCGCCTTTGGCAATTCCTGCGGCCGAATCGAGGAAAAGAGCGCCTTGGATCTTTTTTGCTTTCTGTGCCGAAACCGAATGGCAACTTTCGCAATGCTGGACAAGCACGGGCCTGATTTTCTGCTCGAAAAACGCAATACCTTTGTCATCGGCAGCAAGGCGTGTTGAAGGCAAAATTCCCAAAAGCAAAATAACCCAATGAAAGCAGGGATTAATGCGCACAGCGTTTTTTTGTGGAACGACTTTGGCGAGACGTTTTCTGTTCATTGGATTTCCGCTCTCCCAGGTTTGGTCGTGCTACCCTGGTATTCCATTGGAATGCACATGGCCGCAATCAGCAACGGTTCATGTGATAGATGGCTACCATATATAACATGCTTTCATGTCTTTCTGCAAGTTTCTGGCTGGCCCAAACCAACCACAGAACCTTGTGATCCGGAACTCAACATGAGATTCAAAAACAAAATTGCTTAGGAGCAGTAGGCGGGGGTTTGGAAAATAGAAACAGAGCACAACAAGCACGATTGATACTAGCTGGGCGGGGGGAGAGAGACGCGCTACTGGATCTTGCAAGCAAATCCAGTAGCTGCGATTCTCATTCAAACCTGAGCAGTTGCTCAAGTGGAGCTGAGGGGATTTGAACCCCTGACCTTCTGAATGCCATTCAGACGCGCTCCCAGCTGCGCCACAGCCCCTTGGGTAATTTGAATCTAGGGCCTTAACGAGGATCTGTCAATTCCACCGACACCATCATCTGGGCAATCTTCTGGCTATGTCTTCGGATTATTCCACCGCGGAACCATGTTCAAGCTGGCCCAGTACATTCTAGCTATAGGCCTGCTTGTTTTTGTGCTTTGCCGGGCTTGGGAACCTCCCGGTGAAAGCATGGGTTTAAAGCACCTGATTTTTGATCACTTGGCCAAGGGCCAGATCCATGTCGTCAGTTTGTTGGGCTCGGTCCTTTTATTGGCTGTCGCTGTGTCGATTACCATTATTCGGTGGCACTTACTCCTTGGGGCCTTGGGCCTTGGTATCGAACCTGTCGAAACGGCCCGGCTAGGTTGGATCGGATTTTATTTCAACACATTGCTTCCCGGAAGCATCGGTGGCGACCTTGTAAAAGCCACTGTATTGGCGCGTCGATTTCCCGGTCGACGTATTCAAGCTGTTGCAACGGTTCTGCTTGATCGTGGATTTGCGCTTTGGAACCTGTTTCTGTGCGTTAGCTTGGCATGTTTGTTGTTACCACCCGCTGATCCCGCACTAGCCAGACTCGGATTCATGGCACAAATGGTTTGCCTCGTGTCCATCGTTTTGTGGTGGATTCTTGGCTTTTTGCCCCGATGGCGCGCCGATCGGTTTGCCGGCAGGTTGCGTCGTTGGTTGCCTGGCGCAGGAACTACCGTTGCTGAACTTTGGTTGGCACTTTACCAGTACCGTCATTGTCCGGGCATCATTTTTTTGGCGGTGTGCCTTTCAGGGTTATCTCAGGCGTCTTTCATCCTTTCGTTTGTTGGTGTTGGGTGGGGATTGGCATTGGATGATGAATCCATGCCCAGTGTTGCTTCCCATTTTCTGCTGGTTCCCATGGCCATGATGGTAAACGCCATACCGCTTTTTCCCGGTGGTCTTGGTATTGGGGAATGGGGATATGGGACTCTGTATCGCCTGTCTGGTGGTGAATCGGGCGCAGGAATTGCCGCCTCACTTGGGCACCGTGTGGTGAATTGGGTTTTGGCCGGTCTGGCCCTGATGATTTTATCCATCACTGGCAAGCTGACCGATGCTGGCAGTTCAGAGAATTCACCAACGTGATAGGATAACGTTGCGGGGCATTAATTGAGGTGCCCGGCAGGCAGGAAATGAATATGCATGTGGACCTCCACGGATTGACCTTCGACGTTCCTCGGGTTGTTTTCTACCTTTGGTCCCCGTGGCGGTGTCTTGAGCTGGAACATCGGCTTTTTGACGCGGTTCGTAAGGTTCCAGGCATGAAGCTGGAAGAAAACGGCGACGAAAAACGTCTTATTGCCGAAGACCCGAAACTTTGGAAGCAGGCGCATCAGGCCTTGGTTCGAGTCTTAAAAGGCTGGCAAGAAGATCCACCACCCGGTGCGGAGCGTAGACAATGGTGCTGGATCATGGAAGGCGACGTTAATGCCGCGGGTTACGATGTGACCGGCCAGCCTGCCTGCCTATGGATCCTTGTCAAAACATTGGTCGAACGCGGCGGACCCCATGACGGTGAAAAAGGCGAAGAACTCGACCTTGAGGGGTTTGGCATTCAGCTTCCCGGCAGCGGTGGCTGACAGCGTCAGGGGCCAATCTGTGCATCGATAGCAAGTGTTAACGGACTATCCTGAGCCGAGGTTTTCACGCGAAGCTCGCGTTTGAAAGCCCCTGATTCCGGGATCTGAATCTTGAAGCTCAACGTGTGTACCAAAGCCTCGGCAGTACCCAAAGGTGTTGCAAGTTCAATCCCGTTGCCTATGCCTTCGACCGTTTGAATAGTGAAAGGCTGTTGGCCTCGTACAACCACGCGTCTGGTCAACGCATCGCCAGCTTGCACCTGACCTAGGCTCAGGCTTGAAGGCGAGAGGCTCATGGATGACTGCACGGTGCCTTCCACCAGCAAGCCCACCATGGGCATTCCAGGGTCTGATGTTTTCAGATAGATCAGATCCTTGATGAGCCCCGCAGGGGCGGAAGACTTTAGCGTGGCCTTCACCTGGTATCCGATTCGTCCTGGTTTGCGATAAAGCTCCGATAGCTTGGCTTCGATGGGCAGGTTGTTCACCAGAACTTCCGAGATGGTCAGCTCCTGGGCCCCAGCGTATTCAACGTCAACTGTTTGCGTGGCGCCTGATCCCGCGTTCACCACCCCGAACTGTATTTGGCCGGGGTTAAATACAAGGTCGGCCCTGCTCTGAGCGGAAACCCTAAGCTCTGCTGATGAAACAAACTCGGGTCCAACGCTCACACGGACACCCACAGATTTCGGCCCCTGGAATCGGCTGGCATCCATGTGGACGTCGATCGTGGTCGATTCCTTGGGTTCAAGAACCCGCTTGGCTGCTGACGCCGTTACGCAGCCACAACCGCTTTGAACGGCAGTAATTTCCATGCGTACGGCGTAAATATTGGTGATGGGAAAGCGGTGTAGCAGCTGGGCTCCGCGGGGAATGGTGCCGAAATCGTGTGTGACGCCTTCCTTGAGCATTTTTTCAGCCCAGCCTTGGGCCTGAACATGTGAGGCTCCACAACTGAAGATAAGCAGCGCAATCAGGTGAAATCTAGAAGTAAACATCAGCAAATCCCTCGACGCATCCATCATAGTCATTGTCAATAACCCATTGAACGGATCAAGGCCAAGGCTGATCCGGTTGAATCAGATATTTGCAATGTGACGATGAAAGCAGTCATGGGTTGAAAAAATATGCTACACTCTCAAGGTGTTGTAAAATGGGGTATTTGCTGGGCTTTGACGGTTTGCGCATTTTGTTTAGTCGAGACCTCATTTTTACCGACGATAGATCTGTTGGATTGGAACAAAGGAGTCTTACCGTGTCCCGACTTTCCAGACTGCGTCGTTGGATCTCCCGCTCCTTGGCACTCGAAATCTTGGAAGCCCGCGATGTGCCCGCCACTCTGTTTGTGGACCCAACCAATGGCCTCAATACCAACACAGGTGCGTCCATTGGTCAGGCCCTAGCCGACTTGCAGACTGCCATCAATGCGGCATCGGCAGGCGATACCATCAGTGTTTTGCCCGGTACGCAATCTGCGCAAGGTGTGGCATGGCCTGACAATAGCGACACGATCAGCCTTTACATCAACAAACCACTCACCATTCAGGGTGTTACCTCTACCGGTGTACTGATCAATTCCGCAGCGGCGGTTCAGGCTACCATTGCCTGCCAAAGCCAAGGCATCAATTCCCGAGCGATTGTGGCGGTTGACGCTGCAAATGTCACTATAACTGGACTCAAATTTACCGTAGGTACGGCAGACGCTGCCAACCCTGTCGATGGCAGCGGCTTGTTGATGTTTGTGTTGAACAACAATTTTGCACTGGCAGATAGTTCGATAGACCTTAATCGGACCAACATGAATACCCAGGGGCAGGCAGGGACAGCCGTTGCCACTGTGGCCTTTTTTGATCCAGATCCCACGCTGAACGCCTCCAAGCAGATAGTTGCCAGCAGCATCCAGCAGTTCACTATCAGCGACAATATTCTTGGCGGCATGGTGACCTTGCAGAACGGCGCCGGCTTCGGTGCTCCTTCTTCCAGCCTAGTGATTTCCAATAACACCATCACCAAGGGTCTTTTCGGCGCCATTTACCTTCAGGGCAACCTGAATGATCCATCCAATACCCTATCTATTTACGATACCGGCCTGCCATCCATTGTTAATAACATTATCAACACGTCAGATTTAGCCGGCGATTCGACAACCCCCGCCATTGGCAACGCCACAAGCTTGGCCGCAATCTTCACCCAGCCACTGACGGCACCCACACTTTCTTACGTCACATCCATGCTGGCCGATAACACAATCGATGACAGTGTTTATGTGGTTACCGCAGGTGGCGCCATCCGTTATCAAGGAAATCTTAATAATCCTCCGCCCCTAAGCGCTTTTGGCCTCAATATCGTTCCGGCGATTGCTTACCTCAGCAGTGGCGTCGAGGATTTCATTACTAGCGGCCAAGCCAATGCCGCGCCTGCCCAACCAGGCGATACTGTGATTGTCAACAATCCTGACTTTTCATCCGACACACTCACAGGCGACGGCCTGACCATCCAATTCAATGAAATTCCTGTCGCGGGCTATACGCTCACGCTCTCATCATTCACGGCTCCCAGCCAAACGGTTCCCTACACCCAATCGGTGACTTCCGCTCGTGGAGCGGCGATTGCCAGCACCACACCTATCAACTTCATTGGAAACGCCGCCCCTAATATCATAGTTGGTGACTCAGGAAACAACACCATCGAAGGGGCCGGGGGCAACGACAGCCTTACGGGTGGCCTTGGATTTGACACGGCTGTGTATAGCGGTGCGGTAACCGACTACAGGATCTCCTTCAACTCCACCTCGGGTGTGATTGTCATCACCGACCTTCGTCCTGGTAGCCCGGATGGTACCGACTCCATCAGCAGTTTTGAAGCCATTTCCTTCACAACCGGCGCATCGGTTCTGTCAATTGTCGGAACCGGTGCCACCATTGCTTCCGGGCTTGCAGAGAATACTTCCGGCGTGCTTATTCTCGGGAACCACGCGCTGGAAAACGTAACCATCAACCGGGCAGTGGTTGTGGCGGGGGCTCTCGACGCTTCTACCGGCACGCTTGTTGCCGTGGGATCTTTCTCCATCAGTTCCGGTGCTGGCATTCTTCCCGGCACGGCCAATGCGCTTGCGTCCGTGGTCAACGTCGCGTCTGGCGCGCTGGCTCAGGACGGGGCGACCTTGACTGCGACTGGCGGCACCCTGAATCTTGCCACAGGCACTTATGCGGAAACATTGACACTGTCACGCGATGTGAAACTGGCGTCGAGTGCTGCTTCTCTGAGCGCAATTGTGTTGTCTGGCGCGAAGCTTGTTACTGGCGGATCGGGTGTTACTTCTCCCTTGGTGACGGTCCAAGCGGGTAGCCGCATTGGCGACGGCTTGTCGCTGGCATCGTCCGGTGGAAACGTCACGGTCGTGGCGGGTACGTATGCCGAGGATATTTCATTCGCCGGGAATGCCGTACTTGCAACTTCTGGTGGTCAGGTGACCATCTCCGGCGCCACGGCCACACCGCTTGCTTTGACTGGTGCTTCGAGCCTCACAGTATCGGGTTCGGTCGCGGTAACGACTTCATTGAAGAGTACCCCGCAGGTGCAGGTGGGCGGCACATCCACACTGGTTCTAGATGGCAATCAGGCCCTTACCGGTTCAAATTTAACTGTCGCCAGCGGTGCCACACTGACTGCTACTGCTGGAACAACCAGCACCCAGCCCATCGCATTGACCGGTGGCACTATTGCCGCAGCAGCTTCTGGAACGGTGATTTTTTCCGGTGCCGTTAGTCTGGGCGCCACCAATACCGTGTTGACAGCACCAGCAGGAAGCACCCTGATTGTGAAAGGGCCAGTTTCCACATCAGGAGGTTCGTTCACCAAGGTTGGCGCCGGTACCATAATTGTGGACTCGGAAGCCCCGACGCCAACACTGGCTGCTCCCGCTGTTTTGAATGGTGCAACTAACGTTTCGCCGATTGCGTTCACGCTGAATTTCGCAAATGCCTCGTCTGGCAATCCTGACTCTGTAACAGGATTGGCCCTGACAGATCTGGTTGTCTCAGGTGGGGTTGCCAGCAACCTTGTAGGCAGCGGCGCATCGTATACCTTTGACGTAACTCCATCGGGCCAAGGGTCTGTCATTGTTAGCTTACCGGCCGGTCAGGTGCAGGATGCTGCCCTATTTGACAACACTGCCTCTAATACCGTTATTGTGGCTTTCGATTCCATCGCTCCCACGGCCGTCACGGTTACTTCGCCACCAACCATCAACGTCGCCCTTCAGTCAACGTCGACAGCCACCATTGTGGTCGATTACGCCGACAGTGGCACAGGAATCAATGCAGCCACATATGCGGCCGGCAATATCGTGGTAACCAACGGCGTGACATCTGCCACGGTGACTGGTTTTTCGCGGAATGCCAATAGGGTGACCTACACCATTGCGGCGCCATCCGGAACGTGGGGTGCCTCCACGCAAGGCACCTACACCATTTCCAGTGCCATCAATCAGGTTCGCGATCTGGCTGGTAACGCGGTGGTTGCGGGAACATTGGCCACATTCGTGGTCGATACGGTTGCCCCTGCTCCTTTGAGCATTAACCCCGCAAATCCGACCAATGCCAATCCTGTACCGGTAGTTATAACCTTTAGTGAACCATTCAGTTCGTCAGATACCACTAAAATATCCGTGTCTGGTGGTACGGCTGGATCGTTTAGTGTACTCCCGGGCGCCGGGACGATTTCATTTCCGGTAACCCCATCGGGCGATGGCATCGTTACCATCAATGTCCTTGCGGGCGCGGTGACTGATGCTGCCAGCAATGTTTCCACCGGTCAGGTATTTACGTTTGTTTCAGACCGCACGGCGCCAACATCCGCTGTTGTTGCGCCCACTGTCAATGCTTCCCAAGCCGCGTCGAATACGACCATTGTCACGGTAACATATTCCGACTCCTTGTCTGGGATTGATCCTGCTTCACTGAGTAACGCGAATATTGCCGTCAATAATGGTGCCACGGTTACTGGATTCAGCATCGTTGGATCCACCGTGCAGTACACGGTGCAGTCTTCCGGCGCCTCTTGGAGCGCGAGCACTCAGGGTAACTACACAATCGGCTTGGGTGCTTCACCCGTTCTCGACCTTGCCGGGAATGCTGTAACAGCACTGTCAGGTTCTTTCCTGGTCCAGACCACGGCGCCTACCGCTACGTTTACATTCGCCACCTCCGGCACAGTCACCAATTCCGTGGAAACGGTCACGCTGACATTCAGCAACCCGGTCACTGGCTTGGCCCTTTCCGATATTGATATTTCAACATCAACGGGAACGTTTGTGCTGGGCAATTTGCTCGGATCGGGTACCACCTACACATTCGAAGCCACCCCGCAGACACAGGCATTAACAGTCCTTAATGTGCAGTTGCCGGCTGGATCTGTCATGGATGTGGCAGGTAACGGTAACACGATTTCAGCACTGTCCACCCAGAATTTCTCGCTGAATAGGCCTGTGCCTACTTTGAGTGCCGCCAATGCCACCAATATCAGCCCAATTACCATCACACTGACATTTGGGTCTGTGGTCGATCCGGCTTCGTTCGTTATCAGCCCTTCATCTTTCTTGGTATTGACCAACGCTAACTTTTCTGGCGGTTCACTTTCCCCAGCAACCAGCGCCAGCAGTTTTACATTTGAAGTAGTTCCTGTTTTGCCAGGCCCTGTTGGTGTTCAGTTACTTGCCGGTGGTTTTGCCGACGGAAGTCAAACCAACATCGCCAGCGCGACCCTGAACCCTATTTATGATATTGCCGATCCCTTTGTAGTGGGCGGTGTTGTCGCCGCCAATGTCAATGCAACCCAAGCGGCGGCAACGACCACCACCGTCACCGTTATCTATGGGGACCTCTTGTCGGGAATTGATGTTTCCACCTTCGGAACCGGCAACATTGCTGTCAGCAATGGGGCTACAGTGACGGGCTTCTCCGCCAATGTTAATGAAGTCACCTACACCATCACGGCTCCAAGCGCGTCGTGGGGGGCCAGCACGCAGGGCACCTACACTGTTTCACTGGGAACTTTGCCTGTTCGTGATCAGGCAGGGAATCTGGTTACATCACTTTCCGGAAGTTTTGTTGTTGATACCGTTGCGCCAACGGCCTCACTGGCATTACTGCCCAACCCAGGCGCGGCTAGCAATACCCCGTCGTTTACGGCAACGGTAACGTTTTCGGAATCTGTCGGCAGCTCACTTGTGCTGCTACCCGTTGCCACCAATGCCACCATCGGCGTGGTCACTCCTGGTGCGGGCAACACCTTCTCGTTTCTGGTGACACCACTGAACACGGGAAGTGTTACCATACAGATCCCTTCAGGAGCAGGTGTGGATGCTGTTGGTAATCCTTCAACAGCATCTAATCTTGTTGCCTTTACCGCGGACTTTGTCGCGCCTGTTGGGAGCCTGACGGTTGCCCCGGCTACTGTCAACGCCGCAAATGTTTCGAGCCCAGTCACGTTTTCCGTGCAGTACAACGACATCGGGTCTGGTATCAATGCAACGTCATTGTCCATTGCTGGCGGAATTCTTGTCACCCCCCCCGGTGGCGGACCTGCTTTGATTCCAACGGTCTCTTCGATTGTTGGGTCGTTGGTGACCTACTCGCTTGTATTGGGCGCTTCACCCATTCAAGGCACTTACTCCATCGCGCTTGCGGGTGTCGTTGTCGATAATGCCGCCAACCCGACTGCAACCACAACAATCGGCAGCTTCCTAGCTGATACTGTGACACCGACAGCAAGCATCGTCTTTAATACCGGTTCAACTCCCACCAATATCAGCCCATTGCCTTTGACATTGGTCTTTTCGGAGCCTGTCTTCCAGTTTGGAGCTTCAGCGCTTTCAATAACTGGGGCCACACTTGTCGCGGGTAGTTTTGTTCCCAATATTGATGGTAAAACGTTCGCATTTTCGGTCGTCCCGTCTTCAGACGAAGCGACAATAACGGTGGCGATTGCTCCGGGCGCCGCAGTCGACGCCGGCAACAATCCATCGGGTGCGGCATCAGCAAGCCGTGTTTATGATATTCTCCCGCCCGTTGTCGGTTCCGCTGTCAGCAGCTTGACGGTGCTCAATATTCTTACCACCCAGACCTCGTTCACGGTCACTGTGCCGCTCGATGGCGGACTGGCGGGTATCGATCAGGCTTCTCTTACAGGTTCTCTCTCCGTGCTGCTGGCTTCCAACTCAACGACGGCGGCCAATGCTGTTTTCAACAGTTTCAGCGCCGGTGTTGCCACCTACACAGTTACCCCTATCACATCGTCTTTCCTAGACGGTCCTCTGGGCACCTACAACTTTGTTCTGACCGGAGTCTCTGATCTGGCGGGAAACACTCTTCCGACTCAGACGGTCGGATCCATTGTTGCCGACTTTATTGCTCCAACTGGAACCATTACTTACGCTGTAGCGTCGCCCACCAATCTGGCACCTTTCGGGGCCACCGTGGTGTTCAGCACTCCGGTTGTTGGTTTTGACCTCACCAAGCTCACATTAACCGGCGCTACCGCGTCTCAATTGTCGCAGGTTGATTCTGTTACTTACAATTTCGTAGTCAACCCAACGGGTACCGGGGCCCGTGTGGTTAGTATTTCCACCAGTATCGCGCAGGGTGCCGTGTCCGATGTGAACGGAAACCCCTTGGTAGGCACGGTTCCAGCCACCATTAGCTACGACACAGTGCTGCCCGTGCCAACCGTAACCTACACGGGTACCGGCACACATTCTTCCAGCACGTCTATCACATTCCGTGTTACGTTTTCAGAAGCACTGCCAACGGGCGCGTTCACCAGTTCGGGTGTGACTATTGGTAATGGGTCGCTTCAGTCGTTTACCGTGGTTTCAGCGCAGCAGTACGATTTGGTCATCAACCCACTTGTCCAAGGGCTGGTGACCGCAAGGGTTGCCGCAGGTGTGACACGGGACCTTGCCGGGAACCCAAACGAGGCCTCCAATATAGCCTCGGTCACTTACGATACCATTGTTCCCGTTGCCTCGATCGTATTGCCTACCAATGCCGCTGGTACCATTTCTCAATCCCGTTTCGTGGTGACGATCAATACCTCAGAACCCACGCAAATCGCCAATGCCTTGCGGTTTGTTGTTTCCGGAGTATCTGTTTTCAGCCCTCTGACAGCCGTTATTGGCAGCCAGACGCAGTATCAGGCCACGCTTACCGTGATCAATCCGGCCAATCGCGGTCCGATTGTCGTCCAAGCGTTATCTGGATTGTTCACCGATTTCGCTGGCAGCAGCACCGCATCGGTTACCGCTACTGCCATTTATCAACCCCTCGGATCGCCAAATGTCCTTTTGGCCGGTGCTAGTAAAGGTCACTTGATAAACGGGCAAAACCTGGTTACGACCAAAACGGCACAGGGCATTACCTTCCAGACACCGGTATTTCCAGGCTACACGGGTGGACTGGTGCTCGCCACTGGCGATGTCACGGGAGATGGCGTCTATGACACAATCGTTGCGCCGTCGGCTAACGCTTCCGCCAATATCTTGGTGATTAGTGGCAGCACGGGCGGGATTTTCTCCAGCTTCATTGTGTTCCCGGGGTATCAGGGCGGCATCAATCTTTCAGTAGGCGATATCAATGGAGATGGATCCAACGAGATCATTGCCGCATCCAATGGTTTTGCACCCGGAACTGTCGGCGTATTCAATGGCAAGGGCACACGTAATTTCTTTAATTTCTATCCTTATGGCAGTCAATACCTTGGTGCTGTGAGCGTCACAGCCATCGACACCAACGGCGACGGGAAGTACGAAATTGCCACCGGCACGGGTGCGGGTGTCCCGCCTCACGTCAAAGTCTTCAACGACAGAATGCAGACCCTTGCAAGTTTTTACGCTTTTAGCGTTAACTACACCTCCGGGATTAACTTTTCCGCTGGAGACCTGAATAACGATGGCCGGCAGGAACTGATTGTGGCCACCAATGGCGGGGTTCAAGCCACCGTCAAGGTGTTCAATCCATTGAATCCAGCACAGGTGAGGCAGACTTCGGTGTTTCCAGGGTTCACCGGGAAGATCGATATCGGTGTTGTTAACTACCGCAACAATGGCCAACTCGCCATTGTTGTCGGCGCGGGGGCCGGAGCACAGCCCGCTGTCAGTATTCTGAACGGGCTCAACTTCGCTATTATCGATGCTTACTTTGCCTTCGAAGAATCGTTCCGGGGCGGAGTTTCCGTGGCCTGATCCAGTTACGTGAACTGAATTGCCCGGGAGGGTGGAATTGGTGTATGCTGGCAGCAGTGTTACAAGGAATTCAAGTATGACGCTGTTGCACCAATCCATCGACCGCCGCGTGCTGCTTCAGGCCGGAGCCTCAGGCTTTTTCGGCCTGAACATGGCAAGCCTATATGGGGCTAATGGTTCAGGTTCCAAAAAATCCGTCATTGTTGTCAATCAGACTGGCGCTCCCAGCCATATCGATACGCTCGACCCTAAACCAGAAGCCCCGGTGGAAATACGGGGTTCGTTTGGGACGGTCCAGTCGCGTATTCCCGGGGTTCTCTTCGGCGAGCACCTGCCCATGTTGGCCAGTCGGGCCGACAAACTGGCTGTGGTACGATCGTTCTCGCACAAGGACAACAACCATACGGCAGCCACACACCATCTGATTACCGGTTCCATTCAACCCGGTGTCCGGTTCGACAAACCGCTATCTCGCGACGACTGGCCATGTTACGGCGCAGGCGCCTCATATTTTGGTCTGGGTGCCCAAGGCGTTCCTGCCTCTGTAACACTGCCCACTTTTCTTGGAGATGGGCCATTGGTATGGCCCGGTCAGCATGCTGGTTTTCTGGGGCCCAAGTACGATCCATGGCAGATTTCCATGGACCCCAATCGCCGCGATTTTCGTGTCAACAACTTAAGGCTGCCCGATGGCTTGACAGTTGATGCCTTGGCCGATCGTTTGGCACTGCTCCATGCGGTGGATGCTGGCCAGCGCATCTTTGAAAGGTTGCCCGAAACCATCCGGCTCGACGACCAGCAACGCAACGCGGCCAAGGTTCTGGCTGCTGGTGGTGTGGCGCGTGCTTTTGAAATTAACAGCGAACCGGAACGCACACGCGACCGCTACGGCCGTCACATGTTTGGACAGTCGCTGTTGCTGGCAAGGCGTCTCGTTCAGGCAGGTGTGCGCGTGGTTCAAGCCAACATGGGCCCAGTGCAGAACTGGGACAGCCACGGCAATAATTTCAACCGCCTTAAGAACGACCTTTTACCTCCTCTGGACAAGGGGGTGTCAGCTCTGCTCGACGATTTGACATCTAGCGGCATGATCAACGATGTTCTGGTGGTGGTGATGGGCGAATTTGGCCGCACGCCAAAGGTCGATGCCTCAAATTCCGGCCGCGACCACTGGGCAGCATGTTTCAGTGGACTGTTCTTTGGCGGAGGTGTTCGCGGAGGGCAGGTTATTGGCCGGTCCGACAAAACCGCCGCATACCCTCTCACCACCCCTTACTCCCTCGATGATTTGGGAGCCACGGTGTATTCTGTTTTGGGAATCGACCACGAGTCGGAAATGCGCGATCGGCAAAACCGACCTGTGCAGCTCAATCGTGGAATCCCAATGAATTCACTGTTCACCGGGGCGTAACACCGTCAGTTTTTTAGATGCTTGCCGAAGAATTCAAGCACCAGCGGCCTCAGGTCGCGTTGCTTAGGCTGCAAGTCGAACGTATGCGGGGCACCTGGAATAATCACCAGCTCATGCCGTGCCCCTGCCTTTTTCAAGGCGGCAGCGAATCGTTCAGAATCGGCAACATCTACCGTTGTATCGGCAGTTCCGTGCAGAATCAGCACGGGTGGATCACTAGCATCGATGTGGTTTAGGGGTGAAAAGGCTCGAAAGGCATCTGGTTTGTTGCTGAAAGTCGCGCCCACGATCGGAACCAACCGCTCGAGCCGCTTGCTGTCGTCCGCCATCGGGCCATACATGTCCACCACAGCTTGCACGCGTGTCGATACCCCTGAGTGTGGGCCGACTGGATCCAGTGTTTTGTTGTCTCCTGTCAGGCCCACCATGGCTGCCAGATGTCCGCCAGCGGAACCGCCAATCACACCGATGTTTTTGATGTCGATATTCAGATCATTGGCGTGAACTCGAAGATACCGAACAGCTAGCTTGCAGTCGTGCAGGTTACCCGGCCATGCGGGTGGTCCGTCCTTGGTTTGCAGCCGGTAGTTGATGCTCAGGCACACGTAACCGGCATTGGCCAGTGTGGTGCCGATATTGATTTCGCGTTTGGCGCCTTTGTCGCCGCTTGTCCAGCCGCCGCCATGAATAATGACAACGGCTGGTCTGGGTTTTGTGGAATCGACAGGGGGCAGATAAAGGTCGCCCTTCTCGGCCCGATCGGTACCCAGATACGGCACATCCTTGCGGATCACCGGAGGAGCGCCATCAACCGGCCATGCGGAAGCGGCGAGCACAATCAAGAACATCCACATGGCATCACCTTTACTGTAATATCAAAGGACTTCGTCAATGACCGGGTTGGTGAGATCGCCGATCTTTTCAATAGAAATTGTGACCGAATCCCCCGCCTTCAAAAACACCGGGGGCTTGCGCGCTGCGCCCACGCCGTGAGGGGTACCCGTGAGGATGACCGTGCCGGGCAGCAATTTGGTGCTTGCGCTCAAAAACGCGATAAGCGTTGGCACATCGAAAATCATGTCGTTGGTGTTCCAGTCCTGCATCACCTGACCGTTCAGGATGGTGCGGATGGAAAGGGCATTAGGATCGGGGATTTCATCGGTGGTGACAATACATGGCCCCAGTGGGCAGAATGTGGCGAAGGTTTTGCCACGGCACCACTGGCCGCCACCACCGTTCATTTGCCAGTCGCGTGCGCTGACATCGTTGGCGCAGGTGTAGCCGAGCACATGCTTGAGCGCGTCTTCTTTTTTGACATTGTGGCAGGTTTTACCGATAACAACGGCCAATTCGCATTCGTAATCGACTTCGTTGCTTTTGAGAGCCGTGGGGAGAACAATCGGGTCGCCCGGGTTCTGAAGTGTTCCATGGTTTTTGAAGAACAGTACGGGGTTTTCTGGAACTGGTTTGCCGCCTTCTTCCGCATGCTTGCGGTAGTTCAGGCCGATGCACATGATGTCGCGCGGTTCCAGAGGTGCCAGAATCTTGGCGACTGTCACGGTTTCACCGCTATCTCGGTGGGCGCCCAGTAGTTCGCCTTCCAGACGAGTAACCTTGCCCTGTGCGTGCTGCACACCGTAACCCGTTGTTCCGCTGGCATCCTGATACCGAATGATTTTCATGGTTGCGTCCCGTTCTGGCTTCTCTTCGGCCACAGTAGCCGATGGCACTAGCATACGAGACTGGAACCGTTTGTTGACCCTTCTATTGTCTTGGGGTTAGAATCAATCCAGACCCTCCCCCCGGTTGTTCGCCGGAGATGCCTCTTGTGATTGCAATCCTAGCCCTTTGCCTCGCTCAAGCGCCCGACGCTGGTTTTCTGAAGACTTATTGCCTTACTTGCCACTCCGAGGCGGAAAAAAAAGGCGAATTGAGCCTCGAACCGTTGCTGACGGCCGACCCTACTGGCAGGCATGCCCGGTTGTGGCGCAAGGTGGCTGAGGCCATCGATACGGCTGAAATGCCTCCGAAGGAGGCGAAGCAACCGGCAAAAGCAGACCTGCTTGCGTTCCGCAAAGCGGTAACCGTTCGTTTGGATGCCATGGCGCGCGCTTCTGCTGGCGACCCCGGGCAGGTGGTTTTGAGGCGCCTCAACAATGCCGAATACACCTACACCATTCGCGATCTGACAGGGGTTCCACTCGACCCTGTGCGCCAGTTTCCCGCCGATAACGCTGCCGGAGAGGGCTTCACCAATACCGGCGACGCCATGGCCATGTCGCCAGCGTTGTTGGGAAAATACCTCGATGCAGCTAAAGATATTTCCCGTCATGCAGTGTTGCTGCCCGATGGAATGGCCTTTTCTCCCCACGTGTCGCAACGAGACTGGACCGAAGAAAAGCTAGCCGCTATCCGCGCACTCTACTCCAAATACACCACCACAGTGGGCGGTACAGCGGTGAATTTGCAGGGCATTCAGTTCGACACCAATGCCGGGGGCAGGTTGCCGCTCGAGGCCTACCTTGCAGCCACGCTTGCCCAGCGCAAGGAATTGGAATCCGGCGCGATGTCGATCGCGCAGGTGGCTGCCGAGCGCAATCTCAACGCTAAATATCTGGGTACTCTTTGGAAAGCATTGACAGCCAAAGAGCCATCGTTGGTTCTCGATCAGGTGCGCGCCCGCTGGCAGAAAGCCGGCCCAGCCGATGCCGCTGCTGTTGCCAGCGTCGTTACCCCGTGGCAGCAATCGCTGTGGCGGTTCACCACGGTTGGCCATATCGGCAAACGCGATGGCCCCAAGGCTTGGCAGGTGCCTGTTATTCCGCTCACAAACCGTCAGGAATTCCGCCTCAAGCTCACGCCACCTGCCGATGGTAGCGACTTGGTGCTTTACCTGACCGCCTCCGATGCCGGGGATGGCGATGCGCACGATCTGGTGGCATGGGAGAATCCACGTTTCGTGGCACCCGGAAGAGCAGACCTTTCTCTCCGGGAAGTGCGAGAAGCATCGCGCGCGCTCGCATCGAGGCGCGCGGTGGTGGCGCAAACCGCCCAGGCCTGCCTTAAAGCAGCGGCTCAAGCTCCCGCCAACCCCGATGCGAAGGCAATCGACGCTCTGGCCCGAACCCATTCAGTGCCCCCTGATCTTCTTGCCGCATGGTTTGAAGTTCTGGGAATTGGCGGCGGCCCCGCCAAAGTGGATGGCCACATGACCCAAAAGTCGGCCAACTCTCAGAATTACGATTTTATCAAGGGATGGGTGGGTGCCGACGCCCTGAGTGTGGTTGCTAATTCGTCAAACACCACCGTTCGTGTTCCCGGGACCATGAAAGGTCACGGCGTGGCGGTTCACCCTGCTCCAACTCGCCGTGTCGTTATTAGTTGGCAAAGCCCGATCGCGGATACGGTGAAGGCTGAAGCCTTAGTACGCCATGCCCATCCCGAATGTGGTAATGGTGTGACATGGACTCTGGAAGTGCGCCGGGGCACAACACGCCAGCGTTTGGCTACTGGGATAGCCCATGGCGCCAATGATGTCAAAATTGGTCCGTTCGCTGGTATTGAAGTTAAGGCGGGCGACTTGGTCTCGATGATCATCGGGCCTCGCGATGGCAATCATTCCTGCGACCTGACAGCCGTGGATCTGGCGATCTTAGGCTCGAACCCTAGCCGCGCTTGGGATCTTGCCAAGGACGTTTCTCCCGATATTCTCGCCGGCAATCCACACGCCGACCGCCAAGGCAACCCCGCGGTGTGGCACTTTCACAGCGAGTCCGACAATGGTGGTGGTGCGGGCCCGGTCATTCCTGCCGGTTCCTTGCTGGCACGATGGCGCGCCGCCTCCACAGCAGAGTCGAAAAGTACTCTTGCAGCCGACATGCAGAACTTGCTCAAGCAGGCACCTGCCACACCTGCCCCGGTTGCTGCCGACGTTCTTCTGCGCCGCGACCTATTGGCTGCAACAGGGCCTTTAGTGCGGGCAGCAGCCAAACTGAATGCATCCGCCCCCGCGACTACTGGAGACAATAGCCTTGCCGGGCTCGATCCAGCATTGTTTGGCAATCACCCCGCAGGTGGCAAACCGCTGGCTCCCCAAACCTTGGCCATGAAGGCGCCTTCAGTAGTGGAAGTTCGCTTGCCTGCTGACCTGATCAGTGGTTGTGAATTCGTGGCTACTGGCGTCCTGCTCGATGCCGAAGGCAGCGCTCAGTTGCGAGCGACAACCACGCGGCCAGAGGGAATCAACGCGCTGGCACCCGGTGGTTCGCGTCCTGTCGCCGGTGCCTCGACTTGGTCGGATGGAGAAAAGGGACTGGCGTATGCCGATCCTATCTTAGTGGCTGAAGCCAGTGCCGCGCGCAAACGCATCACGGCCGATTTCGAGGCTTTCAGAAATCTGTTCCCCATCGCCTTGTGCTATTCCAAAATTGTACCAGTGGATGAAGTGGTGACCTTGACACTCTTCTACCGTGAAGACGACCAGTTGCGGCGCCTGATGCTTGACGACTCCCAAGCAGCCGAGTTGGATCGGTTGTGGAAGGAATTCCATTTTGTCAGCCACGACGCCCTGAAGCTGGTGGATGCGTTCGAGCAACTCTGGCAGTTCGCCACGCAGGATGCCGACCCGAGCGCCTTCACCCCCATGCGCGAGCCCATCAAGGCGCGTGCCGCTGAATTCCTCAAGGAACTGGTGGCTGCTGAACCGAAGCATGTGGATGCTGTTGTCGCTCTTGCAGACCGTGCTTGGAGGAGAACTCTGTCGACCGGCGAAAAAGACAAGCTGCGCGGTCTTTACCGCAGCCTGCGCGACCAAGAACTGCCGCACGACGAGGCTGTCCGTTTGGTTTTGGCGCGGGTGCTGGCAGCGCCATCGTTCTTGTACCGGCTTGAAAACCCTGTGGCTGGCACCAAAAGCGGCTCGGTTTCAGGCATCGAGCAGGCCACGCGGTTAAGCTACTTCCTGTGGTCTAGCGCGCCCGACAAGGAGCTCATGGATCTGGCAACGGCGGGAAAGCTTGCCGACCCTACGGTTTTGGCTTCTCAGGCGCGCCGGATGCTGGCAGATCCTCGCGCCAGCAGGCTTTCTGCCGAGTTCGGTTTGCAATGGCTGCACCTTTATGCCTTTGAAAAGACCGACGAGAAGAGCCCCCGGCACTTCCCGTCGTTTGGTGCCCTGAAGGGCGCCATGCGCGAGGAAACTGTGTTGTTCCTCAACGATATCGTTACCCGCGATCGTTCCATTCTGGACTTGATCGATGCTGATTATACGTATCTCAATGGCGATCTTGCCAAGCATTACGGTATTCCCGGCGTGGACGGCCCAGCATGGAGGCGTGTGGAGGGTACACGCAAGCATGGCAGAGGTGGCATTCTGACCTTGGCAGCAACGCTTTCGCAGCAGTCGGGCGCCTCACGCACCAGCCCTGTACTGAGGGGCAACTGGGTTTCGGAGGTTCTTCTGGGCGAAAAACTTCCAAAACCTCCTAAAAATGTCCCGCAACTGCCGGAAGATGAATCCGAAACGGCCGGTCTGACTGTCAGGCAGTTGGTCGAAAAGCACGCTGCTGACCCCAGATGCGCCGTCTGCCATCAACGCATCGATCCCATCGGTTACAGCTTGGAAGGCTACGATGCCATCGGCCGATTGCGGACGCGCGATCTGGCCAATCGCGCCATCGATACCCACGCGAAACTCAAGGATGGCACCGAACTCGACGGTCTCGACGGCCTTCGGAGGCTACTAACCGCCACCCGTCGCGACGCCTTTGTGCGCCAGTTCTGCCGCAAGCTGCTGGGTTATGCCTTGGGGCGTGGTACACAACTGGCCGATGAACCATTACTCGACCGCATGGTGAAGCGCCTAGAAGCCAATGGCTATCGCATAGGTGAAGCAGTTGCGGAAATTGTTACGAGCCAGCCGTTCCGCGAGATCCGCGGCCGGGATGTGCCTTCCGACAACTGATCTGTTTGTGGCGTACACTTGAATCAAGGAACAGAACCGAGGGAGACAGAACATGACCATCAACCGACACGACCGCCGCACATTTCTTAAGGGCGCCGGGGTGACCGTGGCTCTGCCCTATTTGGCCTCGCTGGCCACGGGCTCTACGGAGTCGGCTCCTCCCAAGCGATTTGCAGTGCTCTTTTCCGGTAACGGCTTTCACAGCCGCGAATGGTGGGCAAAAGGCGAAGGCAAGGGCATGAGCCTAGGCAAGGTTCTGGAACCGCTCGATCCGTTCAAAGATCGGCTGGTTCTTGTCAACGGTCTTTACAACGCCGAGGCCCTGAAGGGGAATATCCACAGTTCACAGACAGGGAACCTGCTGTCGGGTGCTCCACTGGCATCGGGAGGCGAGATCCGCTCCGGTACCAGCATCGATCAGGTGTTGGCGCAAACCTACGGCGCACCGTGCAAGGTTCCGAGCTTGGTGCTGGGGTGTGAGGCCGCCAACCCGTCGGTCCACAAGAACTATTCCATGCTTTACAGCTCCCATATATCGTGGACGTCGCCGACAACTCCCACGCCTTTGGAGCTTTACCCATCGTTGGCTTTCGACCGCCTGTTCAAAGACGATGCTGGCAAAGGCGATAAAGGTGTTCTTGATGCCGTAATGGACGATGCCAAGGCTTTCCGCCCCCGCCTTGCCACGGGAGATGCCCGCAAGCTCGATGAATACCTCGACTCGGTCCGTGAGGTGGAACGCCGTATCGAAAATGCCGGGAAGCGTGGCGAGCTACAAGGCAAACGCCCCGATCCCAAACCATCCGCGCCACGACCTGCCGACGGCATTCCACAAAACATTGCCGAGCACATGCGCTTAATGTGCGACATTGTGGTGCTGGGTTTCCAAACCGATACCACGCGCGTGGCTTCGTTGAAGCTCAACAACGATCACTCGTCGCTCCGGTTCCCCAATCTGGGTGTGGATTACATGATCCACCACCTGCTGTCGCACTCGGATTCCGCCGATTGGTTGAAGGTGAACCGTTTCTTCTTGGAGCAAATGGCTTACTTGGCTGGAAAACTTGATGCCATCAAGGAAAACGGCCAGTCGATTCTCGACAACTCCACTCTGCTGTACTGCTCGAGCATGCTGACCGGAGGCCACGAGGCAACCCGCTTGCCGGTGGTTATGGTTGGCGGTTTGGGTGGTACTATCCGCACGGGCCGCGTGTTGGATTACAACGGCAAGCCCGAGCGCAAAATGTGCAACCTCTTCTTGTCGCTGATGGACAGATACGGCGTGAAGCTGTCAGAGTTCGGCGACGCGAAAAACCGACTCGAAGGTTTTTGATTGTTGAAAGCACACAACCTTAAGCGCCAATCTCCCGATTGGCTCTTAAGGTTGGTGGGTCCGGCGCCCCGACGGTCTTTTAATATTTAAGTAAGTCTAGAAGAAGACCGGCGGGACGCCGGTCCCACCGGCCTTTTAATAGTAATATTTTTAGATGGAAGGTTGCGGGGTGCGCATAAGATAAGTGGGACCGGCGTCCCGCCGGTCCCACCGGAACTATTAAATTATATTTCCGAAAAACCCATTTATCTGAAACTTGCGCTAATTCCCACCCAGCCAGGTGCCTTCATCAATGCGGAATTGGCCCGTTCCCCTGCTGTAGGTGATCTTCCGGCCCTTGATTTCATCGGGTGCGGCACCCAGCCTTAACTGCCTGTAAAGTGAAGCCTGCATGGTCTCTGACCCGTGGAAAATCACTTGGTCTTTCGCCTCATCGAATGTGACCATTTCCGCGCTTCCGGAAAACTCTCTCGACCGCACCGTAACCCGCCCACGCGCGCGCATGTCTTGTCTGGTTTTTCCACCGTCCTGCCTGCTCAGCACATCGAGCCTGTCGCAGCGCATTGATAGGGCGCCCTCGGGCAGTTCGCGTATCGGTCGTTCAGGCGCAATATCAATATTGGGGTCGTTGCATGGGAAATGAAGCACGCGCACATTGTCGAGAAACGATGCCGTGCCCGCGCGGTTGTTTGCGTACATGCTCCCCTGAAAGGCAACCAAGGTCATCTTCATGTCGATGTCCTTGACAGCTTTGGGGGCGGCAGGGTTAGCCGGAGCCATGGGGCTAGTATTAAGGGCATCTGGACCACCCTGCTGAAGGATGCGCACCTCTCCCGGGCCGGAAGCGCGTACTTCGTTACCTTCCTTACCGGGTGGCGCGTTGTCTTCTTTATCGAGTTTGTTCATGGATAGGGTTACGGCGCTGATGCGCTGGTGGCGGACCAGTTTTTCCCCTTCGCGGACAAAATCTTCCACGCGCACACGCTGGTCGCAGACCATGTGGCTTACCCGCGCCGGCTGTTCAGGCTTATTGCCCCCCTTGAGCGATACAGGTTTGTCAAAATGCACCTGCAGACTCTGGCATGCCAATCGAGCGCTGTCTTGCTCGGCCTGAATGCCACCGTGAAACTCGGCGTAAATGCCATTGAACAGCATCGACTTGTTCCAGTGAACTTCCAGCGGCACAGGTCGTTCGAGTTTGCCGCCTTGGAAGTTGGTGGCGCTTTCCATCTGCATGGCGCCAATACCATTCACCCATGCCTTGTTGGCCGCTTGGTCGATATTCACCTCGGGCCCGACAATGAGGATGCGGTCGAGCCGCAATTGAGCCAAGTCTCCGCTAACGGAAAGCAAATGCCCATCGACAGAGCCAGTCAGGTTGAGTGTCTCGCCGCGGATATCCACGCCCTTTTCACCCGGCTTGCCAGGTGCCTGCAAAACAATAACAGAACCTTCGCAGCGTAGCCTGTCGAGCCTGTTGCCGACATCTGAACGCAACACCCACGCTTCGATGGTGCGGGAACTGAGATCGATAGGCCGTGATTCTTCATTGCCCCCCGAGTTGTCGGGCAGTCCCAACGGATTGAGTTGGCTTGCGGGTCTGGTTCCCGCTGGTTGGGGTGGTATCAACTGAACCGCCATCGGCCCGGATCTTGTGGACGTGGTGTTCGCTGAAATGGCGGCGGGCCTGACAGGCGGCGGAGCGTCTTTGAACCAGATCATCAGCCTTGCGGCGTCGTGAATATCCAATTCCCGCGATTTTGCCTTGACGGCTCCAAGTGCTTCAAGGCGGTCGAGCCGACGGATCCCTGAAACCGGGCTGGTTGTCGGGCCGGGCTTGGCTGCTGTGGCGGTTGCCGAGCGTGCCGGTTCACGCGCTGGCATCCAAACCTTGAGTGTTTGCCCTTCCAGTGATTGATCGCCCTGTTCGTCTCGGAAAGCGGCATCACCCGTCAGGGTCAGCCTGTCGAATTTGCCGTCGCGTTCCGATATCAGGCGGTCGTTCCAGCGTGCTGTGGCTGGTTTTTTGCCGGGTACTTTCTCATGCAGCACAATGTCACCCGGCCCAATGGCCACCAGCCGTTCAATACCACCACTATCAGTTGGTTTTTTGTCTGCTTTTCGGACTTGCCATACTTGCAGTTCCCGCGCGCGCAGCAGGTTGCCGTCGAGATTGGCACTCATGCTCGGCGCGCCTTTTAATGTGGTCCGAGCCAGAATGGCCTCGAAGAGGAAGTCGTTGCCGCGTGCCTCGAGCTTTTCGCCGTCTGAGGTAAGCACCACTTCCGGTCCCGTGGCGCGCGCCTGATCGATATCGTGCGACCGGCTCGGAGCATCACCCGGTGAGCCAGACCCGCCCTTGCGTCGCATCACCAACTCAAGGCGGGTGCAAATCAGTTGATCGACCTGCCCCTTGCTTTCGTGCAACCGGGTTACGGTCACATCGCCGGGCAGTTTATGCTCGAGGTCGGAAGGGCCTGCCGCAAATATGGCTTGATTGCCTTCACGTTCCGGACGAAACAGATAGGTGAATGATCCTGGCGTTTTGACAGCTATAAGCGCCGTTTCTTCGGGCACTGGTTTGGTTGTTGCTGGAGCTGCCTTGGCAGGAGCGCCCTGAGCCAAAAATCCCGAATCTTCACGCACCACAAGGTGCATGTCCACCGACTTTTTCAGAAGCAGCCTTTTCACCCCGGAAATACCATCGCTCCGCTGCTTGCGTACAACGGGTGTGGTTCCGGTCGATTTGGGTGCGGGTTGCTCTGGCGCCAGTTCGATCTCAAGGCCACGGCCGCGCACTTCGGATGGCCTTGGCCGGCTCTGGTTGTCCACCAGATGCACGGAATCATCCGACCATATCAGCTTCTTCTCGTCGGAATAGTAAACGGGCCCTGAAGGGATGAAAACGCTCAGGTCATCCCCACGTTCCGCGGTCCGGCGGTTGTTGGTCAGCTCGATGGACCCGCTGATTTCGGCGGCCACGATCTTTCGGCTGCCAATTTCCGTGTACTGCGTTACCGGGCGGTCGAAACGGAGGTAAGCCACTTGGCCGCGGATGGTTGTCACTTCGGGAGGTCTTGGATCGGTACGGTCTTTTGAAAACATCACAACGCTCAGCGGTGTGAGGCAGACGCGTCCATCGGTTTCGATTTTGAAATGATCCGCAGCGAACACCATGCCTCGCGTGGCCACCTCAACCTTGATCTGTCGGTGAATTTCCGGGCACTCGGCGCCAAAGGCCGATTGCAACCGGGCCACCACGCGGGAAGCGGGTCGCTCTGGAATGGGAGGCAATTCCGAAGTTTGGCGTGGCCAGTAGGCTTGTGGCAGTGGGGGCATGCCATCGATACCGCCCAGCACAGTGCTGTAGCCGGTGTAGCCTGCAATAAACAGGATCCAGCCAAAAGCCAGGAGTACGATGCGCCGTGGCGTCCACATCGTCAGTTACCCCCCGCCTTGGTGTTCCAACTACCCTGAACCCGCATGATCAGCTCCACCAGTTCCCGTGCCGCACCACGTCCAGCGCAGTGTCTCAACACCACCCGTGCCGCTTTGCGCGCTGCCGCGCAGGCGTCCGCTGGTGCCGCACCCAAACCTGCTCTGGCCAAAAGCGGCACATCGGGCACGTCGTCTCCCAATACTGCCGCTTGGTGGGGTTCCACCCCGGCACTGGTCAACGTTTGCTCCCATGCCGGTATCTTGTCTTCGGCACCCTGCACCAAAAAGTTGGCTCCCAATTCGCGCGCCCGGCGTTCCACCACTGGTCCGCGGCGGCCTGTCACAATGGCAAATGCGCCACCAGCCCGTTGCCAATGCTTGATGGCCCAACCGTCACGCACAAAGAATTCCTTGATTTCCAGACCGGGGGAACCTTCGCCAGCAGCGTAGATAATGCCGCCAGCCGTCAGGCTGCCGTCCACATCGAGTACCAGTAGCCGGATGTTCCGGCAATAATCGGCCAATGTCAGCACGCAGTTTCCCCGCCTTGGTCTCAATCGGGCGACCATAGCGACGGCGGCGTTTGAATCAAGACCAAGCCACGGCAGCGCAGCGAATGGGGTGTTTGGCGAGAATGCGCAGTATTTTGATTGGCAAATCGAGTGGCTTACCAGTTTTCCCAAATGTTGTGGAGCCGTTTATGGCCCGTGGAAGCCTGGGGCAGCGGACGCAGGCCACGGCGGACGTATTGTCCATTGCCCGTCCAATGGAGCTTTCCTTCCGAAACATCCAGTCCCAGCTCAAGAAAATGAGCCAAGCATGGCGGGCGGTTGGAGTTTGGCCATAACTCGGCGGCTGCCAGTACCGACAGCGCCACCATCCGGTGCGCCACCCCCGCAGGGCAGGCAATCGGGGTTTTGGCCGCTGGAGACATGCTGTCGGTGGTGAACGCCACTGCTTTGGCCAAGATTCCCAGCGCGGTGGAAGGGGCTGTGTTGGCCTGC
>CAMCLK010000003.1 GCA_945875585.1 Candidatus Kuenenia stuttgartensis | reverse complement strand
CCAAGTTTGAGAAACTGACGCTACTTTGTTGGTAAGGAAACGACGATGCCGCAGACTACGAATACCTTGCCCGAAGATCGGGAATTACTGAAAAGCGTGGGCCTCATTGAAGGAGGCTGGCGCGCGCTTTACCCGTTGCCGATTCTTCGCGTGGCTTGGCTAGATGAGGAACTCACGCTGGAGGAAACTGAAGAACTCGAGGAGCGTCTCGGTCGGGCGATTGCCTCGTTGATTGAAGGTGCAGCAGAAACAGACATTTCTGCTGCTCGAGTTTTTGCGAGACAATATTTGAAGGCGGGGCTATCGAAACCAGAACAGAAAGCCATGCTTGAGCGAGCTTCCGCCATGCTTTGCTGGCATATGGCACGAGACATTCCGCTTGTGGACCGTCAGCGATATTTGGAGCACGTTGGAGAATTGGCAAGGGAAGTCTTGACCGGTCAGGAACTCGAGGCGGATTCGGTTCTCGAGGAAATGCAGTTGATGGTCGACATCTACCTGGGGCGGGAGGCATTTGAGCCACTGTCGCGGGATCAACTGGTGTATGAGGTTTCTCAGATGAAGCTGGCGGAGCGCTTTGGCGCGCAGCCGGATGGAGTTTTGCTGCTGTGCCCTATTGTTGATTTGCTAGAAAAGCAGGGTGGGCGTTTTTCGGCCCGGAATCATTTGAAGGAGCTATGCTCGGCCTTGTCGGAAGCGCAACCGATGGGATTGGCATTTCTCTCGGAAGGTATTGAATCGTGGTGTGCTGGAAATGGCGTTGATTTGTCTTCTCATATGGCACGCGGGCAGTTGGCAAACATTTTAGCGGAGCTAGACTATGCCAACCGAGAATGCTTGCTGAGATCGCTGAGTGATGCGATGTCGCGGGTATCGGTTGGTGGTTTGTTAGGGATGTTCTCGAAGCCTCTGTTCACGCCCCAAGCGATCAAAGAATCACTGGACCGTGTACGTAACGAGGTTGAATGTATTCGAAGCGGGCGCAAGTGACCCGCTCGGCAGGAACACTATTTCTAGGCATCTGAAAAACTTGAGTAGATGCAAAGTAAGCGTTGGCGCATGGTGGGATGCGCTTGCTGATCCGCTGCTTGGCCACTGAACTGGCGGAACAGCAAGCGTTTCTCATCAGCCTTGAGTTCGGCAATGAATGCGGCGCATTCGTTCCGGTCGAGATGGCCTGAAGAATCTGTATCGTGGCTGCGCCACTTCACCAGAAGCTTTTCTGCCTCTTCCCATTTGCGTATGTTTTCAGCCTCTGTCTTTTCGCGGATCTCCCGTTGGGCCGGTGTTTCGGTGGCGCGTTCCTGTTCCATAGCCTGATTGACTTCGATCTGTTTATTTACCCAGGCTGCATCAGCTTCTTTGGCGAAATCAAAAACTTGTTGGTCGTTAAGAGGAAGCAGCAGGCGGTCTCGGAGGCGGCAGAACTGTGTCTCGATGTACAGTAGGCGAGCGATTTTCCCTGCAAATTCTTCGTCCAGCTTGATACGTGAAACGCGCTCGAGCATGAGGAAAAGGCTACTTTCATCGAGCGATGCAGCCCCAAGTACGGGGTGCCCTTCCAAATGAAGGCGAAGTGCCAGGACGGCTTCACCTCGTTCGCCCAGCAGCAAAAGCGAATTGAACATTGGTTCCATACCGCAGGCCCAGGAAGCGTAGGCATCTGCGATGTATTCCATTTGCCTGCTCGCGAGGTTATCGAGCATTTGAACTAAGCCGGTCGTAAAACTGATTCCAGCAACAACCAACGAGATGAACAAAATTTTGAGAGAAAGATCCCATGGGTCAGTGAAGAGGAGAAGGCCACCTGAAACTTTCCAAGCGAGGACGCATCCCAGTGCGAACAGAAATTGTTTCGGAAAACTAGCCAATTGCCGGTGGAATGAATCATCGCCACGAACATGTCCAAGTTCGTGGGCGATAATTGCTTCGACACACGGTTGGGGTACGATTTCAAGGAGGTTACGATAAAGAAGCACTATGTTACCAACCCCAAAGATCCTTGCTGTATATGCGTTAGCGTCTGGGGTATCGGCAACTAATATTTTGGCAATATTCGGAATTTCCATCTTAGCCGCGAGTCGTGTTGTCATTGCTACAATTGTTTTGGCATCGCAGCAGCCAAATTGGCTGCCGTTGGAGTAATCATTTGGATAAATTTCAGTTACATTGGGTACGGAAATTTGTTTATGTGTTTGGTCATTAATGTACCAAATACTACCGATGGCAAAAATGCTAAGCCAGAAATATGTTTGCCATCGATCAAACGCAAAGTGAACATGGTACCCTAAAAATGTAGGCGCGTTTTGGCTGGTTACTGGTTCTACGTGTAATGCCATGACAAAAATGGCGAGAATCAATGGGATTCCAACACTGAATGCAAGGCATAGATTCCTATAGTATGCCAAAGACCTAAATATGGGGGTGTCTTCAAGATCTTTTATAGAAGCAGCTCTTGCAGCAGACATATGCGCTGACTCCAAGTTGAAAAAGCAAGGAAGTGATGATTTGCCAGAATTTCTTATAGCACAAATTCAACGAATGTGACCATTCATGTTGCATCTATAATTGGATTTTTTATAATGAATAATCTGCAAATGCTAACATGCAATAAGGCCGAATATACTAGTTTCGAAAGGCGTTTATGAATTGGTACATACTGCGAAATGGCAAAAGACTTGGCCCGTTTTTACCGGATGCTTTGCGTAAAATGGCTTTGGAAGGGAAATTGCATGCAAATGAAACCGTCATTCGAGATGGGATGACAGATCCGCTCTTTGCAAGTCAACTCAAGGGACTGGTATTCAGAAGCGAAGAAAAAACAGCGGTAGTGCAACCCAAAATAATTCCAGTGCAACAAGTCCCTGTGGATTCTACCGTAACGGAAGAAAGTGAGCTTGTTGTCATAGAAGAAATACTGGCGGAAGATTCCAAGGCAGAAATACCTGTAAAAAAACGGCGAGTAACCCAGAAACCATCATCAGGATTTGTAAATGCGACTCTTGCAAATGGAATGATTGCTTTGAATGAATTTAGGTCGAAGCCATATAGGCACATGATTCTTGCTATCGTGCTGATGATTGCATGTGTTTTGGCTAGCTTGCCAATCTTCACCATGATTCTAGTGCCTGCATTTGTTCTGGGATATATACGTTGCGTAGATTCGTCGTGTAAAAAAGAAAAAGAATCAGTCGCGGAATATATATCCTTTCTTCAACATGGATGGGACTCGCTGTGGCACCTTCTTATGATGCAGGCATCGGTAATCCTTCTGATGGCTATGGCGATTGCACCAGCGGCACTTGCAGCAGGTTTTCTGCTGATTGCAGGAACTGCTGTAAGCTCAGCATGGGTGGATCTTGCTGACAGGTTCCAGCCAAACCATTCAGATGGGGATAATCAAAAAAAGCAGATAAAAAAGCAAAAGCAAAATGACAACGCCAATAATAACAATGATTTTGATATGGGTGATAATGAATTCAAAAGGCAAGATGTAAATGAAAGAAACCAAGCCAACCAGGATAGGCCAAAAGAATTAAAAAATCCGGCAAAACAACAGAAAAACAACAGAGGACAGGAGCAAAATAGGCAAGATGAAGTTCCACAAAATAATAGGCAACCAAACCAAAGAAATGACGTTGGTAATCAACAGGGATTTCAGCCAAACCGTGATAATGGTGAAGCATCAACACCGATGATTGATATGAAGGATATTGTCGAAATTGGTTGGAATGCCATGTTTTCAGGTTTCATGGGTGTGGTACTGACAATCGCCCTCACTCTGCCATTCAGTGCTGGAATGCTGCTTTTTATGCTCTTCTATCAAGTTGCTTCTGCAAGATCGGTTGTGCCGGGGAATTACTCAATGGTTTTCGACGCATTGCGAAACACTTTGACAATCGCATCTCAAAAAACAACAACAATCATTGCTGGCGGAGTCTGGATGTCAGCAATTATTTGCCTGCCCACCGCATTATTCTATTTTTTAAGCTTTTTGATTGATAAAGCCGGACTTACAGCATTTGCCACTTTTATGTGGGGAGCTCTGACCGGTGTGTATTTATTTCAAGCGGTTGTCCATTGCGGAATATTCATGGTGGTTTCTGCAAACGCAATCATTGAAAAACATGATTAACTAAAATATCCTGCATAAATTATCACAATTGGAACGGAAATACCAGCATTAAGAGAAGCGTTAATCCGGATAATAAGGAACCCTTTAAACAGTGATCACCAATTTCTTGAAATTGGTGATCACACGCGATTGGAATTGATAGTTGGCGCGGTAGTGTGAGACTATGCCAGCCATTGTCATAAGCCTCATTATGGTTTTTCAATAATAGGAGGAAGGCTTAAACCTTTTGAAATAATCGAATCCATGTAATCCCTGACACGAACACGCAATTCACCCATCGCCCGGCGCGAAAGATCTGTGTTTTTAAGAATTTTCTTTTCAAGAAGTGAAAGTGATTCGATTGCAATAGCTGTTTTCTTTGGTTCTTTCGAATCAAGATAAACCGCAAGCAATTTTCTCAATTCTTCGGAAAGTTCCATTTCTGCAGCATCACTCATTTCGTATTCACCAACTAACTGGATAGAGTACAAATAGTAAATTGTTGAATCAATGATATCGAGCAGAAGCTTTTTTAGATCAATAAAAATTGCATTTTGATTGCCTTCAACTTCAAGTTTTAAAACCTGTAGTTTTTCAATAAGGCCGAGCAATTCCTTATCCTTAAATTGTTGTTCTATCTTGTTTCTAATGTCAACAACTTCAGAATAGATTTTTGACAAACGGATCGATGGATTTTCAGTAAGAAGTTGGCTAGCGGCATCGACGTACGTGGTAATTTGAACGGTGTCACCACGGAGCAATTGAACCGCCATTCCTTCAAGGCTAGTATTCTTAACTCTATGAATAAGTTTATCCACAATAGTTCTAAGTGGGGCTTTCATCCGTGGAATTGGATCCCCTAATTCATTATCACGTACCTTTTCAATTCCAGCTGCTCTGAAAGCAAACTCATTAAATTCAAAAGAAATACCATATTGTTTTCCAAGAATTTCAAGCTCTTCGCTAACCTTTGCTGTCGCAACGTCGACTCCAGGGTAATCAACAACCAATTCCATGCTTTTCCTTAATTTCTCAGAACGATCAATACTTCCACCCTTCTTTGGGCCACCCGTAAAAAATACAGAGCCGAACTGACTTACAGTACACTGAGGATTTTGCGTCGCAGCCACTCCCACTAACTCTCGCGCGGACAGCGGGACGTTTTGTTGAATGTGCTTAGCCAAGTCCGCGACCGATATGCCTCCATCGGTGTCAGGTTTAACACCTCCACCCAGTCCTTCAAGAACATGATGAAAGAATAAACTTCGTCCTGAACCAAGTAACGGGCTTTCAAGTACCTTCTCACCAACTTTACAAGCGAATAAAGCATTAACACCATTTGGAACAGTAGGAACAATTCGCTGGCTCGGATAAAGACATTTTGAGGGAATGTCATCCAATGATGAATTAACCATCGACACCTTAAATCCCGCATTGCAACGGCTAAAGTCAGTCAGGATTGCTTCGAGATTGATTAAATGTTTGGATGAGCCATCTTGAGGGTTTATTCCTGAATAATCGGCGTCGGAAGGGAGCAAAAATGGATAAGTTTTGGGAATGGAATTCTTATCAGGATTTTCCACAGTAATAAAACCGCCAGGCATAGATAATGCCAGCAGAACAAAATCGTCTCTTCCTTTTTCAGATCGAATCAATTCAAGTGAGCGAACGATGTTGGAAGCTGTAGGCGCCTGATCCGGCGCCTTTTTGCCTCTTGCAGTAGTAAGGACCTTGACTTGCGCGGGATCAAAACCAAGCTGTTTTGTGAGCAGTTGACCAAAATCTTCAATCTCGTTCTCACACGATAGGCTAGGATTTGCAAATACTTTCGGGTTTTCGAAGCTAGACACACCAACAAGGAGTGCAAACCTTTTTCCAGACTCGGGTGCTGCTGTTGAATGGGTCACCCAAGCAATTGAGTGTGCTGCAACGAGATAATACAACCACTGGTTTTTCATCATGCGGCTCCAAAAATCACTTAGCAATGCCAATGTTCGCATATCTTCCGATAGCTACTAGGCTTGCGTATAACCGTCGATCTCGTCGGTCTCTGTTTCTTAGCCAACTTACCTATAAGCATTGCATTTATAAGGTAAAATTGAAGATCGCCAAGTCGGTAAAATTTAAATAAACGTCAAAGCAAATAGATTATGGAAAGTGAGTGAATTTAATTGAAAGCTATGATCCGCTTGACATTTGAATAATTAATGCAGTGCTTACGATTCAGGTTTGATTGCGTATCTAATCCCACTTTTTTCTTGACTATCCAAATGATTAGCAATACCATTTTAGGTGTATCTATTTATAATCAACAGGAGTTTAAAATGAAAGTTTCAATTTGTTTAAGTTTGTTACTGATTTCGGTACAACCAAATTTTATGATTGCAAACGAGAATCAAGCTGCTGGTATTTTTGTTGAGCAGACAAAGTCAGTGAGCGTGTCGGCTACTAGCGAAGCAAATGCAATTCTAAAAGCAGAAGATGATCATCCAGGATGGAAATCAGTTTCAGTAAGAAAATCTAATCCTAATGATGATAAAAGCAAAACATACATCGTGAAGCTGAAAAAATCTTGATTCAATACACATATCCAACTCAAACAAGGGGTCGTCAATAAAAATTGGCCCCTTGTTTTTTATTGAAAGAAAGCATCATTTTTAAAACCTTAAGGTCCGAGATGCAAGATTCCATTGATTTAATTGGTTGTTTCAAGATTCACTTGGTTAGTACTGCCACTAAAATAGTACACTTTTGGCAATTTAGGTAGAATGCCAGTTGGTTGTTTTCTAAAATAAATTAAAATGGTGAGAATTGCTGTTTGCATAACCACTTGTAAAATAGTTAAATCAACAGATTGCGTAGCAATGACGTTCATGTCTGGTAATTCAGTTGCAGATTAGTGGTGCCTCAATAATGGTTGATCACGGTGCAAAAGCAGACAAGACTAGCGAGCCAGTATCTGGGATTTTTTCCGGAAGTTCATTCCTTATTTTCACCAACAAGAATTCGTTCGTTCATGCGGACAACTATTGGATTCATAAGTGGTTACCTGACAGTACACCATGGGCTGTACTGACCTTTGTTGGCATTGGTATGCTGGCATGGTTGGTTGGAATACTGCTGTCAAATGACAAAATGATTTTTATTCATTCGCGCGAGTGGCAGGTTCAACCCCTGTATCTTGCCGGACATTTATTTACAGCATGGATGTTTGTGCTTCCATTTACCAAATTATTTCACCGTGCACTCGAATCAATGGAGGGGCCCAAAGAGGTTATTTTACGCTGCACGAAAGTAGTGCTTGGTCCTCAAAGCCTTATTGGTGCAACAGTGCTTGCCATTCCATTTTTAGTCGCACTTGTACGTTCTTTTTTACTTGGGCAATATGAAGAATATTATCTTGTTGAAGATAGCGGCCTGTCTCTTGTTGATATATGGATGATGATAATTTGGGCTACAGAGTGGTGGATTAATAGCTATATATGGTTCATTTTGATTGGATTTATTGGATTGACCTTAAGCGCAATCAAGTACTGTAAATTCAAAGGAGAAATTGAAGAAATACTGATTCACGAAAAATACAAACCTTTTTTTGTTGCTGATAGTTCAAGGTTCAACCAGTTGTCTATTTTTCTTTATGATTAGTTCCGGTTATGTTTGGTATGCGGAGGGAGAACTCGATGATTATATTGGGCTGGGATTAACCCTTGCCCTACTTGTTTTTGGTTTTACCCCGCCCTGGATTTTGCTTCGACACAATTTAGAGCGACAAATCAATGCCCGAACAATTATGCTAGGTGATAGACTTGCAGGGATTGATTCAGGGAATGTGGCTTCCGGTCAAATTGCGGATTCTATTGCTATTCGTGAGTTTTCGCTGATTTCAAGGATACAGTATTTAGACAGGCTCAAGGCTGAACTTGGGCAAAAAGAAGGACGCTCTGTTATTCTTCGATTGCTGATCCCAGCATTGACGTTTGGTTGGGAGTTTTTAAGACCGTTTTTGATTGGTGTCTGACACAGGATTGAAAGGAAGTCCATGAAATCGATCATCCGTAAAACAATGCAATATTCATGTCCTGTTATTATTATTTTTGCCAGCTTCATTTCGAATATTGCAGCTGCTGACGTTAATGATGCCAAATTAAAAGTTTTATCTGAATTTATGGGTGAAGAGGGATTTCCGGAAGCACTAAAGGACGCTGTGTTGGCAAGTGCTCGGGAGAATTTAACTAAAGACCGCATTGTCGGGAAATTCGGTGGCAGGTATTACGCAGTCGCATTCCAAAAAACATCTGGGCAGAATCCTCGTTTGGCTATTGCGGCCAGGAATATCACGAAGGTTTATTCCTCAAGTGATTGTCTGAAATACTTCGTTCTCAATCAGGTTTATCTGGCCAACCAAATGAACCATGGTGATCTCGCGAATGAAGCTTTGAAGAAGGCTTTTTCTGAATCGACAGTCGTGGGGAAAATAAAGCCTGATTACATGGGAAACGGAGAAGGGAGCGGTTGGGTTCTTGGTTTTACGATCGCTAGTGCCGATAAAATGACGGCTCAGTTGACGACTTCTGGTGCCAAGGAGTCGTTTTATCGGGCGTACCGCAAATTGGCTCATGATGAAGCGGATGCTTTTATAAGTAAGCAGCAATGGAAACCGGCAACTGAAGTTCTCCAACATCTTGTTGATGTGAAGAACACTAGTCCTGGAACATGGTTAGCCTTGGGCAAATGTCTGGCTGAACAGGATAAATCCACTGAAGCTGGGCGTGCATTGCTTATGGCTTTGTCCAATCCAGAAAAAATGTCTAGCTCTTGGTTGCTTTCGGTTGGTGAAATCGCTGCTGATCTGGGTAAGAGTGGTGAACTTGCTGCAAATAAAGCGTTCGCTGAAGCGTGCAAGGCTTTTGATCGGGAAAATAATACCTTTGATCTGAAAAAGGCCCTTGATCCTGTCCGGTGATGGTTCGATAGTTGTTTGTGCGGGAATTTTTTAAGGAGGAATAAGACAATGTTGAATCGTTGTGCTTCGGCAATAATGGTTTTGGGATTGCTTGGGTTAACCCATGCATCTGCTCAAAATAAGAGCAACGCGCCTTCCGGTGATTTTTTCACAGGGGTTGCGCTTAAACCAGTGATTCAAGGTGGTGATGGCGAAGTCAAACAACCTGAAAAGGTTAAAAAAGAAGAAGGAATCCTGAAAGCTGCAACAGCTCAGGATGCCGTCAATGCCGCAGCTGAGGAGCATCAGAAGAAAGCTTCCGGCAAAAAAGAGACCACTCTTGGACTTTCCACAGTTGTTGCTTTTCAGGGCGGCGTTGGCTTTGTTGCCTCGGGCGTTTCTTCTTATCAAGTTTTTGAAAACAATACGGCAACCCGAGCATCGCTCCGGTCCGGTTATGTTCGCGCATACACTCAGGCAAAAGTTGAGCTTTATAAAATGCTCAATGGCCTAGATAGCAAGGCGACTACTCTTCTTGAAGAAACGATAAAGAGCGACGTCGATGCAAAGGAAAATAAGAGTGAATTTAAGAGTTCACTCAGCGAGGAAATCGAGCAGCGAGTAGAAGGCATGATGGGTGGATATTTGACTTGGGAAGTTTTAAACGATGAAGCCAACAAAGTGGTTACTGTGACGCTTGTTTCAATGCCAAAAGATGCCAAAATTAACCGGATCACATCCAACATTGTTGAAGCTGGAACAATGGCTGAAGGTATTGATCAAATAATCAATGAAGTTAGCAAGGCTCTGGTTCCTCCTGTTGGTGGTCGAATTATTACCGTTAAGAAAACAGGTGAAAAGGCATTTGTCGGGTTTGGTAGTGCAGTGTTTGTTGATAGCAAGATTCCCCAAGTCCGCACCAAACTTCTTATTAATGCTCAGAGAATTGCGCAGCAACGCGCAGATGATTCCATTGGTGGTATCTTGAAAGGCGACATGATTTCTTGGGTTTCGCGAGTCAAGGAGTCGTCCGGTGAATCCATGAAAGATTATGGTGACGCTGAAAAGGCTGATCCTGCACCTACGAAAGCTCAGGCTAAGAAAGTTGAAAAATTGCTTGGTGAATACAAGCTTTCAGTGGAAACTTCTGACTCTTACAAAAGCGTTCGGGAAAATCGCCTGCCACCAGGGCTGATGCATAAGGCGTGGATTTCTGATACCGATGACGGTTTTGCACTTGCTATTAGCGTCTGGATTCCAAGCGTCAGTAAACTTGCTGGCGAAACTGGTGCGGCCCGTGCCAAACCATTGCTCGAAGATGATAATTCACCAGATGGCAGCAAGCCGGGTGATGCCGTCCGCAAACCAGGTGAAAAAGTGAAGCCTTTGCCTTCTGGTCGCGTTGACAACGATTGATTGATTTTTGATGATTCATTGTGCCGGTGGCTTTGTGCTGCCGGCACATTTTTATCGTTAATGCATTTAACTTTTTAGGAGTTCACACGTGGAAGTCGCCCTTGATCTGCTCAAGGCTTATGCCATTACTTTCGGCTGGGCAATGGTTGGTTGCCTCTCTATGGGATTAGGAATTGTAATGACCCTGAAAATGGTTCATTGGTGCACCCATGAAGTTGATGAGTGGAAGCTTATTAAGGAAGGGAATATGCCTATGGGCTTGATTATGGCGTCCCTCATATTGGCTCTAGGTATTGTTGTGGCTTCTGTTACCCGCATTAACTAAGAAATGTTGATGTTTTGTTTTGGAGGTGATTTTTATGCGCATCTCCTCGATGTATTGGGTGACGGTGCTTCTATTATTGTCACCCAATGTCTGTTTTTCGCAATCATCTGAAAGCGATGATGGCAAAGGCACCGTTTCTTTGGTCGTAGATGGGAAAGGTGCCACAGACGGTGAGGCGATTAAAGACGCACTCCGGTCAGCTGTGCGTCAGGCCTGTGGTTCCTTCGTATTGGGCGAGACCCTTATCAAAGGTGATGAGATTCTTCGGGACAACACTTACCAAGTCACCGATGGAGTTGTTAGCAGTTACCGCGAATTAGCGACTCAGCGAGACAAATCAACGGGAATCATTACAAAAAAAGTCCGCGTAGTTGTTGAAAAGCGTCGTTTAATGTCGAATATGTCCGGATCTACCAATAATTCCCAGGATGGAAAGAAGCTTTTCTCGGCGCTTATTGACAAGCGCGATAAGGAAACAGGCGGACGTGATCTGCTGATCACCATGCTCAGAAGTTTCCCTGAAGTTCTCATGGAAGGCGAGATTTCAGGCGACACTCGATTGGTGGACACCGATCAGGAACATGTTGGTGTTCAAAACGATATCAAAGTAAGGATATCACCTCGAAAATACGCTGAGTTCACAGATAAAATTGATCAGGTCTTAAGGCGTATCTGCAGCGATAAGGGATTTGTTTGTTTTGATGCGCTATCAGTGCCACCGTCCTTGTACAACGATTATCGAAAGAAAATCCGACCCGCTTTTCTTGGTGATGAAGTTCTCGTGACTCCTGAATCACATCCTCCAATTCACAGTATGAAAGCTACTACAGACCGTGAAAACTGGTGGACCAAATCATTCAACAGCGAAAAAGAAGCAGTGGTTCTTTTAAACACTAAATCCAACTCTATGGGCTACACCGAGTGGCGGTGGTTTCATGTCCCAAAAATTTACCTCATCAATAGGCCTTTTACCATGAGCATGCGTTTTGAACGGAGTGCTGGCGATACACTTGTAAGCGATAATATTAATATTGGCCCAAATGTTCCGGGTCTTAACGTGACTATTCGCCCAATTCCTTACAGCAAATCCAATGGTGGTAGGCAGGCTACTCAAATAATACTCTCCCCGTATTTCATGGCCCCTCCTTTGTTTCAGGATCACTTTATGGTGCAACGGATAGTTCACATGAAGCCTGACTACATGCGTCAGATCAATCGGGTCGCCTACCAATTTTACGACACATCGCGTGGTCCAGATTCCTTGCAGGCCATGATCAAAGAGACCGAAGCGGAAACGCCGTCATCTTCTAGTTCATCTGATTCCGCGCGAATGTCTGGAAGAACCGATGCCCCTTCAGCCGATTCCTCGTCCCGATCAAATTCCCGTCTATTGCCACGCACTGCTGCCCGTGGTGGTTTTTGATGGGCCTCTGCTTTGTAGTTCTGAGGTTTTATTCAGCGCGGTTAGTTCCTAGGGTCTTATCGTGTCAAACAAAATATCTGGATTTCATGGTCGAGTAGAGGAATTGGCATGGCTTAAAGGATTATTTCATGAGGCTTCCGGTGGATCTCCCGGATCCAATTCTTGCGGCCCGCGAATGGCCATTGTGGTGGCTGAATCTGGTTTTGGCAAAAGCCGTCTTGTTCAAGCTCTTTATCAGCAACTGACCGTTGATCCTGTGTGGGATCCGCCTGAGGTCAACTATTGGCCGGATAGTTTTCAGGAATTAGCCCAACAACTGCGCGTGAACCCGGATCTTGCCGGCCATGACCCCAAGGGCCCGCCGCGTTTTTTATGGCTCGGAATGCGCTGGCAGCAACCCGACGTCCGCAATGTTGAGGAAAGGCGTTGCCAATTGCCCGAGGCGCGCTCGGCTCTTCAAGCTCATGTGGAAACGGCCAGACATAAGCAGGGAAGTTGGAAAAGTTTGCTCGCCAAGTCCACCGATATTCTGAAGCGTCAAGCAACAGATGAGGTGGTAAGCCAACTGGTGGATACATTCATACCGTTCGGCGGCCTTTTGAAAAAAGCCTTTGAAACTGCCAGGGAAATTGTCAAAGACAGAAGCGAATCCAACCTGTCAGCACGTGATCGAACCGAATCCAAGGCCAAAGATGCCGGCGAGGAAATGCTCGATTCGCTGCGCGAGGTTTTTCGCGGCCGGGGCGCTCTGCCAACGGTACTTTGGCTGGATGATGCCCAATGGATCGATAACCTCACGTTACAATTCCTGCACCAATTATGGGCAGAGGCTTCCCTTAAAAAATGGCCATTGTTGGTGGTTGTCACGCATTGGGAGCGTGAATGGCGTCAGTTGATGCTTTTGGCAGACATCGAACGCGCTGCTAGCCTAGCCAGATTCGAGCATTGTAACGGTGTTTCCTGCCGTGTGTTGGGCGCTGCCGATGCCATAACACTCCGCAACTACCTCGGCGCCGAACTGCCCGGCCTCACCCAACCGCAGTGCGAACTCTTACTGCACAAGGCAGCAGGCAACTTCCTCAGCATGGTTGAGAATGTTGGGCAACTGCGAAAAAATAAGCCCAACTTTGTTAATCGGGATATTTGCCAATCTTTGAGCCCTGCGGGGGAAAAGATGGTGAAATTATGGTCCGACGATAGGCTTCGGCGGGTGGAACAGAGATTTGAGGAACTCGAAGACGATGTGAAGCAACTCTTAGGCTGGAGCAGCCGCTTGGGTATACGATTTATTCGCTCTATTGTTGTGGAATTTGCTCGCTCGCAAGGGGTGTCGCTCGACCCTGAGCGCCTGCTCGATGAATGCGTGAATCCGCTGGTGATTCTTGGCGAAGGATCGCCACTATTACGTGAATTCCGCGACCGGTCTTTTCATGCCGTGGCACGTCGGCATTTCGATGATTACGGCGCAGATTGGGAAGAAGGACTTACTGCTGCCTTGCGCGAAAAGCTGACCGCAGCGGTAGATTCCTGTTTTGACGATGCAGGCGAATATGTCTCAGATACTACAGGCAGTTTGCTTGCCCTAGAATCAACCGAACGCCGCGACCTTTTGTCGATGGCCATGCTGGTTTTTGACTCGGAAACTGAACCTACGCACGGTTCGCAAGCATTCAACCTGCTGCTGCGGGCCAGAATTATTTCCGTAAGCACAGACGCCGCCGACAACCTTTGGGAACGGATTCGGAATGCAGCGAAATCATGGGGTGATTTCGATTGGCTGAAAGTATCTCCAGAAATTGTTGGCTCTGGGGTGCGAACAGAACTTCTGCATCATCTGCAAACGGCAGGAGCGTTTAAACTAGCCAAGGGAGTTGCCAGTTCTTTGCTTTCCATTGGCAGAAGCAAGTACGCAGAAAAGCCCGAATCGGAAAGCTTGCGTGATGTCTCGGTGTATCTCAACAAGTTGGGTGATATTGAAGCGGCGGAAGGTAACCTTGTCGTTGCTCGGGGACTGTTTGCGGAAGGTTTGGAGATAGCCCGCACATTGCAGGTTCAGATGGGCACAACGGAAAGTATGCGTGATGTCGTAGTGTCACTTTTCAGTTTGGGCGACATCGAAGTTACGGAGGGTAACCTTACCGTTGGTAAGGTTATATTTGCAGAAGTTTTGAATATTTTGCGCTCCTTAAATATTCAGTTAGACACTTTTGAATGCAAGCGGGGTGTTTCCTTGGCTCTTGGTCGGTTGGGCCTTATCGAAGTTGCGGAAGGTAACTTTGCCGTTGCGCGGAATATGTTTGCGGAAGGTTTGGACATTGTCCGCTCGTCGCAGGTTCAGTTAGAGACACCGGAAAGTCTTCTAAGTATTTTGGAGTCTCTTTGGATGTTGGGCGATCTGGAAGTTTCGGAAGGAAACCTTTCCGTTGCTCGGGCCTTGTTTGCGGAAGGTTTGGAGATTGCCCGCTCGTTGCAGGTTCAGTTGGATACACCGGAAAGTCTTAGGGGTGTCTCGGTGTATCTTAACAGGCTGGGCGTCCTAGAAGTTTCGAAAGGAAATCTTACCGTTGCTCGGGCATTGTTTGCTGAAGATTTGGAGATAGCCCGCACGTTGCAGGTTCAGTTGGGTACACCGGCAAGCCTGCGCGATGTCTCGGTTTCACTCGACAGATTGGGCGATATTGAAGTAGCGGAGGGTAACCTTGCCGCTGCTCGGGGACTGTTTGCTGAGGGTTTGGAGATTGACCGCACATTGCAGGTTCAGATGGGTACGCCGGAAAGCTTGCGTGATGTCTCGGTGTATCTCAACAAGTTGGGTGATATTGAAGCGGCGGAAGGTAACCTTGCCGCTGCTCGGGATCTGTTTGCTGAGGGTTTGGAGATTCGGCGCACGTTACAGGTTCAGTTGGGAACTCCGGAAAGCTTGCGCGATGTCTCGGTTTCACTCGAAAGATTAGGCGACATTGAAGTAGCGGAGGGTAACCTCACCGCTGCTCGGGGGGTGTTTGCTGAGGGTTTGGAGATTCGGCGCACGTTGCAGGTTCAGTTGGGTATACCGGCAAGCCTGCGCGATGTCTCGGTTTTACTCGGCAGATTGGGCGATATTGAAGTAGCGGAGGGTAACCTTGCCGCTGCTCGGGATCTGTTTGCTGAGGATTTGGAGATTGCCCGCACATTGCAGGTTCAGATGGGTACGCCGGAAAGCTTGCGTGATGCTTCGATTTCACTCAACAGATTGGGCGATATTGAAGTAGCGGAGGGTAACCTTGCCGCTGCTCGGGATCTGTTTGCTGAGGATTTGGAGATTGCCCGCACGTTACAGGTTCAGTTGGGAACTCCGGAAAGCTTGCGTGATCTTGTTATCAGTTTTTACAAAATTGCATCGGCCAGCCTTGGCATTGAACAAATTGAATATGCAACAAATGCATTGGAAGGTGCCAAACAATTGGCAGCTACTTATCCACATTATCCTAGCCAGGTTGTTGAATTCATGCAAAAATATTATTCCGATTTGAGTAAACAGACTTTTAGCGTAGAGGATTAATCCATGCCCACCTCCGATCGGATTACAATTATCGAATTTGTGATTTCTGAGGCGAACTTGTTGGTTGACATACTTTTGCAACAGCAAATGCTCAACAGGCAAATAACTCGATCCAATATTAGTAAGTTAGCACACAAATATTATGCGATCATTAATTGCTTGTCCTGTTTGTATTCACCCCGCATGCCTCAGCCACCAATACAGGCGCATTCGATCTTTTGATTTATTAATACAAACTTGAAAATACAATACGGTATGGGAGGCCAATGATGGATAAATATGGTTCGCCAAAAACACTTTCCAGAAATCCCCCATGGCTGCCTGCGCACGTTCTGTTTTGGCTGATCATGGGGTTGGCCTCGGCGGCGGTGATAGTTCTGGGAGCTATCGGATTTGCTCGTAATCTTGAAGCTACCGAACCAAACAGCAACTATTCCTGGCCAAGCCTGCTTTTCCTCGCAATTCAACTATTCACAGCGGAAAGCAGCGTTCGGCCCAGCCCTGTTGGCTGGGAACTCGAAACGGCTCGTTGGCTGGCACTTCTCGTTGCCGGAGCGACAGTCGTTCAAGGTTTGATCGCCATATTTGGAAACAGGTGGAACCGCTTCCTGCTTGGTCGCGTGCGGGACCACCATATTGTTTGTGGTTACGGTTCTAAAGGTCAAACACTGGTTTCGGACTTGGTGATGGAAGGGGATAGTGTTGTTCTCATCGCTCAGCAAATTTCCGCCGAAGAACTCCTTGAATTGGACGAACGGAGGGTGCTGGTAGTCTTGGGGGATGCCCGCCATGCGGAAATTTTGAAAATGGCTAGTGTCGAGCGGGCCCAATCCGTTTTTGTCACCTGCGGAGACGATGCCAGCAATGTTTCAATTACTGCCGGAATCATGAATTATCGGCAAGCGCGATGTGAACCTGGCAGAAATGCTCTTCACCTTTACACGCATATTGGTGACCCGCAACTATTTCAGATGCTACGGAACGTTGAGCAGGCATCTGAAACAACGCGTGCGGTGGAGTTGAAGCGATTCGATACAAACCATTCGGGTGCTCGTATGCATCTGCGTCAGTGGCCTGTGGATTACCAGCGCATTACACAGGAAAGCCCTATGGAGCCACGTTTGCTTTATGCTGGGTGGTCTCTGGATAGCGAGGCCTTGCTTCTTCAGGCAGCACGATTGTGTCATTTGGCCAATGGCAAAAAACCTCAAGCACATTTGATATTTGCTGAGGCAACAAAAACGTTGAGTGGTTTACTGTTTCGGTATCCTCAGTTGGAAAGCATTATCGATGTACATGTCCATGACGTGGAGCCTGATACCATCGATGGGCAGAAAATCATTAAGAGTTTGGTGGATAAATGCAACAGTTTGACCACGCTTTACATAGCGCGTCAAGGCGATGGCGTGACTTTGGCTACTGGAATGGGGCTAAAAAATGCATTGCTTGGAATCAATATTCCAATTTTTCTGCAACTGGAATACACAGAAAGTATTAGAGCTATTCTTGAGCGTGACACAGTGCTGCCCATATTGCGTGTTTACGAAGGCAAACATTGGGCCGGTCGCGTTGCGGTTGTGCGTCAACAAGAACTAGATCGTTTGGCTTATAACCTTCATGCCAACTACTTGCAGCTAGTCCATATTCAAAAAATGACAGCCAAGCCCGGGGAATGGATTGAGAAACCCGCGCATAAACCATGGGCGGAATTATCAGAGATCTATCGTGCCGACAATCGCCATAGTGCAGACCATTGGGAAGTGAAGTTGCGTGCAATTGGTTGCGAGATGATGGAAATGGAGAAAGCCAAAGGAAAAGAGCCAGCTACCTTAACAAGTGATGAAATCGAAGTATTGGCAAGGATGGAGCATTCTCGGTGGAATGCCAGCAAATGGCTTGATGGGTGGAAGCTGGGACCGCGCAACGATGCCACAAAGCACCACGATAATCTGGTTACTTATGATGAATTAAGCGAAAAAATCAAGGATTATGACAGGGACACAGTACGCAAAATGCCAAATGAATTGGCAAAAATGGGTTGGTTGATTGTAAGAAAATGATGGTATTCAAGGAGCGGTATGGTAAAATGGTTTCGATTCTTGATAATACCTAAATCTCGGATAGGTTTTTGTTATTGAAAGGTAATATGATGAATGGCTTTACTTCAGAAAACCCCAGAGAATGGAGGACGGGAAACATGTTGAACATACGCGTGATACCTCTTATTGTTGTATTGCTGAGCGGTTGCGGTGTGGTAACAGGCCCACAAGTCAAAGTTGGTATGGCCAAACTGCAGGACGCCATCAACAAATCGATTGGCGAAATGGATGTCAAACGGCAGGAAATAAAGGATGCGATGCAGTCTTCCAAGCAGACGCTCAACTCATATAAAGCTTCGCGAATAACCATGCAGATTCAGTTGGAGCAATTCGACAAGAAAATGGCGCCATACGTCGAACGCAAAGCAAAAACTGAAAGCATGTTGAAAGACATGCTTTCAGCCATGAAAGACAAAATGCCTTTCGTGATTTCAGACAAGAAATACGAAGGTGAAAGTCTCGGAAAGCTTGCCAAGGACATGATTAATATCCATGATGCGAATGAATCAAGCCTAAAAGGCCTTGAAATCGCAAGGAGTAATCTGTCTTCCAGCCTTGAGTCATTAAATGCAAAAGAAAAAGTGATCACTGAAACGCTTACCGATTTTTCTCAACAACTCTCCATTTTAGATTCACAGTTGATTGCTGCGAAGGAAATTGAAAAGACCGCGACGGTTGTCGGAGACAATACGGCATCGATGGAAGAATCAATGGCAGCTATACAGGAAAAAATCAACAAGCTAGGCGTCGATGTGCGTGTACGGATTGGAACAATCAATGATTCAAGTAACGGTGCTGGTGCCTTAACCAAACAGATATCAGACGCCGAATCATTGTTAGGAAAAACGAAGGCTCCTGCTACTATCGCCGACATTGAAAAAGCTTTGGGCGGCAAGTAAGAATTTGTGTAAAATGGGCTGCGATCATGAAAATTAATGGCGCCCCCATCCTGATACAATCTGTCGTGTTCATTCATGTGTGTATGAGCATGACAGGTTGTGGCGGAACTGCTCCAGCAACCAAAGCTGGCGTGAACAAGCAAGGCCCCTCCAGTGGGGCTAATGCAAGCTTGTGGTTTGACAAATCAATCCAGCAGAAAATGAAGGAAAATCCAGAGCAAGCTTTTCTCTGGGGACGTTGGGCCACTGAAGCTAAGGCATTAGATTCGATTGAATCACTCGATTTCGGCAGCGATGCAACGGCGACTGCTCATTTCAGCGATGCAAGAACGCCATCGCGCTTGGCATATCGTCTCAGTCCGCAGAAGGACTCGATAAACGGGTCCAGTTACACACTGCGATTGTTTAAGCCGGGCAACCCGGCTGAAAGCGGTATGCTTTTTCATTTGGAAAAACAGGATAATGGTGAAATCCATTTGGCTCAGGTCAAGGAATTCGATGAAAATGGTTTTGAAAGCTCGGATACCGGCCACCCACTTCCAGCAGGAGCGATTCAGCCAAGCGATTGGGTTCATTTGGCTGGTCCTTCCTCTTCGGAGGAAACACAATTAGTTGCTCAACTCGATAAAATCAAACGTGATATCCCGCAACTGCAACAGTCTCGGTTGAAATTAATAGCTGAACAACGCGCCATTGCCAAAAAGCGGATATCCCGGCACAACGATGGCCGACAGCAAGACCGACTCGATGAAATCCACGCGTCAGCTATGTCTGAAAATGAAGTTAAAATTCAAAAAATTGATGATCGCATTCAGTTGATGGCTGAAGCTCGTGAAATTATCGAAATTGAACTGAAGAAACGATCGTTGAATAAAGACGTGGCAAGCCTTGGAAGTGATGAATATGAGCGTCTCCGTGGCATCATGATCGGATTGGAACATCGTCAGAAAATGGATGTCCTTGAATCTATCGAAGATAGGGAGTTGCTGAATAAATACGCGCGGTGATGGCTTAGTTGTATACAAGCACTTGCATCACGTTGTTCCGATCTGGGTGATTATTTTGAACCAAACGAATTGCTTTTTTATTTTATGACTTATTTCTTGTGATGAAGGATGGAATCATGGCCAGACAAGACATTTATATCAGCTACGATCTTTCGGTGGGATCAAAATTTGCCAAAACATTGACCCGCGAATTGAGAGGGCGTGGTTTCAGTGTTTATATCCCAAATCATTCGAAAAACGATAAGTTAACCGAACGTGAAATGCGCTCAATTATTGGATCTGCAAAAGACGTTATTGTTGTTCTGAATGATGGAATACTGAATGCGTTAACCAATGATTCGAAATGCAGTGTGGCGATTGAAGTAAGCATGGCCTTGGCCATGAACGCGCACATCATTCCAATCATTGATGAGACCGATACTATCGTTGCATCAGATCTGCCTATGGACCTCAAAAAATTGGCTCTTAAACAAGCCATTGGCCATCGTGGCAAGGTTACGCGGACATTGATCAACAATTTGATCGACCTGATAGATTCGCAACCGTCATGGCTTAATGTTAATCGTGGCAAGGTGATTTTTGGTTCCATCGTGGGCGTGATGTTGCTGATTTCACTTGGTGTATGGATCACATGGAGCTTATTTGGCACCGGGTCCAACCAGATGGATCAATCAACTGTTTCAGAAGCGATAGTTGTGCAACAAACTCCAAAACCTCCTCCAGCTGAGGTCATTCCTGGGATCAATCCGAATCCTTCAACATCTTCGCAATTCCTTGCTAATGCTCGGGTTTATAAAGGAAAAGGCAAGGATACGGAAGCAGACAAAGCCTATCGCAGCATTTTTGATTTTGATTCCAAGGAATGTTTTGGTGTTTACCTCGAGTATGCGGAATTTGTCAAGAAATCGAAGGTTTTTGAAAAGCCAACTGAACATTTATTGAATGTTTGTAACATCCACCCTTCATGTCAGTCAGCCAAATTGATCATCGCTTTGGAACAGATTCAGTCCGTTTCCAATGAGGTTAAAGCCGACCGGATAATTGAACAGTTTCCTGGATTTTTACCTGCGCTTGTTGTTGCAATGGATTTAGCTGGTACCGGTAAGTTTGTCGTCGATAGGGCGATTGCGCTGAGCAGGAAATCCCAATTCGAGAAGGCAGGTGGAATTGATGAACTGGTAAAATTATCAATCAGCCCTGAAGACAAATCTTTTGCAGACCGAGCAAAAGTTGTCATGGAAAGCATTAAGCCCATTTATTGGGAATCTCTGGCAATGGTTTCCGTACAGTCCCGTCCAAATGCCAGATTCCTTGCTCTCAAGATGATTGATCCTGTTCCACCCAAAACCATGACGCTGCAGTTTCCAACCGGCTCGGTTGAAATTCCAGTGGATGTTCAGGCAAATCCTTTACGGAAATCAGGGTATGTGCTTTTGGAATTGCCTAGGCCCGGAAAGGTCAAGACGGGGACTCCATCTTTCACGCCTCGTGATATTGCCGATAATCGATCCAATGATCATTCGGGAAAATTAGATGGTATTGATCCCATGATTCCAGTGACTGCGGGATTGTCTTACATTGATGCCAAGGGCAGACCCTTTGAATTTCCTGAAAAAATCCAAATCTTTGGGCCTGATGCATATTGTTCTGTAAATATTTATAATTCAGGGTTGCCAGGTATGCAAAAACAAGGGCAACCCGTCATTGTCTTTCGTCCAGCGATTTCAATGAACCTTTTCCAAATATCGGCGTTTGAGAAAGGTCCATTTGTAACGACGGATCAGGTTAAGGGTATTAGCTTGCTTTTTATGAGTGATATCGAATCAATCCCTGGCCTCATTACCAGGGGTGATGTTGTTTTGTATGCCAAAGGAATTGCTGATGATGGTAGATTTATCGAAAACATAAGGATACCTGTGTCATTTCCAAAAAAATAATGATCTCAAACCAACCAATGCTGAATTGAGAATGATACCACCAGAATGTAATCAGACCATGAAGCCATTACGGCTTTGCGGTTCACTAATATTAATGTGCGTAACTTGACGGACGCGACCAATAGTTGCGGCAACCTACAAGGTTTATCTGCCTTGAAAACTGCCACCGGTCTTTTCTTCCGATAGTGTTCTTAGGAAGCTGGATAAATCTTTGTCAAAGTAATCGCCAATCCCAATAGCATTGATTTTAGGGAACTGCTTACCAGCATCTTTATATGCCTCCTTTTGACGATCTATCATATTAAAAATCCAATTTCGCTGGTATTTAAAATCAGGTGGTTTAATTCGAATGCCACTGTTCTTGAGTTTATTATTTTCTTCGGCAGATAGTCTCTCAGCCATCACTCCAGGTTCTCCATCAGTGAATAGGAGGATATTTGTCACGCCATCAATTTCCAATGCGGCGTTAAGAGCTTTAAGGGTATTCGTTCCGCCAAATGGTTCGGGAAGATTAGTGACGGTGTTCTTCAGAAGTTGTCTGTCATTAGGTTGGCCGCGAAGCTTGAATAATCTCAGGTTGCGAAGGCTATTCAAATCACCTTGCGTTAGCTTTGTTAATCCAAATATAGAATCTTGCTCCCTGAGGCTGAGATCTCGTTGTTCGGTATATCCGCGCATAATTAATTCCAGATCACCGATTTCTTGGGCAGGTTCTTCAGGCTTCTTGTCAAAACTAGTGTTATTTTTGCCAAAAACTTTAATGTCATAACTGAAAACAATAAGAGCGCACTCATCCATGTCCAAATATTCGCACACATTGTTAATATAATTCTTAGCAACAACCCAACGGCTTTCTTGGTTATCTCGCTTTTCAGCCATACTGCCAGAAAAATCTAGGATTATAACGGCCTTTTTAAGCTCGCCTTTTATTGACAAAAGTTCCCGATGAACCGAAGAATCCTTCGGTCGTTTTGCCAGGAAATCTTTGAGCTGTAAAAGCTCGTTCGCTTTGCCTTTAAGATCGGCATACGCTTGTTGATTGATTTTTACTTCGGTATCTGATTCTTTTTTAATAGCTTCTAAAACAGCAACAATATCATTTAAATTCGATTTGAAAATCATGAGGATTTTATCAAGAACCCTTTTACGATTGGCGAGGTCGGCAGCATCACCTTTTGCTAAAGTCCCAAATAAATCAAGATCCCTTTTAAGTTGTAAAAGTTTTGCAACAATTTTGCTGTCAGTTGAATTGAAGATTTTAACGATCGTGTCGAAATCGGAAGCTTTTGAGGCAAACACCTTTAATTGCGCGTACAAGTTGGTCTGCTGGGCCAGAAGCTCTTCAACCATGCCTTCAAGTTTGGCGACACTTTTTTTAAGGTTAGTATTGTCTTCAGATTTGCGCGCAAGTTCATCGACAATTTCCGCATGCATTTTCTTAAGGCTTACTAATTCGGCACTGAGATTCGACACCTTGTCTTCACAAAATTTATTTTCCTTTTCAGAAGCTACTAGTTTTTCTTGAAAATCATCAACCAGTAAGTTCGCTTTGTACAATTGATTTGCAGTCACCAATGCAATCAACAAAAACAACACCAATCCACCAACAAGCGAATCCGCAATGCCTACCCAGCCAGCGCCAGATACTTCTGATGAATCTGTGCGAGATCGATTTCGAACCATAAGGAAATCCTTTGAGAATATGCAAAATGAGATTATTGTGATTTAATCGAACCAAACCAACCTGTTCCTACTTTAGTAGGAGGGGGAGTAATCTTAGCGGCTGTATCTATGACAACTTTCAGAGTCGTCACAAATGTAGCAAGGGAATCGCGTGCATTTCCCAATTCGGTGGCAACACCATTGAGTTTTTGTAGATGCGCCGCCAGTGAATCAACATTAACAGACAGAGATTCTACTTTACGCAATTCGGTCAAGAATTCACGTAATTCCACAGGTACAGAACCGAGTCCTTCATTCACTTTCGACAGCAAAACGGCTGTTTCTTGAAATTTCTTAATGATATGTGAAAACGAATCAGTCGACTTGTTCAATTCACTAAAAGATGAGGTGGAATTATTAATTAAGGTTTTAAAATGTGAGATTGATGTGTTGGCTAGGTCAAGATGGTTGCGATTATCCTCAAATACTTGTCGAAATGCGGAGCTGGAATCCCAAAGGTTTCTCCCAGCTCCTTGAATTTCGTTGAAAAAATCGCGCATCATTTCTGGAAAATGACCTATAGCTGTCATTGCTGGCAAAAATTGATTGTTAATTATTTGATCGAATTGGACAGCGACATTTTCCAATCGTCCAGATCCCATACTTGCTGTTTCTAAATTCTTTACCAAATTTTGAGTTGTACTATCAAGCAGCTCGCTATTTTGCTGCAATACGATAGCATAACTTGATAAAACGGAACATGTGGGAATTAATGTGTTTTGAACCGAAATGTTGACTGATTCCAATATATTTGAGTGATTTGCCAAGGATGATTTCAATTCCTCGGAATTTTCACGAACCGCTTGTGCAGATTCTCCCATTTCTTTTGTGAATTCAACATATTGTTGAGAAGCTACTTGGATGGCATGAGCAGCCGGTCCCAAAACCTCTTCAAATAAACGAGTGGATTCCACCATGTGTTTGGTGCCATTAACGATCGTATTGATTTCGGGATAAAGATTGGTCCATGCCTGGCCTAACAGATGAGTACTTTCTGAAATCGATTTCAACTCGGTGGCATGATTTTCTGAAAACTCCCGGAATTGCCGAGCATTGGTGCTGAGGGTTTCAGATAATGAGGTAATGTTTGGGCCAAGATTAAGAGATAATTGTTCAACAGTGGAACCAAGTGTCTTTGCGGCCTGAGCTGCCTCTGCACATGCTATTCTTGCTGCTTTCGTTGCAATTTGAGCGGACTCATGTAGTTGATTGCAATCTTGTTGAACTTTTTTCATGTTCACTAATGCCTCATTTTGAACGAGTGTGGTACCCTCCCATGCTTTGTTAAGGAACTGTTTGATGTGCTCTGCGAGATCCTTGTTTGTCGATGCGATTTCCGCAACAATCTGTGCCTGAGCACTCAATGCCAAATCATTGCGAGCTTCTGCGGTTGCTTCGTCGAACCAATCGAAAGCTTCTTGCCGATATGTGCTTAAAAAGTAACTAATCAATTGAAGAAGGCCCGAACATATAAGATTTAATAAAGCGCCAAATGCGACGCCAGAAAGCAAAGGCAGCACACGCTTTACAAGTTCTCCTGTTGTCAAATTACCTACATTACTCAAATCGGAATTGTAAAAACAAAATACCGAAAAAGAAGTGAGCAATAAACCAATAAATGGAGCGTAATCTTTGAATTTCGCGACAACTGTATAATCGATTCGATCCAAATAGATGTTATCGAATTCATGCATTGCTTCGTTACGGGCTGGTGGAAGTATATTGGGGTTAAGAGTTTGTTTATGCAGCCACTTTAACCACTTGGATTGCCTATCAGGCCCTATTTTATCAAATCTGTTTGGATAGGTTTCAAACAATTCCCGCTTGTCAATCTCAATATCTAACAACAATGATCTGAATTGCCAAACACATATGGCTATGAATGATATTGATGTGATCAATGAGAGAATAAAGGCGAACCAATCTGAAAAAAATAATGTAACCATGGTGATTGTTTTGCGATGCCCTTCTTTAGATCAAGTAGCTCAACGCATTGCCTGCGAAAGAAGATGAATGCAATTCGTTGGAGGCAAATTCGGCGTTTCAATGACAACCAGCTGTTTGTTACAACTCATTCTATTTTATATTGACCGGAGTTTTGAGACAAGACTGCATAAGAATAATGCGGATGCTGTTTTAAGTTTTCAAGTTTCACGGCTTTTATTTGCGGGCTTATATTCTACTTGGACACAAAAGGCAGAGGAGGCTAACGCCTCCTCTGCCTTTTACACACGACGTCGGAAAAGAATCAGTTGGTTTTTCGCATGGCGAATTCCGCGTTCCTTGGAAGACGGGGCGGATTTGCCAAAGCCAATTCAACAGCCTTGTCATCCATACCTCGGCACACCGACGATAAGAAGTCCCGTCGGTTCCCTTGGATCGATTGAAGGGCATGTGCCTGGTCATCTAATGATGAACCAGTCTTGCGAGACAATGCTTCAGAATATCGAGCGGATTCGACGGCTTCAGAATCCCGTGAAAGGTCGTAAAGAGCCATCGCCCTCAAGCGCCAGCTGAGAACATCTGTTGCATTGGCAGCCAAGTGCTTGTCTAGGTAAAAGAGGCTTCGGGCAGAATCAGCTCGCTTCAGAGCGCTCATAGCGGCGTTAAAATTATCAGACACATACGGATAATCACCCGAACCAGTGCCCGCCAAAGCCATGCGAGGAGATGTGGCTGGATTGTAAGGCGCATTATTGCCAAGGCTCATCCAGATCCACGAATAGTGATAAGAAACAATCGCCACATCAAAGGGAACCATGACTTTACAATGGCCACCGCGGCGCAGGTGCGTTTCAATCGACCAGAATGGAATGGAAATTACTTGCCAGTAACCAGCTGGTTGACTAACAAGAGGTCCAGGTGGCGGTGGTGGGGGTGGAGGTATGAACTCAATCCGGATGGTCAAATTTTTAATAAACTGCATCAATTCCGTAGGTGCTGACAGGCCGCCAGCATAATTGCCAAGGATAGTATCGCGTATGGCACTGATCTTGTCTTTCGCCTCGTTGATTTCCATGTCATCAAGCTGTCTGGAGGAAGGGATAATTAGTTCCGACTTGGGTTGATCGATGCGGGCGTTTGGCACCAAAAGTGATAAACGGTCCAATATGGATCTGTCGGCCGATTTCAGTGGATCATTATAATACTGGGTAAGACGCGCAAGAAATTTAGAAAAATCAAATGGTTTAGGAGGATCTGATGGACCAACTGGTTCTACAGTAATTCCAGAAGATAATTGGTTTTTTACCTCTGCGCTCAAGAAAAAACCACCATCAAAGTTACCTGCGATAGATTCAAACAAAATTGAATTCAGGTTTTTCTTTAGGGTGGTGATTTCATCATCACTCAATTTCCTGTTTGGCGTAATCACGATGCCTGCTGGTTTATTGGTGTCTTTGTTAACCTTGATGTTTCCTGAACCAACCAACCGGTTGATTGCCTCTACCTCAGGCTTCGATTTGTTTTTCTCATCAGCCAAATACTTGTCGACTTTAGCCTGAAGGGCAACAGGATCGTACTTGGCAGCCGGTTGAGCCCATGCAAATGAAAAGCATGTGCTTAAACAAAACAGGGCAAATGCGCGAAGCATGAAATGGTCTCCCCCTAAAATCCCAAACGATTCATCTAACCTATTTTCACCATCGTGCCATTCGCTGTCAAGCAAATTCCGGCATTGAGACTCGGTTTTTAGTGTGTGTTGATTAATCGCGCGGGGGATTCAAACGAAACCATGATGGCACTACCCGATGCCGCCGCTGCAATGAAAAGCAATCCTAAAACAAACGATAGCATCGATGTTAAAACGAAGTAGGGATTGGCAAAAACCGCAAGAGGCACTCCATGCACGGAAAAATACAGGATTAATGTTGAATAACCGATAATGTATCCAATTCCCAATCCCATCAAACCCAGCATAAGATTCTGGCACAGGGTGACCGCGATAAGGTCGTATCGAGACGCCCCCATCATTCTCAACAAACCCAACACCGATTTGGTCACCTGAACCCTCACGATCCCCGTGATTAGGAAGCTGATGATCACCAAAACATCCAGACTTACAATAAAGAGGGTAACCAACTGCCTGGAATGCGAAGCCCCCCGGTCGATTTCCTCCACCAGCCTGACAGTGATCGGGTTCTCGATAAACGCTGTGGTGGCACCCAAATTGGCTTTGTCAACTATCTTGGATTCTGACCTCAGGCGATTTGTGACTTCGTCGAGCCAACCTAGAAAGGTTTTTTTCACTAGTGACAAATGCTGGATATCCCTAACAACGATGTACATCCCATCCAAAGTTTCGGGACGGTAAATCAATCCTCCTGAAACTGCTTCGGGTGCGTGCAGATCTTCCATTTCTAGCACAGATCCTTTCGGAAAATTTTTGTCTGTCCGAGCACCTTCCAACAAGGATTTCCAGCCAAATTTGCTCATTGCCCCTGGTCCGGGCAATTGGGTTAGTCGAGAAACCAATAATCCGCCAACTTTATCGTAAGGAACAGGAGGCCCTATATCGAATTTTGAACGCCAATTGGCAAAAAAATCACTTTCAAGAAGTAATGCAGATATCCGAATATTTACAGAATGAGAAGTTTGCGATTCTAACGTTATTCGTTTAAATATTTTATCAAACTGTCCTTTAAAGACATAAAAAAGAGATTGATCCATCTGCTCGTTCGCTAACTCGCAAAATGGAATAATCTCTGGAATAACATAATCAAGGCCTTCCAACTGCCCATTAAGTTGAGAGATATCCCCTTCAGGAATATCGGACTTAAACCTCCTGCCCAAAACAATGGAAAGTTTTTCATTATCATGGGATTTATTCAAAACTTCCTGAAGCATTTCTGCGGTGAAGGTATTTCCGTCAGAAAGTTTCTGACCTATCAATGATACATCATTGTCATCCAAAACAGTACCTTTGAATTTTAGGTTGTCATTTCGGTAACCAGACCTGAAAGTGATGTCTATCTGCCCATGGTCGGGAACAATTCTCTCAATAATTTCTGTTCCAATATCAGTGCGCATTTTTTCTTCAAGAGAATCATAATCTTTGCGGAGCATCTGCCCGCTACCAAGAAGGCCGCTACATCCAATAATATGAAGTGATCGGGACCCAGGATTATTGGCCAACTCCTGCAAGCGGAGATACTTCTGATGTTCTGGTAAACCTTTGGAAAAAAGGTAAACGGTGGCGCAAGAAGCCAAAAGAACCAATTGAAGAGCCGGAACAAGTCTCACGCTTTCGGAAAACAGGTCGGTCCAACAGTAACGCAACAACACGGTTGTCTTCATCGATGATCTCCATGCCGGTTGCGGACCAAATCCTGAAAAACCTCAAACGAAGGCACTTCTGATCGCGGAATAACTGTCACCTCATGCGAAGGCAAAGTCGCATCTGCACCACGTACGCGTCTGGGATGACGCATGATAATGAACCATTGGGCGTCTAAAAATCGAGAATTATAGGCGTGTTCAAGGTTGTGACTGATGACGATGAGCGACCTTGGGTCGCCTTTGGGATCGAGACAACTTTGCCACCGCTTGAGGACATCAAAGAAAAACAGTGAGCTTTCATGATCTAAATTGCTAGTCGGTTCGTCCGCAAAAACAACGGATGGATTATTTGACAGCGCCCTTAATATATTGAATCGTTGCCTTTGCCCCTGAGAAATCTTGCTGGCAGATGATTCCAACTTTTCAAGCAAAACAGATTCAGGACCGGGAAGTAATTCACCACCAGATAAAATACCGCGACTTTCTTGATGCCCCTGAGAAAATCCAAGACCCGCTAGAAAACGAGGTAATGCCATGTTCCATGAGCAGGAAAAATGAGGAATGAGATAACTGTTCTGAAGAACGAACCCAAACCGATCGCGACGGAAAGCATCGCGATCCGCGGAAGAGAGGGATGCGTAATCACGCGACTTCTCCCCAATGTTAAGCGAGATCTGGCTTGGAGAAACTGGTCGGTCCCAGAGCATGCCAAGAATTTGAACCAGCGTGGTCTTTCCACAGCCCGAATCCCCATGCACGGAAACAATGCTGCCGGCAGGAATATCGAGGCTGAGGTGACGAAAGAACGGCGGACCGTCTCCATGCGCCCAGCATAAATCACGAATAGAAAAAAGGTTCATGGAATTTCCTTAGAGTCATCCAACCAATAAAAGCCATCATCGCTGTCAGCTTTGTTCCTGTCCCTATTAACCTTTTCTTTTTTGTTTTCGTCTTCCATTTGCTTTTCTTCAGTTGGAGCGTTTCTATCACCTGCAAGATAAAATTTTCTTCGATGTGTACCTTTTGTCAAGTTACCTTTTCCTTCCCAAGTATCTATTTCCTGACCGGATGGCAAAGATAATTTTCTAGGATGAATTCCGCCTGTATAGTGACCTTCATTTTTGATTTCCTTGTAAATTGGTTTCAACTTTTCAATCCTAGTCAAAAGTTCAGCGAATCTAATCTTGACCTGCTCATCCGTCAACTGAACCAATTCTTTATTGAATCTCGCCTTGATCATATAATCAATCAAGGGCGTACGCGAATTAATTCCACCCAGTTTGTCGACAGTTGATTTCATAAATTCCTCATTTAATTCTTGACCTAATTTTCCAGCCACCAGAAAACTAAAAAGTTGGGTTGCTGTTTTATTAAATTTCAGCGGATCAAATTTGTTGATTAAATTGTCCATTGCAATGAGTTCATCCGATCGAATCAGTGTCTTGATGTCAATTTGAGGAACTGGATTGGCAAGATCATCGCGATAAGTTCCATCATGAGTGGTGATCCATCCTCTTTCATAGTACTGAAATCCCTTTTGAGTAAGAACGTCGATGTCTATCTTCAAGTCATTGAAAATTCCTTTTAGATTTTCACTCATTTGGGTTGTGACGCCGCGACTTAAGTCAACCAAGTTTTCAACGTCTTTGATTGCTTCGAGACGGTATTGTTTTGTTTGTTCTACTAAATACTTTTCTAATTCATCAAAATTTCTTGAAACAACGTATTTATTAGAAACAATTGGAATTAATCTGTTTTTCTTTTTTGCAAGTTCAAGCAGTTTCATATTTCTAAAGACGCCAATAGACTCCATTTGGGAAGTAAAAAGATCGTAATCTGGATCACGCTGGCCATTAACTCCACGTGGATTTGCTACTTGTATTGGTGTGAAATCCCAAGCGCTACCATTGAATGGCACCAACATGTCACCAATAGTTTCCATTTCTGCTTTCAAATCTTGGCCCAGATTATCTTTTTCATGGTTGCCCATGTCTCCAACCACTACCAGACGTTTAAAGGCAAACTCAGGAGGCGCCTTATTACTTTTCATCGCGTTTCGCAATGCGATCTTGATTCCATGGATTGGTTGCTCAAGAGCGTCTCCACCTTCCTGCGCTTTGGTTTTTTCCAAATTTGTAATTAAAGCCTTGCCTTCAAGACTATCAAAGGAAACCCAATCCGAGACTGGCTTGACAGTAGAATCCAAAGTCGCGCCAGGTGCGTCTTTTTCATTCCTACTTGGAAAATCATTATAAAAAGTTACTGCTATTTTAATCTGGGACTTCTCTGTTTGCGTAAGGCCTTTCTCGGTAACAAACGCGTTGATATATTTTGGAATAACTGTTTGAAATGCCTTTTCCATACTGCCGGTATTATCGATAACAAACAATATGTAGTTCTGCTTTACCTGATTTTGAACAACTCTCATTTTAGTTCTCAACTTATTTATGCTTTTAGCGCTTACTAATTTCCCATTAGCCATGCGAAAACTTCCAATAATTCCAACTTCCATACATTTTCCCCAATTGGCAGAATCAATTAGTTGTTCAGATGGCTTACTTAGCAAGGGAAATCGTATATCATCGAATTCCCATTCTTCGCTATTTCCTGTTATTGGGTCGATAACTTCTTCTGCGATTATTGTTTTCGGATCGGGTTTTTTTGCTCCAGGCAATGCATCTGGAATACGGATATTATTCTCGAAGCTTGCTTGAAAATTCCTCAAATCCTCGATTTTGGCAAACGCATATGCTTTGGTTTCCCGCGTCCTTATAGTTGAACTTTTGTTATCAAATTTCCATTGGATTGCTTCTCGACTATCCCAATAGCAAATAGCTTTTTCCGAGACCCATCCGGCCAAATCATTTGAATTTTCATCGGCCGATAATTTTGGGGTAAATCCAAGTAACACCATTTTTTTTACAGAATCAATTTTATAAACAAAAAGTATATTGTAAAATTTTAGCGGTTCATCTTTAGGAGCTTTTTCTCCAAGTCCTTTATAACGAAACGGTTCTGTGATGACATTGCTTGCGTTGTCCCCTGGTTTAAGAAATTCCTTCACCCATTCCTTTGAGCTGATGATCAATGCCTTGCGGATGACTCCTGTTCCTCCACCCTGAAGGGCTTTATGAACGTCATCTTCTTTCAAGGAGGAAGTAGTTAATGGGCTACCTCCTAGTAACAAAGCAGAGTCATGAACCCAACCAATAGGCGTGATTGGTTCGACGACTCCGCCTTTGCACACGAGATAGTAAACACCGTCTTTTCCTTGATAATATTCCAACCAACGCAATCCTTCTCCAAACACCAATGCTTTGGCGCCTGAAGGTTCGTTTTTTATGGGCGATTTTCTAGGAACTGTTCCCTCTTCAACACAAAATACTTCGCCAAATGGATTTACTTTGATTTGGCCCGGTATATTTCCTTTGCCACCTGGCATTTCAACATCGACCTGATAGTATTGAAGCGACAGAAGAATACATGTACTTAGAATTGAAACCATGACCTGAGCACTCCTATTTGCGTTTATGATTGAACAAAGGTTTTTAACGAACTTCCTTGATTTCCTTAAGGATCTGAGCAACTGTCTTATCAGTTTCATCAGGTTTTGTTGAATCAAAATCGACTATCCTTAGCGAACCCCTGTTAATTGCAACTAAATTTGCCCATTGAATTTTCCTTTCGTCGGAATCGTTAGTTGGACTGGTTTTATTGTTGATGTAAATGACGGAACAATGATTCCCATTAAACCAAGCGGAACCGTCTATCTTCGGAGCTACTGGAGAATTCGGGCCTCGTATTAGAATTATATCAGAAGATTTATTGTCTGTCGCCTTGACGCTTTCTTTATAAAAATCAGAGTCTACTACCGAAGTGGTGTTATTGAAATTTTTTTTCAGTTCTGAAATGTTTGCTTGATTTATTTCAGTTAATTTGTCATTGCTATAAATAAATATTTTGTGCTCTGTGTTTAACAGTTGTTTGATCAGAGGGCTAAACATACCATCGGTACTAGTGGGATGAAAATCTTGAATCGGTATAATTACCACTTTTTGATTTTTAGGTATCATACTTTTGGCAATGGCGGATTGAATATTTTCTTTGTTTAGCCAGTCATTTAATAAATCTTTTAATAACTTGGCTTTTTCATCAGCAGTTGGATTGCCGTAAGATTTAATTATTCCATTAATTAAATTATTTTTAGTTGCGGGATCCAATTGTCCTATTTTTTCTACAAATGTTTTCTTGAGTTCTTCAATTTTTTTTGAATCCTTAGGCAATAGAGCTATTGTTAATGATTCTATGAATTTTTCACCAGAATTCTTGTCAAGTTCAATTAATTTTGTTGCTAAATTACCAGTATTTAAATTTTCTTTTAAAATTTCTGTAACTTTGCTATTAAATAAATTCTTTTCAAATAAAGGTTTCGAGTCATCTGATAATGTTTTTAAGCCGCTGTTTATTGTTGAGAGATTTAAATTAATGGCATCGGCAATAACCTTCGCATCATCTTTTGTTTTCATGATTTCGGTTGAGACTGTTTCTGACTTTGATTTTATTGAAATTAATTCATCATTCATTTTTCTTATTTTCGATTCCCACTGATTGGATAATGAATTTGACTCAGTTGTATTTACAGTCTCTTTTTGAGATGAGGTATTTTCAGTTGTTTTTGCAATCACTGGGTTTTGATTATTTGCTCCCTTATTTAATAGAAGACAAGCAAGGAAACCTAATAGACATCCAACAAATGACGGCAAGCCGCGCATTGTTACATTTAATAATATTTTCGATATTTGTATGTTGCTGCCGTCGTTGTTTAATTCGGGTTCTTCATTGGGTTTCTCTGATATATTGTTTTTGGGAAATGTATATGTAGAATTATTTATTACGGGTTGGCTTGAAACCAATTGTGTTATTTCCTTAACATTAGTATTTATTGCCTCTATAAATGAGTAAATATCTAAGATTTGGTCATTAATTGTATTGATTAACTCATTTTGGTTTTGAGATAATTCTACTTGTTGGTTTGTCTGCACTAATTCTTTGCTTGATTGGCTATTGCGTTCAACTTGTGTTTTTATAAAGCTTTTAAAAATTGGTATAAAAATAGTAGTCATATATTTATAATTAAGTTTATGATACTTGCCTTCGATTACTAAAAGTACTTCTGCAGATTCGCTAGCATGATTGCTATCGTAGATATCGATTAGTTCTTTAATTGTTTTAGGTGTTTTTTCGTCACCTTCTTGAAATATAACACTAATTTCATTTGTCATCTTTGTGCAACTCCCAAAATTCCGCCGATTGATGGTGCCATTGCTTCAAAGTCTCTTGCGCACTCCATTCGTACGGGCGGCGGAATCTTCTTCTGGATTTCTGGTCCTTGCAGATTGTTAGGGCGTCCTGCAAATGCCACAAAAATGCCACTCCGTTTATTTATCTGAAGGGCCCCTTGCATGTTTGGTTCCCCGTCTTCACACCACACCAACACTACATTTACGGCTTTGTTGTCCCAACTATTAAGTTTGTTTGCTACCTCATTGTAGGCAATAAATAGTTCATCTTTCTGAAGCGGCACAGGCTCGGCTGCTGGTTGCGGTATAGGTTGCCATTCTCGTATTCCTGCGCGATCCACAATCAGCATCTTGTTTATTAAACCGGCGCGCAATTGTTCCACCATGTCAGTCACCGCTTTGTTACAAGCGTTGTCACGGCGGAGGAAACCAGTGTCTGCAATTACTAGAACTTTACCTGCTTTTGGAGCATACATAGGTGTCTTGATAACGTCAATCGTTTGTCCAAAGACCCCATTTTGAATTCCATAGCGATCATAATAATCAGTTGGAAATGTTCCTCTAAAACAGATCGTTTCTCTGGGTCTGCAGATCCAAACCCAACGACGTTCATTTTTGTCCCAAACCCATCGACCCCAATCGCGAGGAATTGGTCGGTTGGTAATATTATCGTAGATCACGATGCGGCCTTTATCATAGTCATCTTTCACGTTGACGTTTTCAGGTATCCCAGGAAAACGATATTCTATTTGGGTTCCTGCCGGAATTGTGTTCACTTTTGGCGGATCGACCCAACGATTGGCGACATCCACTTTTCCGCCATAATTGTTTCTTCCCATGACAATGAACTTGTTATCTACCGGGCCGATTGGATTGGGAGTTTCCCAAATAAACTCGTAATGGCCAGCTATTTTCGGGCGGACTTCTGTTGTCCATTCCATTTCTTCGGGTCCACGTTCATGATTCACCCAGTCATTCGGAATAGGTTTTCCTGTCGCTTTATTAATGATGCCGATTTTTCCAGTCTTGAATTCATCGGTAAGGTTCACCTCCTTGGGAAGATTCCGTACCTGCATGCGGTAGGCTGCGTTTACTAAGATGGTTTCTATGCGTGAAGGCACTACCTCAAGCATTGTCGTTTGGCCTACGACTACGGAAAGTGGATCCACTTGATCAATATTCATTTTCAGGTTGGCGCCGCTAGGATCTTGCAATTTGCTATCTTTGCTGATCTTCAGGTAGATGGCTTTACAACCAAATTCAGGTGTGACCCGAATGACCAATTCCTTACTTTCCTGGGCGGGGTTCACGTTAACCACCTTGATTTTACCCGGCCGATCGTTGGATACGCATTGTTGAGCATTGAATTGTTTTGTGGCTACTGGTTTGTTGAATTCGATCCGGTAGTCAACCGACCCGCCTTCTTCAATAACCCGTTTGTCGGGATTGAATGCCTTGACCATAAGGCCGCCCTCGATGATATCGATAGGCTTGGCGTCTTCGATGCGTGCTTCAAGGGGAAACCCCTTAGGGCCTGGAATCACCATGCGTTTCATTCCCAAGCGAACTTTGCCAGGTTTGTCGCAGACGAAGCTGAGGTCTACCGTCTTTTCATCGCTAGCGTCGATCTTTACAGCAATATCGGGTCCTGATGCTTCTTTGTTCATAAACAGGCAGGGATTGATTGAGGCGGGGTTGATTGACGAGGCGAAAGTTAGTTTGGCCAGCACTTTTTGACCCACCGCGGCAACGTTCACCGGCGGGACCAATTCCAGTTTCGCAAGAACTGTTCCTGGTTCTTCTGGGCTGATGGCTAGTTCCTGTTCCGCCTGAATAGGGCCTACTCTGGGAATTTCTGTGCCACTTGAGTCGTGTAGAACGGCATCATTGACTATTTCCAAACGGGCGTAACCACGTTCTTTGCCCTCTGGCGCCTCTGGTTTCATAACCACGGTGAATGAATCGCTGAACGGTTCGGAATCTGGTTTGATCTTCACCACACTCACTTTTGCGGCTGGCTTTTCTGGGTTCCAGTTTTTGACATCGTCCAAGGCGTTGCGGAAAATGCTGGGCTTCATGTCAGCGGTGTTTACCGGCCGGCGGAATTTCACCTGATAGGCTACTTCTTCTTTGGGTCGAGCCCAAGACTTGTGGTAACGGAACTCATCGGCCACGTGGTCTGCTACGGACAATCGTTTTTTGCCTGTAGGTTCGGTGGAACCAACGTCCACATCGTGGTCGTATAGGCTTTTGAGGTTATCAGGTGGTTTTTCCGTCAAGGCGAGTTGAACCGTTCCTTTCCCTTGAGGAGTCACGGTGACCATCACAAGCTCGGGGTTGTTCTCGGAATCGGGTCGGGCAACCGTGATGGAGCAGGGAGCCGTGCCCGCATTGCGGAAGAGCGCTTCGGAAACGGAGGCCTCGCTCAGCTTCCGGTTTAATGTGACTTCATGGCGGATAGGGCGCTGAATAATGACTTCGGAGAGGCTTCCATCAGGTGGTGTGTAGGCCGCTTTCGTGTCGGCATCACGAGATTCCTTGATGCTAAGCCGCTCCTCAACCGGCAACTTGTCGATGAGCAGGTCAGCTTGAATGACCGAGGCTGCCAGGGGCAGGAGCATGGCGAAGCCGATTCCGGCCATGGCCGTAAAGCTTGGCCGGGCTGCCGGTGCTGTTGCCTTCACATCGCCTGTCGTCATAACGGTTCAACCTCATCGAGTGTGAAAGTAACGAGTATAAGATATAATCCGGAATTAGAAAGTTTCAACAAAAATATTACTCTAAAAGGTAACAACGCGGCCGGTTGGAACGGGGTCTTCCTTGCCACCGTCATCATCAGGCTTTTCACCCGTTGGTTTAACTATCGCCCCGCCATCAACTTTTTTGACAACCACACCATTCGACCACAGTGAGACCTGATTCACCAGCATAGCGAACATGCCTGCTAGCAATGGAAACCATACAGGAAGCAACCGGTTGCTCCAGTAAATGGCCGCCTCGGGCCTTTCAGAAAAAACGCGATGATCGGCCGCAAGCAAATCGCGAAACACCCAGCCCCAAGTCGCAAACGATACCAATAGGGCTAACCCCGCCACTGCCGTTTCAAAGGGGACAGATTGAGGAGATTGCAACCAGTTTCCAGCGGATTTTACTAGTATAGGCCCATTCGCTATGCGGGAAATGCCCTGAAGGACTGAAAACAACGACAACGCGATGGAACCAATTACCAACGGTGTCACCAGCACTCGACCGGCAACGCTTCCCGCTCCAGTGGCAGAACCAGCTATTGGTAGCGCCACGGAGGCCAAAATGATGGCGACCAGTAGAGCCATGGCAGGTAACTGCCATCCACCACTTTTCACGGTTTCCACCGGTGGGGATTGTTGTTGCGAGGTTGCCCCGGCAGTGCCTTGGGTAGCAAGCGTATTATTTCCATTCACGGCGCGGTTATCCATATCAATCTACCTCGACCCTTGCGGCCATCACCATGCCTGTCGGACCCAGCAACCCGGGGCACACGACCCGGGTAATGTTTGAAAAATGTTTTGCGGTCGCTTTGTTGACGATCCGGATCTGAGTTTCCGGGATCATCGTCAAAGGGCCATGGGCGGGGAACAGGAACGCAAACCCGCCTAATTCCATTAGTAATTCGCTCAAGGCCGCGTCGAATTCAGTCCCTTGGCTTCCGGCCTTGGCTACCCAACCCTTCACGGCATCCGAATAACGCTCTACCGTCAAACGTTCGGCTGTGAAGCGGGCCTGTTCCATCTTGTCGTTGTTTGCCGCCCAAACACTCATGATTTCAGCAATGCCATTCAGCGCATGGTCGGTATCGCCAAGGAAACGATTCAGCCGGAGCCAACCGGGGGTTGGTCTGCCGGCGGAAACCGCAATGCACGGGGCACGGTCCACCAGTCCGTTCGTCGCGCCTTCACCCCAAGCCGCGAGGAAACGCTCTCCCGATGGAATACGAGCATGAAAACGGGACTCGAGTATCGTTTGGTCGTTAATGGCGATTGGGCATGAACGGCCAGAGTCAAAAACCCAATCATCGGCATCCGATGTCGGGACAAGCTGACGGCCCAAAGGATGTAAGGCGTCGCGAACAATTCCCAATGCTAATTTTGCTTGAAGGATGTCTTCACCACAAATGCCAGCGGCCTGATCTGCCTGCAACAAATTATTCGCGACTCGCACCAGCCAAGTGGGGCTGCTGGTTTCACCCTGCCGACCTGAAACCGCCTCTTCCAAATCGGCGATTGGCGCCGCGAATGTATCACGCAGCGGTTGACTCATGGATTTCAACACGGCCAACAGGTTTCCATGAAACCTCGCGCCGCTCAAATGATTCCTGATTAATTCTGATTTGGCAATTCCGGGTGAGGGTATTACGGGTTGGGCGGGTTGCAGAACAAATGTTTCCGCTCGTGCTGAATGCGTTGAAACAGTAGAAGCGGCGGAGGCGGAAAACAGCAATGAAACGAGGGGTTCCCGGTCCGCAGTCTCAGTTTGCTGCCAGTGGGCCACCGACAGAAATCGGGCAGTTTCATGTTCTTGTACCGCCCCGGAAAACTTCAGAATCGTGCGAAATCGATCTTGCAGAACCGACAGTGGCGGTACCAAGAGAGTAGGGGGGGCAACGACCATGGTTTGGCCCAACCCGCCCGCTTGTATCGCCGGCTGAAAGATTCGGGGTTCGGCAAGGCCGGGCCTTTCCAAAAAGATAGCGTCAGGCATGCGGATGCAGCGGACAGGGTCGGTAATACGGGTGAACACACAGCCTGCGGCGGCTTCAAGGGGGCTGGAATCTTCTACGAGCGCGCCCGCATCGCGCCAAATGAACGCGAGCAGCAATGCGATAGAAGCGCCTCGGTTATGCGGCGCGATCGTGCTCAGGCGCGCCGCCATGGATTCCGTCCACGTACTATCCCAACCGATATTGACAGCAGGCATCTGCAGGCAGCGAGCCAATGTGAGAGCGGGCCAAACCCCTTGGCGGCTGCGCCCGATCAGGAATCCTCCCAGAATGGACCTGGCTCGAGATTTGAGATCAACAGCCTGATCTTGAATAAAGTTGCTCCACTCTTCAAGAATTTCCCGCGCTTGTACAGACTTGAGAAGGTTTTGGGAAATTCTTCCACGGGAGACACTGGCAAGCACGCATTCAGCTTGAACAAGCCAACGCCACAATTGTTCACCGGGAGAGGGCTCAGGATGGTTTAACAGAATTTGCATTGCGGTCGGCGCGTCTGCACTATTTAGTGCGGGGTGAGCAAACCCCGCCAACGAGGGTATGTCCTTTGAAACCAGCCAAACAGCCAGTTCTTCTTCAGATGACTTAGAAAACCTGCCCATTCCGGAGGACATCAAATTTCTCCCGAATATAGAGGACTCTCATATTCTTTATTAGAAGCAGGTTCCTCACGAGCTGGCCGTTGCAAATCAGGTTCACCGTTAGGTTTAGCCGGGTAAACCACGCATTTTCGCTTGTCTCTGTCACACCCGACAAAAAACAGCGATACAGGATTCGGGCCTTCAAAATAATGACGGGACAGGTCAGCAAGTCTTTCCGTGTCGTCTCCAGGCAATTGGTATTGCAACAAAACAGGGGTACCCGGAGCGATGGGGGCAAAAGCCTGAAATCGTTGCGGTTCGATCTTGGAGAAATCGGATGCGGCGTCGAAGACCTTTTTCGACTGGCCGCCAATCAGCACGAGAACGCGATAAGGCAATAGCATATCCAAATTTGACTTGATATCAATTTTGAGCCCATGACCTCCGCGACCGCTCAGCATGAGGGCGCCCTTGGTGACACATACTTTCAACTCCTCCGGATTACCGTAAAGTCGTTGAGAATCGTCGCCATGCCAATGCAAGTGCTGATGCATGTGAACCAGTGAATGGGTCGGATCCATCAAGCACAGGCTCTTGGAAAGCATTTCCCAAACCAGCGGATAAAGAGAGGCCCGACCAGCAAGGACCACTTTCCGAGGTGGAATCCAATCAGCAGGGGAATTGAATCGGCATAAATCGCTGCCGGGTTGGTACACAAGGAATTGATTCACCAACGCAGCGAATTTAGTTAATTCAGCGCGAATACAAGCGTCCACTTCAGATCGGAATACTGAAATTGAATTGGTGCCGATCGCAGCCTCAAAACTCTGGTTGGGAATATCCCAATCAGGTTGTTCGTTGAAGCCCATTGTCCAAAGATCGCCAGCGCCATCAACACCAAGGCCAGCCTTGGCTTTCTCGGCAACCGAAACTAGCCAATCAAGTGCTTGCCGTCGATCCGGAATGTCCATCTGGTTGGGATTGTTTGACCTGTCGTTAGCATTTCTGCGCGTATCAACCCATGGTAATAGACCGGTGAAAGTGTTGGGACTGGACCGGGAACCGAAAGCAGCGATCACACCATTGATAAAATCGATCAATTCCTTTTCAGCCTGATGGGTCGCATTATTAGCAGTTATCAGGGGTTGATTGCCTCGACCTTGGGCTAGTAAAAATCTTTGCGTTACGAAATTGTTTATCCCACGAGTCTGAAGGACCTGCTTGAAGTTGTTTATCACTGGTTCACCCGCCGTGCGGATGGAGGCGAGAATCAATTTCGCCTTGATAATCCTCGCAATCGCCGCGGTAATCATGTCTCCGGAAAATTGACGAGAGCCTGATTTGTTGACTAATTCGACCGAAAGCTTTTCCTCGTTCGGTGCTTTTTCCATCTTGGCATGAAGGGTTGCCACATCGGATGTGCCCGCTCCGATGTCTACCACGACCAGCCTGACACCATCAGGGTAACGGAATTGGAATGCTTCGATCGGGCCAATTTGGGAGTAATGATCCTTATTGATCAATTTATTAACAATGAAGTAAATGCCACTTGCGGTCGCCTCGTCAATCACCTTCGGAACCAAAGGCCCATAGCCGACTCGGGCATTGCTGGCATTGCTGATCTTATCCGAAGGATATTGTGGGACCCCGCTGACATAGGCATGCACACGGTCGATCAATTCCCTGTTTCTTTGCAGTGGAGAGCAGTTGACCTGATTAGGGGAAAGCAAATCACAATGTCTGAGCCACGCTCTGTGGACCGCGCGGGACAATTGGACAATTTCCCGAGTTGTGTAGCTGGTGGGGTAGGTGAGAATAATTTCCCGTGGTAAACCCAACCGTCTGTCTTGAAACCCAACTGACGATAAGTGGTCGAAAATGCGAGTCAGAAACAATTCACCGGGGACCCGCTTGGGGGCAAAAAATGAATTGTTTTGAGCATCTTCAAGGTTAAGGAAATGGTTACGTTTCCCGACAACGAAACGCCCTTGATCGTCAAAACATTTATGCGCCGGGTTAAGATCGTATTCGGCATCGCCAGATGCCAACAAACGCTTGACATCATGGCATTGGATGGACCTTCCGTGATAGTCGATCTCGGCATATTTCCGATAATTATGGTCTTTGTTATCATTGGAAGAGGTGAGAGTCGGGTCGAAATGTATTCCGAACCATGGATCGTTCGCGCCATCGCCGGACGAATTTGCGTAAACGCGACGTAGCGAGAGACCGGATCTGAAAATAAACATAGATCTGTCGGAGTGAAGCCCGGAAACGCCAGCGTCTTGCTTGACGCCCAATGACGGAAAAATATCCCCCTGATCGGCCACAAGGGCGGCGGCGGTGGCGAAGTTACCCAGGTCGATGGCTACTGTTTTATCGGAGATCATGCTTTCAGGGTTCGATTCTTGGTCAATAATCTTCAGCTCAATTCCAGGCTGGTCGCTGGGCGAATTGAGACCCTTCCAAAATGAGCGAACGCGAATTTGAATAACGCCGTTGCTTTCAAAAAATGGGTGGTTGCTATCAATTTCCAGGTCGAATTGGAATTGTTGCCTGACAGCGATTGAAACAAAATTACTCCACTGCACTCCGATTTCGCCCATTTCAGAATTAAATTCAAAATGACCGGCAATGCCGAATTCCGACAATAAATTTATGATTTCAGGACTCTGTTGCCCAGCAGCATCCGGTGGAATGCGAATTGTGGTGGAATTCACACCAGCACCGGGAATAGCTGAAACATTGAATCGCCTGAATACCCCAGGGGGGATATTTCCATTAGATCCCGCAAACGATGTCACCCATAACTGTTTGATTGGCTTGTTTTGTGTCGCCTGCTCAAACACATGGGTGAACGAAACACGCAGCCAGCCAGAATTACGGAAAGCCAAGACCTGCTGGCCTAACATAGAATCAGGTGAATATACCGGAGGCATGGAACCCGTCTCCTGAAAATTAACCGATGGCTTTCAGATCTGAACTCATGGAATCGAGTTCTTGAAGAACAAACTGTTGAAGGATGTAAGACGCCTCAGAAAAAACATCATCAATGGCGGAAAAAATAAGTGAAAACAGATTTTGCCGGACGGGATTGCTATCCAATCCATCAACAGCGATTTTGTTCGCAATAACATCTATGTTTTCATCAGCTGATTTCATGAACCGGTTGAGAAAACGGTTATTACGAATAATCTCTTTTAAAGATGGAGCCTTGGCACCCCAGATATCCGCAACAAGTGGAACTGGGTCGTCGTTAGCCGTGGCGATGGCTTGTTTGTCAGCTTCCGAAAGCCCTTGGTATCTTCCACTCCACAAACTGGAAAGACCTGTGTTGCCAATCTGGCCATTGGACTGATGGAAAGGAACCTCTAAAATTCCTTCGGCGTCCAGTTTTTCAGATACGTGCCGCCATGCACCCTCCACTGGGCAATCGCCGAATTGATCGGGGGTAATACTAGCTGGAACTAATATTCCCATCAGTGATTTTTGGAATAAGCTCTTCACCACGCTCTTGATAAACCCGGATAATTCATTAACTGGTATACCCAACGGCGGAGCCCCACGCCTATGAATCGCCATTAATTTATATATTTCATTTCGTTTGGCTTGCACTAGATTTTGGAAATAAGAGCAGTCTGCTCGCAACTCATTTTTTGTTACATTGATTCTGCCCAAGGCAAAGATAATTTGTTCTTTCTGATGGACATTTAAGGAAGACTTAAGTTCAATCGCAGCGATAGTTTTATCGCATTTAGCGCGAGCAAATTCGATATCGAAAAGGCACTCTTTGTAATTTTCATCCGCAATTTTTTCGAGCCATTCCCCGTTAATGTATTTGCGAAGAGCATTCACGCCTCCATTGCCAGGTTCATATAAATCGTTTATAGCATTTTCAAAAAATTCAAATGCTCCATTCTCAAGCTTACCGCGTAAATCCATCCAACTATTAATTGAAATTTCAGTCCACTTACTTGAATCTGTACCAGTATTCTTAAGGTCTATGAGGAATACTCTTCCAGAATCTAGTCCCCAACCATCAGCTCGTTTTTTGTAGGTCTCCAACAAATGTTGGGTCTTTTCCTTCGGTAGAGAATGCTTTTGAACTTGATCCATCCTTGAGATTCCTAAAACAATCCGATTTGTTTTATTGAGGCCAAATTCAATGGCTCGCGCCCTAATTTTTTCACAAAGATTATCAAAGGTAATCCCACCAGGCTGCGTTGATTTCATCAAAAATATATAACCATCAGCCTCTGGATATTCTTGCTCCAAATATTCATCGAATAAAAACTGATCACAAGGATCCGCATTAAATCCTGGCACATCCACCAGAGTAACCCGTTGCGAAACACTAACAATATTACCGTCAATCTTGTAATAATCTCGAAGACCAGAATTGCTTAAGCCTTCAATATTTATTTTGTAGATTAATTGAGAAAGTGAGTTTTGGCTAACACTCAAATTCATATATGCAGGCCTATCCTCAAACTTGCGTTCTGATTTAGATTCTGCGTATGCCAACACGAAGTGCTCATCCGAACAAAACGGAACATCATCTTGTTTATCATTGATTTTGCGATTTTTGGCTAACTCTTTTGCTTGATTTATTCCCAGAATTGGTTTTCCATAAAGAAGAAAGTGCTTTATCTTCATCCATTTAGCTAATTCTCCTTCTTTAGTACTTTCGATTTTTTGAATATAGTCTAAATCATCTTCTGATGACTTATATTTGTCCCTGCATATTTTTAATAAGGAATCAAATTTCTGACTTTTTTGATTTTTCGAAAATGGCTCGATGACAAATTTGGATTCGCCACCAGTGGTATATGAGACGATGCACGAGGTTGTCGCATCTGCATTGCGGCCGGAAGTTGCCAATACCTCTGGTAAATCAAGTCTGTTGTAGTAGTCGAATCCCTGATCTTGTGGAGGAGTAGGTACAAACAACCTGTTAACGAGAGTCGATTTACCGGTCTGAGGGTCAGCAATAAATGCGATTTGAATACTTTTCTTAGTCAAACGTGAGCGAACAATTGCCAGTTTTTTGCGGACATCATCAAAATCCGTATCCTTAGCGATTGGATACCTAGTTTTACATTGAGCGATCTTGTCTTCAATTTGCTGGATTGCTCCATTCACACTATTGGCGATGGAAGCTCTTTTGGATTCATCAAAAACGTGCAAATCTTCTTTGTTTATCATCTCACCATCTCCGATTTCAGACATGTTCTGTCAGTTGTAATAATACCTACTCGTTTTCAAAAAACTAAAATCAACTCACAACACCATAAGTATTACCACATCAGAAAAAATTAGAATAGGGGGGCATATATCATACCCCACCCCTATTCTGGGCAAGAATTAATTCGTGCCAGTCTTTTTAGTCAATTTGTTTTTTTCCTCGATCACTTTGGAAAGCCCTTCGATTTTCTCGGAATACACATAACCCTTGTCAGTTCGGATGGCTTCACGACGCTTCAAGCGCCCATCCTCTCCAACAACATCGAGTTCGTGAATGTTCACGCGGTAAAAGCCATCTTTGTGTTTTTCCAATAGCTTTGGCAAGTCTGTCAGAACTATGGCTCGCTCAAGATCTTTCGTGGCATTGAAGTTAAATTCAAACCATTGGGGATCCCCTGTTAGGGTTGCAGCATCCTTGGTCGTTGATACGGATGTATAATTCGATTTGCGGAGAATGTCCATGACTTCTTCTGGGTTTTTCCCCGAGTACTTGGCAACTTCGGTTTCAGCTTGCTCTTTTGTTAACGGGAACAGGGACCAAGAGCGTGTTACCTTGCCTTTGCTAGGACGAGCAATGCGCGCGTAATATTCATTTCGCTCGCCCAGGGCTGGAACCCCAATCACGGCCGACTCGCCGAAGGTTGCCAACTGAACGATGTATTCCTGAACCCCGTCGCCTATCTCGATCTGATTGCCGTTGGTGTCTTCACTCTGAATGGACTTGTACAGTTTCTTGATGTCACCCTTGAAATTCCGGATCGAAACACCGTAGTGACGGTCACTGGCAAGGCCGCGGAAATTCTTCGTGATGGCGGGTTGCTCCACTCCTTCCTTAAGCATCTGGATCTTCACGTCTGAGATTACTTTGTTCAGTTCCCAAGGAATCGAATATACATCTGCTGCAACACGCACGAGGCGTTTTGATTCATCCTTGTCATTGAATGTGTAGACTAAAGGTTCCTTGCCCTTGTCTGTCGTGATGTCCATTTGCTTCACTTGGTGCTTGGTGGAGGGAACCTTGATCAGCAATACTTCCCGTTCCTCGATTTGCGCCTGAGACACCGCAACGCCATCGAATTCAGTTCGCCATGCAGCCGCGCCACTATTGTTCATGATTCGGTTGAGGTCGCGGAACACGGATGGCGAAAGATCCCGGACATCCAAAGTGCCTTCGCTGTTGGTGTCCTTAATGGCGTTGCCAATGATGCGTTTGAGTTCATCCTTGGATATCGTGTCGGATTTTCCATCCTTATCTTGTCCTTGGCCGACACGCACCACCAAGAAAATACTGGTGGACCCAACACGCCCATTTCCAGCGGCAGAGTCACCGGCGAGCGCTTTTTTGATGACGTCGACTTTAGGATCCGTTGCCGGGTCCTGAGCAACCACCATCAATGCCCCTATGGAGGCCAATACCGCCAAACCGAATACCTTCTTATTCATAATTTCCCCTAAATCCAAAATTAATAATCACTAACCAAACAAAAAGACTCACTCTTCGAGATACGACTTCAGGTAAAACTTGAAATTATCGAGAACACCTTTATTAGCTGGATCGTTTTCTTTTCCGATGATCGATTCCAATTCGGTTAGGAACGATCTTAATTCCGATCGAAACGATTCCTGAAACCGAATCACCTCGATCGTTTCCTGAGAACTGATCCTTGAGGCAATTGATTTGTATTTGTCAGCAAGTGTAGGGCTTTTACTTTTAACAAGTGTAACTGCTGGATTGTCTGTTTCAGGACCGGGACCGGAACCAGGACCAGGATCAGGACCGGGACCGGGACCGGGACCAGGACCGGGACCAGGACCAGGACCGGGACCAGGACCAGGACCGGGACCAGGACCGGGACCGGGACCGGGACCGGGACCGGGACCGGGACCGGGACCAGGACCGGGACCAGGACCAGGGCCAGTTCCAGAGTCAGAAAAAGGCCATGACTTAAAACAATAAGACGTTGCTAGCGCTACTCCGCAGATAATCAGGGCTAAACAGCAAATGTTTACGATTTTTTTCAAATTTGTAGGGCTTCGTATTGGATCTTTAATTACGGGTTTAGGTGGCTGGCCAATTTCCCGAATTTTATCTGCAAATTCCTTGAAATCTTTAGATGTCGATCCAATATTTTTCAAATCTTGCTGCCAATTTGGATTGATAAACAAGCTTGCCGGAGATTGATTGAGACTGCGCGCTCCGTCGGTCAACGCCAGTTCGATTACCTTCGCGAGCCTGACTTTTTCATCTGCGATTCGATCAGCAGCAGCGTAATTGTGGTTGGTGACTTGGTTACAAATCGATTCGATCTCATTCTGCTGGTAAATACCTTGCCAAATCGTGCCATTAGCACACAAAGTGCTTTTATTCAGATCCGGATACCAACCGATATCGGTAAGAACCACACGTTTTTGATCAAGATTGATAAAAATATTGGACGGGTGGATGAAACCCAAGGGAATTCCCAATCGCTGGAATTGATCATAATCAGGTTCATCTTTCCTGATCGTGTAGCTGGCTTTGGTAAGCATTTCGCAGCGTTTGGCAATCAGTTCACAGGCTTCAACAAACCTCTGAGAGTGATTTGAACTTTGGTGATTAGAACCTACACCGTTCCCGGATCCGCCTCTGGCAACTGCTTTACCCATTTCTGCCAAAGACTCATAGCCATCTGGAGTCCAAGATTGATTGGTTTGAAGGAACGGGTAATAGTTGTTGTAGTTAGGTCTTTTGTGCCAGGTAATAACCCAGCCTTTTTCAGCCGGGTCCAATCCGGAATAAACCCACATCTCCTTTCTTTCTGAACAATCAGGCGTACGAACGACGTCAGACCCCGGCCGTGTGGTCGTCCCAGCGATTCCTATTTCTATTGGCATTGCGATCAACCCGTTGTCTGCCAAACAATGGCACAAGACTCTCTATTCTTTTACTACTCTAGCAATGTTTAATTTAATTGAAAACTACCCTTCGGAAAAATATGCCTGTTTTAAGTCAGACACAAAGTCTATTTACCTAAGATTTAGGCCATGATTGGCAGCTGATTGGGGCATTAGGAGGCCTCAACCTCATCAAGTCACATCGGTAGCGACGGCGTAAGACAGGCAAGTTTGACGCTATCCGAGCACGTGATGCCTTGACGACACCTGAATACACACCGGTGGCAAACATGATGAGCATTCGGCCAAGATGCAACTGTTTTCGATGAATTAAGTGTATCAAAAATAGACGGCTCGGTTGAAGCTGGTCTGTTTAATTCGTTGGTTTATCGCGAGTATTTTACATGTTTTTCTAGGGATAACTCGTTTTACAATTCCTGTCATTCAGCATTTAAATGTTTCATTTTAGCCAACAGCGATTTTTGCACCAAATGTTTCCGATGGTCGCATGCAATATATCGCCTAATGGGGCTTGTATGATTCGTTCGCGCACTCCCTTCGCATGGATTTTGCTTCCCTTACCAAAAAACTAGCCAGAATATACTTCCCTTGACTGGTTCTCGTTCGCTACTCATGGCATGGTAACCCTAAACTACCAGGCTTGCCAAAATCCTCACCCGCTACATCCGAATTCTGGTCCTTGGCCTTAGCAGTCGCCCGCAGCAAAGCGTTGCGGCGGGTCTTCTGTTTGCTGCAGATCCCCTAGGTGAACAGGCTCTGTGCTTTAACCTTCAGGCCCTCAACAGCCAGACGCTCATGCTGTTTCAGCCGGCGGTGGATCTCCGCTCTAGTACCGGCTAACTAATAGTACTGGTGTTCTGGGTTCAGCAGCCGGTTCACACCGGTTGGGTTCGCCCCATGATTTCGGGGATCTGGCTGATGTTGTGGCCGGTCTCTCCTTCCATTCGAGAGCCCGCTTGCGATCGTGATGGTTTGGGAGCTTCTCCGAAACCTCCACCACCGTCCCATTCCCATGCTTCATCGACTTGGCGTTTTGCTTAAATCTTGCCCAACTGCCGCAAATAAGCGTTGCTTCCGCCAGTACCTCTTTGAAGAAACTTACAGGGTCTTCGCCCAATTGAAGCGTGAATTACGCTAAGACAACCAATCAAGTCATGGACAGTTGAACTGTTCATTAGTATCTAATCCAGTAAGTATTGTTGAAAGGATTGTTTCACTAGCTGCCTGCAGAGATGCAACCTGCGGGGTTGAGACTGATACACCTTTAAACGATTTAGGTAACAGGAAGCATAGACATGGAACAAAAGCACTCTGGCCTTGGTATCGCGTCGTTCATACTGAGCTGCATCTCTGGTTTTTGTTTGGTTTTCACAATCTTGGTTGCAGGTATCATTGAGGCGTCTAATCTTGGGGATTCGAACGAAAATACCTCGTTGTTAATGCTCGTTGGTTTTAGCGTGCTTGCATTCCTTTTCGTCGCCTTAATTGCGTCAGGTCTTGGTATTGCAGGCCTAATTCAAAAAGACAGAAATAAAATATACGCTGTGTTTGGAACGATTTTTTCTGCTTCTGCAATCCTTGTAACCCTTTATATCTTAGTGGTTGGCCTGACAAGTAATTCCTGACAAGTAATTGACGCATCGCTTGCGCAAAGGCCGAAGGTTTATTTTGTATCATGTTCCCTTTATGAATATCGCAATTGGATGCGAAGCCAGAAAAACATTGAGCGTATTCAGACTGAAATAGCGCTGTCAATTTTCGACGTCATTCGATGCTTGGCGGTGCTGCATCCGCGCCCAAGTTGGCCGATGTTGCGCGCCTTCCAGAAACGGGGATGCGGCATCCCCCGCCGCTCATTGACATCCTTGGTGAACGCATGAGCGTTCCACTTCTTGTTGATGAACGTTTCAAAGACCACCTGCAATTCCTTGACTTGCAAGGCAAATAATATTTGAATGAAGACATCCTATTAATAATCAAAGGAATGAATGATGAATCACGAACAGTTGATTAAGCGTGCCGATGAAATCCTAAAGGCGCGGACGGGATTTTCCGTTCCGGAGGAAGAAATAAAAGAACTTCTTACAAGTTGGAGACCCTGTTCTGAAAATCCTGAGGATTTTGAAGAGGAAGCCAGAGGTGTAGCTGATCATTTCACTTCAACCATATTCGAAAATTTGGTTGATGAAATTATGATGGCTAGAATTGGTTACACGCTATCCGACCTTCCCAACCCTAATGATGAAATTGTCGAATACGCGGTAGGCAGCGACATCGATTGGGATAACCTAGACCAATATGGACCTCAAGATTTCAGGGAAGCTGCTGAAAATGTCGCTGAATTATGGATAGCTGGCTGTTGGGATGAGGAAACCGGTTCTTTTAAGTAAAAAGGTTTTTGCGAATGCACGCCTTATAAAAATAACAATAAAAGATCGCTATATTGGCATTTAGATTGGAAAGCAAAACAAATTGATCGTTGGGTTCGCTAGGGGCAAGCTCACGGGGCTAACACCCCGTGTTTGCCTTCATGGATCGGGTTTCTGTTCAGGGAGCCTGCATGATGGCCACTTGGAATACATTGCCGAGCGACTCGTGAAACGCTTCTTGCTCCGGCTCCATGCGGAAGTAATCCGGTGAATGCGGGCTGGAATTCACGCTGCCTTGCATGGCTTCCACCACCATCAACAGTTCCTGCACGCACTCCTTGGCGTTGCCCGCTTCAAAGACGCGCAGAATGCTGGTGACCTCTTTGAGGCCGCCGTACCAGTAGGCTTTGCCATCTGCCAGTTTGCCGTACTGCACCGCCAGTGTGGCGCGGCCGCAGAAATCGAGCGTGGCGTGGTGCACGGTGTGGCCGGAAAGGGCATTAAAAACAGAATCGGCTTCGTTGTTGAAATGGCTCTGCCAGGCGATGTTTTTGCGGTGCAGAATCACGCTGGCCACAAAGGGCAGATCGAACCAGTCGAACAGCATGTTCGAGGCCGCGCCGTCGCGCATGGCTGCCCTGCTTTTGGCGGGCTTGGTTTCATTGCCGGTTTTGTTTGTACGCTTTCCACCCATGGGAAACTCTCCAGATCGAAGGTCAAGGTGCCACCTCTTTAGTGGCCTGCCTTTCATTCGCAGGAGTATTGGGGAAATTCACAAGAGTTTTCTTTGGTAATGCTTCGGTCATTATTCTTGCAAAACCGCACAGCACCTAGGGCGTTTCCCTAGGTGCCCTGCCTCGTGTCTTGACGCCTACTTCGCTTTCTTTTCTCCGTAACCCTTCCACACCCATTCGATGGCATGCGGCAGGAACTGCTGCTGGGCGTTGCCGATGCCGTGGCCTGATCCTTGGCAGAAGAGGTACTGGTACTCGTAGCCCTTTTCCTTAAGCACCTTCGCCATTTGGTGGTTGGCCTCGACCCAGTCGTGCATCTCGTCGCGCATCACGTTGGGATTCAGCAAGTCTTTGTCACCTACCGAAATGAAAAGACGGATCGGTTTCTTCGGCTCCTTGGGAATCAGCGTTGTATGGAAGCCCCAGGCACCGTCTGGGTACTTAGGGTCAAACGGCCACGCCTGATTCACAAAGGTGCCCGAGGTCGTCAGTACGCGGTGGTACAGGTCTGTGCGGAACCACGCCATGATCAGCGCCGCCGAGCCGCCCGAACTGCTGCCCATGGCTGCCCGGCCATCGGGGTTTTTCGTCAGCTTCACTTTGCAGGTTTTTTCAACGCGTGGCAGGACTTCGTCTTCGATGTAAGTGGCGAAATCGCCATTCATGTTGTCGTATTCCTTGCCGCGTTCGTGGCCCTGGGCGTCGCCGCCACCGTTGCTCATGGAGATCAGAACGATGGGGGGAATCCGCTTCTGGGCAATCAGGTTGTCGAGCATGGTCTTGTAGCCACTGGCATTGCCGGGTCCATCGTGAACCACCATGAAAGGCGCCTCGGTGCCTTGCTTGTAGCCGGCAGGAATGTACACGCCGAGTTTGCGCTTGTAGTCGATGGTGTGCGTTTCGACGATGAGCGTTTTGGGGTTGTTGGGGTCAACCTTGCCGAAAACCTTGCGGGCGATGCCGGGATTGAAGAGCTTGGTTTCTTTGGAGTCGAACTCGAACTGAATGACCTTTCCTTCGGGAACCCCGTCCACTTTTTTGCGTTCTGGGGCAGAAATGTACTTTGGCCCAATCACGAAATTGTCGTTAGCGTCCAGCGGCGGGGTTTCGCCTTCCTTCAGCACCTTGAAAGGCGGTGCAGCCTTGTCGTCGTACTTTCGCACGGGCTGGGCGAAGGCCATATTGAACGACGCGAACGCGCCGCAGAGTAAAAGAGCGTAGAGCCTGTGCATGAAAACCCCTTCGGTGAAGTTGGGAAAAGGCAGGTAATAGGGCGATGGTTGGGCGGGCGCTGCTAATCTATACAGATCGGGCCAAAATTGAACCTGCCGCCGTAGTCGAGCACAGGTTTTGGGTTAGAGATCCTCTCATTCAACAGGAATCCGCGCAGCGTGGGAACCGCGCTGTGCGGCAAAGGGAGCAATTGTTCGATGATCTCCTGCCAAGGATGAAATCGGGGTTGGTGCGATACCTTCGCACGCGACGTTATTCTGTGAATTGAGGGTATGAAGCCTGTTTCAAACGAGCGTTTTGGGGCCGAAAGACGTTACACTGATGGAGATGTTGTGAATTCCGCTCATGAATCCTGTGTAACACAGAACCTGAGGGTTGTTTTATGAACGCTATTTCCAAAATAAACGTTTCGGTATTTTCCGCTGCCATCCGGCCGAGCATCTTTCTCGCGACATTCTTCTCGTTTTACGTGTGTGGCTCGGCAGATGTTGTCCCGGGTGCTGTGCCGAAAGACTGGCCAGCCAATCAGCTAAAACACCAAATCGTTGTCCGCCACGAAAGCACGGACAAGAAGCAGGCTGCGATGATTCTTGCTGCTGAGAAAACGCTACCGTCGAAAGAAGCCGTGCGACAAGCCCTCAGCACACTCGACCGCAACGATCCGCTGGGCTTGGCCAAACCGAAAGAAACCAATGGTGATACCGATTGGTGGTATAAGCAGGCACTCGGTATCCGCATTCCCTGCGCGATCACCAAAGACGCTGTGAAATATTATTCTGATTTGGTTGAAAAATACGGCAAGCAGGGTTTCAAGCGCTTTATCGAGCCTTCCAGTCGTCTCGATTACCATGCTACTATCATGTTTCACAAGGAGTTTACGTTAGATGGCAAATCTTTCAAAAATGTGCATGTAGTTACCCTCAAACTCACATTTTCCCAAAACTTTGCAGCCACCGGAACAGAGGGAATGCATTTTGAAAAAAAACGTATTGTAGTTCTGGATAATGATGGCAAAGTTCTTCAAGTCTTTGGTGACGGTTCGACCGAGGTGCCGATTCTGGCAATCTGACTGGTTTGAAACTGAGGCGCTTGACGCGAGAAACGCATCTACACATCATCAAGCAGTATGCTGCTTCAACCCTTATCTTCTTTGCCTTGGAAACACCCATGAGTACACGTTTCCTGTCTGCCTGCTTGTCACTGCTGGCAGCGACAATTCTGATTACTGCCAATGCTTCGGCCTCAGAAAAAACCAACACTGGTTCGAAGCAGGTTCTGCCCAGACCCGATGGCAATCTGGCAGATATGACCAAACCTGTTCAGGTTTTCATCTTGCTGGGCCAGTCGAACATGGTTGGCCTCGGCAAGATTGCAGGCGGCAAGGGTTCGCTGGAGGATGCAGTAAGGAACCAAAAGAAATTCCAGTATCTTGCGGATGATACTGGGGTTTGGATTGTGCGGAAGGATGTCCGATTTGTACGCATGATGCAAGGCCGAGGACTGATGAATAATGATTGGATGACTATCAAGACCGGCACCATCGGCCCTGAAATCGGTATCGGACATACCCTAGGGAATGCCATAGATGCACCAGTCATGATATTGAAGTCCTGCATCGGCAACCGCAGCCTTGGTTGGGATCTATTGCCGCCAGGAAGTGAACGCTATGAATTCGGAGGCCGAGTCTATCCCGCCTACAAGGAACGACCGGATTCTTGGGCCGCCGACCCTGCCAAAGGCAAAGCGACGGAACCGCCTCAGTGGCTGGATAAAAATGGCAAACCAATTCAATGGTATGCAGGCAAACAGTACGACGACGACACTGCCGATGCTAAGAAGGTACTGGCGGACATAGGCACCTATTACCCGGGCGCGACGAAGTTCGAGGTCTCGGGTTTCTTTTTTTGGCAGGGTGAAAAAGATGGTGGAAGCGCTTCGCACGCCAGCAAGTATGAGCAGAATCTGGTCGCCTTCATCAAGGTATTGCGCAAGGATTTCAACGCCCCCAACGCGAAGTTCGTTTTGGCCACGCTGGGGGAGGCAACAAAAGGAAGTGGCGGTAATGGTGGAAAGATCCTTGATGCCCAACTCGCCGTGGATGGAAGAACCAGCAAGTATCCGGAGTTTAAGGGTAATGTCGCCACGGTATATTCCAATCCACTTTCCTTGGGTGGAAGCGGAAACAGCCACTATAACGGCAACGCTGAAACGTACATGAATGTGGGTGAAGCCATGGGACAGGCCATGTCGGTACTTTTGAAGGAAACGAAATAGCAAGCAATCCCAGACCTTGCTTTCGCGTTGTTGAAAACACCGCTACGCATGGTTCGCACCACGCGGGTTATCGAAGTTTGTATAAAACCGCAACTGGGTATTGAAAGCAGTTTTCTATGGCCTCGATACGTTGCCGCGTAGTCTTGATGCGGCATAGAAGGATGACCGACCATGAGGTATTTTCCCACATTTCTGGTTCTTTGGCTCCTGATCACCAGCACAGCCTTATCTGCCAGCGATCGGACATTTCTTGAGAAGGCTCTCAGCGAAGCTGAGTTGCGGCTGAAATCCATTTACGAAAAACGGGATTTTGCACCCGCACCTTTTATCGGCAAATGGCTTGCGGATAGTTCCGGGTATTTGATTCTGGAGCCTTCTAAATCTGGCCCAGAACCGGAAATTGTGAAGTATGACGCGAAGAATGGGGATCGGACCATACTCATCCGCGCGAACCAACTTGTTGCGCCTGGAACCAAGGAACGACTATTCGTTCAACAGTTCTTCCAGACGCCACTCGCCAACATAATTTACCTGCAAACAAGAACCGGAAACTGGCTATTCGACTCGGACAGTGGTGAACTCAAATTGCTTCCTCATGATTTGCCACAGATTCCGACAGCGAACGCGTTTTCTCCGAATGGGAATCGCATTTTGTTCCGTCGTGGTCGTTATCTTTTCGTATTCGATTTGGCAAGTAAACGCACAACACAGTTGACCATGGATCAAGATGGCAGCCAGCTAGACAACGGCAGCGAGATGACTTGGAGCCCCGATGGCAGACAGGTTGCTTATCTCCAATCGGATTCATCAAAAGTTCGACTTCGGCCTTTTGTTCACCCGACCGACCCGACTTACCCTGAAGTAACAATGCAACGCTTTGCCCGCGTCGGCACGCCAATTCCCGCACTTCGGGTTGGAGTTGTCGATTGCGATGGCGGACCCACGCGGTGGATCAAGCTGCCTGCTGACCCAGGCACGTTTTACATCAATGACGTCAGTTGGGCCGGGAATGCGAAAGAAATTCTGATCGAAATGCTTAGTCGTTCGCGCGACAATCGCAAGTTCCTGCTCGCCAATGTCGAGACCGGAGAAATCGTAACTGCGTACGAGGAAACCGATCCCACGTGGGTCGACGCCAGCTATGCCGCCAATGCAGGACTCGAATGGATTAACAATGGTAATGGGTTTCTTCTGCTCAGCGAGCGAGATGGTTGGCGACAAGCATATCTATTATCGCGGGATGGTAAAAAGCGAACGCTTCTCACACAAGATAAATCCGACATCATTATGCGTGGACCAGTCGATGAACCGGGTGGCTGGTTTTACTACATTGCTTCACCAAACAATGCAACCCAACGCTATCTGCATCGCATCCGACTGGATGGGAAAAGCCCGTCCGAGCAGGTGACTCCCGCGGATCAACCTGGCACCCACAGCTATGAATTTTCACCAGATCGAAAGTGGGCATTTCATACCTATTCCTCATTTGATAAGCCACCGGTTGTGGACTTGGTCCGTATTTCCGATCATCGGTCGATGCATGTTTTGGAAGCCAATCAAGAAGTTGCCAAACGTGCCCGCCCTCTGATTTTCAAACCAACGGAGTTCTTGAAACTAAACATCGGAGACGGTGTGGTCATGGATGCATGGATGATCAAGCCGCGCGACTTCAATGATAAAAAGAAATATCCTGTCTTCGTTTTTGTGTACGGCGAACCGCATGGCCAGACAGTCCTCGACGATTGGGCCGGCGGCCAGAATCACTCGATGTTCCACCGGATGATCGCCGACCTTGGTTACCTTGTCGTATCGATCGACAATCGTGGCACACCTGCCCCCAAGGGCGCAGCATGGCGACGTGCTGTTTATGGTAGCCTCGGACCTCTTTCGACAGAGGAACAAGCCGCGGGTATCAAAGAATTGGGCCGCATGCGATCGTATGTCGATTTGTCACGCGTGGGAATCTGGGGTTGGAGCGGTGGCGGCTCGAACACCTTGAACGCGATGTTCCGCAAACCGGATGTTTATCAGCTCGGTATCGCAGTCGCACCGAAGCCTCGTCCGGAATTGTACAACGCATGGTTCCAGGAAATCTTCATGCGAACTCCCGATGTGAACCCGGAAGGCTATCGCAAAGCGGCAGCCATCAACTTTGCTGAGGGATTGAAAGGCAATTTGTTGATCGTTCACGGAACCGGCGAAACCAACACACACCTTCAAATCACAGAAAGCCTCGTGGATCGACTGATTGAATTGGGTAAGCGATTCGACTACATGGCTTACCCCAACCGAGATCATGGATTGCGTGAAGGTAAGGGTACTTCTGTTCACCTTCGAATGCTCATGACGCGATATTTAATTGAACACCTACCCCCTGGTCCTCGGTGATCCAGTTCCGCTGCCTGACAACACAGGCAGCGGAGCTGGGCGATGAGTGTGCTTGCTTCACACGGAACTCACACATGATGCGATGCCTTCAGGCATCGGGTTCCTCATTGTCGAACAAGGTGCGCTTCTGGAAGGCGGGTGGCTTGCGCTTGCGGGTTCGAAACGCATGATTTGTCAATAACCTGTGCAAGCGGAAAACCATTGGTCCGTGAGGATTGGTTTATAGATCGTTGCGCCAATCCAAGTTCATGCCAGCTTGATTAAGCCAAGTTGATTTGGCGGTTAGGTCGAGACAATAGGCGATTGCAGCCTTATTTTTGCAATCTTGGCGGTGTTTCCTTCAGGCACAATGTCGAGCAAGTGGGCGTGGTGGGTGAACATGATCACCTGCGTTTTTTCACCCAGTTCCATCAAGATTTCCATGGCTGCCTTGGCGCGGTTGTCGTCAAAACTCACGAGGACATCGTCCAGGATGATTGGCATGGGATCTTGGCCAATTTCGCGCATCTGGTTCACGCGCGCTTCGATTCCTGCCAATCGCAATGACAACCAAAGCTGATCGGCTGTTCCTTCACTCAACCCGGTGCCATCGGTGCTGTTGCATTCAATCAATTTGTCGTGTTGGTTGTCTCGAGTTGTTTTCAAGATCATTTTATCGGCATCGTAATCCACACCCAACGATTGATAACGATTTTGAGTCATGCGTTTGAAAAAATGAAGGGCACGGCCGATGGGCTTGTCGCCGCAATCTCGTTCCATCCGGGTAATGGCTTCCTTCAGGCAGATTTCAGCAAGGCGAATCGACTTCCATTCCGCAACCTGTTCCTCAAGCTTCGCGCGCAGATCCTCGAGCCTTTGTCTGGCTTCGGCAGCATCTGTGTTGACGGCTAGTGCCCCCAGATCGCGTGTCAGATTTGTAAAGCGGTCACGTTTTTCCTGATGTTCTAGTCGCATCGCGTCGATTTGCCGTTTCAGTTCGTCGGCCTCTGCCGCCAGTTGTGCCGAATCTCTGCCTGCCAATTCAACTTCGTAGGCGGGCACATCAATGGCCATCTGCTTGATCAAAGCCTGCTTGTCCGAAGTGATATCATTTCTAAGTCTTCGTTTTTCCTCGGATCGATCAATTGCGGTCGCCAGATCCTGATACTGCGTGCACTCGGCTTGTTTCATTAACTGGTTCAAAATGTCTTCAGCCCGTTTGAGAGCATCAGAGTTGACAGCCAGTGCCAATGTTTTTAATTCGATATCCTTTTTAAGCCTGCTGATGGCCTGTGAATTGCTGTTTTCTGTGTCCGCCAATTCCAGTAACCGCCGAAGAACGTTATCCCATGTGGAATCATTGGCCTGGGGTATGGAGTTATCAGCCTGCATTGCCAGTTCATTGATCTTTGTCAGGAATTGGTCGCGCATGGAACGCATTTCCTGAATGCGTTGATCATACGAAAGCCGCAGTCTATGCGCCTGTATTGTTGCTGTCAGCGCATCGGCGAATTCTTTCGACTTGCCGGGCGAGATAGTTCCAAGATTCTGAACGGCTTCAGCCCATTCTTTTTCAACCTTGGCAAGATCATCGCTATGTTTTTTGAGGTCACGATTCATCTTATCAACGTTCTTTTTGGCGGCGTTCAATTTTTCGGCGAGAGATTCCAAATTTTTTGACCGCTTATTTTGCTGTTCAATGCGAGCCGTGGCTTCGGCTCGAAGGGTGGCAAGATCAGCGATTTTCCCGCAAAGTCTCGAGAGCTTAATGACAAATTCATCTCGTTTTGACTTAGAATCATCATAACTCGACTTGCTTAGGTTAAATGCTATCAGACGGTCTTTCAGATTTTTGGCAGCGCGGATCCACTCATGAAGCCCATTGACTTCATGAATACACCCAGGGCCAGCGTTCCAAGTGGTCCAGCGGCGTTCCAGCTCTTTGCGCAGTTCTGTTTTCACTGAATTCTGAGAATCCACAAGCGAAGCCAGACGCGCCACTTCGATCATTCCGTTCTCAAGATATGCCTGTTTGGTGCGGATATTTGAAGTGATATCCGCCTGTGCTAGTAGTATTTCTGCTTGGGAATCAGCTTGCTTGATGAGACCTGTCAATGCTTCATCCAGCGAAGTGGTACCTTCGGCAGAGGTGGTGATTTCCGCAAGAGTCTCTGGCGCAATCTGTTCCCCCGAGTGCTGCCTGCGGATCAATCCCCAAACGTCGTCTCGTTGCTGGCGCGTTCGGTCGTATTCTTCCCTGCCACCACCGGGTGAAATTTGCGACGTCAGGGTGCGCAAATCATTCTCGTGGTTGATGATGGCCTTCTGGTTTTCAGCCACCTTGCTAGACAGGGTCCGCAACTGGTCGTCGCAGTTAGACCAAGCCTTTGTAATTGCAATGATTTCATCTTCGGGCGGAATGCACAATTGTTCAATGGCTTCAATATCGGCAAGAGGCGGTACCATGGTCTGGGCAGCGCGTAGAATTCCTCTCATAGCTGTGTCGATATTTGTTTTTTCAGTGGACAATTTTGTATCACTGATACCTGATTCTATCAATTCATCCAAGCATCCATCCAGTTCGTGGATTTCCTCGGGTGCCGGTGCTGAATCAAGATCTCGTTGCACATCGTTCAAATCGTGAGTCGCATCGTCGTGCTGACTTTGGGCTTTGTCGCGTAGCGCAACAATTTGAGCCCATTTTGTTGCGATGCTGGCTATTTTTTTGCAAGCAGATTCTTCAGGTAATTGGTCCGCAATGGCTTGAGCCTTATGATTCGGCAACCACTCACGAACGAAACTAGCGATGGCTTCTGATTCTTTTAAGGATTGTGCGACCATGCCTGGGAGATCTTTCAGGGCGTTCTCCATGGCAACTCTACTGCCTGATAAATTTCTTATTTCAGTTGTAATGACATTCGAAAGAGCGGGAACAGGAATATCTGCCAGTTTGGTTTTGTCCATATTCAGGGCGATCGTTCCTGTCTCAACCGCTGCTCTGGCCTTTTCAAAAGATGTTAGATTGTCATTCCAGTCGTGACGGAATTCGGATGGCAAATCAGGTGTTGTAGAATAGTCTACAAATCGTTTTTGCTTGTCTGTCAGCAACGCCAACAATCCCATGCCGCCATCGAGAGTCTTCAAGCGTAGATGTTTTTTCTCATGAATTTCTAGAGATGCGTGTAAATCCGCCAATTCTTTCTTGAGCTGTTCGAGGGATCTCAGGGAATCAGCTTTGTTGGCGCGATCATGGTCGTGCTGGCTGATAGTATTGCGGATTTCATCGATTGCAGTTAGTGTGTCAATGATATCCCCGCTTCTTAATGTAGATGTCACGTAATCATTTTTAAGTTCTGCCAGTCGTGTTCGAATGGAAGAAGCGGAAGTCAATCCGGTCATGGCGTCAAACAGCAGCGAGCGTAGGTCAGACTTACCTTTGAATAACTCTGTAGCCCCCTCGCGTAAACCATGCTGATTGATGGCGAAAAGCTGGAGGAATTTTTCCTTGGTCATTCCCTGGGGAAAGAGTTCAGTTTCGGTTGTGCCTGTCAGACTGTTCCTGCCACGTTTTCGTGTGACATTTTCGTAGGGCCTGCCTGTGACACCAAGAATCGAACCATGAACGGCATGGTTTTCATAATCGTGCTTAAAATTATCGCCACTTTGCCGGTCGAATCCAAACATGAAGCCCAGCATCTGTTTGAGGGCGGATGTTTTTCCGGCCTCGTTTGGACCTTCCACGACGGCAAGTTTTGCCTTGGCTGGAAATTCGAGGGTGGTTTCATCGAACGGGCCGATGGTTTTGAAATTGACTGTATTGAAACGCATAATGTGTCCTTACGTTGATTGGATGTGGCGGTTGAATGGTAACGATCAGGATTGAGCTTTGCCCCTCAGAACTTGAATGACGGAATCGATGTTATCAATGTTTTTGATCATGGCTTCAACTTCATAATCATTGGGAAAGCTTCGCCTTAATCTTCTTGTCAATGCAATAATATCGTCATCAACTTTCAAAGTGCTTTGCAAGCTTTCTGGATTGGATTTCCAACCCCCTACGATATCAGCAAAGAGTTGCTCTTCATCGGCCAACAGGCCTGCCGCCGAGGCCGCGGTTGCGCATTCGATTTTGATTTTTTCTAATACCGCAGATTTGCCTAGACCTGCAAGCCTTTGCCGTACTTCCTGTCGCAGGAGTGCGCCGGGAGGCAGAACAGTCGAGGCGTTGGCATTACCGGTGAACCGAATTCGAATGGCGTTAGCGTTAGCCCATGGCAGGTGTTTAACTGAATCGCGCAGTTTATCGCCCCAATGGTCGATAGAATCGACTCCAGTCAAATCGACCTCTACCTCGTGGAAGCGCACCTCGTCCAGATCGACAAATTCAGTGGAACCATTGAGCGTGGAATCGACCCGGACTATGGCACAACCCCTTGGTCCGGTTTCACGTACCGATCGGCCCTGAATGTTGCCAGGGTAAACAATCCAGGGTGACCCGCTACGAATGATTTCACGTTTGTGAATGTGACCCAGAGCCCAGTACTGGTAACCTTTCCCGACAAGTTCATCTACGGATGTTGGCGCGTATCTGTCATGGCTGCTGTCCGCGCCTGCAAGCGATGTGTGCAGGATGCCGATATTAAAATGATTAGCCACGGCGGCCGGGTAGCCACGCACCAGGTTTTCCTGGGTGGCCCGTTCCTTGAAACTTTGGCCATGGATGGCAACAGGAATGCCATGGACCATAAGTGTTGATGCCTGATCGCCAGCCAGTTCGAAGACGTTGGCAGGCCAAATGATTCCTGTGCCTGCGGTGTTCAGGGCATCGTGATTGCCGCGTATCAGGTAAACAGGGATGGTTTGTGCCAATAGCCCCAGTTCATTCAGTAGGAATTGGATGGTTCCGTGGTCCCGAATTGCGCCATCGAGAATGTCACCTGAAATGACCATGAATTGGACTTTTTCCGAGCGAGCCAGATCGAGCATGCGCTTGAAAGCCTTACGGCTGGCAGTGGCAACAGTTTTGGCAATATCCTCACCAAGGCTTGTCAGGCCCGTGAGAGGGCTGTCCATGTGCAGGTCCGCGGCGTGAAGGAATTTAAACATGAATTGAAGCTTCCGTAATGACTTTGCTTGAAGTCAGTATATGAAAAAGATCCTCACCACAAAGATCTATTCCGGATCCGGATTTGTGATTCGCATCAGCACTCTGAAACCGCAATTGTATCCACTCCCATAAAACGCGCGCGTGTTGCTGCTTGCCGCGCGGCATTGAATGGCTGGCATTCTCCAGCATCCGCCTTTGCGCACATAATAAGTGCTGTCGATTTCCATGGCGGGGTCATCAGCGCACCATTCCATCACGTTGCCATGCATATCGTAAATGCCCCAATCGTTCGGGGGATAGGAACCAACGGGCGTGGTGCCGACAACATATGGCCCCGGCGATGTGGAGCCGTACGGTTTCTTGCCGTTGCAATTGGCCTGGGTGCCGTTGCAGGTGTCGCCGAAGTGGAAGGGGGTGGTTGTTCCTGCGCGGCAGGCATATTCCCATTCGACGGGCATAGGAACCGAGAATGTTTGCTTGAATTTTCTGCTGATTCTTCTGGAAAACTGACGCGTACCCCTCCAGCGAATGCTTTCTACTGGCCGTGTGGCTCCGATGAATTTACTGGGATCGGTTTTATTGACGGCCAGCCACTGTTCTTGAGTTGTCGGATATTTCGCCATGAGGAACGGTTTTGCTATAAGCTCTAGATCAGGGTCCAAACTGATGCCGTTTTCCAGTCGACGTTTAAGCCTGTCGGGTTCATTTTCAACCTCGGCACGGCTGTAGCCCCTCAAAAAGGTTCCTGCTGGCACAGGCATCATTTCTAACCATACGCCTCGTGCTAGTTCAAAGCTGTCGGGGGCCAGTAGCCAAGCCCGTACGACGGGATCGCGGTTGCTATCTTGACAGCCATGAAACCAACCGTGGATTGCTCCGACAAATGGTGATAATCGTTGCGTATCAGCTGGTGCCAGACGTTGGATGGTGTTTGCGCCAAAACTTGAGCGCAATACCTGCGACAGAATTCTACCGTCGTTTCCGCCATATTGTTCAAGCCAATCGGCGAGTATTTGCCGGGGAACAGCATCATGGCGGTTGGCCCGTGCTTTTTTCAAAAGCTTCAGCGCTGTTTCCTCGGTGCAGAAAGAAGGTAAAGGCATACTCTTTTCCATGGTGGATTGCTTTCTGTTTATTCGTCAATTGGTCGCGATAATTCAGCATATTGCAGGCAATTTATTTTCTTCCAACTTCCATGATCCGGCTTGAAGTTGGTTAGTAGAAACAGTCATTCGTTCAGGCTGGTTTGGTGAAAACCTGACCGCTGTTGTCCGGACACTGGGTCTGGAGCCTGGATTTGACATCAAGTACGGAGCCACCATGACCAGCGAGTTCAAGTCTCACGCCATGCCCTTCTCCAATGCCCTGACCATCATCAACAACCAGACGAGCCTTGCCCAGGATTACAGGTTTTCAGTTGAGCAGAATCTGCCCGGGGCTTGCACTCTTTCTGATCAACTTGTCATTACGCTTAACAACGATGTGAATATGTCTCGAATGACCCCAATGGCCGTGCTTGCCTACCATGCCATAAAAGGCGTTGGGCGATGGGATGATTCGATCGAGGATGCGCGGGAGGTGGCCAACACGGTATTGTTCCAATTCATTCAAAATCCGTTCAAGTGGAATGGTGCCGAACCGCTGGGATATTTCTTTGTCCGATCCGTCGATTGGCGCGGCAAAGACCTTATTCGTAAAAACCACCGGCATCATGATGGCCGAATTCAGAATTGGCATAACAATGAGGATGGGGCGGATGAAAACGAACCAACTGCGAATATTCAGGCACCTTGTAGCCTTACGGAGCATGATTACGAGACGATGAGGCGATGCGTTTACGATCTGGTGGCAACGTTTCCCGACTCCCAAAAACTGATCGCGACGGAACTCATTTTGAAGGCCGACGGAATGACTGGTGCTGAATTGGCATCGGTTTTGAATGTTGCTCCGGGAACCGTCTCAGGCCAACTGAAGAAGCTCAGAACCATGATTGCGGATTATATTCGTGAACTCGAGCTGGGTATTTCCGCCTGATTGTCCTGATTTGTATTTTCACAATCTGCCTGAACTCTTTTATGCAGACGCATCGTCATATAATTGCGAAGCACCATCTGCATTTAACGGTTCAGGCAGAGCGGAAAGCAACGGCGACTGCATGTGTTGCAAGGCAGGTCCCGTGGCAATCAGATTGCGCGCATTGATGTCCCTTTTATAATCAGGTTGGCTTGTAATATCGGCCAGAAACATCGGTTCCAACTGGGTTTGGCATTCCAGAGCTTTGCGTAAATCGTCGCGTATGAAATCGATAGCCTGGGGTGGATAGATTACCACAAGGTTTCCACGGGATTTTGCCACTTCATTGGATAGGTGCTGCTGATTGGTGCCCTTGATTCTGTAGCAGGTGGCTCCGCTTGGTTGGTTGAATTCCGCAAGGGATGACTCATTCAGCTTGTTGGCCTGATTGAATGGCATCGATTCCTCAAAATAATGCACGTACCCGGGGCCTACCTTGATCACGGCATCGAATCGTTCATCAGGGTGGCAATAGTAGATTCCATCATTTGTACTCACCATTTTTGCAAGATCAGCCAGTTCCGTGACTGTCAGTGTGCTTTTTACTGTGCTGACAACTGGTTGAGACATGCGATCGAATTTGTACGACCTGATGGCGTAGCCTGCTGTCCCTGCTAGGCCTCTGTTATTTGACTCCAATTTCAAATGGTTTTCTTTGCATCCTGGCACGCACATGAGGTACATGGCGCCATTTTTAATGGCAAGGACCGCACAAATAATGTCACATACCACCTTGCTGCAAGCACCTTTGTTGTTGGCGTAATCAAATTCAAATTTCATACCAGACATATAAGCACAGTTTGCTTGCTCGTAGATGTCGTTGACGGATTGTGTCAGTTCGTCGCTGTCGCGGGCGATCGAATAACCGTCGCGTTTGACTTGAAGAAACCGACAAGGAACCCGCTTGGTGACTTCGTCTTCAAGGATGAAGGGATTGGTGGGGACGGGATTGGCCCCTTTTCGAGCACCAAACTGACGTGTCAGGGCGTCCAACCCTTCTGTCGCATCAAAAATATTGGGAAGTCTCAGCTTGCCCGCGATATCGCGCAGAAACAGCAATCGCCAGAGCGTCATTCTTCCGGTTTTAAAGGGCAGACCAATTTCCTTGAATGGTTCGGTAACCGAGTAGAGCAATGTTTTCCCGGCCGCTGTTTCCTTGTTGCCGGAAACAGCTTCCATTTTTCCTGTTTCTTCAGAAGCCACAAAGTATTGATTGGTATTTTTGCAGTATGCCTGAATGTTGCAAAATCCATAATTCGATTGGTGCAGGGCAATGTCGCTAATGCTTGTTTTCAGCCAGGTTTTGAATGCCGTCAGGCTCCAGCTTTCCCGGTCTCTGTCATGTCCGAAAATCTGATCGAGGTTGTTGAACAAGTCGGAACCTTTTGGCCAATCTGCGGCATTTTTAGATGCAAAGGTACTGAGGTATTTCAGAAGGTTGACCCGGTCTGCTCCACCGGTGTGCGATGGAGTGTTTCTGGCCGGGCGGGATTCTATCGGTTTGGATTTCTTCGTGGTGTTTTTGTTCTTATCTGCTTTTTTGCTCATATCAGCCTCCTTGACGGTTTTTGTGGTTTGCGTAGGCGGTTTTGAAGAGTTCAGTCACTCGTTTGCCCATCCCTTCTTGGGAGGCGCACCATTTCATGTAGGATGGTTCCAAGGCAAGTACTTCCTTGAACGACCTTCCGGAATGCTTTCCGAAGCGAAAGTAATAATCACCATCTGGTCCTTCAGATACCTTGCGTTCTGAAAGAATCTGGTCTGTCAGTTCCGCCAGTCCTGCCATGGTTTGCGGCAGTGTGCTTTCGGTTTGAACCATTGCGGGTAGTAGGTCCATCACACAGCGGGAATCGGCCAAGGCGTCGTGTGCGTTTTCCAGCGGCTTCCCAAGGTATTGAAGTGAGGCTGCCGTAAGGTTGCGCGGAGCAATATGGTGGTAAAGCACCATCAGGTCGATAACCCCAACCGATTCAACGGGCAAGGTCATGGAAGGATCTACTTCCTGAAAATGGCGTTGAAGCATCGGGAGATCAAAGCCGGTGATATTAAAGCCCACGAGATCAGCCCCATGCAGGAAACTTCGAATCTCGTCTGCTTTTTGCGCGAATGTTGGGCATCCGATGACATCTTGATTGGTGATGCCGTGAACCCTGATAGCCATCGGATGGATAGGCATTTCCGGATTGAGACGCAGAACTAGGTTCTTGGTTACTGTTCCTTCCCGGCGGATCATGGCGATTTCAACGATGCGGTCGGTTTGCGTGCTTGAACCCGTTGTTTCAATGTCAAAAGACACGAGTGGCCTGTCTGGAGAAATCATGGAACACCTTATTGACTGCAAGAACGCAACAGGCTTATGAACGGTCAGTCTTTAACCCTGCGTCTGGCATTACGCTACCAAACATTCGTCGTGGCCTCACCGATATTCAGTTTGAACGTGCCCTTAGAACGATTTCCCTGCCATTTTTTCTCGAATCCAAATGAGTGTCGAAATTTTTCTTCAATTACTCCGAATAAAGGGTGTGGCCAAGGCCTGAACTTACTGGCACAGCCACCAGATCTTGGAGTTTCGACCATGCGCGAATATAGCGTCAAAATCCGGCTCAATGGTTCGTTATCGTATGTCACGGTCCGTGCTAGCAGCAGTGGCAAGGCCAAAGAATTTGTGCAGGCGCAATATGCTGGATCCAGCGTTACTGTTTTGGAAGTCAAACCTGTTTAATGGTAGATGAATCATCCAATGGCAAAGAGCTACAATTAAGGAGAATCGGTCAATGCTTAAAATTCTTCCATGTGTCGATTCAGCAGAACTTGCAGCATGCTGGCAGCGAGAATTGAATATCGATCGAGATTGTGCGGCCGAATTGGGCCGATCGGCATATAACGCTGGTGTTGATGGGAGTTACACGACCTCTGGTGGCCGCAGGGTTGATTGGTCGCAACAAGTTCAGGCCGCGAAATCATCACGGGTCAGCATTCCACCCACAGATCCATTACCGCAAATCGTTGATCCACAGTTTGATGTTACTACTGTTGAAGTTACGAATGAAACCACACTGGCCGCAGGCCGTAGATTGGTTGATGGTGGTAAGAGGCCGCTGGCTCTCAACTTTGCCAATGGTATTCACCCTGGGGGTGGGTTTTTTACCGGTGCCCGGGCCCAGGAGGAGGTGCTTTGCCGGTCTAGTGCCTTGTTCAGCACCCTGTATGGGGATCCGATGTATCCTCATCACCACGCGCGGACACGTCCCGATTCCACAGACTGGTGTATTCTTTCGCCTGATGTTCCCGTTTTTCGCACCGATGACGGAACCGATCTGGATGAGCCTTGGTTGTTGTCCTTTATCTCGTCGGCAAGCCCGGCGGTTGGCAAAGTGAGCCAAACCGAAGCGAGGGTGTTGCTTAAGTCGAGAATCAATCGGGTGCTGGCGGTGGCTCGGGCCTATGGGTTTACGGAGCTTGTGCTGGGCGCTTGGGGCTGCGGTGCGTTTCACAATGATCCAGCCACAACGGCAGAGGATTTCCGCGAAGCGATCGAAGGCCCGTTTTCGGGAGCTTTCAAAGAAATCGTGTTTGCCATCACCGATTGGTCTCCCGAGAGAAAATTCCTAGGGCCTTTTCGGACGGTATTTCAATGATATGCGATGTTCTGCATCCACTGGCGAGCTAACCTGATGCAATACGCATTGATATTTGTTGTGTTGGCGTTGATTATTACCAAATTAGCCGACGTCATGACCACGTGGCGTCGGCTTGTATCGGTGCATCAGGAGGCGAACCCTCTCGCGCAAATAGCCATGCGCTGCTTTGGCGTTTTTGGAACCTGCCTGATGGTGATGGCGCTGTCGGTGGCCATCGTTTTATCGGCTGCGTGGATGGCCGTGTTGTACGGGCCTGTTTGGCAAGGTATTTTTATTGTCGTTGGATTTGCTATTTCCTGTGTCCAGTTTTCAGTGGCGCACGCCAACGCCACTGGCCGCCAAAATTGCTTGACTAGGCCTTTGCTGGCCATGTTCCGGATTCTTTCCAAGCACTTACAAAATAAATACAACAGATCTTAATACTGCTATCAATAGGCATGAAACAATGCTTGCTGTTCGGGTTATCTGTACTGGCAACGTCATGAATATGCCGGAAATCAGGGCCCTCAAGTAACTGCTTGGAAATATACTTCCCGAACGATCTAGTCCCCAGTAAGTTCACATCATGGTTTGTGGTTTGAGCCGGTCCGTCTGCTGGTCGATGACTTGCCGGCACTATTCCATGATCATTGGATCGGCAATCGCGCATCAAGGATTCAACGCATGAAAATCAGCCGGATTTTTGCCCACCGTGTGGAACTGCCACTTCATGAAGGCAGCTACAAGTGGTCTGGCGGCAAATCGGTTTCGGTGTTCGACAGCACCGTCATTGGTGTCGAAACTGATACAGGCCTTGTAGGGTATGGCGAAGTCTGTCCACTTGGGCCATTTTATCTGCCGGCGTATGCGGATGGTGTTAGATCTGGGCTCAGGGAATTGGCGCCTCACCTTCTTGGATTTGATCCGCGTGAGTTGGCCAAATTGAACTACCGGATGGATGCGGCCCTAAAAGGCCATGCATATGTGAAGTCTGGCATCGATGTGGCATGCTGGGATATTTTGGGGAAAGCGACGGGATTGCCCGTGTGCGTGCTCATGGGAGGCCGGTTTGGTGACGCCGTTCGCCTGTACCGAGCTATTTCTCAGGAATCTCCCGAACAGATGGCGCGAAAAGTGGCGGGCTACCGGGCCGAAGGTTACACGCGGTTCCAACTAAAGGTCGGGGGCGATCCGGATACCGATATCGAGCGCATCAGGGCCGTTAGGGCCATGCTTTTGCCGGGCGACCGGTTGGTGGCGGACGCCAACACCGGTTGGACCCAGCACGAAGCCATGCGCGTGGTGCGCGCTGTTTCCGATGTGGATGTCTACATTGAACAACCATGCCTGACCTATGAAGAGTGCCTAGCGGTAAGGCGCCATACCAACCATCCGTTTGTTCTGGATGAAAATGTGGATGGTCTCGACATGCTCTTGCGCGCCAAGGCAGATCTGGCCATGGACGTTGTTAATCTGAAGATCAGCAAGTTGGGCGGTCTGACCAAAACGAAGCAGGTTCGAGACCTGTGCGTAAGCATGGGCATCGCCATGACACTGGAAGATAGTTGGGGCGGTGATATCACAACGGCTGCCATTGCTCATCTTGCTCATAGCACGCCGGAAGAGTTCCGGTTTACCAGCACAGACTTCAATAGTTATGTCACAGTGAGCACGGCGAGCGGTGCTCCGCAGCGGCAGCAAGGCTTTATGGAAGCAAGCACGTTGCCTGGGCTTGGGATCGAGCCCAAATTCAATGTGTTGGGCGCGCGCGTGGTTGATATTGCCTGACGTAGGTCTTTTTCAAAGAGGATTAGAGCAATGAAGCCATATTGGTCCGGCGTTTTCCCTGCTGTGACAACACAGCTTGCACAGGATGAATCGCTCGATTTGCCGGCAACGGCCCGGCACCTTGAGGTGCTGATTGCAAGTGGCGTGTCCGGTCTGATCATGTGTGGTTCGCTGGGCGAAAATCAGACACTGGCTCCCGAGGAAAAACGCGCGGTCATTCGCTGCGCGGTCGAGGTTGCTGGAAATCGTGTGCCGGTATTGAGTGGTGTGGCTGAGTCGAGCACCCGCGCGGCTATTGAGTATATTCGCGATGTTCAAAAGATCGGCGCTTCCGGAGTGATGCTCCTGCCTCCCATGAGTTACAAAGGTGATCCGCGCGAAACGGTAGCTTTTTTCAGGGCTGTTGCCAAGGGGAGCGACCTCCCCATCATGATCTACAACAACCCGATCAGCTATGCTAACGATATTACCCCAGCCTTGTTTGCCGAACTGGCCAATGAAAAGGCATTTGTTGCCTTGAAGGAAAGCTCTGGCGACCCCAGACGTATTACGGAATTACACAACGCTGTGGGTGACCGCTACGCCTTGTTCACCGGAGTGGACGATCTTCTTCTGGAAGCGAGCATTTTGGGCATCGATGGCTGGGTGGCTGGCAGCGGCATCGCCTTTCCCCACGAGAACCAGCGCCTTTGGAACCTGACACGTGAGGGGCGTTGGGACGAAGCCCGCACGCTTTACAGGTGGTTCCAGCCATTGCTCAAACTCGATACGCATCCTCACTTTGTGCAGTACATCAAACTGTGCGAGCAGGAAACAGGACTGGGTGTCGAATGGGTCAGGTCGCCACGGTTGCCAATTGCTGGCGAGGAACGTGAGCGCGTGCTTGGCATTATTCGGCAGGCGTTGCGCCATCGTCCTGTTGTGGCATGAGAGCAGAAATAGGGTCGAATGCCATTTACAGGGCATTTGCGAATGAGCCAATCCCTCGGTACCATTAAAACGATGCCGAGTCCGGACTAATGCGCGCTGGCCTTGGGCGCGTAGTTCTGGACACCGCCCACGCGGCATCAGGTTGCGCTGGCAATGCCACGGCTGCAGTAAGCTGTTTACCAATGGTTTTGCCGCCGCTACATCTCAATAATGCCCGTTGTTGATGCCGGGTCCGCTATGGAGGTATCGCGCCGATGCTTGCAGTTTTTCTGGTGATTTGCACATTTTCCGCAGACAATTGGTCCCAGTTTCGGGGACCGGCTTCCAATGGCCATGTCGTAGGCCCAGCTACCCCCTTGGAATGGTCCGAGACAAAAAACGTTGCTTGGAAGACCCCGATTGAAGGCTTGGGATGGTCATCCCCGGCTGTTGCCAACGGTATGGTCTATCTCACCACTGCTGTACCCCGCGATGGCGGGCTGTCGCTCCGGGCGCTCGCACTGAATGCCGGCAGTGGCAAGGTGGTTTGGGACCGGGAAGTGCGTGCTGTGGCCAAGGCGCCTTCCATCCATGTGAAGAATAGCCATGCGAGCCCAACGCCATTGGTGAGTGATGGTTCAGTGTTCGTGCATTTTGGTGCCCTTGGCATGGCGCGCCTTGCTGCTGCCGATGGAGCGGTGCAATGGGTTTGCAGCGAGCTGGAATACCCACCTTTGCACGGAAGTGGTGGTTCGCCCGTGCTGCACGATGGCAAGCTTGTCGTTGTATGCGATGGCAGCAAGGACCCATTTGTAGCCGCAGTGGATGCCAAAACAGGCAAAGTGGCATGGAAAAAAACACGCACCGTGAAAGCCCGCATCAGCCATTCGTTTGTGACAGCTTCGGTGGCAGTGGTGGATGGTAAGGCGCAGGTCATGGCGCCGGGGCCCGATCACTTCGCGGCGTACGATCTGGAAAGCGGCGAAGAGATTTGGCGCGTGATGGCACCGGGCTGGTCTGTTGTTCCCCAGCCGACTGTGGCGCACGGACTTGTTATCTACAACCACGATTACGACAATCCAGAATTGCTGGCGGTCAGGCTAGGCGGCAAGGGCGATGTCACCGGTTCGCACATTGCTTGGCGACTCAAGCGGGGCGCTCCCAGCACACCCTCGCCCGTGCTTGTTGGCGATGAACTTTACTTTGTCTCCGACAAGGGAATGGCCTCGTGTGTGAATGCCAAAACGGGAGAGAGCTACTGGATGGAGCGTATTCCCGGGAGTTACTCGGCATCGCCTATTTTTGTGAATGGCCGCATTCTGTTTTTGAATGAAACAGGTTTGGCGACGTGGGTGAAACCGGGGAAGGCCTTTGTGGTGCTGGGTAAAAATGAATTGACAGGTCGCACACTGGCAACACCGGCCTTTTCAGATGGGGCCATGTATCTGCGGACAGATGAAAATCTTTACCGCATCGGGAAATAAACACGGGGTGTTTTCCCTGCTGGGCATGGGTGTGATTGGAGTCGCGGCCATGTTTCGTTTCACCTCAGCATTATGCCTTTCACTCGGTCTTGCCGTATTCGCTTACGGCCAGACCGTGGACTTCGACAAACAGATCAGGCCATTGCTCCAACAGCATTGCCATGCGTGCCATAGTGGCAAGACATCCAAAAACGGTTTGCGTTTGGACAACAAAACGCATGCCATGGCCGGCAGCACGGATGGCCCCGTGATTGTGCCTGGCATGAGCGCGACAAGTGCCTTGCTGAAAAGAATCACCAGTGAAGACCCAGCGACGATGATGCCCCCCAAAGGGCCACGCCTAAGCCGATCGCAGGTTGATCTGATTCGCACATGGATCGATGAAGGCGCCACATGGCCTCAGACCGAAGCTGAACGCGCCCTTGCCCGGGACCCAAGACTGGATCACTGGGCTTGGCAACCGCTAGTATCGGTGCCTAGTACGGGAATCGATTCGTTCATTGATGCGAAGCTTAAGGCAAGCAATATCGCGCCCGGTCCGCGTGCCGACCGGCATACCCTTATCCGCCGGTTGTCGTTCGACTTGCTTGGTCTGCCGCCCAGTCCGGAAGAGGTGGCAGCATTCGAGAAAGATCCAGATCCCAATGCTTTCGCCCGATTGGTGGATCGATTCTTGGCATCGCCACGTTATGGTGAACGGCAGGCTCGCCAATGGCTTGATATTGCCCACTACGCCGACACACATGGATTTGAAAGAGATCAAAAGCGTGAAAACGCGTGGCGATACCGCGACTGGCTGATCCGGGCCTTTAATTCCGATATGCCTTACGATCGCTTTTTGACCGATCAGTTGGCTGGCGATTTTCTGCGCCCTAATGATCCTGAAGCTGTAACAGCCACAGGGTTTTTGGCGGCGGGCCCATGGGATTTTGTCGGTCAGGCAGAAACGCCCAGTCCGGTACTGAAGCGCTTGGCCCGTGCCGACGACCTCGATGACATGATCACGCAGGTGATGGCCGCCACGTGTGGCGTAACCATCAATTGTGCCCGCTGCCACGATCACAAACTGGATCCGATCAGTCAGCGGGAATACTACGCGCTTGCGGCGGTGTTCAGTGGCGTTAGACGCGGTGACCGCCCCATCGATGTTGTGGGCGACCAGAAGCGTACGGCATTGCGGCAGACCCTTGTCGCTGAGCGAGAACAGTTGCAGGTAGCTCTCGGTCGCCTAGAGGGGCGCGGACTCAATCTTGCCGATATTGTGGGTGGCGGTAATGGCTTGGGCTCCGGTAAAGCGGGCACCGGCATAAGTGCGGCAACTGGAAAGCCCTTGGCCAACAAGCAAGGTTATGTTGCCGGGGTTGTTGCCAATCGTTTTGTTCGCGTTGGCGGCCTTATCGATGGCGTGGTGGTGCCCGGCGGTGGCGACGTGCAAATAGCCTCCAGTGGCATTCTTGCGAAGAATATCGGCAAGACCTCGGCAGGCGCATGGGATGCCATCCGCAATGGGCCGGTCAACGACCAAAAATCGACTACAATTACAGGTGTTAATTATGCCTCGAGTGGGCGCTCATTGTTGGGCCTGCATGCCAATGCCGCCATCACGTTTGACCTGCAACCCATGCGAGAGGTATTGAAGACGAAGGAACTGGTTTTTCGAGCCGCTATTGGCTACGGCGGGCGACCCGCAGATGGTTCCGGCAAGGCCGATGTGCGCGTCCTGCTGGATGGTCAGCCACTGGTTGTCCGCATGGGCATCGGACCTGCCAGTGAAGTTCCTCCTGTCGAGCTGCCAATTCCCATGGGAGTTCGCTACCTGACCCTCATGGCTACCGAAGGGGCAGATGGCACTATTGGGCACGATCAGGTTTATTTTGGTGATCCGCGTGTCGCGCCGGCTATCGTTCCGGGATCTTCTGCTGCCGATGCGTCAGAGCGCTCTCGGTTGGCCAACAGGCTGCGGGATATCGAGGGTAAAATATCAAAAACAGACGAAAGTCCGATGGTCTACGGTGTTCGTTCCTCGCCACCGGACAAAATTCATCTGTTGCGTCGTGGTAATCCTGAAGAGCCGGGAGCCGTGGTGGGTCCTGACGCCATCAATTGCCTGAAAGGCGCCCCTGTTTACGGAGGCCAAGGTGCCATCGCCGACGGTGAGCGCCGGGCCGCGTTGGCTCGGTGGATCGTGCATCCGGACAATCCGCTGACCCGACGTGTGATTGTCAACCGCCTATGGCACCATCATTTTGGTATTGGTATTGTCGATACTCCAAGCGATTTTGGCGCGGGTGGTGGCAAACCCAGCCATCCAGAAATGCTCGATTGGCTGGCGGGTGAACTTCCATCACAAAAATGGTCGTTGAAATCAATTCATCGATTGATCTGCATCAGTGAAGCCTATCAGCGCGCATCGGTCGTGGAAAATCCTGCTGCCAAGGCCATCGACGCCAGCAACCGGTTACTGTGGCGTCAGAATCCGCGACGGCTCGATGCAGAAAGCGTGCGAGACGCTGTGTTGGCCACAAGCGGTCAGCTCGACCTGACACCGTTCGGCCCCGGCTTCCGTGATTTTGTCTACACAGAGGCCTATGCTCCCATCTACCGCCATGTCGATGACGACAGCCCGGGATTGCGGCGTAGGAGCATCTACCGGTTTGTGGTTCGCACCACCCCCCAACCGTTTCTGACCACGCTCGATTGCGCGAATCCCGCGAATCTGACACCCGCGAGAAATGAAACAACCACAGCACTGCAATCGCTGGCGCTGCTGAACAACCCGTTCATGCTTCGGCAAGCACGTCACTTTGCAGATCGCGTTAAGATGGAATCTGGCGATGATGCTGCATTTCAGGCGCGGCGGGCGTTTATTCGCGCCCTTGGCCGCCTACCCGATCAACAAGAATCTGGTCCAGCCGCTGATCTGATACGGTCGCGTGGCTTGCCTGAATTGTGTCGCATGCTGTTCAACACCAGCGAGTTCAGCCATGTTGATTGACCGACGTCACGCATTGGGCCGGGGTGGATGTGGAATTGGTTCCATGGCCCTAGCATCGCTGCTGGGCCGTGAACTCCACTTGGCGGCTGATGAATCGGCCAATAACCCGTTTGTTCCGCGCGCGCCCCACCATGAACCCCGCGCTCGCGCCGTTATCGAGATTTTCTGCCCAGGCGGTATGAGCCATGTCGATACATTTGACTACAAACCAGAGCTTGAAAGGTCTCATGGCAAGCCGTTCGACCCCGAACTGGGCAAACAAACCTTTGCCGGCACGGGAGGCGCGTATACCAAAAGTTTTTGGCCTTTTCGTCGGCATGGCCAGTGTGGCAAAGCCATTAGTGATTTGTTTCCTAATCTGGCCCGCCATGTGGATGAAATAGGGTTTATCCACTCCATGCGCAACAAGTCGGCACTGCATGGACCGGCGATGTTCATGATGAACACGGGCTTTGTGCCTGCCGGTTTTCCGTGCATGGGTTCGTGGATCACCTATGGGTTAGGCAGCGAATCAGATAATTTACCGGCGTTTGTGGTGTTGCCCGATGCGCGTGGTCTACCGCCCGGCGGGGTGGTCAACTGGAGTGCCGGGTTCCTGCCAGCCGTGCATCAGGGAACCGTGGTGGAAACGGCTACCGGCAAACCGCCTATAGCTGACCTGTTTCCCGCATCACAGGTTCCGGGGGAGGCTGAAGGGCGAACCTTTCTGAAGCACTTGAATTCCCGGCATGCTTCGGCGCGTCCACACGATTCACGCCTGACGGCCCGCATTGCCAGCTACGAACTGGCGGCCCGACTGCAGATGAGCGCTCCCGACGCTGTGGGCTTGGACGGTGAATCAAAGGCCACTAAAGCCCTTTTCGCGCTCGATGATGAAGATATTGGTCCCTTTGGCAGGCAATGCCTGTTGGCCAGACGACTGGTCGAGCGTGGCGTTCGCTTTGTGCAGATCTTCTGCGGTGCCGAGAATACAACAGCGCGCAAGATCCGGCCCAACTGGGACTCGCACGAGGATCTGGTACGTGACCATGGTTACTGGGGGCGCATTCTCGATACCGGTGCTGCGGCACTTCTAACTGACCTTAAATCGAGGGGTTTGCTCGACGATACGCTAGTGGTATGCGCCACGGAATTTGGTAGGCAACCATTCCTTCAAGGGGGCAATAAAGGGCGCGATCACAATCCCGGGGCCTTCACGGCATGGTTGGCTGGAGGTGGCATCAAGGGTGGGACCACATACGGTTCCAGCGACCCATTCGGGTTCAAGGCTGCTGAAAACCCCGCCTATTCCTACGACCTGCATGCCACGGCACTGCACCTGCTGGGTATCGATCACGAAAAGCTCACCTACTACCACAACGGCATTCGCCGCCGGTTGACCGATGTTCATGGTCATGTGATTTCAGAAATTGTATCGTGACGGAACCTGCGAAACTATTTCTTCCAATAAAATCATGACCCCCCAACGTGAGTTGGGGGGTGAACAGTCGCTAGTGCACCCCCCAACTCGCGTTGGGGGCTCTTGAAAACGTTAAAAGACATAGAGGCGTCAGGCATTTCAATCAGTTGCCCTTACTTTCAACCAGCCTTCATGGCTGCCAAGGCTCCGCAATGAACCCGCGTTGGCGCGATGGTGCGCGTGGGCACAAAACCCGTGGCGCCCAGCATGGCCCGGTATTCGGCAGAGCTGTAGGCGCGGCCCTCTGTTAGCGAGAACAGCGCTGCCGAGTACAGCGCCACATTCAGGGGCCCATCCATGGCGTCGTTGAGGTAGACATCGTGAATGAACAAACGGCCACCGGGCTTCAACGCGCGGTGGCAGCGGGTCAGAATATCCATGCACGTTTCTTCATTCCAGTCGTGCAGCACGTTCGATAACAAAACCGCGTCGCACGACGGGTAGTCGCCAAACAGGTCGCCTGTCACCAGATCCACACGATCAGCAGGTCCATGGGTGTTAAGGAGTTCAGCGGCAATTTTTAGCACTTCGGGGCGGTCGAGGACCGAAACACGCAAGGCGGGGTTTTGCTGGGCCAACGCCATGCCATAAATTCCCGTGCCGCCGCCGAGGTCGAGCAGGTGCTGAACGCCATTAAGTGGGAGGACTTCAGCCAGAATGGGCGCGCAGATGAAAGCGCGCCCCGCTAAGGCCATGGTCAGGCGTCGGGCGCTGTCGCCAGATTCCATGGCGGAGTCCATGCCTTCGCGGAAAATAAACGCTGTCCCCTCGTTTGGACGGTTGCTGGCCGGGGTATCGGACTTCAGCAGCTGAATCATGGCGCGGACCCCCGGCAGGGCCTGTGTGAGCCCAACGTAGCCCCGAATGTCGTATTCTCCGCCCGGCAGCAAGAATCTGCCCAGATCGGTAACTTGCTGCACTTGGCCGGGAAGGCCCTGCATGAGGTTCATGGCGCGAATGGCCGTGGCCAGCACGGCCCAGGGGCGCGGTGCTAGGCCTAATTGCTGCCGCAGGGCACTTTCGGGAACAGGGCCATTGGCAAGGGCATCGAACAGGCCGAGTTCTAGCGCTGCTGCCAGCAGTTCTGTCTGGTAGTTTCCGCGTACCAAGTCGAACAACGGGGTGGGGTCAAACGCTGGGGTGACAAGATTGCGCATCGATATCTCCGGGGCCGGCTGGGCCTCCATTGCCTTAGCCTGCTAATCTGAAGCTAGGACGGACAGTGGCGATGGAGAAGGGATAACCGGGATGGCGGCGTTGGAAAAAACAGCCGTGGTGCTTTTGAGTGGCGGTCTCGACTCGGCCACCGTGCTGGCTATGGCGCGTTCGCAGGGTTATGCCTGCCATGCTCTTTCTATTTCTTATGGGCAGAGGCATCAGGTAGAACTTGCGGCAGCCCGCAAGGTAGCCACGGCGCTGGGGGCGGCCGACCACAAGACCATGTCCCTCGATTTGCGGGCATTTGGCGGCTCAGCACTGACCGCCGATATTCCTGTACCCCACGACCGCTCGCTGGAGTCGATGGCCGGTGATATTCCCATCACCTATGTTCCGGCACGCAACACCATCTTCCTCTCGTTGTCTTTGGCCTATGCGGAATCGCTGGGATGTTTCGATATCTTTGCCGGCATGAATGCGCTCGATTATTCGGGGTACCCAGATTGCCGGCCCGAGTATTTGGCGGCGTTCGAGACCATGGCAAACCTGGCCACGCGCGATGCAGTGGAGGGGAAGGGTCGCTACCGCATTCAGACACCGCTGGTGCGCTTGGGCAAGGCCGATATCATTCGGCTGGGACTGGCACTGGGTGTTGATTACGGCCTGACGCACAGTTGTTACGATCCCGGCGCATCTGGCAGACCGTGCGGCAACTGCGATAGCTGCCTTTTGCGTCAAAAGGGCTTCCGTGAGGCGGGAATAGCCGACCCGGCTCTGGCAGAATCATGAGAATTTCCGAAATCTTCCATTCGCTTCAAGGTGAAGGCATCCTTGCCGGGGTTCCTTCTGTATTTGTCCGCACCTCCGGGTGCAACCTGCGCTGCTGGTACTGTGATACGCCCTATACCTCTTGGGCGCCTGAAGGCGTGGAAATGTCTGTGGCTGCGGTGGCTGAGGCTGTCCTGCGCCACCGCACGCGCCACGTGGTGGTGACGGGTGGCGAGCCATTGCTGGCACCGGACCTGCCTGAACTTCTGGCCCGTTTGGCGGATGCCGGCAGGCATATCACGGTGGAGACCGCGGCAACGGTGTTCCGCCCGATTCATTGTGATTTGGCAAGCCTAAGTCCAAAACTTTCCAACAGTGCGCCACGCCACCGTGAGGGAGGTCGTTTCCTCGCCATGCACGAGGCGGCGCGGTGGCGGCCGGATGTGATTCGCGAATTTCTAAAGCACCACGAATGCCAGATCAAATTCGTGGTGGATGCCCCGTCGGACATGGAAGAAATCGACGGCATGCTGGCAGAATTGCCGCCAATTCCTGCGGATCGAATACTGCTGATGCCTCAGGGTGTAACGCGCGAGGAATTGGCCAGCCGATCAGTTTGGCTGGCCACATTGTGCCTAGATCGGGGATGGCGTTTCTGTCCACGGTTGCATATCGATCTTTATGGCCACACACGGGGAACGTGATGGGCATCTGACATACAAGGTATCTTACTAGGCACTTGACTACAAAATCAGACTGTCTGTATCGCGTCGTTTTATCCGCCTTGGCCAGTTCTTCATCCGGCCGGGGTCAGGCCTGCTTCACGCAGCGCTTTTTCCATGGCGGGGCGCTTGCTAGGGTCGAGCGGCGCTATGGGCGACCGGCATGGCCCGATGGATTCGCCCAGAATAGCCAATGCGGCTTTCACGCCACCAGGAGGCGTGCACAGGTTCAATGCCAGACGTAGCGGATGCAAGCGCGCCTGGGCATCGCGGGAACCGGCGCGGTCGCCCGCCATGAATTTCGTGTATATTTCCACCAGCAGTTTTGGGGCGATATTGCCCGTCGCGGGAATGGCACCCACGGCGCCCAGGTCGAGCGCGCTGTATATAAGAGTATCGCGACCTTGAAGAACGGCAAATGAGGGTGGCACACGCCGAAGCAAATCCGCCACCAAGGTCAGATCGCCGCTGGAATCTTTGATACCAACAATATTGGGCACAGAGGCAAGGCGCTCCGCTGTTTCGGCTTCAATGCGCAATCCGCCACAGGTGACCGGGTTGGAATAGAGCAGCAGGGGCAGTCCCGTGGCTGCTGCCACCCGGCGGTAGTGGTCTTCCAGTTCCTTTTGGTTGGGCGAAATGAAATACGGGGTGATGACCGAAACGCCCTGAACCCCTTCGCGTTCAGCCATGCGTGTGAGGCGTTCCGCTTCGCGTGTGGTTTCCGCGCCGGTTCCTGCCAGCACAGGCACCCGCCCCGCCACATGCTCCACCGCCGTGGCTATGACAGCCTGTTTTTCTTGCTCATCTAGAGCGTAAAACTCGCTGTTGGTTCCCAATACAAAAATGGCATGCACTCCACCGTCGATGAGCCTGTCAAGGAACCAGCGCAACCGGGGCAGGTCGAGGTCGCCCGACTCGGTAAAGGGTGTGGCGACAGGTGGAATAATGCCGTGAAACGCCATCGCTGCCGACTCCAAGATTACGCTTTTTCGATCTTAAGTCCGAACGGGGCGACCCCTGTGTAGGCAGTCTCGAGTATTTGCACGGGGTGGCCGACCCAGATGCGAGGGGAGCCATCGCGCAGGTGTTTGTCGATCTGTAGCAGGCACCCAACATTGCCTGTGAGGGCAATCTGCGCCTTGGTATCGGCTACATTACCTGCTTTGCGTTTGCCAAGGGTTGCCGACATCTCTGGTTGAGTAATGTTATAAGCCCCTGCCGCGCCGCAGCAGTGCTCGTTCTCGGCCAATGGTACCAGAGTGAGCCCATCGATCATTCCCAGCAGTTGCCGGGGTGCTGAGCGAATCTTCTGAGCATGGGCCAGACCACAGGCGTCGTGGTACGTGGCGGTAAGGTTTACACGGTGCTTGGGCTTAACTGGACCAAGTTCAGCCAAAAACTCATGAATGTCGCGGACCTTTTTGCCGAAGACGTTGCCGGGTCCGGCGGCGTCGTGGTTTTCCAGAATGTGTCCGTAATCTTTCAAAACCGGACTGCACCCACCTGCATTGCTGACAATGGCGTCGAGGCCAGCCATTCCGCCCGGGAGTGCATCAAACGTGGTGCAATTGCTGGCTGCCAGTTTAGCCGCATCGTTGTCGAGGCCGGCGTGCTTGTGGAGGGCGCCACAGCAGCCTTGAGCGCGCGGAATGTACACATCGCAACCGTTGTGCTGAAGAACCCGGGCCGTGGCGAGGTTGATCTGAGGATGGAACGCATCCGCGGCGCAACCGAGTAGAAGCCCTACAGTGGCGCGCTTCGGGCCAATGGCAGGCAAAAACTCTGGCAAATGGTGGTAAGGAGCAATCGTTGGCACGATTTCCTGCATGCGCCGCAGCGAAGCGGGCAGGAAATAACCGGAAAGCCTCACGGCCCAGCCAAGGCCCATGCGTTGCATCAGCTTCACTGGCAGAAGGGCCCAACCCATAAGGTTGCGCGATGGCGTGAGGTTGAACAGCATGGTTCGCTGCAACCAGCCAAGCATAGGCGCGGGTCCATGGGTCCGCGCTTGGTCATTTTTGAAAGAATGAATCACATGCCTGTACTGCACGCCCGACGGGCATGATGTTTCGCACGCCATGCACTCTAGGCAGCCGTTCATGTGGCTTTCGGCTTCTGCCGAAAACGGAGCACGGCCATCGGCAATGGCGCGCCAGAGGTAGATGCGCCCGCGGGGACTGTCGTTTTCGTTACCTGTTTCCACGTAGGTGGGGCATGAGCCAAGGCACAGGCCGCAGTGCACGCAGTCCATAAACAGTTCGTAGTCGATGTTCTTGCCAAGGTCGTTGGCAAGCGGCAAACTTTGGCGGGCTGTCGGGGCGGTCATGGCGTTGTCTCGTCGAGTCTGTTGGAGAAGTTTCAGGGCTGATGCAGAAGGCGGCCCGGGTTGAATAATCCTTTAGGATCAAGCTCACGCTGGATGGCACTTGAAAGCGTGCTTTCAGGCCGGGGTGTGCCCCATGTGGCGTCTGCGGTTTTCCAAGCACGCGGGGCACGTACCAAGCGGGCCCAACCACCGGGGCCGGCGGCTTGCCGCCAGCCCGCAAGTAATGGCCTTGGATCTACCAGAGCACTCGTAACGGTTTTGATCAGGCCAGATCCTGGAAGCGCATGCACCACGGCGCCGGGCAGGTCGGCAAGAACGCGTGCCGCCAAGGCCGCAGTGCGCGAAGGCAGGCACCCCAGTGCCAGAACCACGCCTTCAGCGGGGTCGGTGCGTTCAGCGAGTTTTGTTGCCATGGCATCGACTGTCGAGGCTTGGCACTCGATGATATTACCCTTCACAAGATTGCTAAATTCGGTTTTGGCCCGCGACACTTGCCAAGCGACCGCGTCCGGTTCGCCTTCGAACCCGATCATGGCTGTCCAAGCCACCGGACCGCCGGGAAGTGCCAGAAGGTCGAAGGCCACGGGGCGTGACTGGCAGCCGTGGGCCCGGTCGCAGGCTGTTTCAAGGGCATCGCCAAGAAGCGGCATGGCTAACCAAGCACGCGCTGGTGGCAGTGGCCGAACTTTAAGTGTGACTTGCACAATGGGCCCAAGGGTTCCCAAGGCGCCCACATGAAGCTTGGCCATATCGTACCCGGCGACATTCTTCACAACCCGGCCGCCCGATTTGGTCGGTCTGCCCTGATCGTTGAGCACTGTCAGACCAATCACGAAATCGCGGGGGGTTCCATGGGCAAGCCTGCGCGAGCCAGATGTGTTGCATGCCAGCACACCGCCCAGAGTGGCCTTGTCTGGCCAGGGAATATCTAGCGGAAGAGTCTGCTTTTCCTTGGCCAGAATCTCTTGAAGAGTGCTGATACGAATGCCAGATTGCACGGTGATGGTCATGTCCCGCGCGGGGTAATCGATAACATTGTCGAGCAGGGTGATGCGAACCGCGGTGCCAGCTTTTCGGGGCGGCAACCCGGCGTCGAGCGATGTACCGCCACCCACCCAATAAAGTGGTTTACTAGTCGTGTGCGCAACCCGGACTATCTCGCTCAAGGCGTCCGGAGTTGCAGGGGTAATGGAATCGATGGAGAGTCCATCGAGGTCGATCGTGTCGGGCATGGCGCGGGCAGGTCCTCGGTTATGGTTTATAAAGCGGCACGGCGGCCGGGTTTAATGTGTTTGTGCCGGCTGGGTTCAGCGCAGGCACCTGCCGTTGGCAACATTTTGTCCGGGCTGCACAAACCGGTGGGATTGAATGCCTGGCGAACGCGCCCCATGGCTTCAAGGTCGTCTGGTGTGAACAGTTTGGGCATAAAGTCGATCTTTTCAACGCCAATTCCATGCTCGCCGGTGACGCTACCACCCAGCCGTAGGCACTCTTCCAGAATCTCGTGGCTGGCTTCCATCACACGCCGTTGCTGGTCGGAATCGCGTTCATCGAACAGAAGGATGGGGTGGAGGTTACCATCGCCTGCATGAAACACATTAGCAATCTGCAAATCATATTTTGTGCCAATGGCCTTGATGCTCCGCAACATGGTTGGCAGCGCCGTGCGCGGCACCACGCCATCTTGGGTGCAGTAGCTTGGGGCTAAACGGCCCACGGCACCAAACGCCTGCTTGCGGCATTTCCACAGAAGAAGACGGTCTGCTTCGGTGCGCGCGCGCCGGACTTCGCGAGCGCCATTGGCCAACGCAAGCTTCTCGATCCGTTCCGCCTCGTTCTCCAAACCTGCTTCCAGCCCATCAACTTCCATAATGAGAACGGCGCCGGCATCGAGCGGGAAGCCAAAGTGGAACGCTTCCTCAACAGCTTTCAAAATAAGGGAATCGAGCAATTCCAAAGCCGCGGGCACAATTCCAGTACCAATGATCTCTGAAATGGTGGCAGTGGCATCGTCCACCGTTTCAAATACGCCCAGAAGCGTGCGCACCGACTCCGGGTTCCGCACCAAGCGCACCCACGCTTTGGTGACAACTCCAAAAGTCCCTTCTGAGCCGACCACAACACCGGTGAGGTCGAGACCTGGTCCATCTTCCACCGGGCCACCAAGGGTTTGGACTGTGCCGTCGGGCAGCACAATTTCAACACCCAGAATATGGTTGACGGTCACGCCATACTTCAAGGTGTGCGGGCCACCCGAATTGGTCGCGACATTCCCGCCGATCGTACATGCCCCTTGGCTCGATGGGTCGGGAGCATAGTGCCACCCATCATTTTTGACCCGGTTGGTGAGCCATACATTGATGACCCCCGCCTCTACTAGGGCATAGCGGTCGCGGATATTCACTTCGTGAATGCGTTTCATGCGGGCCAGCGATATGATCACGCCGCCACCCACAGGCAGGCAACCACCCGCCAAGCTGGTACCTGATCCGCGAGGCAGGAAAGGCACGCCGAGTTTCTGGCATACCTTCACGATCTCAACGACATGCTCGGTGCTGGTTGGAAACACCACCACATCAGGTTTGTTCTTTTCCAATGTGTAGGCGTCGCATTCGTAAACCAGCAGTTCGGCTTGCGAACTGATCATCCCGTCCTGACCAACAATGGCGAGCAACTGTTCAATCAGTTGCTGGGTATTGGCAGGGGCAGTGGTGGTCATGGCGCGACACTTCCGTGAAGAAAAAACGCAACAGCACCAAGCATACCATGGTAGGTGCTTACGTGGGATGTTAGTACCGGAATCCATTACGGCGAACGTGTGTCCATGGGGCGCCTTCCGCCTCTGCATGGCCCGCCAGTGCGGTTCCAATCACCAGATCGTGATCGCCCACATTAAACCGACCGGTTACTTCGCACAGTAAATGCCCGTGGGCGTCTTCAAGAATGGGAGGCAAGTCTTCTGAAAGCCTAACGGCAAGCGGAGCGAATCCTTCCGCGCCGGGTGCTGTGCCTTTGCCAAAATGGCGCAACAGCTCCTTCTGTCCATCGCGCACCACGTGCACCATGAATTTGCTACCCGGAACCAGCAAAGCCGAAAGGCCACGGTCGCGGTTGATTGCCACGCTTAATGCGGGTGGCTCAAAACCACACTGCTGAACCCAGCTTGCCAGCATCCCCTGGGCCTGATCACCCGTGCCTGCTGTCACGATGTACAAGCCACTTGAAAGCCGTCCCAACGCTGCGCCCAAAATCTCGCGATCCATGCTCAACATCTGCTTTTCCCCGTAGTTATGGTTCTTGGACAAGTTTGGACAGTAACGTCGGCAATTCTGCCTCCGCCGCCTCGCTGTCGAGGAACTTTTTGGCGATTCGACCCGCCTTGTTGAAAACAAACGTGGAGGGATAACCCTCAATTTCAAATTTCGCTTGCCATACTTCCTGCGTCTCGCGCAGCATGTAGGAAATCCCCGGAAGTTTCGCTCGCTGCACAATGGCATGAACCTTGTCGCGTACCTTGTCGAGTCCCTCCTCCGCATCGAGGGGGATTTCCACATGGACGGCAATCACCGTCACTTTTCCGGGGTAACGGCCGCCCATCTCGACCAGATGGGGCAAGGCCTTGATGCAGGGGATTCAGGTCCGCTGCCAGATATCCACCACAACCACCTGCCCCTTCAGGGCACGAATGGCGTTGGCCAGTTCTGCAAACTTCACTTCCTTCACATTTGCGGCTGGAGTTGGTTCCTGGGCCAGCAAGCCAAGGACAATGGCGCAGCAGAAGGCATTCATGTTGGCGTCTCCAAAAGATTCACTCTGGTTGCTATACGATGCAGACCTACTTGCCGAACACCCGTTCACTCAATTTAGCTGAGGTAGCGTCGCCATCGTGTACCACCATGGCGTAGGTCAGCTTGATGCTTTCCCCTTTGTTCACCTTAACCAGATCGGTACGCCCTTTCATGTCAGGGAAGCCAGACTTGCCGCGACCAAACGGATTTGCCGCCATCAGACCATAACCTCTGGAATGCCAGCAGGTTGGGTATGGGTTTTCAGGGTGGGCTACTATAGCCACCCCCACAGTTTTGGCACCCGTGGTACCAGAGTAGTCGCACCAGGCCGATTTCTTGCCCCACAGGTTTTTCTCGCCTTTCAGGCCCTCCGCGTTGGTCAGGATCCCTGTGCCGGGTTTTTCCGTCAGGTCATCGCGTACTCGCACGCCGAACGACCCTTCCTTGGTGTCTTCAAAAGTAATGGCTCCCTGACTGGCCGTCATGATGGATGTCACTTCCATGATCCATGAATTGGCATCGCGAGGTTTGAAAGTAAGAAGGCGCGTTTCGGACAGGATCGCCTTGCCTGCGGAGTCTTTCCATAAATTGCTGGTGCTAACCATCACCGCGTTGCGCGTGGATATCAGGTTCAGATCGGTGCAGACGATTTTCCCGTGGCCCGATTCCTCGCTCCAAAAATCGGTTCCTTCAATGCCTTTGCGTTTGGTGGGGGTGTGACCATCCAGCATGATGTCGCCGTGGCAGAACCAAGCCGACTTCTGGTGCTTGTGGTCTTTGGCTTCCTTGGCGTCGGCCACCATTGGCCAGTCGCGGGTGACAGCGACGCCAGCTGGGGTAATAACAGGCCAGAAATAAGGCTTGGCAACATCAGCGTGAGCGTGGTAACGGGTCACGACTTGGTTTCCCAGTTTGAAGGAAACAACCCCTTCGGCCAGTTGGGCTGAAACAGTTGGTTGCCCGCTTGCCATCAACGCCCACGCGACCACCCAACTACATGCACTGGACATACCCACCCCTCCTACCACACCATATGCGCCTGAAACCCCGGATGATGCTAACCGGTAGTTGGAACAGAGTCAGTAGTTCAATGGGGAGGAAATCATGATCCAAATGTCAAACAGACTAGGAATGGTCGCGCTGCTGGTGGCTCTGGTAGCCCCAATGGCCCCGGTAGCAGCCGCCGAAGCCAAGACTCCGCCCCTGTTGGTGCGCCTAGCTTCAATCGAAACATTGACCCGGCAGTTTTTCCTGTTGGCTGAAAAGGTCAACCGCAAGGCCGAAGCTGAACAGCTCAAAAACGCGTTGCAAAGCGTGACAGGGCCGGGCGGAATCCAAGGGTTTGATCCTTCCAAACCGATCGGAATTTATGGAAGTATCGGGCCCAACGGGCTCGACAGTACCGGAGTGATTCTTGTTCCAGCCAGCGACGAGACCGCCATGCTGGCGGCATTGAAGAAATTGGCAGGTGTCATTGGTGGCAATCTGGTGGAAGCCAAGGGCAAGGGCCTTCACACGCTGAATCTCGATCAATCTCCTTTCCCGATCTTTTTGCGCTTTACCAAGGGCTACTGCTGGGCAACCCTGAAAGACGAAGCTCCCCTTGCGGATTCGGCTCTTCCAGACCCTGCCAAGTTGCTTCAGGCGCCAGCGGGAAGCGTTGCGCGTTTGCATTTCGACTTGGCCGCGGTGCCGGAAAACCTGCGTATTACCGCTGTGGAAGCTCTGAAGCAGTCGATCGCCATGGCCCGCGAAAAGGCGCCAGCCGATGAAACCCCGGCAGCGCGCACCTTTCGTCTGCAAATGAGCGACATGATGGAAGGCGGATTGATCCAATTTCTGAAAGAAGGCGGAGCACTCGACCTCGAGATGGGACTCGACGAAAAGACCGAGGATTTACGATTGGAAGCACGGATGGAAACCATTGAAAACTCATCGCTCGGCAAGGCCATGGAGGCCATGGGTTCAGGACCATCCATCGGACGCGCGGTGGCGGGTTATGGTAAAACATTGTCGCTTTCCTCGTACGTGATGTTGCCACCAGACTTGCGTAAAGCATTCGTGGGAGTCCTTGAAGAAGGTTTTGCCAAAGCCAAGAATTCGGATGCTGGCGACAGTGAGAAAAAGATGATCGCAGAAGTAATCGATGCGATCATGCCCACTCTTAAATCCGGTGTTTTCGACTCGGGCGTAGCCTTGATTCCTTCAAAAAAGGAAGGGCTGCATACGGCGGCCCTTGCGTTCCGCGTCAAGGACGGCGCCAAGGTTGAGGGTGTGATCAGGGCTGCTGTCAAGCAGTTGGGTGAAAAACTCGAGGGTAAGGTCAAGCTTGATGTCGCGACGTATGCCGGGGTCAAGGTTCATGAGATTTCCGGTAACGATTCCAAGGCGCGCGAGATGCTGGGAGACGGCCCGGCATTCTTGGCCGTGCGCAACGACATGGTCCTGATCACAGCAGGGCCGGAAGCGTTGGCATTACTGAAGGATATGGCCAGTGTCGCCCCGGTGACCGGCTCCATGATGCAGGCGGAATTGGGTCTGGCTTCAATTGTGAAGTTGGGCGATTCCAATGTGCCCAAGGAACTGGTGCGCAAGGCGTCCGCCAAGGCATTTGGCGATAAAGCTGGCATAGATCGTGCCCGTATTGAAGTGACCTCAGGCAAAGGAATTGGGCTGAAGGTCACGGCCAATCTTGCCATTCTTGAGTTTTTGACGATGCTCGATCCAAGCCGCGACTAACCTGTACGATTGAAGAATGACCTTGGTGGGGGACTTGTGTCCCCCACATGCATTACACGCAGGAACAACATCCATGGACCGAGTTTGGTTTCTGACCTGGGCCATGTATGGCCACCAACTTCCTTCAGAACTACAGGAATTGCCCGAAGAAACGCCCGTAGGCGAACCTGTTGAGTTGGATGGCGCCAAAGCTGCTGCGGTTCTCGACCAGTTTCATGAAACAGCCAACCACCGCGGCTGGAAACTGCTGGCAGTATCGATCCGGTCCGCTTGCGTGCATATCGTGGTGAATGTGCCGGGTGATCCAGATCCGGCCAAGGTGCTGCAGGATTTCAAAAGCTACGGTTCACGTCGCTTGAATCAGGTGTTCGGGAAAGCTCCATCAGGCCTATGGTGGACAGGAAATAGCGCCCGCCGAAAAATCAAGGACGCCACCGCGGTGAAGGCCACGATCAACGATATTATCAGCAAGGAAAACGCGCTGGTAACGTGGGTGCAGGGTGGAAACGCTTCTGTCGAATCCAATCAATCTAATACATAACGCTTTGTGCGCGGCTGACAGGAATATGCTTTATGGTTTCGCCGTTCCAGTTTTGGGTGCTGGAATGGTTGTCCTGCAGATGCGAAAACCGTTTGAAGCAGACTGCTGATTTGCCTGCGCTGCCAAACGTGAGGAAACGCGTGCCATGGTTGGGCTGTTACTGATCGATCCTCCACGCAGCATGCGGGTGGAATCGCCTCCAATCACGATAAATCCGAGCTTTTCTGATTGAGCGAGATCAGCTTTCAGCACGGGGTCGTCGTATCTCCGCAGTTCATCCATGGTCCATTCAAGGGCATTACCTGCCGTGTCGAACAAACCCCAAGCATTGGGTAGCCTGCTACTGCATGGCCAGAGTCGCTCTTGGCTGTTGTTCCACGTGAAGGCATGGTTATTGATATGTCGGCTTGTCATGCCACAGGGGTAGCGCATGGTGTTCCCGGCGCGTGCTGCCAATTCCCATTCTTCTTCCGTTGGCAGGCGATATCCGGTGCGCTGTGTAAACCGCGCGGGAATGGCCATATTTGATTTGATTTGCGCGAGTTTAGGGAAGCACCATTGGTCTTCGGGAATACCTTCCTTTTCGGTAAGCCACTGGCAGTAAGCAACCGCATCGAACCAAGATAATCCGCCAACAGGACCATTCTTGCGTCCATCAGGATTGGTCTTATCGATGTACTTGAAAGTTGGGCGAAACCGGAGGAATTCCTCAAGCGATACTTCGCGCTGGCCTATTTCAAAACCATGGGCCAGCTTCACAGAATGTCTCAGTTCCAAATCTGTACCACCTTGAAGGGCCCTGTCAGGGTCGTCTATGCCGGCACCCATTTCAAAAACCATTCCTGGTTTCAACACGGAAAGTGTTTGACCTTCACTGTTGACACGCCAACCATCGCCTGGAATGGCGGGTGGTTTTTTCGCGGCCAATGGTTTGGTGATGGCATTGAGTTCTGCCGCGTCGTTCCAAGCGTGTCTCAGCAACCAATCGATGGCGGCATGAATTCCTGGATCCGGATTGGTTGTAAATTCCTTCATCAGAAGGTTCTTCAAGGATTTACGCGTTTCATCTGGAATCTCTTTCACGGGAAACATACCAAGCAGCAGCAGAAGATTCTGGCGTGCTGTGGGATTGGCTTCTACCATGGCGCGTTCCGCCAATAGATTCAAAGGAATCCGAAACGATAGAGCTATCGATCGCAACTCTGCCTGAAGGTCTGGCGCGTCTGGTTTAGCCACTGTTTCCCATAGCCGAACGGGTTGACCAAGATATGCCAGAGCTGCTATGGCGCGTGCTTGTTTTCGGCAGAATTGATCACGTAATGCCAGCGTGGGCTTCGTGCTGGCCATACGGCCTGATAGTTCGGGTGGTAGTAAAGGAACGATAGATTTGGTTAAAACTTTATCTGTTCGCGGCGCCACTGTCATGAGCCCTTCTAGGGCTGGAATTAAACGTTTGGCTTCTCGTTGCAGCGAATCGGCAAGAATGGCGAAGGTTCGGTCGTTGGCTACTGTTGCGGATCTAGCAAGAACAAGCGGATCGTCTGCCACCGTGGCAAGAACCTGCGCAGCCATTTCACTCCGGGCAGATTGCTGGCTTGTGGCATTCTCGATTATTCCTTCAGTGTGCAATTGCTCAAGCTTCGGATAAAGGTTTTTGCGCACAGGTTCCATGAGCTTGAGCCACGCACCCAGCTCCAACACGTTCAGGTCGACCAGTGTGCTTGCCAGTCGCGTCCCTTCTTGCTGCCATCGGTTATCACCGGAAGCCCATGTGGCCAGAAACGCAAAAAGACGAAGGCGCTCAGTAGCTGAAGTGCTAGGTGCCGCCAAATCGCGCCACAAAGGCTCCAGCAGGGTTGCCAAAAAGGGTTTGAGTCGTTCTGAATAAACTGGAACTTCACCTACAGTGGCCGAGCGGGCAGCCAATGCGACGTGATTTAGCAAATTGTCATGCCGAGTCAAAAGTGCCAATTCGAGACGTGCCTTTGCAATTCCAGTGGTATCTTCCAAACGATTCAACATCATGGGATCGGCAATCAGTGCTATAGTATCGATATTTTTCAGAAGGTCTCCAAGCCCTTCCGGAGCAATGGCAGACAATTGATTAATCAAGCCACGCGCCCGTTCGGCACGTTCCGATTCTGCTTGCTTTTTAATTCCTTCTTCTTTGGTTCGCCGTAACCCTTCTGCAGCCTCTAACTGGTCAGCAATGCGTTTGGCCTGTTCTTCGAGTCGAACATCACCAGCCCTACGTTCACTTTGTAAGCGCTCCTGATAAATAAAGAGAGTGCCCGCAATCAAAATTGAAAATAGGAGCCCGCTGGCACCAATCGCTGTAGTGCGGCCTGGGTTGCGTCGCATCCATTTGAAAGATTTTTCGATCCGGCCGATCCGACGGGCGCTGATGGGCTTGTCATCTAGAAATGCCTGAAGGTCGTCGGCAAGCGCATCAGCACTGGCATACCGCCGTTCCGGTTTTTTCAAGAGGCACTTCATACAAATAGTTTCAAGGTCGAGTGGGCAGCTCGGATTCTGCTGTGATATTGATAGTGGATCGGCATCTTCCAGTTGTTTCAGAATTTCTCGCTGTGTTTTACCGCGAAATGGCACTCTTCCCGTCATCATTTCATAAAGAATCACACCAAGAGCGTAAATATCCGCAGGTTCGCGAGCTGCGGCTCCGTTAATAGCTTGTTCTGGTGCCATGTAGAGGACCGTACCCATCGGGCCACCCGTTTGCGTGTGGCGACTAGCCTCGGCATCGTCGGTTATTTTGGCCAATCCGAAATCCGCGATCTTCAGCCACGCCGGATCCAGTGCATCCATGCTGTCGCACATTTCTCTAAGAAGAATGTTCCCTGGCTTCAGGTCGCGGTGAACGATTCCTTTTTTATGAGCAACTCCCATAGCTCTAGCCAAAACAGACATCAGTCGCGCCGCTTGGCGGGGCGACGGCGCGTCTTTTTTCATTAACTCAGCCAGCGAACCTCCGTTGCAATATTCCAATGCAAAATAGGGAAGTCCATCTTCGCGCAAGCCGAAATCGTGTACTTGCACAATGTTGGGGTGCTGAAGTTGGCCAAGTGATAATGCTTCAAGATCGAACCTTCTGAATGATTCTCGATCGCCCAATGCGCGGTCCCGTATCATTTTCAACGCGACTTTGCGGTTTAAGCGAATCTGGTGAGCGCGATAAACAACGCCCATGCCTCCTTGCCCGATTTTCTCAAGATGGCTAAATCCCGGTACTTCCGGAGCCAGAACACCCGCATTCCGAAAAATAGTGCGGATACCGTCTACCAGCGATGGAAAAAGTGAAATGTAATCGCCAATTACCGGGTTATTACCCAGCTTGTTCTGCCACTGGATTTCTTTTTGCAATAAATTCAGTAAGTCATTTTTGCGCAGCAAAAGGTCCGGATATCGCTTCGCATATTCCTGAACACTTGCAGTTTGGCCACGCCTAAGGCGTAATTCAAGATCCACGTGTAAGAGTTCCACCAGCATGCTGGTGCGATCAGCACCACTGGCTGGTAGGTAGTCTTCCAGATTGGGGTCAAGGTTGGAGCGAAGCGCACCCTCATACGCATCAATCACAGCAGTCATGTTGCTACTGGAATGGTCTACCGTTTGTTGCAGATTAATTGCGGAATCAGGAAATGAAATATTTTGGACGTTTAAGGCTGGGATGTGCTCCACAGTTTGCAGTAAATCTGGAGGAGCTTCTTGAGTTACATCCTGAACCTGTTGGTCTGTCTGATTGGATAAATCAGCAGATCTGTTCGGCAATGCCAACGGATTAGATGGCGGGTCAATTTGGCTGGGATCACTCATAGGAGTGTTCCAATATAAATCAGAGCAAGTATGCGGTTAAAGCACTTTGCTGTAGGGATGTTAGCGGCTGATATTTTTAGATAGGCCATGCAATCTGCTCTTTTGCCGTCTAATCACTTGGTATGATACACCACTAAAAACCTAATGCAATTCTTGGAGGGCACGCAAGAGGCGCAGTTACGAAAAAATGTTTTTGGCACAGAAGAACAATTTCGGTGATTTACAGTTGTTAGAAGCTATGTGATAATAATTTAGTATCGTTAGATCAGGGTTTTCCAATGATGCGAACAGCCAGAACAGAAATATTGCGTCTGGAAACGCTCGAAGAGCGTTTGCAACCCGCACGGATTTGGTATCCCGAATTCCCTGAGTTGAATCCTCTACCCGCCAATAATGGCTGGTTATCGCTGGCAGATCTTCCTGCTTCAGCATCACGCGTTCTGGAATTGCCCATCCAGCAATCGGGGAATTCCAGCATTGGTGACCTCGATGTTGTGCTTTCGATGAATCATGAGCATCTGGCTAACTATGCCTATACCTTGATTTCGCCACAAGGGTCCGAAGTCCGTTTGAAAACCAGCGGCGATTTCCAAGGCGCATTCAACCGACTGGTGTTTGACGATCAGGCGAAATTATCCCTTCCGGTTGATTCGGCAGACGTTCAATGTCGTTTCACCCCTGCCACGCCATTGTCAAGTTTTCTGGGCCAATCGTTGAATGGGAATTGGCAGCTGCGCATTACGAATATCCGAACTGACAATGCTCCAGCTGACTTCATTCATGTGAATCTGGGCATAACCACCAACGGTATAGATGATCACAGCAATACCGTTTCGGGTCGACGGGCAGTTGAATTGGCAACCAAACTGGTACCCCAAACGGCTTCAACATGGGCAGAATCGGGCCGCATTAGCTATGGGGGCGATATCGACGTTTTCACTTGGACGGCACCATCCAAAGGTGGCTTCGAAGTCACAGTGCGTGCAGCCAATGGCAGTCAGTTTTACCCCGACATGTATATTTTTGATGCAACACAACAGTATCTCAGACAATTCAATGGCGATGCCTTTGTTGCTACGGGTGCACCTTTGGGGGGATCTGCCTCCCGATTAGCATCTGCTGTTGCGGGGGTAAGCTATGTCATAACCGTGGGTGACAATCACGGACAATTGCTGGGGAATTATACGGTCGAATTGACGGCGTACAACGATGACCAGGTCGATGAACCCCTCAACCCAGCTATTACCAGCGTTCGTGGCGGATCGTTGGATATCACTCGTGGTTCCATCAACAGGCAGGGTGATGTCGACTGGTTCAAGATTGATGTTCCCGGTACAGGTGCAACCACCGTTTCATTGACCGGATTGGATATGTTCTCGGGCGAATATTCAATTTGGTCAGCATCCAATCGCGGAACACAGTTGGTATCGGGTTGGTTGTCGTCGGTGGGTTCAGCGAAACAAGCCGATTTTGTACGCAGTCAAGACGAGCAATATTATTTGAGGGTTTCGGGAAATTCCGGGAATTATCAGTTCACGGTAACAACGACTCAATATGAAGACGATTATGGCGACACTCCAGCCACAGCAGGGCAACTAGAACTGGACGACGATTATTATTCAGCGTTCGGCTCTATCAATATCGGCGGAGACAGAGACCTCTTTCAAATACCAACTCCTCAGGGAAAATTGGCGAATATTGAAGTGTATCCAGTTGGTCTTGATGGTTTTCAAATCGATTATGATTTCTTAACGATCACCATTGTTGATGCATTTGGAAATGTTGTTGAAGTTCAAGACGAGATGGATGGAACTGTTTCATCGGTTTATCAGAATCGAACCAATTCCTTTGGCACGGTACAACTGGTTTTTCTGGTTCCCGATGAAAACCCCTACTATGTGCGCGTTAGTGGTCGTCAGGGCCGAACAGGAAATTATTGGGTTGATGTTCATGATCAGGCCTTTGTGGATGATCCTTTCGACGATGAGATGGGAGCACCACTAATTCAGGATAGCGATTTTGCTAATATATTTTCGGCGTCTGGAACCATTGATCATGCTTCCGACACGGACTGTTTTTTTTGGGAGGCACCGGCGGATGGATCCGTTGATCTGTACGCAACCTCTATAGATTTTGATATGCGCCTGAAAATGGCGGTGTTCCCAATTGATGGAATCGACTCGGAAATTCAGGATAATCCTGACACCAGAAATAACGAGGATTTCGGGTTTTCGTTTGATGTGATTGCGGGAGAATTCTATTTTATTAGCATCCGGGACGTTGCATTTGGTACCGGATTTTATATGATCAATCTTACGTTCGATGGGTCCACATCGGACCCAGACATCAATCGGTATTATGACGGCCTTGGCATTTATCACTATGACCATTTTGAGACTCTCAACAACGGCTTTACGGGTTGGGTGATTGGCATCCTTGATTTTCAAAGTGATATTGATGTGATCGAATGGACCGCGCCCGAAAATGGTGAGGCTACGTTCAGCATGGATGCAATTGGCTCAGCTATTTTTCCAGATATTTATGTGTTTTCTCAAGTAGGCCAACCCAATGGGCGTGGGCTTTCGTTTGATCCATCCACCCGTGTAGCAGCAAGATCAGGACCTCTTGGCGGAATCGCCTCAGTCACGTTTGAAGCGGTCAAAGGCACAACATACTACTTCACTCAGGGCGATAACCGTGGTCGAGGTATTGGATTATTCGAGAGCTCTATTTCATTGGCATCAGACGATTATGGCAACAATATTAATCAGGCGAACTTAATGACTTTGGTGGCATCAAATTCGATCTCAGGGTACATTAATTTTGGTACCGATGCTGACTGGTTCAAATTCATAGCGCCCGTTAATGGCGCTGTCACTATGCTAGCAATAGATGCTCGTGCAGAATTACTCGATGGTTTCGGTAACCAGGTTTCCAATGACCGAATTGCAAGGGGTTCCCAATATTTCGTAAAAGTTTCGCCACCGTCTACTGACTTTGAAAATCCGTATAGCTACGTTTTTGAACTGGCAGTACAGGCAGACTCTGGCGAATCAATTCCCGCAGCTCTAGAACCAGTCAACACTCCCTTTGTACCAAAGCAACCGATGACCCCTAGTGGCATAGCTAATGATGTCAATAACGCAGCCATCGTCTCGGTTATTGCCGGTCCTAGTACTCTTGTTCAGGTTGGCATTGGAATCGCGGCCGCATCAACTGTTATTGCGGCGCACATGGGAGCCGATTCAGCCACCACTGAAAACACAGTGGGTTCCGATACTAGCACCCTGATTGACGTCTTGGCCGATGTTGGTGCAGCAACTAATGCCACCAGTGTTGCACGCGACATTGTCCGGCAGATAGGTGATGCCCAGCAGCAACTGTTAAATGACTTTCGCGGCTTATTCAGTCTGATCCATACCGGTGCTCTGGAACAGTTTCTGATAGATGGTGCTGGTACCCGCAACCCGCTACCGGCCCATGTGGTAGATGCTGTTGTTCCTGTTGTAGATTTGCTGGTTCATGGCCTCGATGAATTCGAACGCAATGGTATGCAATTGATCGACCTTACCATGGGTGGGTTGAAACAAGTGGTTGCCGCTGTGCCAACGGATTGGTTCGAAGCGGTAGTGCCACTTGTGGCGGATCTTGTTCCTGAAGAGCAAAAAACAAACATTATTTCTGGCTGGTGGCCGTGGGCATCTGCGGTGTTTCTTGCTGGAACTTGGCGTAAGAGGCGTGCCAAGTCGCAAACATGGCGAGCGCGGGACGTAAGTCCCGTGAGCTGATTTTTTTATAAGTCAATTTAGATGCAATAAAATAAATGCGCGTCCTCATGGGACTTACGTTCCCCGCTCGCCGGTGGTTGAGGAGTAGCATAGCGATGGACCGTTTTTGGTTGCTGACATGGACCACCTATGGAGCGTGGCTGCCTGGCGATATTCGCGGTTCTGTTACCAGTGTTAAAGAAGGCGAGGGGCCGCGCCATCGGCATAATCGACATGGCACTGCTTACGATGGGCCTATGCCAGGATTGCGTAGGTCGGCTCTGGATCTCATGAAAGGCGATCCGGTTTGGTTAGAGGCGGCACATGCTGCTGTTGCTCTTCAGCAGTTTCATGAGACTGCAAACCATCGCGAATGGACGATAATGGCCGCGGCCATTATGGTCAATCATGTTCACTTGGTGGTGGGCGTTCAAGGTGATCCAAATCCTGCGGACCTGCTTCAGGATTTCAAAAGCTATTCGTCACGCCAATTAAACGCGGAGTTTGGTAGACCAGATTCCGGTACCTGGTGGACGAAATCTGGTTCACGCAGAAAACTGCCTAACGAACCAGCCGTTACGGCTGCTGTAAAGTACGTGCTCGAACAGGAAAAGCCACTTGTAACATGGCCCATCCATGGCGAGCGCGGGACGTAAGTCCCGTGAGGGGTTTTTTGCATTGGTCTTTAAGCATTCAAACAAAACCAAATCCTCAGGGGACTTACGTCCCCCGCTCGCCTCTGGTCAGCGTTTGCGGCCAGTGGCGGCTTTTAAGTTGGCGTTCGCCACGGTCCCAATAGTGTTGGTTTTCGGACGCAGGCTCCACCAGCACGAGGCTGGCAGCATGCCAACACCAGCCAAACCAAGATGCGCTATCCAAGTGATCACCAAGGAGCGGGCGAGAGTTTGGTCGAAGCCGTAAGCATGCAAGCCTACCGAGAGCTGGTTGGTGCCAAACCAGCTCCATGCCGTGATCATGTTGCCAAGAATTGCCAGTACCGCCACACCACGGTCGCGCACCATGCCGCCCCAGCGGGCATGCAAGATAAGAGCGTTCCACAAAACAATGAGAAGCGCCCCGTTTTCCTTGGGGTCCCACCCCCAGAAGCGGCCCCATGATTGGTCAGCCCAAATACCACCCAATACCGTGCCGACAAAGCTTAGCAGCGTGGCAAAGCAAACGACGCCATAGGTTTTCTTGATGAGGGCTTTACCGGATTCAGCAGACATCCAAGGCGTGCAGACGCCCCACAAAACATAACCGATTCCCAAAAACCCAGCGACAAAACTCGCGGTGTAGCCGAGAGTGATGCAGGTAACATGCGTGGCCAGCCAGAAGTTGGTGTCGAGCACGGCCTGCAGCATTTCAAGGGTGTCGCCACTGGCGCCCAAAAACTGGGCGATAAGCAACGACAAAAATCCCGTAACCGCGGCAATGGCGTTGCCGGCTCCGCGCTTGTCGAGGAGTTCAATCACCACGCCGAGCCATGCACACCCCCAGCCAATGAATACAGCGGAGGAATAAAGGTTGGTAACGGGCGGCCTTCCTTGCAAGTACATACGCATGAGCAAAGCAACTGTGTGAATGCAGGCCACCATGATGGTGGCTGCCAGAACACTCCGTTGGAGCGTGATGAGCTCTTTGGCACCAAACATCCAGCCGGCGAGTGTTGCAAGCAGCACGCACAGATAAAGCACGCACGCCAGATAGATGGGATTGACGGCATTGTAAGCCTGTTCCATCTGCACCTTGGCCATGGCAGATTCGGGAATGCGTTCTTTAAGGATGTCGTGATAGGACGCCAATTGCTTGTTGAAGTCAGCAGGTTTTTGATTTGCATAGGCCAACAGCAAACGACCAAACGCCTCGGTTGCCGGATTGTTTCGGCCTTCACGGGTGGCAACCATGGCTTCTTGGAACGACATCCAGCGATCGGTGGCGGTTTCACCCTCTGTTGCTGGTTCTGGTGGAATAAACCCTGTTTCGGGAATCGAAAGCGTGGCGATCTGGATGTAAAGTTCCAGATGGCGGGTCAGCTCCAGAAGTTGCCTTTGATAGACATCGCGGCGGGCAGGATCGACTTTGGCAGCCTCGCTGGCAGCTTTTTCGATATCTCCCATGCGCTCGCGGAATTCGGAAATGGAGTATCGCAGTCCCTGACGACGTTCAACGCCAAGCAATCTGAGGACTTGATCGTTCTCGACACGGAATATCTTGAGGCTTTCGGCCCGACCCTTGTCCGACAACCGCGACGTCATGACGTCGAGAAGCCATTCGGTGGCTGGCCGAGTACGGCCTTCCGTGTCTGAAAACTCGGTGCGGTGGGTAATGACCTGCAGGCTGGTGCGGGCCAGCGTGTCGAACGGTTTGAGTCTTCCACCGCTTTGGATAGGCAACTGGCCGAATTTTTCGAGTTCGTAGCTGGAACTGCGGTAGCTCATGGCAACGATCATGAACGACAGCGCGCCCACAACGGCCCCTGAAATCAACCAACCCGCCAACGGAATTCCGGGAAAACCCTTCGCGTCTGGAACCTGACTCATGCCATTCTCCTCAGGTAACGCGACAGGTTGATGCCGAAATGAGTCAGCATTCCCAGAGAAACAACAGCGCACGATAGGTAAGGAAGCAACCACCCCGGGTTGCGGACCACCTGAAGGACGCTGCCGGAGTCTCCGGCGAGTGCCTGATGCTGGTAAAAGGTTTCGCCCCGGTGCCGCATCGGTTCGTTCATGCGGATGGTGGTGGGGCGATCGACGCCGATTTCGGGATCTTCGAGGCGAATATCGCTTTGGAAGTTTCGGGGTTTGGTAGTACCCGGATAGACTTCGTGGCGGAACTCTTCAAGAGTGATGGTGTATGGTTTGTACGTTCGCTGGAAGCGGAGTGAGACGAGTTGCTCGCCAGCCTTGGTGATGAGTTTTTGCGGGCGTGGCGTGCGGGTTTGCTGCAACCAGATGCTAACCAGCCATGTGCCGAGGTCGGTACCGTCGCGGTCTGTCAGTTGTACCAACGCGCCGGGCATGTTGACCTTTTGATCGGGATCGACGCCATTGATGCGAGGGCGTTCCAGCATGGTCAGGTCTTTGCCTTCGCCATGGGTTGTGTAGGGCGGCTCGTCTTTGAGTCGATCTTTCAGATCGCAGTTGTGGTAATATTGCTTCACGGTCACGGTGCAGGGCAGGCGCGGGTCGTCGATTGGCTTGCCCGATTTCGCGGCGGCTTCAAGCATGGGGCCGGGCACCACCAGCACGTGATCGGTGGCGGAGTCTTTGGGTTGGAGGAATGCCAATTCAACATGACGGTTGCTTTCCACAAACGATGATTTGCCACCTGTGATGAGTGTCATGGTGTTTTCCACGGCAAATTCACGGGTGAGGAATTCACCGAGCATCATGAGGATGAGCCCGCCGTGGATCAGCAGCACTCCTGAGCGTTCCCAAGAGACGCGCAAGCGTGTGGCATGGGCAGCAAGGAGGTTGACGGCGATGGCCCAGAAGATCAGTTTGCCACCGGGGAATGGAATCGACCCGGGGATATTGAAACTGGTGGGCATTCCGAAAAAGATCTGAAGGAACATGGATGTGAGGCGGTTGGGGATGAAAACGAACCACGACCAGAAATACTCGTTAACGACATCCCAGATGTCTTGTTCCTTCTGGGCGAGCGTGCCGTAGAAAACAAGGATGATCGATAGCGCGAACAGCACCACGGTGATTTTGAGCGACGCCAGAATTTTGAGCGTGGCCAAAGCCGCCCCAGGGGCAGGTTTTCTGTTGGCCGGGGGTCGTTCAATCTCAGCATGCAGGGGAGTCTGGCTCATGCGGTTGCTCCAATTACAAAGGTTTGCTGGTGTCAGTCGAACCGCACGGAACGCAGCAGAGCGATAAATGGCTCGCGCAAGGGCGATGCCATGGCCGGGGGGCCGGAAAGTTTCACAAACCAAACAGCATCGGGTCGGTTGAGGATGGCGCCAAGAAGTTTCTGCCCGCCTCCTTCAAGATCCACCAGCAATGCAGGTCCAGCCTGGGTGGGTACAACGGTGCCATCGCGGTCGAGGTCGTCCTGTTTCCAAGGGGCAAGTCCCAGTTGCATGCGCCAGCGATTGACGTTTTCCAAAGTGTTGCCGCCTTGGGGCGAGAGTGGCGTAAAGGTCACCTTAACACTTGGGGAACCTTCGACTTCCAGCACACGCGCGGCAAACGTGACTTTCTGGGCGGATTCTTTCCAACCAGAGGGCAGCGTGAAGTTGAGACCAGCGGCAGATTGTTCGGCGGGTTTGCGGGCTGGTGGTGGTGCGCCACCAGCGGCAAAGGGCGCTCCGCCGGGCATGCCGGGCCGCATACTTGATTTGGCTTTTCGCTTGCCGGTGAGGTCAACCTTTTGAACGACAACTCCCCCGACATCTTCCGAGGTAAGTGCTGTAGCCAGTTCGCTTTCGCGCAACGCTTCGAGTCCGAGTTCTTCGCGCCAGCGGTTCACATTTGCCAGAACGGAGCCTGCCTTGCCGTCGAATCGGGTCACGGCAATTTCGAGCGCACTTTCGGGTGGTTTCAGCGTGGCGACACGGAAACCGGTACCTTTTTCTTCTTTCCAACCGGCAGGCAGAGTCCAGTTAGCGGGTGCATCGGGTCCGGCAAAGCGGATACCACGCAGCACGGCTTGGAACGGGGCTTCAAGTGGGGCGACAGCGTCGATGGGCCCCATGAGTTTCAAGAACCAAGTCGCATTTTCGCGGTAAATGGCGGCTGCCAAGGTTCGTGTGTCGGGCACAACCGGACCCGCTGTGAGATTGGCATCTTTGGGCGCATCGTAGGCTTCAATGCCTTCTGTGCCTTGGCAACCATTCAGCACAAGTAAGAATGGCAGAATGGCTGCCAGAGTGGAGCGGTTGGGTTTCATGCGTGTATCGTCGCAACTGGCGGGAATTTGGTCAAGAACCAACTCTATGGTATGACCGTTTGTGGAACCAGCATGCCAACCAGAAAATGCCCACAGTTTTTGCTACCTAACCTTTTAAGTAAGAATGAAATTATCAAGACGTCGAACTTGACCGGTAGTGAATCAACAGCCTAAAGTGAAGATATGGTGTGTGCCAACACCATATCTTTATATTTTTATTACTGAAGGGAATTCAAACATGCGGCCCTACCTCTCCCGCCCGCAACGCGCGGGCTTTACGCTCATTGAGCTGCTGGTGGTGATTGCCATCATTGCAGTTCTCATTGGCTTGTTGGTGCCGGCGGTGCAAAAAGTCCGCGAAGCAGCCAACCGCATGAGCTGTACTAACAATCTCAAGCAGTTGGGCATTGCCATGCACAGCTACCACGATGCCAACCAAAAGTTTCCTGCCAACCAGCAGCAGGTTGGTGTCAACGTGTGGGAATCACTGAGCGCCACTTACTGGATCTTGCCCTACATTGAGCAAGATTCTCTATTTAAGACCATCACTTTACCAACCAACGCACCTGCTCAAGGGGCTGCGATTGGCGGTGCAGGTAATGCGACGAATTGGGGCGCTGCCTACAACGGGGCCATGAATACTGCCATTAAAACCTTGATCTGTCCGTCGGCACAGCCGTCACCCAAACGCGGTACCAATAACCGTGGATGGGATGGACCCGGATCCAACTACGGTTGGTCTTATGGCAGCAGGGTTTATGCCAACTGGGATGGTTCGTCCAACGGTATCATCGCTCAATCGAAGCAAACCAAAATGTCCGACATCACCGATGGTACAACCAATACAATCATGGCAGGCGAATTTCTTTCCGGTTCCAACGCGTCCGCGACGGGTGGACCTGGAAAATATCCTTTCGATATATTTTTCGCCGGAGATGCGCCATTCAACTCGGTGGTCAATAAAAATTTTGCCACGGCTGCCGAACTGGATGCCATCGGGTCTGCAGCCAAGAATAGCCCCCTGGGCGTTCTTTCGGCCAACGGATCTATGCCCCTGTGGTATGCATCCACTCAGTCTTCTTTTAATACTGCTGCTCCGCCCAACTGGCGCTGGCCAAGCGCTGGGGGCAGTTGCTGCCCAGGCGGGTCGCACGATTGGGGACCGGGTGTAATTCCGCCCCGCAGCCTTCACTCTGGCGGGGTTAATGTGGGTCTGGGTGACGGTTCGGTGAAGTTCATCCGCGACTCCGTCGATCTGCTTACTTTCCAAAGGCTCGGTTCACGAAACGACGAACAGCCCCTTGGCGACTTTTGATAAGGACTCCAACATGAACATGAAGCTTCCAGTTCGTATGGCGGCCTATGCCGCGTTGAGTTTCTTGATCGCCGGTTGCGGCGTTCGCGAAGAAACCATTGTCGTGGCCAAAGTGGACGTGATGAATCAGGTTCGGTCGACATTGCAAAATTATGTCAAGGGCCAGCCTGTTACGAGTGAGGTCACCAGTTATGAATACATGGTGAACGAGCTTCGTAAGGATTCTGCTGAAAAGGCCGACATTCTTAAAGCGGGCCTAGAAGAAATCAAGTCTTCCTCCGGGGCGGCATTGAAGTCGAAGGCCAAAGCGTTGATGCAAAAACTGGGACTTGAGACAGGCGCGGACAAGAATTAGTCGGCAACCAGTTGGCGCTCTCAACCAAATTCCCCGCGGGCCGATTGATGATCGGCCCGCATTTTTTTAATAGATGGGTATCTAGGAGGGTTGTTCATGCGCTCTCGAGCATTTGCGAGGGTCGTACTGCTGTGTGTTTTCGCGGCGGGGTGTGCCACCAAACCAAAACCTATCGCCGAGGCTATGGGTTCCGTCACCCTCGACGGTTTGCCGGTCGAGGCTGGGATCGTGTCGTTCATTCCTATGGACGATGGTAAAATTTCCGGGGGAGCCGCCATTTCAGCAGGCCGCTACAAGCTATATCCCGGGTCGGGGATTGAACCGGGGAATTATCGTGTGGAAATCCGCTGGGCTAAACCAACCGGCGAGAAGGTGAAAGAGCCCGTTTACGGACATTCTCCAGACATTTTCGCCGAGGCGATTCCCGCGAAGTACAACTCGGAATCTGTGCTGACAGTCGAGCTGACCAAGGGTATCAATGCCTTGGATTTTTCTTTGGAAAAATAGGCGCGGATGCGATCTATTTTATTCCGCGTGCGCCTGCAGCTCTTCAAGGGTGGCGAATTCCAGCATCGAAATATGCGTTGCTTCGAGCACCACTTTCGGTGCCATCCCCGCATCGCGTGCTTCGGTCCAACGGGTGGCGCACAGGCACCAATGGTCGCCTTCCTTCAGCCCTGAGAATCCCCATTGGGGCACGGGTGTGGAAAGATCGTTGCCCCGTGATTTGGAAAACCGCAGGAATTCTTCGGTCAGACGAACACACACCAAGTGCAGACCATGGTCTTCGGCGCCTGTATCGCACTTGCCATTGCGGTAAAACCCTGTGACGGGGTCCATGCAGCACGATTTCAAAGGTGTTCCCAAAACATTCGATGCCATCTTTGCCACTCCTTGTCAGGTTCACATTATCCTAGCAGGCGGAATGACGGGCGCATGCTGCTGGAAGATAATCGACAAGATCCGATGCGATCAGGCCCATTTGGGTGAAGTCTTTGGCGGCAATATCTCCCGCTAATCCGTGCAGGAACGCACCCAGAATCGCGGCGTCGAGTGTTGGTATGCCCTGAGCCAGCAAGGCGCCCAAAAACCCGGACAAGACATCACCGGAACCGCCTGTTGCCATTCCCGGGTTTCCCGTGGTGTTCACATAGATGCTGGAACCATCGGTAACAATGGTCCTGTGCCCCTTGAGGAGCACCACTACTCCGGTCTGGCGAGCCAGACGTATGGCTAATTCTTCGCGATTGGCCTGCACTGTTGGAATATCGGTCCCCGTCAGCCGGGCGAATTCACCGGGATGGGGTGTAATGACAACCCGGGAAGAGGCGTGATGTGTCCCAAGAAGGTCGGGTGTGAGCACATTCAGTGCATCGGCATCGATAACCAGCGCGCCTGAATGGGTTGCCAGCAGGTTGCACACCAAATGTTTCAGGGATGGCGGTTTTCCGCATCCCGGTCCTACCACCACAACGTTGCGACTTGATGCTTCTAGAGCCACACGATCGGCGGCTTTTTGATTCAGTTGCCCTTGGTCGTCTTCATCCAGCGGAATGGTCATGTAGCAGGGAGAACCGCAAGCCACGATCATTTGCTGAGATTTGGGCGTGGCTACTGTCACAAGGCCGGCCCCGCCGCGCAGGCAAGCGCGGCCCGACAGAACTGCTGCTCCAGCCATTCCCATGCTACCGGCTACGATTAATACGCGTCCACAATTCCCTTTATGGGCATCTGGTTGGCGTTCCGGCAATTGACCCACAGAGTCGAGACGTTTGATGTTGTCCACATAAACCCCATGGGTCATTCTTTGTCTTTTTCTTTTGCTTTGTCCATGTCCTTGGCTTCAGCTGGGGGAGGCATTGGAGCGGCAGGTGCCGCGGGTTTGTAGTCGATGGCGGCCTTTGCTTCGAGCGGTCGACCCAAGTGTACCAGCGCCCCGCTTAACAAGACTTTGAGGACAGGTTCAGTCGCCTTGTCTCGAGCATCACGCAACCGATCCACCTGTTCGCTAGGAATGAGACGCGCGTACTTCCGGGCGTGCTTCACAAGACCATCGGCAGCAGATTCACGTACCGGTAATGGAGCGGCAGCATTGCTGGCAATTGTGGCAAGACGCGCCTGAGCAACGCCACCGGGTAATTCTGCCAACGAGGCTACCAATCCCAAAAGGGCTTCGGGGGGAAGGTCGTTACGGCTGCTGGCTTCGTCGATCGATCCGGCTACTGACCGAATATCGTATCCACGGATCTCGCCGCGAGCCATTCGTCCGATAATGATCGCGGAGCGTATGGTCAGCGATTTCTTTTCCTCGTCGGAAAGGGCTGTTTCACCGGCTTGAACCCATGATGCCAATTCCAGCCGCAGAAGGCCGGCATCGGCAGCTACTCCTTCTCCCACCACACGTACACCGTCACGCCCGGCCAGATGCCGTTCCAGCCGCTGCTGTCTCACAAGGACAAGATCGTTGCGTTCAGCGCGCAAGATTTTCTGGACATTGCCAATCCGCGCCATCTCAGCTTCGGCATGGCGGCCCAGCATGTTGATGGAATTCATTTCTTCCACCTGGCGGGCATGCAATTCGCGCAGATCTTTCACCCGAGCGTTGTAGTTCGATTGCTGGTCTTCTGTGAGTTTGCCTTTATTTTCGCGGCGGAACTGCGAGTAACTCGCTTCCAGTTCAGCGCGATCTGCGGCTTGGGCTTTGATCAGGGCATCGCGTTCCCGCAGGTAGATCCGAACAGATTCTTCCTGCTCGGCACGACGTGATTCGAGTACCTGATAACGGGTCGAAATGGAAGACACCGATGATTCCGTTGCCCCGGGTACCACAATCACCGGCAGTTTGGAACCGGCAGGATCAGCGGCAACCTGAGCCAGCACACTAGCCAAATCGGGATCTGGAATATTGCTGTCGATCACCACAAGATCGATATTGGCGGTAGCGCGAATCCGTCTGATCAGTTCTCGGCCGGTATCTACCGTATCTACTGCGCGACCCGCGCCTTCGAGAGCGCGTGCCACTTCACTTCTTACTGCTGGGCTGCTCATGGCAAGAATGGCACGTCCCTTGGGACCACTTGCCATGTTCGATGAAGCCAGAAAACGCCCAAGATTTTCTACAACTTGGGCTGCAACATACTGACTGGGTGGTTTTGGTAACCGAATAAGCGCTTCGATGGCTGCCATGCGAACACGGCGGTCGCCATGGTTCAGAGCGGCCGTATAAATGGGTGACGCACCAGCATCGGCTCGTGAAGCCAGCGTTTCGAGAAGGTGGCGTGCCATGCTTCCGCGGTTCAGTTCAAGCACTTCCCGCAACATGCTTTCCAGCGTGCCGATTTCCTGCCCGGCTAGAAGTGCCATGAGGTCTGGTCGCGCGGTGGCCAACTGTGCGCTAGCGGGCACCGCGGCCGATTGAAGCATAAAGGCCAATAACGTGCGCTTTGCCAGAGCACTGGTGGGACGCAATGTCAAAGCGCCACGGGCGCACTTCTCGCCCCAATATTCTTCTGCTTCATCTCGGCGCACCAACGCTGTGGTTGCGGCATCGGTCCTGCCTGCCACGAGACCTTTGGGCGACCATCGCCAGATCTGAAGATTTTCAGGGTCCGAAAATGGGAACTTGCGGCGGAAGAACAGGTCAGACATCTCGGCCAGTCTGGTTGCTGCGTCTGGCAACCGGTTTTCTTCCGTCTTCCGCAGTCGGGCCAGCAAGCGCCGGGCAAACAATTTATGGGACGGTCCAACCTTTGGATCGGCAAGAACGAGCCAGAGCGCTGGTTCAATAGTGCCCAGATCCTGACCAATTTCGGCACGTGCTTCCAATACGGCCAAAATCTGCTGCCGCCATAAGGAATCGGGAATATCAAGTGCGCCAATCAGAGCTGGAATGGAATTAGCATTGAGTTCCAGCAGCGCGCGGGTGACGATCCGCCTGTCACCTTCTTCCTGCGTGCGCATGGCAACGTCGAGAAGCAAGGCAATACCGCGGCCACCCAGCTTATTGAGACCTTCAACGGCCTGTTTGTAACTGGATGGCTCAATAACCAATTCAGCCAGTTTCACAAGATTATCGGTGCTGTTATTGTCGCGGATAACTTCCGCCAACATTTCCTCGAATTCCTTCACGGAAGCCTTCAACCGTTCACTGCGACCTTTGTCTATCTTGGCAACCTCACGCACCAGAGAATCAAACCGATTGAATTGCTGGTTTGATTCACCCGTCAGCAAAGGGGTGATTTCTGCGGGGCGCTTGGCGGCATCAACAGCCTTGGCTGCTGCAACAAGTTTTATGAAATAACGGGCTGCAAGGTCGTGTGATCCTAGTTCGCGCTGGAACGCAAAGGCTTCAGCCAGTCCACTCACGGTGGCTGGCAGTTCACCGAGAGTCTTGGGAAGGTCGTCGCTTTCGTCCGCTTCCTTTGCAGCCTCTTTAGCGGGAGCTTTCCCTGGTTTTTCGTCCTGACCATGGGTCCACGATGCCTGGAATACCAGAGCACTGGACAGCACCATTGCGCCACTTAAATGTCCTAGTCGCTTCATGGTCGTTCCCCTATCAGCCCAAGTCCCGCTCGCACGACACCAAGTCTTCAAGTGTTTCCCGACGACGTACCAAGCGGTGAGTACCGCCGCTCACAATCACTTCAGCAGCGCGAGGGCGACTGTTGTAATTGCTGGCCATCGACATGCCATAGGCACCGGCCGAGAATGTCGCCAGCAGGTCGCCTCGCGTCAATGGAGGCAATCGACGATTCTTGGCCAAAAAGTCGCCCGATTCACATACCGGACCGACAACATCCACTGCTTCGGTCCCGGGAATCTCGCTTTCGAAATCTTCGGGGGGGGCAGGCATATGGCTGGCAGGCGCCACCGGCCAAATCCGATGGAATGAATCGTAGAGAGTTGGACGGATCAGATCGTTCATGGCGGCGTCTTGGATCACGAACTTTTTGCCGCCCGATTCCTTTCCATAAATCACCCGGCTGACCAGAATGCCGGCGTTCCCGGCAATGAATCGACCCGGTTCCAGCACTAAGGAACAACCGAGTTTTTTCACCGCGGGTACAATCACATCCGCGAATTCCTGCGCTGTGCGCGCTTCGTTTTTGCGGTAATTGATGCCAAAGCCGCCACCCATGTTCAGGATGTCGAGTGGGTGCCCTTGGGCCCTCAGTGCGGGTATCAGCACTTCTGCCCGGGCAAGACCCTGTCGGTAAGGTTCAACCGACAAAATGGGTGAACCCAAATGCATGTGCAGACCGCGCACTTGTAAAGACGGATTCGATACCACGCCCTTGGCCACATCGAGAACGGTTTCGATATCGAGGCCGAATTTTACGCCTTTTACGCTGGTGTCGGTTTTGGCATGTGTTTTCGGGGGAAGGTCGGGGTTCACCCTTAGCGCGGCACGCGCCACAACTCCCAATCGCTTGGCTACCGCGCCAAGCGCGTGTAGCTCTTCTTCGCTTTCCACATTGAACAGGTACACACCAGCAAGCAGTGCGCGTTCCAGTTCTGCGTCGGTCTTGCCCACCCCGGCAAATACAATTTTCCGGCCGGGTGATCCAGCCAATGTGGCACGGTAAAGCTCGCCCGCGCTGGTAACGTCGAATCCGCTGCCATGCTTGCACATGACTTTGCAGATCCCGAGGTTGCCGTTTGTTTTCACACTGTAGCAAATTAAGGGTTGAACATCCGCAAATGCGGTCTGTATACGCTGCAGGTGGTGAACCAGCGTTGCTTCACTGTAAACGTACAAGGGTGTGCCATAGGCACGCGCCAGTTCCGAAACCGGAACATCTTCGCAGTGCAATACATGGTCACGATAATGAAAGTGATCCATCCGCTCCATTCCTACAAAAACAACGATCAGCGCGCCAAAAGGCGTGCCTGCCATGCAGCCAACGCTGCTTTCACCATAGTGGGGCCAGTTGAACCTTCGGTGCGGAATGCCGCCAACGCGTTTTCAACTCCCAACACTTCATATACCCCCGGCGCCAGATCCGGGACGACTTCGTTGAAGCGTTCGGGGGCTAATTCTGCAAGCCGGCAACGGTTCTCTTCGCAGAGACGGACCAGTTTGCCCACACTCTCATGTGCCGTGCGCATCGGCATACCGTGTTTGACAAGATGTTCCAGCAGAGTGGTGGCGTCGAGGAAGCCCTCTTCAAGCCGTGCTTTGATGCGGTCGCTGCGAAGGCGACTGGAAGCTACCAAGGGCGCTGCAACCTCCAGCGATCGCTCCACGGTATCTGCGGCGTCGAACACGGCTTCCTTGTCTTCCTGAAGGTCGCGGTTATAGGCCAGCGGTAGCCCTTTTAAAAGCATCAGCAGGCGTTGAAGGGACCCCGCCACGCGCGCTGTTCGTCCGCGCATGAGTTCCAAAACATCCGGATTCTTTTTCTGAGGCATGAGGCTGGAACCTGTGCAGAACGCATCCGACAGTTCGAGGAAACCAAACTCGGTTGTGGCCCACAGAACCCATTCCTCTGCCCAACCACCCAGATGAACTGCCAGTAATGTCAATGCCGAAACGAATTCCACCAAAAAGTCGCGGTCCGACGAAATGTCGAGGGAATTGGCAGCCACGCCATCAAATCCCAGCTCACGGGCCACAAAGGCTCTATCGAGGGGAAGCGAAGAACCTGCCAAGGCACCAGCACCGAGTGGGAGCAAGTTCAGGCGGGCACGCGCATCGAGCAACCGTGTGCGGTCCCGTTCCAGCTTTTCCACGTAGGCCAGAAAATAGTGGGTTGCCAGTACCGGTTGGGCACGCTGCAGATGCGTGTAACCGGGGAGAATGACTCCCTGCTCTCGCGCCGCAGAATCGACAAAAGCTTGCTGAAGCGCGGTAATGCCAACAACAACACGATCAAGCGTGTCACGTGTCCACAGCTTCATTGCGGTGGCAACCTGATCGTTGCGGCTGCGGCCCGTATGGAGTTTCCGGCCGGTGTCGCCCAACTGGCTGATCAGGGCGACTTCTATGTGGGTGTGGATGTCTTCAAGGTCGCGGCGCCACGTCATGCGACCTTCGTCGATTTGCGTGCCGATGGCATCGAGTGCGTTTATCAATGCGATTGATTCATCAGGGCTGATCAATCCCACATGGCTGAGCATGCGGGCGTGTGCCTGACTGCCACGGATATCGTGGCGGTAAAGGCGTTTGTCGAACGAGATCGATTCCGTGTAGGCCTCAACCAAGGCGTCTGGCCCTGCTGTGAACCTGCCGCCCCAAGTTTTGCCTCCCTGCGTACTCATCCGTGATCCCTTTAGCTGTGCGTTATTGCCTGTCTACAGATCCTAACTTACCACGCAAAGCGAGAGATGCTGTGGAAAACGGGATGGTTTGGGTGGTGGAGAAGCAGTTGTAGCCGGTAAGATAGGTAGTAAGGAAGCCAGCCACCATGCGCCTGCTGATGCCCATCACCTTCCTGCTCTTCTCGTTTTCGTGTGCCATGGCCGTGGCATCGGGCGAAACGCCATGGGCACTTACAGGTTGGAACCAGTCTGCACCACCCATTCTCAATGGCGATTCCAGTAGCGTTCGTAACTTCATCGACCAGTTTGTGTTGGCGCGATTGAAGCAACAAAGTCTCACCCCGTCGCCCGAAGCAACACCAGAAACACTTTTAGCGCGCCTTCATCATAGTTTGACTGGCCTTGCACCCTCAGCAGACCAGCGCGAAGCCTACTTGGCTGACAAGAATCCGCGCCGATATGAGGCGGCCCTAGAGCGTCTTTTGGCTGACCCTGCCTACGGCGAGCGTTGGGCCAGGCATTGGCTCGACATTGCCCGCTATGCCGACAGCAAGGGTTACGCGTTTCTGGAAGATCGCCATTTACATTTTGCGTGGACTTACCGCGACTGGGTGATCGATGCGCTCAACCGCGACATGCCGTACGACCAGTTTGTTCGCGAGCAGATAGCAGCCGACCGATTGCATCCAAAAGGTTCAGGCGGGCGGGAGAACCTGGCGGCACTCGGATTTCTGACGGTTGGCAGGCGCTTTCTGAATAACCAGCATGACATCCTCGATGACCGGATCGACGTCATAACCCGTGGTCTGCTGGGGCTTACAGTTGCCTGTGCCCGTTGCCACGACCACAAAAATGATCCGGTTTCGATGGAAGATTACTACTCTCTTTACGCCGTTTTGGCTGGCAGCCGCGAACCGGATGACCTGCCTCGTCTTCGTTCCGAGCCGTTGAGCCAGGCCGAGAAAGATTTTCAGACAGAGCAGCAACGTCGCGACGATGCTGTGGATCATTTTGTAAGCCTTCGGCGTGCCGAGGTGCTGTCTAGATTGGCCCAGCCTTCAGTGATTGCGCCACACCTGCTGGCCGCCTCTGCAGACGCTGCCACTCAGACAGTGTTGTCGGGTGAGTATGATCTGAACCCTGCTGTGGTATCCAAATGGCGCGACCATATTGCGGCCCAGTCGGACGCCGATCCACTATGGGGGCCATGGAAGGCCTTGGCGGTTTTGCCCGCGGAAGGGTGGCAGAAGGCCGCCAATCTGTTGGCTAGCAATTCTGTTCGTCAACCCGAATGGTCCCGCGCTCTTTTGCAGCCCGTTCCTGTCGATCGGATGGATTTGGCCCGTCGAGTCGCAGAACTGCTGGAGCGAGCACGGCGGGGCGAACCGGCGCTTGCTGAGTACAAGCTTCAATTAACAGGGCCGAAATCGCCCTTGAATATCCCGCTCGAGCAAACAGGCAAGTTGCTGGGTCGGGTCGATCGCGATCACCAACGCGACTTGCAAAGGCAGGCAGATGAATGGCGCGCAGTCACGCCTCCTTCCTTAGCCCGTGCCATGGTACTTGAAGAGCTTCCAGATCCACCAATCGCGCGGGTATTCAAACGGGGCAATCCTTTGCGTCCCGGCCCGGAAATACCTCGGCAATTTGTCGATTGCTTGGTCACCGGCGCGCCGGTTGCTCTTGAAAAAGGCTCCGGCAGGTTGGACCTGGCCCATGCGCTTACCCGGCCAGACCATCCGCTTCTGGCGCGTGTGATCGTGAACCGGGTCTGGATGCACCATTTTGGCGAAGGCCTCATTCGAACTCCCGGAGATTTGGGCAACCGGGGTGAGGCTCCAACACATCCCGCACTGCTCGACTGGCTGGCCCGCGATTTCATTAGCCATGGCTGGTCGCTCAAGCACCTTCATCGAACGATTCTGACATCGGCAACCTACCGGCAATCGAGCACCCGCAGGCCAGAACTGGAAGAGCGTGACCCAGATAATCGACTGCTGGCCCGCCAGAATGTGCGCAGGATCGACTGGGAGACCTTGCGCGACCGGTTGTTGCAATCGGCTGGCAGGCTTGATAACCGACGCGGTGGCCCGCCTGAGCCTGTGCTTGCGTGGCCTCATTCCAATCGCCGTACCATTTACACCTATGTCGAGCGCCAAAATGCTCCCGGTGCTCCGCGTGCGTTCGATGTGGCCAGTCCCGATACATCGACGCCTCGTCGTCATGAGACGCTTACAGCCGCGCAGGGGCTTTTTCTGCTCAATAGCCCCTTCGTGCTTGAACAGGCCATTGCGTTGGCCAAACGTGCAGAATCGGACAACGATCCCGTGAACGCACTCTTCCGGATGGCATGGGGGCGCGCTGCCACGGAAAGGGAACGAGCCGAGGGTGTGGTATTTTTGAAAGGATCGACACAGGCGAATTCTGGAACGCCCTCATTATGGTCATGCGGTCAGGCCACGCTACGCGATGGTGCCGTCACCGAATTTGTGCCGCTGAGCCATTTCACTGGATCAGCCTGGCAAGCAACAGCCTTATTGCCTGCTCCCAAAACGGGCAAGATGCACCTGACCGCTTCGGGTGGACACCCCGCAAGTGATGCCTCCATGGTGGTGGTCCGCCGCTTCACATCGCCTGCCGACATGACTGTTTCTGTTTCTGGCACGTTGGAACATCCCGATTATCGTGGCGATGGCGTGAGTGCTTCGGTGGTTGGCCCCGATGGCCGAGTTATTATTTCATGGTCTGCCAAACAGCGGGCTATTGCCACTATTGCCGGTCCGATTCGTTTATTAAAGGGGCAATCGCTCGACTGCGTGGTGGCTCCGGGTAAAGATCCCGGTTACGACACATTCCTTTGGTCGCCTGTATTGATAGATCAGGCGACAGGAAAACGGTACGACTCGGCGCGTGAATTTGACGGGCCACCTGTGCCTGCCATTACTCCCATGGCGCAGTTGGCGCAGGCATTGCTGCTCGGGCACCCTTTTCATTTTGTGGAATAGGCGCATGAAGCATTTTCCGGATCGCCGTTGCCTTTTGCGCCAGTCCGGATTGGGATTGGGCGCGCTGGCGCTCGGGATGATGGAAGCCAACACGGTTCGTGCTGCCGATCCATTGGCTGCTAAAGTTTCCGGACACCGGCCACGCGCGCGCAGGCTTATCCACCTGTTCATGAATGGCGGCCCATCTCATATCGATTCTTTCGATCCTAAACCGGAATTGGCAAAGTATGCAGGCAAACCCTTGCCCGGACCGGTACCAGTCACCGAACGTGTGACAGGCGCGGCGATGCCATCGCCTTTCCGCTTCAGAAAATGGGGCCAGTCTGGTACTGAAATCAGCGACATGTTTCCGTTGTTGGCGCGGCATTGCGCCGACGAGCTGTGCGTGGTCCGGTCGATGCGCACCGACAGCCCCAACCATGAGCCAGCCCTTATGCTCATGAACTGTGGCGAACAACGGTTGGTGCGTCCCAGTCTTGGCAGTTGGCTCGTCCATGGTTTGGGCAATGAATCCCGCGACCTTCCTGGTTTTGTGGTCCTGTGCCCCGATGGACTGCCTGTGCAGGAAGGACAGAATTGGCAAAGCGCATTTTTGCCTGCCGCATGCCAAGGCCTACCGCTCGACACTGGCCGTCCCAATACAGATAGTCTTGTCGAATATCTCCATAATCCGGCATTGGCCCCTGCAGCCCAGCGGCGTCAGCTTGACCTTGTCCGGCGGCTTAATCCTGTTGCAGATCCACTGGCCGATCCTCGGCTCGAGGCGCGGATTGCTTCGATGGAACTTGCCTTCCGCATGCAGGTCGAGGGCGCCGATGCCTTTGACCTCGACCGGGAAACCACGGCTACACGCAAACTGTATGGCGAAGGCACCCAAGGCAGACAGATGCTGCTGGCGCGTCGGCTCATAGAACGCGGCGTGCGCGTGGTGCAGGTCTGGACGGGTGCCGGTCAGCCGTGGGACAGCCACGATGACCTTGAAGCCAATCACAGGCGCTTAGCCCATGACTGCGATCAGGCCATTGCCGCGCTTCTGATCGACCTGCGTCGTCGTGGACTTTTGGAAGACACATTGGTGCTTTGGGGCGGCGAGTTTGGCCGAACGCCAACGGTGGAGCTGCCCACCCCGGGTTCAAACTTGGGCAAGCTGAATGGCCGCGACCACAACCCTTACGGTTTTTCGGTTTGGTTGGCGGGCGGTGGTGTGCGCGCGGGCACCGTTGTGGGCGCTACAGATCCGTTTGGTTTTCATGCTGCCGAAAATCCTGTGCATATCCACGATCTGCATGCCACCATGCTGCATCTGATGGGCTTCGACCACGAGAAACTAACATTCCACCATGCGGGTCGCGATTTCCGCCTGACCGACATCGCTGGCAAGGTAGTGAAGGAGATGATGGCTGGTTGATTAGCCGGTTTGTTTCAAGCAAGCGTGCGATCGGTTGGGAAAGAGGCTTCTAGCCATGGTGAACCCAAGGTTGACCCGATCCTCGATTAGGCTTAGGGTCAAGTGGCCTGCCACAACCAACTTCAAGGCATCCATCATGCCACGTTTCTGGATATGCACACTCCTACTGGCCGCGTTTTCGTTGCATGGACGTGCCGACACTGAATTTGAAGTGCGTATCCGGCCACTTTTGGCGGAACACTGCCATCGCTGCCACGGCCCGAAGAAACAACAAGGTGGTCTGCGGCTCGATACTCGCGATGGTGCCATGAAGGGTGGCGACAACGGGCCCGTCATTGTTCCGGGTAAACCGTCCGAAAGCCGATTGCTGGCCGTCCTTCAGCCCGATGCTGAACCGCGTATGCCGCCAACGGCGCCACTGAAGTCCGAGGACGTTAAGGCGATTGAAGCATGGATTGCCCGTGGCGCTCCTTGGCCTGCTGATCGTTCAACCCAATTGGCGGCGACCGCTACTCCATGGGGGCTCAAGCCTCTATTACCCGTAAAAGTTCCGGGCGATGGCCGCGCCAATGTTATCGATGCTTTCATTAATGATTCCCTAGCACGCGCTGGGCTGAAATCTGCTCCACAGGCTGACCGCCGTACCCTGCTGCGCCGTGCCTCGTATGCGATAACTGGTCTGCCTCCCGCGGCAGAAGCTGTGGATGCCTTTATGGCAGATAACAAGGCGGGCGCCTGGGACAGGGCCGTTTCCCGGCTGTTTGAAGGTCGTTCCCACGGTGAACGCTGGGCCAGACACTGGCTCGACGTTGCGCGCTATGCCGACACCAAAGGGTATGTGTTTTTTCAAGATGGTGCATTTCCGTGGTCGTGGGCCTACCGCGACTGGGTGGTTTCTGCGTTTCAGTCGGACATGCCTTACGACCGTTTTGTCAGGGCGCAACTCGCCGCAGACCGTTTGCAGGGTAAAGAATGCAGCCCGGCTGACTTGCCAGCACTCGGTTTTCTTACTCTGGGTGGCCGGTTCATGAACAACCAGCACGATGTCATCGATGATCGTATTGATGTTGTTACACGCGGCTTGCTGGGGCTGACGGTGGCATGCGCCCGGTGCCACGATCACAAATTTGATCCGATTCCCACGAAAGATTACTACAGCCTCTACTCGGTCTTCGCGGCTTCCGTTGAACCAGAAGTGCCTCCACTGTTTGCACCCGCTCCCGCCACGGCTGATTACGCGGCTTTTCAGAAAGAGCTGCAAACCCGCGAGTTGGCACTTTCAGATTATGTCTCGCAGCGCCATGGCAAGATGCTCGATTCGGCGCGTGGGCGATTGGCAGAACATTTGTTAGCGGTTGCCCGGTTACGGGGAAAGCCGCCGCAGGATGAATTCATGCTGGTAGCCGATCCAGATGATCTGAACCCAACCTTATTGAAACGGTGGCGCGCTTGGCTCGATGCGCCTGCGCGACGCGATGATCCAGCCTGGAGATTGTGGACACGCATTGAAACCGTGGGGCCGGGCCGTTTTGCTGCTGATCTTGCTGCCCTCTTGGCCGGGCCGGATGGTCTGGCCGCACCGGAACCATTGCGCCGCGCCATGCGATCCCGCCAAACGCCCAGCATTGCGGAAGCGGCGGCAGCCTATGCCTCGGCTTTTGCGGCGCCAGAGCGTGTTCGGGAACCGGTGCTCGTACGGTCGTGGGCCGACGATGCTTCGCCTTGGAACATGCCATTATCTTTCTTTTCCGATCTGGAACTGTTCCCGGATCGTGCCGGGCAAGACGTCCTCAAAAAATTGCGCACCCAAGTGGAACAGTGGCGGGTGAGTGGTAAAGGAGCGCCTCCCCGGGCTCATTCGTTGGTGGATACTCCGTTACCACAAACGGGGCGGGTATTTCTGCGCGGTAATCCGGTTCGCCCCGGTGAACTGGTTCCACGGGTTGTTCCGGCGAGCATTGGCAGGCAGGCCAAGGTGCCGAATGGTTCCGGTCGCCTAGAACTGGCTCAATCGGTCACACATGCAGATCATCCGCTTCTGGCGCGTGTTTGGGTCAACCGGGTGTGGATGAACTGCTTTGGTGATGGCTTGTCGCGCACACCGGGTGATTTCGGAATCAGGGGTGACATACCATCGCACCCCAAACTGCTCGACTATCTGGCAAAGGACCTTATCGACCATGGTTGGTCGACACGCAGATTGATTCGGCTGATTTTGTCAAGTGATACTTGGCAGCGTGCGTCGAATGCGCCGGAAGAATCGCGAATTAAGGATCCTGAAAATCGTCTGTTGTCCCGCCGCGACTCCGCGCGTGTCGACTTCGAGGCGCTGCGGGATTCGATGCTTGCTGTATCTGGCAGGCTTGACGCCACTTCGGGTGGAGCATCTTCAGCAGATCTTAATAGCACTCGCAGAACTCTTTACCTGCACATCGATCGGTTGCAGGTGCCTGGCCTGTTCCGCCAATTTGATTTCCCCAGCCCTGATGCAACCGCGGCCAAACGCGACGTTACCACGACCCCGCTTCAGGCCTTATGGCTAATGAATCATCCGTTTGGTCTGGCTTGTGCCGATGCCTTGGTCCGGCGGGCGGGGGATTCAGGCAAACGGGAAGTCTGGGTCAAGTCTATCTATCGCATGGCATTGCAGCGCGACCCCGAACCCGATGAAACCATGTTGATGATTCGTTTTCTGGAGCAAGCGGGTGCCGATGCTCCGCGTCAGGCAGCCCAAGTTATTTTGGCTGGTAATGAATTCTCGTTCATCAACTAAGGAACCACCACCATGGACATGACAGGCGTTCCTTTTTCGCGCCGCGACTGGTTGGCTGGACTACCCTTTGGGATGGGAGCAACCGCATTCGCGGCCACTACCGACTCTCTCACGCCTCGGGCGCCGCAGCGACAGGCGCGTGCCAAGCGGTTGGTCCACCTTTTCATGAATGGTGGACCGAGTCAGGTGGACACCTTTGATTCCAAGCCCAAGCTCGATGCTTTGCATGGCAAGCCTGTGCCAGATGCTTCCCTGCGTACCGAACGCAAAACAGCGGGGGTGATGCGTTCTCCTTTTAAATTCAGCAGATATGGCCAGTCGGGTCTTGAAGTAAGTGAACTGTTCGCCAAAACCGCCTCGCGCCATGCCGATCGCATGTGCGTTATCCGCTCGATGCAGGCGGAGGTTCCAAACCATGAACCATCGCTTATGTTGATGAATACCGGTGATGGCCGACTTCCAAGACCCAGTGTCGGTTCTTGGTTGCTCTATGGGCTGGGTACCGAGGGCAGCAATCTCCCTGCTTTTGTGGTCCTTTGCCCGGGTGGTTTGCCGATTGTTGGCGTGCAGAACTGGCGCAGTGCTTTTCTGCCGGGAGCCTATCAGGGTGTGCACCTCGACACCGCCAAAACCGAACCGGGCCAGTTGCTGGAAAATCTCAGGCATCCAACTCTCACATCCGACAAATTGCGTCCTCAATACGATCTTATGGCGGCACTCAACCGCAGACATTTGGCTCGTCAACCCGACGCCGCGGCGCTGGAGGCGCGGTTGCAGTCGTTTGAACTGGCTTACCGCATGCAGTCGGAAGGTCTTGATGTCCTCGATCTCAGAAATGAGGATGCCAGACTTAAAGAACGTTACGGGAACACCACCCACGGCAGGCAGCTTTTGCTGGCCCGGCGTTTACTGGAACGTGGCGTGCGTGTCATGCAGGTCTGGAGTGGCGGTGGTCAGCCTTGGGACAACCACGACAATCTTGAAAAACAGCACCGCAGTTTGGCTGCTGATTGGGATCAGGCAATCGCTGCTTTCCTCGATGACCTGAAACAGCGCGGCATGCTCGACGATACGCTGGTTCTTTGGGGCGGTGAATTCGGGCGCACTCCCGTGGCTGAGATGCCCGGCCTATCTGGACGCGACCACAATCATTACGGCTTTTCAGTCTGGATGGCCGGGGGAGGTGTGCGCGGCGGTATGGCTTATGGCGCCACAGACGAACTGGGATTTAAGGCCGTGGAAAACCCGATGTCGGTGCACGACCTCCACGCCACCATGCTCCACCTTTTGGGTTTCGACCATGAAAAGCTGACATTCCGTCAGGCAGGCCGCGATTTCAGGCTGACAGATGTCCATGGCCGTGTCGTTCGCGAGATTTTGGCCTGACCCTGCGCGCCACCATTAAGGCGCGCAGGGCCGCTGATCGCTTTTAGCCGGCTATTTTCAAGACCTTTCTGCCGGCGGCTTGCGCTTTTCTCACCATATCTTCCGTTCCTTTTTTTCCCGGAAAGGCGACCACTAGATCTGGATTTTGGGCCAGCATTTCCTTGTTTCTGATGAGGCCTGCTCCCCGACCCAGCTTCCAATTGGGTTTTTCGCCGTTTTCGGCTACCCCGTGTTCTTTAGCCCATTCTGAAGCCAGGCTATCGGCACCTTGGGATGCGCCATGAATGAGGAGGGTGATTGGGCTTTCGGCATGCAGTTTGTTAAGGGTGTCGAAAAGAAGGGCCTTGTTGTTAAAATCGCGGCCGCCGGTAACCAATATTTTCATCGACAATCCTCCAGTTTGTGAAATTGACCATATGTCATTCGCTCCATGCGGGCATTTCTTTTGCGTGGCTCACGGAAAGTCTGGTCATCAGAAGGCTTCATCAAAAACTCATCTGATGTGACCGGTGGGGTATGACCTCTTGGTCGGGGCGCGTCGGGAAACAGCGGCTGTCCGGCGTGTCGAAGAATGGCCATGTTCGCTATAGTGCATGGAATTGTTTCCGGCTTGCCTGAAGGAAGCTGCCTTCTGGGGTTTCGCATGAGTGTGCTTTTGAGTGTGCAGGGTTTGACCAAAACCTTTGGTGTGCGTCCGTTGTTCAGGGACCTTTCGTTTGACATCCGTGAGGGTGAACGCATTGGTTTGATCGGGCCCAATGGGGCTGGAAAATCAACTCTTCTCAAGATCCTTGTTGGTCGCGAAGAAATGGATGCCGGCACCCGCGCCATGCGCCGATCGGTAAAGCTCGGCTACGTTGCCCAGGACGATGTTTTCCCCGAAGGCATGTCTGTGCGCCAAGTGGTATTGGCGGCGCTCGCCGATGAGTCGATCGAAGAGCACGAACGCGAAACCATCACGTCGATTGTGTTGACACAGGTGGGATTCGACGACGACGAAAAGCTTGCCTCTCATCTATCAGGTGGTTGGCGTAAACGACTGAGCATCGCGCGCGCCATGGCGCTTCAGCCCGATATCGTTCTTCTGGATGAACCGACCAACCACCTTGACCTTCCTGGCATCGTGTGGCTCGAGCGACTGCTGCGCGCCTCGTCGTTTGGTTATGTGGTGGCTACGCACGATCGCGCCTTCCTGCGCGCCGTGGCCGACGACATTCTTGAAATCAGCCGGGTTTATCCTGCCGGGTATTTTCGCGCCACCGGTTCGTACGACCAGTTCACCGAACGCCGCGATGAATTTCTCGAAGGTCAGGCACGTTTGCGTGAATCGGTTGCCAATCAGGTGCGTCGCGAAACGGAGTGGCTCGGCCGCAAAGCGGCAGCGCGCACCCGCAAAGCTGCCTCACGAATTGACGAAGCCATGGATCGGCGTGGTGAATTGGCAGACCTGAAGGCGCGCACCACCGCGGCGGGTGCCGCTGGAATCGATTTTGTAGGCACCGGCCGTCAGTCGCGTAAATTGCTGGTGGCGGAAAACGTTGCCAAATCGATGGGTGGGCGTCGTTTATTCTCTGGTTTGGAGTTGATGCTGACGCCCGGTTCCAAGCTTGGCTTGCTGGGGCCCAACGGTAGTGGCAAGAGTGTGATGCTTCGCACCATTGCGGGTGAGCATAAACCAGATGAAGGCACCGTTATTCCCGCGGATGGCTTGAGGCGTGTGATGTTCGAGCAGGGCCGCACGGCTCTGAACCCCAATCAATCGCTGCGTCGCGCCCTTTGCCCCAGCGGCGATGAGGTTCATTTTCGTGGTCGTCCTGTGCATGTGACCGCATGGGCCAAGCAATTTTTGTTTAGTGTTGAACAGATCGATGTGCTGGTGGGATCGCTTTCCGGTGGTGAGCAGGCCCGTGTCCGCATGGCGCAAATGATGCTTCAGCCCGCTGACCTGCTTCTGCTGGATGAACCAACCAACGATTTGGATATTCCAGCCTTGGAAGTATTAGAAGAGGCTTTGGCTGATTTCCCAGGAGCATTGGTCATTGTCAGCCACGACCGTGAACTTCTGGATCGTGTCTGCACCGAGGTGATTGGGCTCGACGGCAAAGGTGGTTCGGCAAGCTACGCCAGCGTCAGCCAGTGGCTGACGGCTCTGGAGCGAGCGCAGCGTCAGGCGACCAAGGCAGCGCAAGCTAGCGGGACCAAGGGGGCACCTGTTCAGCCGAAGGCGCGAAAACTGGGCTTTCACGAGCAGAAAGAGCTCGACGGTATGGAAGCCACACTGCTCGAGGCCGAGGAGACAGTCGCCAAACTCCATGCGGAGGTGGAAGCTTCCGCCACGGCGGGAAACGCCATCCTGAACTCGGCCTGCAAGGCACTTGAGGAAGCTCAAACTCGTGTGGAGCGGCTTTATCAGCGCTGGCAGGAATTGGAAGGCCGGCGCACTGCCACTTGATGCCAGCAAAAGCGTGTCGTGGACAGTTATGGAATTGGATAACTCACGGAAACGCAATCTGTTCGTGTGCCATCGCCCGCCATCATGTACAATTAGTTGATTGATCAAATGTCCCGGCCAGCCTGAAAGCAAATCTGCCGGGGTGCAATTGAAAGCTTGCACGAGTATGCCATTTGTTTTAGGCGCCAATCATTCAAGGCGCCAAGATGGAAATGGTTCGGGCCTCAGAGTTTTCTATTGATTCCGATAATACAGCCAGTGTCAAGGCGTAATATCAAAATTTCTATTGAACGATTGTGTGGTTGTAAAAGGAGGTGTTCTAATGTTGGCAAAAGTGATTTCTGGTGGCCAGACGGGTGTGGACATAGCAGGCTTGGTGGCGGCTCAAGCTTTGGGAATTCCTACAGGCGGCTGGATGCCCAAAGGATACATAACCCTCGCTGGGAAACGTCCGGCCTATGCGGGACGGTACGGTATTGTGGCGCTGCAAAGTCCTAATTACCCGGACAGAACGCGCATGAATGTGCGCGGGTCGGATGCGACCATCCAGTTGGCCAAAAACTTCAAGGCTCGCGGCGAGCAGTTGACAACGCGCATGATTCTCGAGCTCAACAAGCCCTCTTTGAAAATTGATATTGAAAAATCAGGTATCACAGTCGAAGCGGTTGTTGAATGGTTGAACGCCAACAACGTTAGTATTCTCAACGTGGCAGGCAACTCTGAGGAAGAAAGCCCCGGTATTGAATCGTACGCGACTGGTTTTTTGACGGAAGTCTTCAAATTGGCCAACGGAATTAAATAAGGCCTGCTGCATTGTTTATATTTTCGGAGCGGATCCATGGATTGAGTACTTAGCCATGGATCGTTTCTTCCCCAGACCATCTCTTTTTCCATAAGTGTATTGATTTGAAAGCCATTCTAGCTTCCTCTAAAGTCCTTGGTTGTTCTACCTAATCGTGTATCATATGGGCATACTCCGGGGTATGCGCATGGCATTTGACGCATTTTTTCACTGCATCTGCAAAGCTGTGGTCAAAAAGGGCATCTCAGGATTGATGGGCGAGAAACCTTTTGCCCAGAGGATCAACAGCATTGCCATTGATATTCATGGCAGGTTTGAACGGAAGTTTACACCTGAACAATGGATTAGCGAGATGAAGGAATGTGCGCGTGCTACCGTGGAGCAAGTGCATGCCGTGGCATTGGCTACGTATGATCGATACTCTTCCGCCGCCCGAGATGAAACTCTTGAAAGACTAAGCAAACTTGAAGTGCGGGAGAAGGTACTGGCGTATCTGGAACAGGTTCCAGGGATGATCCGATCATTATTCAGGCGGCCTGCAGATCCTGAGGGGCGCTCCGCTCCTCCCGGTTTTGTTGTGGAGGGTCTGCGCGACATCCTGAAAATATTGCCCGCCCGGCCTCCGCGTTACAAGGCCGGCGAAATGCCTGTAGGTAATTGGCGGCTTGTTGATCTTTTGGGTATGGGGGCTTTTGGTGAGGTCTGGAAGGCTTAGCACCCGACCCTGAAGGGTATTTTGCCAGTTGCCCTTAAATTTTGCCTAACCCCCGAATTGGCACGCTACATACGCCATGAAAGCGAATTGCTTAGCCGGATCATGGAGCTTTCGGGCAACAACCCAGGTATTGTCAGGCTGCAGCAGGCCTGGCTAGACTACGACCCGCCATGTCTTGAATATGAATTTATCAACGGCGGGGATCTTTGCGGTTTAATGTCGGAGTGGTTGAATCTGTCTGGGCAACGAAGGGTTATGATGGCATTACAGATGCTACTCAAGCTGGCGCGAACGGTCGCTCCGCTTCATGCCCTTCAGTTTCCAATTGTTCATCGCGATCTGAAGCCTGCAAATGTATTGGTAATGCGCAAGCCTGAGGGCAGAATTGACCTAAAGATAGCGGATTTTGGAATTGGCGGACTGGCGATTGATCATGGTTTTGCGGAATATGAAGGAACCCTGAGTCAGGTGGAAATTCTTACGCGTTCGTTGCGTGGCAGCCATACTCCGCTATACGCCAGTCCGGAGCAGCAGAAGGGGGAAGTGCCACACCCTGCAGACGATGTCCATGCCCTTGGTGTTATCGGTTTTCAGCTACTGGTTTGCGATTTGGGTAGAGCACCTACAGGAGACTAGGACAGTGAATTGAAGGAAATTGGCATAAGTATTGAGTCTATAAGGTTGCTTCGAAAATGCTTTGCTCGCCGAGCCAATCGCTATCAGAACGGAAACGAAATGGCGCAGGCGCTGGAAGCGCTGCTGGCTGATCCGCAGGCAATTGGTAATTCTGATTTGCTGGATGTGTCGCCTATGCGCGGCAGGCAACCCCAAGGTGAATTTCCCTCGGGCACTCAGGATCCATGGCTGACAAGGTTGCCCAATCGGCCGGTTCCGGAAAAGATCGAGCCAGAAAAGCTGATGCCGCCGTTGAAAAAAGCCTTTGGTACCGAGACATCCCGCAAAGCAAAAGAATTTTCCGGTTATGATGCTGCACCTGTTCGGCGTTCTTCGGCAAATATACCTGTCAAACCCATTCCGGTCGTAGTTGAAAAACCTGAACTGCCTGCACAGCCAGTAAAACAAAACTTGGGTATGAAATGGATTTTATTGGTGATTCTTGGTATTGTTCTGTTTTTGTTTCCAGCCATCGTGACTTTCATACTCATGCAACCTGTTCCGGATTCCGTGAGACGGCCAACTGAGAAACCGCCCCGGGCACCTGATGTTCTTGATCTGATGCCTAGAGAACCCCGGGAAGCGCCACAAGCAGTTCGCCTGCCAGTGGTTCCTGAAGAACCAGCGGAAGAAGAAAAGCTTCCGGATATACCTCCGCAATTGAATTTACCGAAAAACATCATGCTTGTACTGGCACCGAACGTGACGCTGCCCATGGTTTTGGTTCCACATGGCAAGTTCACGATGGGGTCTCCTTCTGATGAACCGATGCGTGATCCCCAAGAGGTTCCTCATGATGTTCAAATTGCCCAGCCATTTTATATGGCTGTAACCGAAACCACTCAGATTCAATACCGCACGATCATAAGAGATGCTGACCAGTTTTTGCCTAATATACCATATTCACCTACTTGGCCGGCAGATAATGTTTCATATAGTAATGCGATACTTTTTTGTCGGCAGCTTTCCGAGCGTTTTGAGCATCCGTTCACACTGCCAACCGAGGCCCAGTGGGAATACGCTTGCCGGTCTGGGAAAAGCACTCCTTTTAGCCACGGAGACAAGCTGAATGGAATGGAATCGAATGTGAACGGATCCGTGCCATTTGGTGCGCAAGTCCCAGGGCCAAATCAGCAACGAGTGGCCACTGTGCGGTCATATCTACCAAATGATTATGGTATTTATGATATGCATGGCAATGTCTGGGAGTGGTGTTCCGATTGGCATGGTAATTACGATCTGAATAACCTTGTCGATCCTATGGGGCCGTCCACCGGAATTTTTCGTGTCAAGCGAGGAGGTTCTTGGTTTGAAACGGCTGGTTCTGGTTCACATCGTTCGGCGTGCCGCGGTCCGTTGGATGGTGGACACGCTCGGACCGGTTTTCGAATGGTGCTATCAGCACAGGAATATCGTGCCGATGTGCTCGAACGTGTGAAAGTGGAGCAGATGAACCAGCCGATCGCTCCTTTGAGACAACCCGTTGTTTCGACTGTATTACTCACGGAATTGAAAGCTCCACCGACCGATCCCTTCAGGTTTGTCATTGATGAACAAGCGGCTACTGCAATTGTGAATCAAAAACTGGCAAATATAGTTATTGGAAAATATGATTCGACTCAAACTTACTGGAGTGTATTGACGCCATTCCTCGATTCACCCATCAAGGGCCGTGTCCCTAAATGCTACAAATTTGAGATAAGGACACAGTCAAATCAGCTAATCGGCTATGCTTATAATTCTAGTAAGCTCGTTACTGATAAGATATACAAAAGTCTCTACATTTACCCGCAAACCCTGCGTGTGGCTGCGAGGGGGAGGTCCATGCGGATCGAGACCTACTACGTAGTTGCTGCTGTACAGAAATGATGCAGTTGATTTTTGGATTAGATCGACTGACTGTTCCGGAACAGGCTTGCAAAATATTTAACCTAATCTGAAATACTTCTGATCAGCCCAGTCTCGCAAGGTGGCAGACCGGACAAATGTCTCTTTCCCACTGGATTCCTAAACCTGCCCTCTTCTAGACTTGGCCCAAAGGTTGCTAATGTTGCAGCCTGATTTTTGGTTTACCGGAGACGGGCATGCTGCGCCCCGACCCCGCCACCCTTCGGCGCATGAACGACCTGGCAGGCAAAATTCGCCGGGGCGTACTGGAACAGTCGCGTGCCGCCAATGTCGGCCACATCGGTTCGTCCCTGTCCGTGGTGGAAATCATCGCCACGCTTTGGGGCGGATTGCTGCGCCATGCCGGTACTGAACAACCCAACCGCGACCGGTTTGTGCTCTGCAAGGGGCATGCGGCACTCGCACTCTATGTGGCCATGCATCACGCCGGGCTGATGGATGAGGCCACGCTGGGTACTTATTGTGCCGACGGCACACATTTGGGCGTTCATCCAGAAGCTTGTCTGGCTGGAATCGATGTCGCCACTGGTTCGTTGGGGCAGGGGCTTTCGGTTGCCTGTGGCTTGGCCCACGGCCTTAGGCTGCGCCAATCGCCTGCCCGGGTTTTTGCCCTCCTCAGCGATGCTGAGTGCAATGAGGGACAGGTATGGGAGGCAGCGCAGTTCGCTGCCCACCATCGATTAAGCCATCTGACGGCCATCATCGATGCGAACGGTTCTCAAGCCCTTGGCCCTACGCGTGATGTCCTCAACCTGGCCCCAATGGCCGCCCGATGGGAAGCCTTTGGTTGGGATGCCGTCGAAGTGGATGGCCACGATACTGCTCAGTTAGCCGAGGCGCTGATTCCCCGGGGCATTGGCAAGCCACGGTTGGTAGTGGCCCGAACGGTGCTTGGTAAAGGCGTTGGCTACATGGAAAATCAGGTGGCGTGGCATTACCTGCCCATGTCGGCCCAGCAATATGAGCAGGCGCTGAATGGTCTGGAGGCAGTGGCATGAGAAACGCCCTCGTGGAACAACTCTGTCTGCTGGCACGCGACGATGCCCGCATCTTCCTGCTAACGGCTGATCTGGGCTGGAGTGTGGTGGAAGCATTCGCCCGCGAGTTTCCCGACCGATTCCTCAATGTGGGAGTTGCAGAGCAGAATATGGCCGGAATTGCCACAGGCCTTGCCATGGTGGGCTACCGGCCATTCATCTATTCGATTGCCAATTTTGCCGCATTGCGATGCTACGAGCAGATCCGCAACGGGCCTGTACTGCACCGTTTGCCAGTCTGTGTTGTTGGCATTGGTGGAGGCTACGCCTACGGGCCTGCCGGCCCGACGCACCATGCAGTGGAAGATCTGGGAGCCTTGCGTGCCATGCCAGGTATGCGTGTTGTTGCCCCGGCAGATCCAGCACAGACTCAAACCGTGCTGTCAGCCACCCTCGGACAAGAAGACCCTGTTTATCTGCGCGTAGGTAAGGGGAGCAATGTGCCGGTTCCCGGGTTGCAAGGTCGCTTCGAATGGAATGCGCCAACAATCATTCGCCGGGGTGGTGATGTAGTTTTGCTGCTAGCGACAGGCGCCATGGCGGTGGAAGCCTGCGCAGCCGCAGACATTTTGTTGACCCATGGAATTACCGCTTCTGTGGGGGTGATGGCGCACCTGCCTCCAGACCATACGCCAGAATTGGTGGAATGCCTTTCCGGCTTTTCAACCGTGTTGACCGCGGAGGAAGGGACACTGACAGGTGGACTGTCATCTCTTGTGGGCCAAGCCATTGCACGGGAAGGTCTTGGCTGCCGCTTGATTGCTGCCGGAGTGAGCGGACGATTGGCCGGGCCAGTTGGATCGCGTTCCTACATGCTGGGTCGTCAAGGGCTTGATCCGGCATCGTTGGCAGCGATGGTATTGGCTCATGGTGTTCAAAGTCCGGCCCGCGCTGCCTGATCTACTTGGCCCGGCACACCGAGTGCGACATAATCAGTGCTGTGCTTCGACTTCCCAAGAGAGCCGGCAGGGCCCAATCTGTGTCGAAACCAAGTCCCAACGACCGGATTGCCGTTTTGCGCGCTGAACTTGAGCGGCACAACCGTCTCTACTACATCGATGCGACGCCGGAAATCAGTGACCATCAGTACGACCAGAAGATGGCGGATCTGATGGCTCTGGAACAGGCCCACCCTGAACTGGACCGCCCCGACAGCCCCAGCCACAAGGTGGGTGGGGCCCCGATTGATGGTTTCGCCACGATCCCTCATCGTTTGCCGATGCTGTCGATAGACAACACATACGACCCTACCCAAGTGCGGGAATTTGACGTTCGGTTGCGCAAGCTGGTGCCATTGACGGTCATTGAATATGCCGTGGAACCTAAAATTGACGGTGTAGCCATATCGTTGACGTATGAAAACGGCGTGTTCACGCGCGGCTTGACTCGGGGTGACGGGGACAAAGGAGACGATGTTACTGCGAATCTCCGAACGGTTCGCGACCTGCCTTTGCGGTTGATGTGCGACAGCCCACCGGCCCTGGTGGAAGTGCGCGGCGAAATATACATGCGGCGAGACGATTTTGCCAAGCTCAATAACGAAAGACAAGCTGAAGGCCTCGAGAAATTTGCCAATCCACGTAATTCCACTGCGGGATCGCTGAAGCTGCTCGACCCAGCCCAATGTTCGAAGCGCAGGTTACGTTTGTTTGTCTATGGTTTTGGCACACTTGAAGGAATTGATTTTGTCACACATATGGAGGCGCTGGAGCAGTTTGGCAAGTGGGGGCTGCCTGTCAATTCTCATATTCGGCTGGCTACAGGCATAGATGAGGTTCTGGCACTGATTTCAGAATGGGATGAGCGGCGGGCGAGCCTTCACTACGACACCGATGGACTGGTGATCAAGCTGAATGATCTTGCTTCCCGCCAGAAGGCAGGATTCACGTCGAAGTCGCCCCGCTGGACAGTGGCGTACAAGTTTGCCGCCGAGCAGGCCGTGACATTGCTGAAATCGATCGATATTCAGGTTGGCAAGACGGGTGCGCTAACCCCTGTGGCCAATCTGGAACCGGTCCAGCTATCTGGCACCACGGTTTCCCGCGCCTCGCTGCACAACGCGGATTTTATTGCTGAAAAAGATATCAGGGTTGGCGACATGGTGGTCGTGGAGAAGGCGGGGGAGATCATTCCCTACATATCCCGCGCCGAGCATGAGCGCCGTACCGGAACTGAAATGCCTTTTGTTTTTCCCACAGCATGCCCTGTGTGCGGATCAGTCGTGGCACGCGATGTGGATGGCGCTGTATGGCGTTGCCAAGGCCGTGAATGCGTTGCCGTTCTGAAGCGCCGTTTACGTGCCTTTGGTGCGCGTGCGGCCATGGATGTCGAAGGCCTTGGCGAAGAAATGGTGGAACAGTTGGTGGATTCCGGTTTGGTGAAGCACCTTCCGGATCTGTACCGCTTGCGTGCTGAGCAGTTGGAGGCACTCGACCGTATGGGCGAGACTTCGGCGCGCAATCTGTTGGCAGGTGTTGAAGCAAGCAAGGGACGTGGGTTGGCGCGCCTTTTGGCCGGTTTGGGTATCCGCCATGTGGGCGAAACCGTGGCTGAGGTACTCGCCGGGGCATTTTGCGATTTGGCCACGTTGATGGCGGCAGATGAGGGGGCACTTAGTTCGGTCGAAGGGATTGGACCGGAGCGTGCTGCCAGCCTTGCGGCATGGTTGCGCGATACTGACAACCAGAAAATATTGCAGGACTTTCAGGATCTTGGGCTTAAAGTTTCTGCGGAGGGACCGAAGCGCGCGCCAGTAGGCGCCATGGCCGGAAAGACTTTTGTTGTAACTGGCACCCTGCAACGATTCGATAGGTTGGGAATTGAAAGGATCATCAAGGATCTTGGCGGCAAGGTTTCCGGTAGCGTGTCGAAGAAAACAGATTTCGTTTTGGCTGGTGAAAATGCCGGTAGCAAACTCGAGAAGGCCCAGCAACTGGGGGTTCGCGTTATCAGTGAGGCGGAGTTTGTGGACTTGGCCGGCCTATGATGGTGCCTGTTGTAGGTGATTCCAAATGCGGCGGTGCGGCGCGCTCATGGGCAGTTCCGCCATTTCCACCTCCGGTATCCAGCGGCCTTCACCCAACAATGCTCCTTTCTTGATGTCTGCTGTGAACAGGTGAATGCGTACACGGTACCGTGTGATGGAATGATCATGACTACCTGCCGATAGCACCGGTTGCTGCTCCGCCACGATGGCGCGCATGAACGCTTCTGCACACTGGATTGGTTTTGAATCGTCGTCGATCTGCTCGTGCGGAAACTCCCACAAGCCTTCGCGGCGCGCACCCGCCGGGCACTGACGCAATAACCAGCAATTGTTGTGGCGCAGTGCCAGACCCACAGATTCAACCTTGGTGATGGCAGGCCTAGGGGTCTTATGCGGGATGCGGTCTGCTTCACCCTGTTGCGCTGCCTGACACATGGGCCTTACCGGACAAACCAAGCATGCCGGTTGGCTGGGCAGGCATACGGTTCCTCCCAACTCCATCAATGCCTGATTGAAGGCGCCCGCGTTGTTTTCGGGTACCAGCGCTGTAGCGCATTCCCACAACCACTTAGAGGCTGGCGGCCGGGCAGGGTCGTCGTTCAGCCCCATAAGACGTGCCAAAACACGCCTACTGTTGGCCTCCACAATTGGAACCGACCGGTCAAATGCTTGGGAGAGTACGGCGTTGCGGGTGTAATCTCCCATTCCCGGTAGTGAAGCGAGAATTTCTGGATTGTCGGGAAGATTAGAGTGTCCGGCCGCTACAAGCAGCCTTGCGGCGGCCAGCATGGCTCGGCATCGGCGGTAGTAGCCTAGGCCTTCCCAGAGGCGCAGGACAGATTCATCACTGGCAGCAGCAAGTGCTTCAAGGTTGGGAAATGCCTGCATGAGTCGGTGGAAATACGGAATAACTGTCGCCGTGGTCGTCTGCTGGAGCATGACCTCACTAACCCAGATGGCGTAAGGGTCTTGTGATCGCCGCCACGGGAAATCGCGCGCTACTGCCCTGAACCACGGTACCAATACCTCGGCCATGGCAGGGTTCAACCGTGCCGGGTCGGGCGGACAGCCGGGTAAAAAGTGCGGAGGGTCTTGACGGGCCATCGGGTTGGAATGGGATCAACGTTTTTTGAACTTGTCGAGAAGAGAGCGTGCGGCGTCGGCACTGCTTTTCTTCTCTTCCGGGGCGGCGCCTGCCGCAGGCGCATTGCCATGGCCACCTGATGCAGCTGGTTTCGGCTTTTCTTGATTATCTTGCACCGCGCTGGCTGCCGCGGCTTCCGATCGCGTGGCGGGTGTCGATGGCTCATCGCCGTCCATCAACATGGCTGCGGCATCGTCGTCGCTTGTTTCCGTGGGCTTGCGAATGGGAGCGGGTCTTTCCACCACAACCTGAAAATGCAAGGGGCCAACAGACAGCTTCTCGCCGCCTTTCAGAACGGTTTTGGCCGCGATTTTTTGGCCATTAACCATCGTTCCGGTGGTGCTGCCCAGGTCTTCCACCGTGATGTCGGGCAGGGCCACGCGTATCATGCAATGTTTGGCAGCAACAGCATCACTGCCCGGCTTCAATTGGCATGACGGGTCTCTGCCAATCGTGAATTCTCGTACTGTTATTGGAACGACTTTCCCCTTCATCGGGCCATCGTTTTGGACAATCAACTGAACCTTCATGGTGTCACCTGAAATGGCTGGCTGATTCGAATCATGTTCCCTTGCACTATCATGTTACCTATACCAATGTCATGAATCACGCAAGAACCACACGAAATCATTCCCGCCGGCAGGTTTTGGCCTCCGCGGGTGCCGCATGCCTGCTTCATTCTGTTGCCAGGGGTGCCTCTACCAACCTGCGTTTGGGCGTACCACCCGGCCCATTAACTGCTTGGATTCAAGCGCATTTGTCGGGAATCACGCGTCGAACGGGGGCCACTGTTGAACTGGTTTCCATGCCAGAACCATCGGGCGCATTAAAAAATGTCGATGTCGCCCTCGTGCCTCCGGCAGACCTTGGACGTGTTGCCGGCGACCTGCTGCCTGTTCCCAACGCGTTGACGAGCCCCGCTTCGGAGATCGCCTGGGGTAATCTGATCCAGGTCTGGCGCGATCGCCTCGCACGGTGGGAAGGGAAAACCTTTGGCCTTCCCGTTCATGGCGACCTGCGGGTCTTGCTGTGCCGTAACGATTTGTTTGACGATGCCGGGCGCAACCGTCGCTTTGAAGCGAAATTCGGCCGCGCCATCCGCGCCCCCCTTACTTGGCGCGAAACAGCAGACCTTATCGAGTTTTGGAGCGTCGAAACGGGGCGCCCCGCTTGGACCCCCACGCCACTGTCTCCAGAAGAGCGCCGGCGGGCCTTTTATGAAATTGCAACCAGCCACGTTGTCGAGCGACTGAGCGCGTCAGACAGGGCCCGTTCGGAACGGTTGGATGAGCAGGCGCGTTTCGGCATGGAGTTCGATTTAGACTCTGGCCGTTGCTTGCTGGGTTCTACTGGCTTTGTTCGCGCGGCGGAACTTTTGGCCCGGTTACAGAAACGCTCTGCGGCAAAGCCCGAAGCTGAACCTTGGCGCGCCATGCTGCGGGGCGAGGTTCCCATGGCTGTTGCCCCGGTGGCGGCCATCCGAGCCTTGCAGCAGCGGCGATCCACTCGCGATCGGTTTACTATTCACACGGTTCCTGGTGCTGATACCGTGTTTTCGTCCCGTGGCGGGCCATCGGGTGAATATCCACAGGGAAATTTTGTCCCCTATCTTGGTTTGAGTGGAGCTCTTGCGTGCGTTTCCACTTCCGCCAACGATCCTTCGCGGGCTTGGGCGGTGGCGGCGGTAATCGCTTCGCCACCGATGAGCCAAGATGCCGTTCTCGATTCTGGATTGGGCGGCCCTGTTCGTGAACAGCAACTGGAATCGGGCCCATGGGACGGTCTGGAACTGGACCGCGAGCGACTCGATCAGTTCCGCGCTGTGCTGCGCCGCACCTTGCTTCCTTTGGATTGCATCAACCCTGCCTTGGTGCTTCGCCTTCCAGACAATAT
>CAMCLK010000002.1 GCA_945875585.1 Candidatus Kuenenia stuttgartensis | reverse complement strand
GGGGTCAGATGGTTGGGCCCCGCCACTTGGCCGAACCGAAGAGCCCCGCGCGACTGACCAAGGGGCCACAGGCTCCCGGAACTATTCGAAACTTCAGGCAAGATCCTTGGCTGTTCAGACCGGCGGGACGCCGGTCCCACCGGAACAACCAATGACAAAATTGCAGATGGTTTGGTGGGACCGGCGTCCCGCCGGTCTTCTTATTCAGTCCCCCAGATCCCAATACAAAATGACCGGGGTCTGATGGTCGGGCCCCTCCACTTGGCCGAATCGAAGAGCCCCGCGCGACTGAGTAAGGGGCCACAGGTTCCCAGAACTATTCAAAACTTCAGGCAAGATTCTTGGCTGTTGAGACCGGCGGGACGCCGGTCCCACCGGAACAATCAATAACAAAATTGCAGATGGTTTGGTGGGACCGGCGTCCCGCCGGTCTTCTTATTCAGTCCCACAGACCCCAATACGAAATGACCGGGGTCCGATGGTCGGGCCGCGCCACTTGGCCGAACCAAAGAGCCCAGCGCGACTGAGTAAGGGGCCACAGGCTCCCGGAACTATTCAAAACTTCAGGCAAGATCCTTGGCTGTTGAGACCGGCGGGACGCCGGTCCCACCGGAACAATCATTAACAAAATTGTAGATGGTTTGGTGGGACCGGCGTCCCGCCGGTCTTCTTATTCAGTCTCCCAGACCCCAATACAAAATGACCGGGGTCCGATGGTTGGGCCCGCCACTTGGCCGAACCGAAGAGCCACGCGCGACTGAGTAAGGGGCCACAGACTCCAGGAACTATTCGAAACTTCAGGCAAGATCCTTGGCTGTTAAGACCGGCGGGACGCCGGTCCCACCGGAAAAATCAATATCAAATTTGCACATGGTTTGGTGGGACCGGCGTCCCGCCGGTCTTCTTATTCAGTCCCCCAGATCACAATACAAAATGACCGGGGTCTGATGGTCGGGCCCCTCCACTTGGCCGAATCGAAGAGCCCCGCGCGACTGAGTAAGGGGCCACAGGCTCCCGGAACTATTCAAAACTTCAGGCAAGATCCTTGGCTGTTGAGACCGGCGGGACGCCGGTCCCACCGGAATAATCAATGACAAAATTGTAGATGGTTTGGTGGGACCGGCGTCCCGCCGGTCTTCTTACACAGTCCCCAATACAAAATGACCGGGACCCGATGGTTGGGACCCGCCACTTGGCCGAACCGAAGAGCCACGCACGACTGAGTGAGGGGCAACAGGCTCTTGGGCGGAAAAATGTATTATTGGACTGGTTTTAGCGCGTGCCGCTACGCCGGCCGACTCCGCTCGTTTCCCTCGGTGCTTTACTGAGCTATTCCAGAAGAACTCAGGGCCACGCGAAAGCCGGGGACGTCGTCGCAAACCGACGGGACAATAATGTGGCGATAAGCAGACCGGCACCCATCGGCATCGTTGTGAAAACTTCCTCCACGGATGACGCGGTGCGATCCACTATTAGGTCCTCCGATATCGGTTATAGTTTCATCATCCTGCGGATTATAGGCAGAAATCACCCCACTATAAACAGAAACCACCGTAATATTGGCAGAAAAATCGCAGCACCATGAATATGCATTGCCATGAGCATCCACTAAACCCAGATCGTTAGGCTTTAGCATTCCAACCGGGCATATTCGCCTTTTACTATTTAGCGAATAAAATCCATATTTCACGAGAAGCCTATTATCTTCACCAAAATAGTAGCTGGTTGTACTACCGGCACGCGTGGCGTATTCCATTTCCGCTTCCGTGGGCAAGCGATACCCCTTTAACTTCAGATAATTCTCTTTCAAACGCGCTTCCTTAGCACTGTTGATTTCAAAGCACCATTGATCCTTAGAAATTCCTTCCTGTTCACTCAGCCAATTGCAATAGGCTGCCGCGTCATGCCAACTCACGTACACGGCAGGTTCTTGATCGCCACCTTGATGTTGCTTTTGAAACTTTTTGTACTGTTCAACAGTGACATGGGTTGAACTGATGCAGAACGAACGATCGATGCGGCACTTATAACCGTTTTTTGGTTGGGGTCCTCCCATGCGGAATTCCACAGGGCCGGGAACCAGCACCATGGTTTGTTTTTGCCGATTGACAAACCACCCGGGCTTGGCATTAGGCTTAAGTGAATCAGCAATAGAACCTTGGCGAAGTTTAAAATCTTCTACCCATTTATCTTTCAAATAATCAATCAACTTTTCCTGTTTCCACTGGCGCAGCAACCACTCGGCAGCGGAGTGCACGCCCGGATCGGGGTCGTTACGGTAATAGGACTCAACGGCTGGCACCAAAGCCTTGCGTCGCGCCGAGTTTAACTGATTATCACCAAATTCACCCAAAGCCAGCAGCAAGGCGCGACGTCGCGACACCTCGGTTTCTTTTTCCAACAAGGCAATCACCAATTCCGGGTCGGCACCTTGGGGGGCCAAGGCATGGATGATGTAGCTGCGTACGCGCGGATCGGGCGAATGGGTCAACAACGGCACAACCCTTTCCATTTCGCCCAACCGGGCAAGCGCCACCGCCGCGTTGGTTTGCCGTTTAGCTAATTTTTCGCGGCTGGGATCCGACGACAGAACAAAAGGCGGAATCTTTTTCTTCAGTTCAAACCGTACCAGTGACAAAGCCATGCCTGAAACGGCTTGAAGCTTGGCAAACATAACCTCAAATTGCCGCTGGTCGGCATCCATCAGCAAATTGGCTAGCGCACTGGGGTTGTCGGCGGCCCAGTCGGCAAGGGCGTCGGTGGCGAGTGTTCGTTCCACCTCCGAACGCGTTTTGTCTTGAAAAATAATGGCAAGTGGTGGCAGTAAGGCGGTGCGGACAGGCCGCAAGGCCTCCAGCCACAGGGCCAAATGCACCGAGGGCACACGCACCAGATCATTGACCAGTGAAACATCCACTGTTTTCCAAGCGGAATCGGCAGGAACCAGCGCTGCCAGTGCCGCGGCGGCGCGCAAGCGCTGCTGCGCCACACTGGTTACGCGGATGCTTTCCCAGAGGCTTTTGATTCGATCGGCAGGCAGTGGTGTGGCGCCATTTCTGTAGTACGGGGCCACCATGCCAACCACAACAAGCGTTTCGGCTGGCCCCATTTCGGCACTGGAAGCCGATTGCATGGTTTCCAGCAGAAGATCCAGCTGATTGGTATTCCATGGCGCCAGAGCCAAACGCACCCGTAATAGTTCCGCTGGTTTAACGCTGGCATTTGTCAACAATTCCTGCAGCAGCGGTTCGGCCAGATCCCGGTAATCGGCAAGGTCTTGAACCACGCGGGGCATGGCGTTGATATCGGCACTGGGCACAACCTCCACAATGGCAGCCACGCGTTGGGCAACCTGCCGTGCCTGCACGGCAACCACATAATTAGCAAACGCTAATGAACCAGTGGCCAAGCCTAATAACGCTATCACCGCCACGGCCATGGTTGCAGACAGTACCGGATTGCTTTTGGCCCACCTCCAGGCGCGGCTCAATCGACCCGCTGGCTTGGCCAGCACGCTTTCGCCTTTGCAGAATCGGTTCAGGTCGTCGCGCAGGTCGTTGGCGGTGGCGTAACGCAAGGTGCGGTCTTTTTCCAGACATTTCATCACCACCGATTCCAGATCGCGCGGCACGGCACTGTTCGCACGCGCCGCCAACTTTGGTTGCTGGTGCAGAATCTGCATGTAAAGCTGTTCGCGGCTTTCAGCGTGAAAGACCGGCGCATGGGTCAGCAGCTCGTATAAGGTGGCACCCAGACTATAAATATCCGCGCGGTCATCGACCTGAACCAAGGCTTTTTGCAACTGTTCGGGCGCCATGTAAAGGGGAGAGCCCACCCCAGCCGAGGTGGCTGTCAACGCTTGGCTTTTATCGGCAAGGCGCGCCAAGCCCAAATCCATCAGCACCATCCGCCCTGTGTGGCTGATCATAATGTTCGACGGTTTGATGTCGCGGTGCAAAATGCCCCGGCCGTGCAAATGCGCCAACGCATCAGCAATGGCCGCAAACTGCTCGGCCAGTTGTTCGTAAAGAGTACGGCCACTGGCCAGAACCGGTGCGGGCGATGGCTCCAACTCCTTCATTTCAGGCAAATCTTCGGCGTCGTGGTTCAGTTGCTGCACACGGCGATCGGCACTCGAGCGAATCGCCGCCTGCACATGGCCTTCACGCAATGGCCCGGCATGGCTTTTGTGCCATTGGGATAACACTTTTCCCATGGCTTCCAGGTCGATGCCTTCCACGAGTTCCATCACGTAATAATGACGGTCGCCTTCCTGCCCCGAGGTAATAATGCGCACCAGATTGGGATGATCGCAGCGGCCCAGCGAGCGGATTTCGCGCCGAAACCGGGCTAAGGTAACCGGATCTCCGGCCAACATGGGTGGCAGCACCTTAATGGCGACTTCGCGCCCCAAACGCTGCTGCCGGGCGCGGTATACCACGCCAAACGCGCCTCGCCCCAGTTCACCTTCCAGCAAAAAATCACCCAGCATGGATCCACTGTTGACACCGGTTTCCGGTTCAGGCAGGTCCGATTGACTGAGCTGGATGATACGCTCCACATCGTCCGCTGAAATGTCCCGGCCCTTCAGGCGGGCTAGAAAAGCGCGCAACCCTTCTTTCGCCTCGATGCCGCGCAGCGATTCGCCTGTGGCATAGTCGAGATATTCCGATTTCTTCACCTCCACGCCGTCTTTGCGCGTCTGAACCCCGTTGAGAAAACCCACTCTTTCCCGCTCGTTTTCGTCTTCCACGTACACAATCAGCGGGTGCAACCCAAGGCGCACACCAGGACCCACCAGAAACACTTGGCCCGACACTAAACGCGGGTCACCCGAAGTGACGGCAGGTTCTGGCCCAACCTCGTTTGCCGTCAAACCCAAGCTGGCCGTGCCTGTCAGCCCCGACCATTCCAAGCGCGCCGAGTTACCGTCTGGTACCAACCGCGCAAAAGCCAAAGAAAGACCTCCCAGCAGGGAGGGTAAGCCCAAGACTTCTTCCGCGGCGGCGAGCAGCAGCGGGCCCATTTTTTCAAGAAATGCGGGTAACGGCACCGCGCCATGACCCAGCACCTTGTTGCGGTAGGTGGTGACAAGGTCGAAAAAACCTTGCGCGCCCAGTTTCAGCGGTTCGCGGATGCTGGCTTTCTCCAAAGGCGGGTTATCGCCTTCACAGGCCGCCTCCGCCCAAGCGCGCACAGCGGGCAGTGCTTCGTGGGAGTCCAACGGAAGCGCAAGGGGCAGTAGCGCTCGATCTTGCCGCTTGCCTAAGGCCTTGCCGCAGTCGCGGGCCAATCCGTTCCATTGGCCCAGCGAAGGGTGGCACACCTGCTCCATCTGGCGAGCCAGAGGGTCTTTTGCATCTAAACCTGCGGAAAGAACCGACGCCACGCGCCCGCACGCCACCAGTTTGATGGTGGCCTCGGCGAGAAACAGGGCATTCAGGTGCATATCGGTACGGTTTTTGGCATTACGAGCCCGACGCGAAATCTGCGCCAAAGGCAACGGCATCTGGGCAATGGTTAGGGCCGGCATGGTGGTTCATTCCTCAGTTCATCCAATCACCTTGATAGTTTTATAATAACGAACAAGAAATCCATCACCCGAGCGAATCTGATCAAGAAAGCATGTCCAGCATAGAAACTGAAGAGCCAGACCGGCTGAACAAGGGCCACAGGCACCCGGGCGGAACCCCGAGTGCCTTTGAGCTAACTTTAAATACCGGTACTTGGCGCGAGGCCCCTTACTCAGTCGTGCGATTTATTTTGCGACTCGGCGGCGCGTGCCGCGGCGCGGGTGCCGGCCAGCCAGCCGGTGCTCCAGGCGGCCTGGAAGTTGTAGCCGCCTATGGGACCATCAAGATCCAGAATTTCACCCGCCAAAAACAGCGCGGGATGCTTCAACGACACCATCGACCGGGAATCGACCTCGCGCAGATCCACACCGCCCGATGTAACTTCCGCTTTTTCATACCCTAAATGACGCGCAATGCCGCAGCGCAGACCTTTCATGGCGCCCGCGATGCGTTTGCGGTCGTCACGAGAAAGCCCGGCAGCGCGGCGATCGCGCGCTTGCCCGCACTCTTCCAAAATGCGGTCGCCCAAAGCGCGAGGAACGCGCTCCGCCAACACCACAGAAAGCAGCTTGCGCCCTTGAGCCAACGATTCATCCCGCAACCATGCGTCCAGTTCAGCCTCTTGGGCGCCCGGCAAAAAATCCATGGTGAGGGCCAGCGCGCTGGTGTTGTGCCACGACGCATCGAACCGCGTCAGGTTGAGCGGAGCAGGGCCTGAAATCCCTTGGTGTGTGAACAGGTGCGAACCACGACTTTTTCCAGCTTCGCGGGCTCCGTCCCACAGCGTTAAACCGACATCGGGAATCGTTAATCCTGCTATTTCAGCGATCCACGGTTCACGCAATGCCAGAGGTACTAGAGCCGGACGCGTGGGAACAATCGTATGGCCTAGGCGCGTGGCCATGGCATAGCCATCTCCCGTGGTACCGCATCCGGGAAACGATAGACCGCCGGTGGTGAGAATCACCGCGTTCGAGACTATCCGCCGGTTGCCGGTAATCACCGCCAGTTGATCACCTTCCGGCTCGATTCCCAGACACGGTTCCAGAAAAGCCATGGTAGTGCCGGCTTGTTCAGCCTCGGCAACAAGAGCATCAAGCACATGGTGAGCACGGTTGCTGACAGGGAATACCTTGCCTGTGTCCTCAATTTTGGTGGGCACACCGGCATCTTCAAAGAAACGAACAGTATCGCGCGTGGTGAAACCGGCCAGAGCCGAATGCAGGAATTTTCCACGCGGCCCAAACGCCTTGATGATACCGGAATTCTCGCAATTGTGCGTGATATTGCACCGGCTACCGCCCGACATGAGGATCTTCACCCCGGGCTTTTTGTTTTTCTCGATAATCAGCGGGCGCGCACCCGCCTGACCTGCGGCCACGGCTGCCATCAAGCCGGCGGCGCCTCCACCCACAATCACCACATCGGCATGTTCCGTCATGAGGCCTCGCCGTCCCTTCAGGCAATGCTGGTTACCAAAGAACGGAATGCGTCTGATAATTGCGCGGCACGAGCATCGGCCTGAGCGCAGAGTGCGGCCCAGTCGGCATCGGATTGACCGCGCGAACGGGGAGGGGTGGCCACTTCCACATAAGCTTTCGCCTTGGGTTCCGTACCTGAAGGACGAAGAACCAAACGCGCGTGTTCACCCATCTGGAACACCAGAACATTGCGACTGGCCGCATCGGTCGCGCCTTTATGCGGCCCCAGTGGCCCATGCGGATCGCGCAAATCCTCAAAGCCGGTCACGGATTCGGCACCGATGACCACCGGGGGAGTCGATCGCAGGTTTTCAAGCATGCGGGCCATCTGCTGGCGCCCCTCAAGACCGGTCATGGCCAGATTCACCGTCAGATTACAGAAATGACCAAAGCGCTCCTCCATGGAATGCAGATAGGCCCATGCGGAACTGCCCAACCGCCTTTGCGCCAGTACCAGTTCCGCCATCAGCAGGGCCGCGCCGGCAGCGTCTTTGTCGCGTATCTCGTGTGTGACCAGCACCCCGTGGCTTTCTTCCACACCAATCACATAATCAGCCACGCCGCCACGGGCCTCGCCGTGAAAACCATGGGTTTCCAAATTGTGGAGCACTTCGGCAATGTACTTGAAACCCACCAGAAGGTCGTCGACCACCTGAATTCCAGCCGCCGCGGCCATGCGGTTGATAATCGATGTGGTCACGCGGGTGCGCACCACCAGACTCGATGCCTGCAATCGGCCAAGTTTGCGGAGCTCTTCAAGTTTGAAACATGTCAACAGCGCGGCAATTTGGTGGCCGGTGATGAACCGAAAAACGCCGTTTTCATCGGGGAACATGGCGCCTAGGCGGTCCGCATCAGGGTCTGTGGCCAACACCAGATCCGCTTGACGTGCCGTAGCCAATGCAGCGGCACGGTCCATCGACTCTGGTACTTCGGGGTTGGGGCTTTTAGTCACGTTCGGGAATTGCCCGTTGGGCTCCATCTGCTCGGGAACGGGAATCACATGAAAACCACAGGCCACCAGCAGTTCCATGGCGGTCATGGCGCCCACGCCATGAAGAGGTGTGAACACCACCGCCACTTCACCGGCTCGGGGTGGCGCAATCAGAGCTTCCCGCTCCAGTAAGCGGATGTAGGCTTGGTGCGGCGTATCGTCGATAAAGCGGATCAAGTGTGCCCGCACGGCATCGTGCCAAGGCATGTACCTGGTTTTTTCCACTTTCTCCACCAAGTCGGCCATGATCTGGTCGTCTGGAGGCACTGGTTGCGCGCCGCGTTCATCGTAAAATTTGCCGCCGTTGTCGTCTGGCGGATTGTGCGATGCGGAAATATTGAGGCCACCATCGAGGCCCAAATAACGAATCAGGTATGACAGTTCTGGAGTGGCTTGAAAGTGCTTGCTTTCCCGCGGCAAAATCCAAGCCGTAATGCCATTGGCGGCATAGACTTCCGCAGCCAATTCGGCGAACGACCTACTGGAAACGCCCATGGTAGGGTTGGGCAGGTCGGGGCAGTACTGGTGGCGGGCATCGTTGAATCGGCGAACATCGTACGCCAATCCAACCTGAAGGGTTTTGCCTGGAAACCGCTGACGTAGATATTCGCAGTGGCCTTGAACAGAGGCGCCCAGAGTCCAGTTGTTCATGCGATTGGGGCCAATCCCCACCGCACCACGACGGCCGCCTGTTCCAAACGGCAGGATCTGGAAGAACCGGTCAACCAAACCGGAAAATTGGCCCGTTTTCACCATCCACTCCAGTTGCGGACGGTACTCGGCAAAATCCGGATCTGTCAGCCACCGTGTCAGATGCGCCAAAGCCGATGCCTTGACGGGAGCAGGGGCCTCAACGGCTGCAAAACCTTCCGCAACGACTGTCAACAGTTCCATGGATGAACACCTCGCCATGATCTCGCCATTCGGCATCTGCCGATCGATGGTAAATTAGGGAATCAGGATTCAGGAAAACATGCAAGCTGAGCGGGTGCCATGGAAACACTGACGTATGAGTATGACATTGTGGTGGTGGGAGCAGGCCACGCTGGTACAGAAGCGGCAGCAGCGGCTGCGCGCATGGGACTGCGCGTGTGCCTGCTGACCATGAATGCAGACTCTGTGGGCCAGATGAGTTGCAACCCAGCCATTGGAGGGGTTGCCAAGGGCCAAATTGTTCGCGAGATCGATGCTTTGGGCGGTCTGATGGGTGAGGCGATCGACGCCACAGCCATCCAGTTCAGAATGCTGAACCAAACCAAAGGCCCGGCCATGCATTCGCCCCGGGCACAGGCCGATAAGCGGCTTTATCAAGCAGCCATCAAACTGGCTATCGAGTCTCAGCCCGGCTTGACTTTGCGTCAAGAAATGGTGGAGGGGCTGGAACTCCAGCGGGATGCGGACACCGCGACTTCAACATCCGGCCAGCGGGTTGTGGGTGTGTGGGCCCGGGGGGGCATTCTTTACAGAGCGCGCGCCGTGGTTCTGACCACTGGAACATTCCTGAAGGCGCTCATGCACACGGGCGAAGCCAAAACCATTGGTGGGCGGGCCGGGGACCAATCTTCCGTGGAACTTTCCGAGGCACTCTCCTCGACAGGGTTCCAATTAGCTCGGTTTAAAACGGGTACACCGTGCCGGCTCAACGGTCGCACCATCGACTTTTCGCGTCTGGAAATCCAGCATGGCGACTCGAACCCTCGCCCATTCAGTTTCAAAACAAAGAAGATCACGCAAAGCCAAATACCGTGCCACATCACGCACACGTCTCCAGAAGCACATGCGATTATCCGGGCAAACCTTCACCGGGCGCCCATGTACAGCGGACAGATCAGCTCCCGGGGCCCTCGGTATTGCCCTTCGATTGAAGACAAAGTGGTTCGATTTGCCGACAAGGAAGGGCACCAAGTATTCCTTGAGCCGGAGGGGCGAACAACGCTGGAGTATTATTGCAACGGGATCAGCACGAGTTTGCCCAAGGAAGTGCAGCAAGCGATGCTGCGTGTAATTCCCGGATTGGAACATGCTGAAGTGATGCGCTGGGGCTATGCGGTGGAGTACGATTTCGCCCCACCTACCCAGCTGCATCCAACCCTCGAAACCAAGCATGTTGCCGGACTTTATTTCGCAGGCCAGATCAACGGCACAACTGGCTACGAAGAAGCTGCCGCTCAGGGGCTGATGGCTGGAGCCAATGCAGGTTTGGCGGTCCTAGGGCGAGAGCCCATGATCATCGACCGCAGTCTAGCTTATATCGGAGTGATGATTGACGACTTGGTCACCAAAGGTGTTGATGAGCCTTACCGCATGTTCACAAGCCGGGCCGAATACAGGCTGATGCTGCGTCACGATAATGCCGACAGGCGATTGACCCCCATAGCCGCCCGATTTGGATTGGTTGGACAGGATCGAGTAGCAGCACTGACCGACAAGGAAAGCCAGATTGCGCGGCTAGAACAGTTATCACGTAGCACGCGAATCGAAGGAATCAGCTGCTTTGACCTGTTGCGGCGCCCAGAAACACAATGGGAAACAGTCGCCTCGGCACTGACTGCCCCAATGGACATCTCTGGAAACTGGGATGAGACAGCAATTGAACAACTGGTTCTGGAAGCACGTTACTTGGGCTACATCAAACGTCAGGGTGAGGAAATCGAACGGTTCAAGAAACACGAGAATCTGTGCATTCCCCCACATTTCCAGTTCGAAGGCATTGTTCAACTACGTGCAGAAGCCCGCGAAAAGCTTTCCCGCATTCGACCAAGAAGTCTGGGGCAGGCAGGAAGGATCAGTGGAATCAACCCTGCAGATTTGGCTGTTTTGCTGCTTTACCTGAAATGACATGGTGCCTGAATCCACACAATGCGAAGGATACGTTAACTTTGAGGGAAGCATTGAGGTTGACATGGCGGGGTAAGAAATTAGGATCAGGCTAGATGGGGCAATCCGGGAAAGACTACAGTCTGTACCTGTGTTGCCGCCAGTATTTTGGGAGACATGGGTAGAGGTATCTTCTTTCCCATGTCTCGTTCAAGCCAGTCGCAGCAATGGGCTGTGGCGGCCGTGGCCCGGATCCGTGCGGAACACTCCAGGACGGAGATCTTCACTATGCCCTGACCACCCGCTCCCGTTGAGGGGACACAGGAATTTCAGTGAAGGTAGTGCAAGAAAGGAATCAGTGCAGCATGAAGACTGTCTTCACGACAGGGGAAGCCGCGAAGATTTGCAAAGTCAGCCAGCAAACCATTATTCGCTGCTTCGATAACGGCCAGTTGAAAGGCTTTCGCGTTCCCGGATCGCGGTTTCGGCGCATCCCGAGGGATCAGCTTTTCAAGTTCATGAAGGACAACGGGATTCCTACTGATGCCTTGGAAACAGGGAAACGCAAGGTTTTGGTCGTCGATGACGAGATTGCCTTGCTGGAACTGATTTCCGGCGCGTTGAACGACGATGGCCGGTTTGAAACACGTACTGCCAGCAATGGGTTTGATGCTGGGATGATGGTGAAAGAATACCGTCCGGACATCATTATCCTTGATGTCATGCTTCCCGACATCAACGGTAAAGAGGTCTGTCACCGCGTCCGAGCTGACAGCAGTCTTGAAGATGTCCGTATCCTGTGCATTAGCGGCATGGTTGAAGACGATAAGATTCAAGAGCTCAAGCTGGCCGGTGCGGATGACTTCCTGCACAAGCCTTTCGAAATGGAAGCACTGATCGAACGCATGTGCACCCTTCTCGACATGGCCTCGCACGCTAGGGCTTGAATTTTGATTCCGCTGGGCATGGAAGCCCGCCGGGTATCCGTTTGGCACGGAGGCTAGCAGTTTTGGCCCCCTATAGAATTTCCCCGGCATCCGCCCAGCGGATGCCCCGATCATTCGCGGGGGGTATCCCCAGCCTGACCTATTTCGGCGATATGCTGGAAGCCGGCCATGGCGACGGTATAACCCGGGGTCCGATTCAGGATCCTGTGTGCCTTGCACTCTTGGTAGCCAGCGACCGTTCGGTAGGTACGTCTGCTGAATCCCTATCCAAAGTACCTCCGCTGCCGATTCGGTTTTTGGAATCTATTGAAAGACTGATCGCTGATCGAGCCTCTCATCGCTCGGCTTTGGAGTTGAACCGTTGCTCTGTTTTGCGAACGCGAATTTGGCATCAGTGCCGAATCGCTTGGCAACTTGCTGCCATGGGACGATCTGCCGATCCGGATACCGCATGGAACGCCGCTGTTCTGGCGTCGCTAGGGTGGGTTGTGCTGTTGAACGAAGATTCGTCTTCAACTCTGGCCCAACTTGAAAAGCTTTCGCTTCCAAGTGGACCAATGGGCGGCAAGCAATCAGATCATCCGCATTTGAACGCTGCGCGAGCATTCTGCCTCGCGCACGACCTACCAGCATGGTGCCTCGCATGGACCACTCGTATGAATTGGCCCGGTTCGGTTGCTGCTCTGGACGGCGTTAACTCTCCGTTATGGCATATTGTCCGTATTTCCTCTTACCTTGCCGCCGACGGGAAAACCACCTTGACGGGCGTCGATGCTCATGGGTTTCGCGACTCATGCCAGGCTTTGGAATTGAAAGACAACGGACCGTGGCGGGAAGGTTTAGTCCAACGGTCTATCCGAGCATTTCCAGACTTTCCTGCCATGGCAACCGATTATCCCGAGGCAGACCACCGGTGGCTAAGTCTGGCTTTAGGTCAAGCACAGGGCAGGGCGCTGGCTGTATGTGAAAGTCAAAACGATGTATGGCAGCAAGAACGCGATATTGCTGTCAACGCCTTGGCCACCATGCAACAGGCGTTCGACTCGCTTTCGTTTGAACGCGTCATGGGAGCCATGGCAGAATTCACCGCCGGTGCTGGGCATGAAATCAATAATCCATTAGCCATCATTCAGGGGCGGGCCCGCCAGCTTCATCGAGCCGCCGAAACTATGGTTCGCAAATCCTCCCTGACAGAATTCCGAGGCTACTTGGAAAACATGCAGGATCAATGCCGCCGCCTGCACTCTCTATTGCGCAAGCTGATGCGATTCGCGCGCCCGCCACAACCAGTTCCACATGCCGTATCGGTGCAGGACCTGCTGCAACAACTCGCTGTATTAGGTCGCGGTTTGTCTGGTGAAACCCAATTCGAATGGGATGAGGCCCAAACCACAGCCCACCTATTTCAAGCCGGGCCTACTGATATGGCGCTTTTGACCGAGGCCTGGCGCGAACTGGTTCTCAATGCAGTGCATGCTGCGGGCCCCGCAGGGCAGGTTCGGATGACTGTTGAATATGACAAACCAAGGCTATTGATTCGGCTCTCGAACAATGGTCCTTGCATAGCACCAGATGACCGCCCGCATCTGTTCACGCCCTTTTTCTCATCAAGGCAAGCGGGAAGGGCACCGGGCCTTGGTTTGCCACTTGCATGGAGACTCCTCGACACGATGGGCTCCCAGTTGTCGCTGGAATCTGCAGGTGATTCATCCCCGGTTTGCTGGCTTATTTCAATTCCCGGGCCATTCCCAATACCACAAGCAGGCTCTCCTGAACTGCATGGGCAGCGAAACGCCGCTTGATTCCATTAACGATTCCACATCAGACTATCGCCTCACTGGTGGGTGTGGAGGAATCAGCGTGGATCTGCTCAGTTCCAGAATTGAAACACTGGGCCATTCAGACGTTCAGCGCTTGGAAATGGGTGCGCCCATTCTCCTCCCAGCTCATTTCAGCCATCCGCGGATTCCTGCCGATTTGCGCGCTGTTGTAGAAAAGTGGCCAGTTCACGGATGGGGCCGCAAGCACCCTTCGTGGGCTCCCCTCACTAAAAAGGTCCATCCCAACCCGTTGCGGCCGTACACGGGACAATCCGATTTCATCGATATTTTACAAGCGTTCCAGCAAGCCGCTGAGGATGCGATCCTTCGCATGGTTCCCGCATGGCGCGGAGCGTTGACTCCAGACAGAGTAAGCTGGCGACCGTTGGAACTTTCCACGAGGCGCGTTCGCTGGAATGCCCGCGACGATCTCTTTCATATCGATCATTTTCCCACACGCCCCACGGGTGGACGTCGCATTGTCCGGTTTTTCTTCAATGCCTGCGACGGGGAGGATATCGTTTGGTCCTCGACGTCACCGCTGAAGAAATTAATTGAGGATGGGAAAGCATTTGGACAACCTCAGGTATTTCAAGATATGGCAGGGCTTCGTAGGCAAGCTATTCGGAACCAGCCATGGTGGAGTGGTTTTCAAAGACAAACAGGTTTGCACGATGCCGTGGTCAAGCTGGTTCACGACCATCTGAAACGGGACGAAACCTTTCAGGAAGAAACCGTACGCAAACTGCGTTGTTTTACCCCAGGTTCTGCATGGTTTGCGCTCACGGACAGTTGCTGCCATGCGCTGCTCCGCGGCCGTTGGCTGGTTGATATCACTTGGTTTTTAGAGCCAGACGCCTGTCAGTTTCCAGATTTGCTTCCAACAAACCTGCTTGGCACAGTGAGCAGTCCTCGCTCCAGAACCCTTTTGCCTCTCGACAAAGCCGCTTGATCATTGGACGATAATCGCAGGAAATATGCGAGTATCGTCCAATGCCTGCTTGGTGGCGCGAGTTACTGTCGTACATCTCCCCAGAGCGTTGCCACGCCTGCCTAGGCCCAGTTCAGGAAGATATTGTCGAGCATCAGTTCTGTGCGAATTGCACTTTCGAAATGACCAAAGGTGCAGGAATCACCTGCTTCAGGTGCGGGGCAGAAGTAGCCGCTCATATCGAAACAACATCTGGTTGCTTAGCCTGCCTGCACGATCGTTTTGCATTTGATCAAGTTCTGCGGATGGGGCCTTACGATGGCCTGCTGCGCGAAATCGTTCTCAAATGTAAGCAATCAAATGGTGAAATCTTGGCTGAGGCCGCTGGCTACCATTTTGGTTGCAGCCTAAAAAATAGCGCCGCATTGGCCCTGCCCACAGCGATTGTCCCCGTGCCAAGCCATTGGACACGCTTGCTTTGGCGAGGACATAATCCAGCCCTTGGCGTGGCACTTGGGCTGGCACGCGCCCTTAAAGTTCCGTGCCGCCCGAATTGGTTGCGCCGCACAAGGCATACCCCACGACAAACGACGCTGACACCAAAGCAACGACGCCTCAACCTGCATGGAGCTATCAGGCACAATGTTCCGGCCCGGGCCAAAGGTTGTACGGTTTGGATAGTGGACGATGTGTTGACAACGGGAACCACAGCATCGGCCAGCAGCAGGGCACTTCTGGATGGCGGTGCTGGGAAAGTTGTAGCGGTTGTATTGGCGCGAGGAGGCTGATTGGCTGCGCCGTATGCAACAAGCACTCGCTGGCAAACCGCCTAGCAACCGAATAGAGAAATGACACTGCCGATTGCACCGCCATGATCCCCCTAAATAAGGGGATTATTGTGGTGCATCCATTTGACCAGGTCTGGCAAGGAGGCCAGTCTTGATCGCGCCCCTTCGATATTATTCCGCCATTGAGCGGAATCCTTTCAATTGCCAAGGGGCAACTTGGGGAACACCTATTATGCATCGACTCTGTCTCGCCATCTTGGCGGGGCTTGCCCTCGCCTGTCCGGCCAGCGCTTCGTCGTGGGCCGATGGTCTATTCGACGACCTGAACAAAGATTTTGGATCCGTGCCACGTGGCCCGGTTCTGCAACACAATTTTGTAATCAAGAACACCACGGCCCAAACAGTGACATTTGGGGCGGTGCGGGTTTCTTGTGGTTGCACCAGCACCCAGCTGATGAAAACTGTCTTGAAACCGGGCGAGCAGACAACGCTCAACACACGGATGGACACCAGCCGCTTTCGCGGTTCAAAGACGGTGACCATCTACGTGCAAATTTCGCGGCCCGAAAGCCAGGAAGTAAGGCTATGGGTAAAAGCCAACGCACGCGAAGACGTTGCCATTACTCCGGAATCAATCGACTTAGGTACCATTCGGTCGGGTGAAACACGCACTGCCAAGGCCCAAATTCACTTTTACGGTGGACAAGGCCTTGAACTGAGCGAACCGCAGGCTTCATCAGGCTATCTTGAACCGAGCATCAAACAATTGCCGGGTTCGGAGCAGGAAAAAATCTACGAGGTCAGCGTGGTGGTTCGCCCGGACCTTCCCGCAGGCCGTTGGTATGCCGATATTTGGGTCGAGACCAATCTTTCCCAAATGCCCAAGCTAAGAATTCCGCTGAACGTTGAGGTGGAATCTGAGCTTGTCGTAAGCCCCGGTGAGGCCTCGATGGGAGAATGGAAAGAAGGCCAGGACGTGGAACGAAAAATCATCATTCGATCTGGCAAACCGTTTAAGATTGTGCGATTCGAAAACGAGTCAGACACCCTCCATGCACGTGCCAGCAGCCCGGATGCAAAATCCGTTCATGTGGTGACGGTTTCTGCGAAAGGGTGCAAACCCGGTGACGTCGACACCATGCTGAAGGTCCATACCGACTTGCCAGAAAATGGCGTGGTGACTGTTCCTGTAAGGGGCAAAGTGGTTTCTCGTTAAACCCCATTCTTGTTTCGCTTGCACAGGGGGGTAGGCCAAACGGTTGGTTTGGCCTACCCCCCTGTGCCTTTGGAAAACGCTCAGATTCAATCCGGAACCGTCCCCAAAGGAATGCCAGTTGCTAATCTAAATCTTGTTGCTGTTTATCAAGTTCATTCTCCCTCCCGAGCTGAAGACATGCCGATGCGTTTCAAGAAACTGATGGTTGCCAATCGAAGCGAAATTGCGATCCGGGTTTTTCGCACGGCACATGAGCTTGGGCTGAGAACTGTTGCTGTTTATTCGCACGAAGATCGATTCGCGCTCCACCGATTTAAGGCAGACGAAGCTTACAAGGTCGGCAAGGCCGGCGAGCCAATCCGTTCTTATCTGGACATCGAGGCACTGGTAGACCTCGCAGTAGCCAACGGCGTGGACGCCATTCACCCGGGATACGGCTTTCTCTCGGAAAACGCACGTTTCGCAAAAGCAGTCCGTGCCGCAGGCATTGCCTTTGTCGGACCAAGAACCGACATTCTCGAACACCTTGGCGACAAGGTAATTGCTCGTGGAATTGCAGATAAGGCCGGCGTGCCAATTTTGGCCGGTTCGAGTGAAGCAATTCAATCCGACGCCGATGCTTTTGCCCTAGCGGAAAAACTGGGTTATCCCGTCATCGTGAAAGCATCGATGGGTGGAGGCGGACGCGGGATGCGAGTCGCCACTTCCGCAGACCAATTGCACGACGCTCTTGATCAGGCCCGACGTGAGGCAGGTACAGCTTTTGGCGTTGCTGACGTGTTCTTGGAAAAATTCATCCGCAAAGCTAGGCACATCGAGGTGCAACTGATTGGGGATGGGCATGGCGGCTTGGTGCACCTATTTGAACGGGATTGTTCCGTTCAGAGGCGGCATCAAAAAATTGTGGAAATAGCACCCGCTGTTGGTCTTGAACCTGCACTCCGTGAACAGATTCTTGAGGCCGGCCTTGCAATCGGGCGCGCAGTCGGCTTGGACAACGCGGGAACGGTCGAATTTCTCGTGGATGCTGAAAGCCAAAAGTTTTACTTTATTGAGGTAAATCCTCGAATTCAGGTCGAGCATACCGTCACAGAAGAAGTCACAGGCTTCGACATTGTGAAATGCCAGATCATGGTCGCGTCGGGATCGCACCTAGCCCATGCGGAAATCGGATTGGGTGATCAAGCATCGATCAAGACCAACGGATTTGCCATTCAATGTCGGGTAACGTCTGAAAATCCAGCCAAGCAATTCTTGCCGGATTATGGCCGCATCACCAATTACCGTTCATCTGGCGGGATGGGTATACGTCTCGATGCCGGTTCAGCGTACACTGGTGCGGTAATCACCCCATTTTACGATTCTCTTTTAGTTAAAGTGACAGCGCGAGCCCTTGATTTTCGTGAAGCCACACGCCGGATGCTCCGCAGCCTTCAGGAATTCCGCGTAAGAGGTGTTCAGACCAATATTCCGTTCCTTATCAATCTAGTGGGCCACCCAAAGCTGCAGCAAGGGGAATGCACGACCCGTTTTATAGATGAAACTCCATCCCTATTCGAACTACCGATTCGTCAAGACCGCGCCAGCCGGCTACTCCAATATGTCGCCGAAATTATTGTTAATGGCCATCCGGAAGTAAAAAACAAGCCCGCCCGTCGTTTGGCGCCGGCTGACGAACCGCGGTTGCCACAAGCATCCCACTTATCCAAACCGTTGCCCAAGGGAACCCGTGACAGGCTTCTGGAGCTGGGAGCTGATCAGTTTTCCAAGTGGCTGCGTGCGGAAAAACGATTGCACATAACCGATACAACCTTCCGTGACGCGCACCAATCGCTATTGGCAACCCGTTTGCGTACGCGCGACATGGTTAGAATTGCGCCCCATTATGCAATGCATCACGCAGACCTGTTCTCGTTGGAAATGTGGGGTGGGGCCACATTCGATACTTCCATGCGCTTCCTGAAGGAGTGCCCATGGGAACGTCTGGCGACCATGCGCGGCGCCGTACCCAACATTCTTTTCCAAATGCTTCTCCGTTCCGCCAGTGCTGTTGGCTACACGAACTATCCTGATAATGCAGTTTATGCCTTCGTGGCAGAAGCCGCTGATGCCGGTATCGACCTTCTGCGTGTATTCGATGCCAACAACGGCTTGGACAACCTCACCCTCGCAATAGAAGCGGTTAGGCGAACCAAAGCGCTATGCGAGGCGAGTATCTGCTACACGGGAGACATTACGGACCCCAGTAGAACTAAATACACTCTGAGTTATTATGTCGGTCTGGCAAAAGAGTTGGCTAAGCGTGGCGCCCACATTATTGCCATCAAGGATATGGCTGGACTATGCAAACCCCTTGCCGCAAGGCAACTGGTTCGCGCGATTCGATCTGAAGTAGGCCTTCCCGTTCATTTCCACACGCACGATTGTTCGGGCGGACAATTGGCCAGTTTGATGTTTGCTGCGGACGAAGATGTTGATGTTGTGGACGTTGCCATGGCGCCCATGGCAGGGATGACCAGTCAGGTATCGCTGCATGCGCTTGTTGAATCCATGCGCAGCCACCCGCGCGATACGGGCCTAGACCGGACCCACCTTCTTGAAACTGCCGATTACTGGGAAAAAACCCGCGCAATGTACGGTATCTTCGAGACCGGCCAGCTTGCTCCCGGATCGGACATTTACGAAAATGAAATGCCGGGCGGGCAGTACACCAACCTCTTTCATCAGGGATCGTCACTTGGATTGGCATCCCGCTGGCGCGAGGTTTGCCAGATGTACGCTGCGGTCAACCGGCTGTTTGGCGACATTGTGAAGGTGACGCCAACTTCCAAAGTTGTTGGCGACATGGCCCTCTTCATGGTTGGGAACAACCTGAGCCCTGCTGATATCCTTGAAAACAAACGCGATCTGTCATTTCCCGAGTCTGTGGTTGAATTTTTCGAAGGGCGCCTCGGCGAACCACCCGGTGGATTTCCTGAACCCTTGCAGTCGATCATCCTGCGTGGAAGAAAACCTTTGGCAGGTAGGGCAGGTGCTTTGCTTCCCCCAATCGACTGGGACAAGGAACGTATGGATTGCGAAAAGGCTTCCGGGGTTCCCGCAACCAAGCGCGATCTGCTAAGTTATGTTATGTACCCGAAGGTATATCCCGCGCTGGCAAAGTATCGGATAGCCTATTCCGACACAAGCGTGCTGCCTACCCCCGTGTTCTTCCACGGCCTGCTTCCCGGTGAAGAAGCAAGCATTGATATTGAAAAAGGAAAGACACTGATCGTTAGGTTCCTGACAGTAGGCGATCCACAACCTGGCGGCACCCGTACAGTCTTTTTCGAACTCAACGGACAACCCCGTGAGATTGTCGTTGTTGACGAATCGCTAGCCGGGAAGGGTACTTCCCGAACCAAAGCCAACCCCGCAGATCCACGGGAAGTTGGAGCGCCCATGCCCGGCGCTATTTCTAGAATTCTCGTTGGGGCTGGAGAATCCATTGCCCCGGGTCACAAGCTATTTACTCTTGAAGCCATGAAAATGGAAACAACTGTTTTAAGTCAGGCCGCTGGCAAGGTTGTGGAAGTGGTTCTTCCTGCCGGAACTCAGGTGGACAGTGGCGATTTAGTGCTGAGATTGGCTTAGTAACCTCCGCTGGCATTTGTCACGGACGTGCTTTCAATGCCATGTGCGTGGATTGCGAAGCCGGGGCAAGCCAATTAGAATAAGACTGAAGAAACCGGAAGAGGCCGAATCATGTCGATCCCGAAACTTACCATCATCAAAGGGCCAGAAGAGGGCCGTTCCTACGATTTGAACAAGGAACAGATGAAATTCGGTAGGCAGGTAACCTGTGACATTGTCATCCCGCTGACATCTGTAAGCCGTGAACATGCCCAAGTTGTCCAAAACGAAGGAAAGTACTTCCTTGTGGACAATGGCAGCCGCAATGGAACGTTCTTGAACAACAACAAGGTCGATGCCAGTCAGGCCCGAATCGAACTGAAAAACGGTGACAAGATCCGTATCTGTGACATGGAGTTTATGTTCAACTCCGCCGCGGGTGGCGATACCACAGATGCTGGTATCGACGAAGAGATTGATGAAACCGAAAACCCTGAAGATCAGCCCAATATCGAGTCTTCAGTGGCAGCAAGCCAATTGATCCTTGAAGCCCAGCCAGCTGAAAAACTGCGTGCTTTGCTAGAAATCAGCGCCAATTTAAGCAAAACCCTCGACCTTGATCCGCTTCTTCCCAAAGTAGCTGAAATCTTGTTTCAAGTATTTCGGCAAGCCGATCGTTGCTTTGTGATTTTAGCGGAAGACGGCCCCAACCCACGTTTGATGCCCAAAGTGGTTAAAACGCGCCGAGCACAGGACGAATCAGGTGCGCGTTTTTCACGGACTATCGTCAAACGCTGCCTCGAATCGAAACAAGCTTTCACCGCGGACGACGCCAGCCGTTCAGATGCTGTTGGTTTAAGCCAGAGCGTTGTCGATTTCAGAATTCGTTCCGTAATGTGCGTCCCCCTGATTGGCCCGTCTGGCAAGGCCTTGGGAGTAGTGCAACTCGACACCCAAGATCGTGCTAAAAAATTCACGCAAGACGACTTGAAGCTTCTTTGGTGCGTTGCCAATCAGGCTGCCATCGCAATGGAAAATGCGCGCTTCCACGAACGAACAGTTCACGACGAACGGGCACGGGCCGCACGTACAGCCGACATGAAACTGGCTCGTGAAGTTCAAGCCAGTTTCCTTCCCGAACAAGAAGCGGAAGCTAGCGAATACTACTGCAAAGCGTATTACAAGTCGGCCCAGGAAGTGGGCGGCGATTATTATGGATACACGAAACTTCTTGATGGTCGATTGGCTGTAGCCATTGGGGACGTTGCCGGAAAAGGTGTTCCCGCAGCCCTGATCATGAGCAAGGTTTCGTCTGAAACCCGATTCTGGCTATTAAGCGAGCCAGACCTTCCCACAGTTGTCTGCAGGATTAATTCCGCCCTTTATCCAGCACTTGAGAAACTTAGTAAATTCGTAACGTTTGAGACAATGGTTATCGACCCGGTTTCACACAACATCCAGATCGTAAATGCCGGCCATATGGTTCCACTTCTGGTACCTGCCGATGGCAGCGCGGTTCGCGATGTGGTCAGTGATGAAATCACAGGATTACCTTTGGGTGTGGCCGACGAATACCCTTACGAGGTTAAGGACTTCTCCATCCAACCTGGTGATTGCCTGCTGCTATATAGCGACGGCGTAAGCGAAGCCATGAGCGTGAAAGACGAAGCTTTCACGACAGATGCCATCAAAAAGACCTTGGCAGCCACACCTGTCAAAGATCCTGCATCACTGGTCGAGAATTTGCGCAAAGCTCTCGATGCTCATGCTGCAGGCCGTGAGTATCCGCATGATGACATTACCATTGTTTGTGTAGGACGGCGGGCCTGATCGGCCGACTCAGTTCAGGGTCGCGGAGCTCGAAAAAATATGCGTGCTATTTCAAGTTCTACACCGATGGCGTTTCCAGCTCGTGGAAAAACCGCGCCCAAAAACGAAGTGCGGCGTCAGCCACCTTATAACGTAATATTACTCAACGACGACGACCACACTTATCGTTATGTCATCGAGATGCTTCAGAAAATCTTCGGTTTCCCGCCAGAAAAAGGATTCCAAATAGCCGAGGAAGTTGACCGGACAGGAAGAGTTATCCTGCTGACAACATCCAAAGAACATGCCGAGCTTAAACAGGACCAAGTCCATTCATATGGACCTGACCCTTATCTCGGCCGGCCTTGTTCCGGCTCCATGACATGCGTCATTGAGCCGGCCGTATAACAACACAATTGAATAAGAGAATCAGGTATCCGTCATCAACGCGAACCAGCCCTGATGCGGGTAATAGCTTCGCTGATAGCCAACCGGACTTCTGACGATGTGTCATCAGAAGCCGCATCAAGAGCAGCAAGTGTTTCGTCAGCCAATCCACCAAAACGACCCAATGCCCTTGCAGAAGCCGTCCTCACCTGTGGATTGGCATGTTTGAGGTTTGCGGCAACAGCAGGCAAAGCAGGTCGTGCGGAACGGCCAACGGCTTCAATAGCCTGAATAACCGCCAACCGAAAATCAGCATCCCCTTCAACAACCATGGCAGCCAATGCCGGAACAGCCTGCTGCGCTTCGGGTCCAAAGTTTTTGATGACCGCAACAGACTGAATACGAACATCAATGTCCGCATGCGCCAACAGCGCGACAACAACAGGCAAGATTCTCTCTATCTGTCCGGGGGCGATTCGTGAAAGCACTCGGGCAAGATTCAGTACAACATAAACGTTATTTTCGTTGGGCAGCAAATCGAGGATGGCCCCAAGCAATGGTCCGTTCTCAGTCGCGCGAACCAATTCCAGCATATCAGACTGCAAAAAGATCATTTCGATGGCGCAGGCGCACTCGAGGCGAACCTTCCATTCAACATCCTTTAAACCTGCAATTAGAGAAACAACAATGGGTCTTATGCCTTGCTCATCAATTGGAAACGGGTCAAGCTCCTTGGGGAAAAGAAGCGCTTTCTTGTCATCACTACCTTCTATCTTCCGTGCCTGATCTGAAAGCCTTTTCCGGAACAGCGCGTAATCCTGAAGAATGGCCAATGTTTCAACCCGGGTATGGATCGTCCTTCCAGGAAGCAGCCCAAGTCCGGCGATTGTTTTAATATTCCCGCGCAGCACCTTCATTAGAGGCGATAAAGACTTCTGTTCGGCCTTCAACTCCTGCAAACGGCTCACTTTCTCCGCTTGATCATTGATCAAGGCCGTATCAAGTGTCGTGCGTATCAAGATGTCACTATCGGCAAGCGCGTCGGTTATGGCATTGATGGCATCGATCGACTTCATGCGCACAGGTCTTTCTTCGTCAGCCAATCCAATAACCGCAACAGGGATCAGTTGCTCGCCGACCTGAAGAAACGATTGACGCAACGTTGCTGTTTCTTCTGTTGAAATAAACCGCCCCTGTCTGGCCAAAACCGACACGGAAAGTGCCCTTTGATGCAATGCATCTGCGGCAGCCTGACGCAATTTTGAATCATCAGGATTGTTATTTCCTTCCAGAATTCCGCGACATACACGCCCCAGTTCAACAGGTGAGCAGTCGACACGGCCCAAGGCATAAAGCGCGTCCAATTGGCAGGCCGATCCTTTGCTTGCCAAAGTGAATAGCTCTTTTTGGAGTTCTGAAAAACTGGCACGGAGCATGGAATCGCGGGAAACAGATCTCTCCGATCCCGTGTAGTTCTGTGCGCCAGAGTTGATTGATCCGGCTTCGGCAATGATTCTAGCTGTCTGACGTTGAACCAACGGTTCACGTGATTGCAGGCCTGTACGAGCCAATTCAACAAATCGTTTGACAGTGGCTTCGAATGAATCCTTGTTTATGCCGTCCCGGTACTGTCCCTGCCAATCAGGCAACAGTAATGTGCGCCCCACCTCACCAGCCGACTTCATGGCCATCAATGCTTCGCGAATCTTGACGGGCCGATCCCCGGAACTACCTGCACCAAGCCATAAACGGAATTCGTCGACTGGGTCCTTGATCAGGCTTTGAGCCAAGAGAGCAGGCCCCATCCAAACAATGGCCAGTACCGCCATGAATGGCGTCGCACTTTTGGCGGAAAAATGGGAAATAACAACATTTGCCATGAGAGCAAGCTCCTGATTCATGCGGACGTGCAGTAATGCAAGCATGCCACACGCCTGAAAAGGAATTCCTCAAGGCAAAGCTCGAATGTGTATCAATCAACCCATAACAGGCGGAAAAATCGTTGCAACAATCAGGGCATTCCGCCAGAACCCGTCGCGCCGCTTCTTCCAAGCAGAATTCCAACCAAGATTCCCACAAGAAGGCCGAGCAATCCGGAGAGCGCAATTGATGCGATAAATGCCTTCATGGACCAAACCGGTAACACTTGGCCGGGGCCAGCCGTCTGTGGTGGCGGTGTTCCGGAATGCGGGTCCGGGATGTCAGGCTCGGCAATCACCCGGTCAAAATCTTCTTCAAGCAGGGGTTGCCCCTGCTGTTTTGCGTGTTTATCGCGGTTCAGGCCGCCCTGCACGGGCGATGTCGCCATATCGGTCTTGGGAACCTCAATCATGGTCTGGCAAGTCGGGCAAGGCACCAGGCTGCCAATCTTACGAGTGGAAATTGCCATCAACTGCCGGCAGTGGCCGCATCGAAATCGCACTGGCATAGACCGCCTCCGAACCACATGTTGTTGGCACTAAAGTCTTGTATAGTCGATCTGCAGGCCAGATGGTATGTGATGGTATTATCGACTGGCAGTTAACTTGCAAATAACTTGCAAAAATATGGCCTAAGGAATCGCCATGAACACCCTGCACAGGAAGCATCAAGGCGCATGCAATCACAAGGTTCCCTTGTTTGCTGGATTGTTGGCACTTGGAATTATTCTTACAAGCTCTAGTCGTGCCGACCTTATCTACATGAAAGATGGGTTTGTAATTGAAGGAAAAGTGCGCAGGGATCATCAACTTGAACTCGATCCGACAACCAAGGAGCCTGTTTCTTATCCGCGTGGTTTGTTTCAGGTTGATGATGGTACCCGAAGAATTCATTTTCTTCCAAGTCAGGCACGGATAGCTGAACGCGAAGAAGCAACACGCGAAGAAAAGTTCACATCTTCCAAAGTGATTTTCATTCCCCATAACCGCCCCATGCCCAGTATTTGGGAAATCGTTCAGACCGATTCATGGGACGAGAACTGGGATCGAGGCTTCATATTCAAAGGGCCCACTGGGGTTGTTGGCTTGAAGCAGCATATGGGAGCCTTGACCCCAACATGGGCCAGGGTCGATGCCGCCAATCGCCACAGGTGGGGGTGCATGTATCTCACCCGGGAATTCAGCGACGCCACATTGCGGGGCCTGTTAGACAGTAACCCTGAGTCTACAGACAAAGCAGGATTGCCTGCAGCAGACCGAATATCCCGCAAAATGAGGCGGATTGATTTCTGGTTACAAGCGGGCAGATTTGCTGAGGCATCGCGTGAAACAGAATCATTGAAAACCTTGGGACCAGATACACAAAAGCAAGCCTCCGAGGCTACTGCCACCATCGCCCGAGTGCGCGCACGGGAGGACCTTGAAAAAATCAAGCTCCTGGTAAATGGTCACCAATTCAAGCAGGCTGGTAAGGCTCTACAAACATTCCCTGAACAGGCTGCAGCCGACAAGGTAGCGAGCGAATACCGCTCGATCAGGTCAGACATGGACGCCTTATCGGAACGCGAGCGGGAATGCCTTGAGTTGCTGACGTGGACAGAATCGGGATTGAAGGCTCAAGATGAGCTGAAACGACCGCTTTCTGAATTGAAAGCAGAATTCCATCCAGACGGGATGGAAAGACTAGAAATTTTTCTAGGACAAGCCCGCAGTGCCCGTAAGGCCGCAGGCAACAAAGAACCAGGCGAGCGAGCTGGCGAACTCGCAGCTCTTGCAGTCACGGGTTGGTACGTTGGCAATGCTGGTGCGGACAAATCTGCCATTGTGGCGTATGAACTTGCCTCATTACGCAGGCTGATGATCCAATACTTGGCATCTAAAGACCCAAACCAGCGCGCATCGATTTTAGGCCAAATCAGGCAGTTGTTAACGCGACGAAAGTTTGAAGACCTCTGTCTGATGCTTCCTCATTTACCTCCCGTTCAACCGGAATCAAATCCTGCCACCACGCTGCGGGAAGTGCAGCCACCACCGACAGAGCCCGGTGCCCCCCGTTACGCCATTCAGGTGCCACCGGATTACCATCATGGACGCGCTTGGCCAGTGCTCGTTGCACTGCACGCATCGGGTGAGACTTTGGCAGATCATGCCGCCAAATGGAGCAAGGCAGCGGCGGATAACGGCTATATTTTGCTGTTGCCTTTGTGGGAGATCGGTGGACCAAAGGCTGGCTACGCTTACAGCCCGCGCGAACACGATGCTGTTCTCGATGCGATCCGCGCAGTCAAAATGACACACAATGTCGATTCTGACCGGGTTTTCTTGTTCGGATTCGAATCCGGGGCCAATGCAGCCTTCGATATTGGGTTGTCGCATCCAGACCATTTTGCAGGGGTCATGCCCATGTCGGGTGGAGGGTTCTATTTTTCACAAGCCTATTGGCGCAACGCCCAAAGCACACCTTTTTACGTCGTAAACGGGGATTATTCTGGAGAATTGAACGCCAAGAACCGCGATATCTTTTCCAATTGGGCTGGTCGCTCCTTCAATATGCTTTGGATCCAGTACAAGGGCAGGGGTATTGAATGGTTTGCTGGCGAAGTCCCCAACATATTTGACTGGATGCGTGTCAAAAAACGCTCTTTCCCCTTAAATGCTCTAGGTAACGTCGGGGGAGGGCCACTTGGAACCGAGTTCCGAACCTCGAGACCAACAGACAAACGCTTCTTCTGGCTTCAGGCCGACGAATTGATGCCTTCCAGTCAGAATACAGGAATGCGTTACAATCCCGCAGTCTCCCCCGCGACCCTTAGTGGATGGATCGACCCGGCAACCAACAAGGCCTATTTGAAGACAACCGGATGTTCACAAGTCAGGCTGTTGATCTGCAGAAATGCAAAAGGTGAAAGCCTCTTGAGGCTCGACAAACCTGTTTCAATCCAGCACCAATTGAGAACCATTTGGAACCAGAAGAAAGTCGAGCCTTCGCTCGAAACACTCATGGAAGACCAGCGGCTCCGTGGAGACAGGTCAGTGCAGGTCATGCTCGACGCAACATTCAAACCGTGAAATAAAACCCTATGATAATTTGTAAGTCGTGCGGAAAGATTGTAAACCTGTCGCCAAAACTCACGGATGCAAATCCAAAATAACAGATCAGCTAGGCATCACTTAAGATGCCCAGGGTTGAATCAGACTCCAACGTATCAGCGTCCGTTGGTAATGGTGAATTGATAAAGTCGAACGGCACGGTCAGCACTGGCGGAAACAAGAGTTGCCCCCTGACGCGCCCACATGAGGCCCGTAACCCATGATTCTGCTTCGTCAAATTGTTTAACTGGTTGATTGGCCCCAGCGGCCCAAATTTTTACCATCCGGTCTTTTCCACCCGTTGTCAGAAATTTGCCGGAAGGATGATCGACAATCACGGAAACACCCGCCCCATGGGCCGCTAAGGTGCGAATCACTTTGGAATCTGACCATTGAACAGTCTGAATTGTGCCATCTACCCGGCCGATATGGACGGTATCACCCAGAACAGACCAAGCCACAGCGCTAATACCAGTGGGGGGTGGCTGATCCTTCACAGGTGGTGGCAACCATTCGCGCTCAACTGCGCCATCAGCCGCTTTGAGAATCCGCAGTTTACCGTCATCACAACCACAGGCCAACAAGGGAAGCGTTGGGTGAAATGCCAGAGAAGTAACCCACGGCTGGCCCGGGATCACCACGCTGAGTAACTTTCCGGCACTATCTCGTAGTCGGACAACCCCTTCATCGCCCGCCAAGGCAATGGTTCCGGATTGTGCGTGAAGAGCCAAAGCCCGAGTAGAAAAGGCTGGCCCAAACCCGGAATCAACTCTCCAACTTTCCGGCGTACGAATCATGACTTTGCCGGAATCGCAAACAGCCATCAACCCCGCTGGGGTCCGGATTGCTGATATCACGGGCTCAATCGATTCCAAGGCAGGCGGTACATTCTGAACAGCCTTAAGCCCCTGAAGGACATCGGCAGACCATGAGGCGACTGATCCGTCAATCCCCAAAGCGGTAAGGCCGGAATTTACACTATTGTCCGCAAGGGCGACGACTGGTGCCGTTAAGCGACCAAGCGTGGCAGTGAGGCGGCCACTGGCGGGCTGAATTTCCACAGGCTTTACTAAAGGCGCTGGCGCCTGAAAAGACACCAACACCAAAACCGGAAACAACCAATCCGCCATGGCACACACTCCTGCCGGAATTCAAGAATCGATCATCAAACCCGAACAGCTTTATTGAGCAGCACGGGCTCAAGAGGAACATCGCCATGGCCCTTCACATTGCCGGTTTTGACAACCTTAATGAGGTCCAATGTTTCAATCCCTTCAACAACCGATCCAAACACACAGTAACCTACACGGTCTTGCGCTTGGGCTTTATTGAGAAAAGCGTTGTCGACGATATTGATAAAAAATTGTGACGAAGCACTGTTCGGAGCGCTCGTGCGAGCCATAGCGATGGCGCCGCGCTTGTTTTCCAAACCATTGGACGATTCGTTGACGATTTCGGCGTGAGTCTTCTTCTGCTTCATATCCTTGTCGAAGCCACCGCCCTGAACCATGAACGATGCGATCACGCGGTGAAATATCGTTCCGTCATAAAAGCCTTCGTCCACGTATTTCAGGAAGTTGGCAACCGTAACGGGCGCCTTCGCCTCGTCGAGTTCCAAAACAATGTTTCCCTTGCTCGTTTCCAGTCGAACCTTGGTCACGGGTAAAATCCTCTCAGTTTGAAATGAAACCACTCGAATCACACACGAACGAACATCGGATCAGCATCACTGCTGCCTGCGAATGCTTTTAATAACAGCGTCCTTGGTAGGCTTGTCGCGGACTGTTTCAAGGGCACGGATCTTGTCGGCAACATCCATACCTTCCAGAACCTTGCCAAAAACGCAGTAGCCCACTCCATCAGGTGACATTGCCTTGTCTAAGCGACCATTGTCCACAACGTTGATGAAGAACTGGGAAGTGGCGCTGTCTGGAATTGACGTTCTTGCCATGGCAAGTGTGCCTCGCTTGTTGGAAAGACCGTTGGAGGATTCATTCGCAATGGGTGGATCCGTGCGACGCTCCATCATCGAAGTATCGTAGCCGCCGCCCTGAATCATGAAGGAAGGAATCACGCGATGAAAAATCAGACCGTCATAATGCTTTCGGTCAACGTAGGTCAGAAAATTCTTGACTGTCTTGGGAGCCTTGTCTTGGAAAAGTTCGATTTTCATATCGCCAAGATTAGTGCTGACCACAACGACTGGATTCTGCGCCAAGCCGGCACCAGCCAGCAGTGCCATCCACGTTCCAAGAACCAATCCGAATTTCGCCATGAGTCGCTCCTTCGACAAGTGTTCACCATTCCAGAAGAACACCAGTAGCATAAGGCAACAGGGCATACTTGGAAACCACCCCCCACTTATCTGGCCTGACAGCCAGTTCGACGTGGGAATCCAGATGTTCATGCGCTACCATCGAATGAACGCGCAAAAGCTTAGTGGGGAAGGGCTCATGATCACTTCAACGCGCACTTCACTGGATCTGGTGGAAGCCACGCCTGCTGGCAAAAGGCTTCCACCGTGGCTTAAACGGCCTTTGCCTTCCGGGAATGGCCAATTTTTCACTGATAACCTTTTGGCAGAGCTTCGCTTGGAAACCGTTTGCGACAACGCCCGTTGCCCCAACAGACCCGAATGCTACTCGCGCAAAACGGCGACATTTATGGTTTTGGGAAATCAATGTACCCGGCCGTGCGGCTTTTGCTCCGTTCCCAAGGGGGAGCCCGAACCTCTGGAAGCAGATGAACCCGACAGGGTTGCTGAAGCCGCCTTCCGCATGGGCCTCAGGCACGTTGTCATTACTTCAGTTACGCGCGATGATCTGCCCGATGGCGGCGCAGACCACTTCCGTCAATGTATTGTTGCCGTGCGGGAGCGTACTGGTGCTGCTGTTGAAGTATTAACACCCGATTTCATGGGCGACATGGCCTCGGTGGACATAGTTATGGCTGGGGCTCCTGAGGTCTTCAATCACAATCTTGAAACCGTGCCCCGCCTATATCGTCGGGCCCGGGGCAAAGCTGATTACCGTCGCAGCCTTGATGTTCTTGGACATGTCAAGAAAAACCATCCTCAATCACTGGTAAAAACCGGATTGATGCTGGGCCTTGGCGAAACCAATGACGAGTTGATGGATGTGCTGGCAGATTTGAGATCCGTTGGTTGTGACATGTTGACTTTGGGCCAATATTTGGCGCCAACATTACGGCATATGGCTGTTGAACGCTTTGTTCCACCTGCTGAATTTGACATGCTCAGGGATCTGGCGTTGAAAATGGGATTTGGGCATGTAGCATCAGGTCCATTCGTCCGCTCGAGTTACCACGCGGGCGAAACAGCGGCGCAAGCCGTCGCTACCGGGGCATAAATGATGCTTCCGAAAGGGATGTTCCTGAGCCTCGACGGCCTCGACGGATCAGGAAAAAGCACACAGTGTCGATTATTGGCCGAATATTTGAAGTCGATTGGGATCTCGGTTGTTTCATGCCAAGACCCCGGTTCAACCGAAATTGGTCGTGATCTCCGCCGCATTGTATTGCACCACAAGGGCGATCTTAGCCGTTCGTGTGAAGCCAACTTGTTTATGGCTGCTCGCGCCCAGATGCTTACGGAAATCATTCTGCCCGCTTTGGACAGGGGCGAAACAGTAATCTCGGATCGTTACCTTCTGGCGACCATGGCATATCAGGGTCATGGTTCAGGGTTAGACATTCCTGGGCTTAGGCAAGCAACCCTTTTTGCAGCGGGGGGTCTACTTCCGGATCTATCTTTCGTTCTGGACATTTCCGTGGCCACGGCGCGAGGACGGCTTGGTGCCAATCCAGACCGACTGGAAAGCCGTCCCCATGAATACCATGAAAGAGTGCGACAGGGTTTCCTAATTGAGGCGTCACGCGATACCGATCGCATTGTTGTGGTATCTGCAGAAGCCAGCACCGAAGAAGTCCATACCGCTGTTCTCAGCGCGTTTAAAACATGGAGGGCACGCCATGAATTGGCATGACCTCTACGGAATGGAAACCCCACGATCTCAGCTTGGAATGGCCATTTCTTCGGGGCGATTGGGGCATGCTCATATCCTTGCGGGGCCCGAGGGCAGTGGTAGACGCACGTTTGCGCTCATGGTGGCCCGACATCGCCTCTGCGAAAATCGCGAGGCGGATCTCCACGATGCAACACTAGCCAGTTGCGGTACCTGCCCTTCCTGCAAACAGGTGGAAGCAGGGAATCACCCCGATTGCCAAACCTGGACCAAACCGGAAGAAGACAAAGAATTCAAAATAAAAATCATGAGGGACTTGATCGAGAACCTCAGCCTGAAATCCACATGCGGGCGTGGCCGCATTGCTATTATCGAGCCTGCCGAAGATTTCTCGACTGAAACATCTAACTGCTTCCTGAAAACACTGGAAGAACCAGCTCCGGGCATGTGGATAGCCTTGATTTGCCAAAACCCGGAAAGCCTGCTGCCCACAATCCGTTCGCGTTGCCAAATGCTTCGATTCCAGCCACTATCCAATGGGGAAGTCGAACAGATCCTTGAGAACAAAGGGGTGTCGGACTCCATAGCCAGACGTGAAGTAGCCCGGCTATCAGACGGGCTCCCCGGACTGGCACTGAACCTGATGGAGCCTTCTGAACGATCCTTCTGGGAAAGTTGCCGGAAAATCCTTTTGGCCAAACCGTTTGTTGGAAGCGCATGGGCCGATCTGGTGAAGGGGAAAATAGAAAATCTCACAGGCGGACCAATTCAGCGCGCAGCCATTCGCGCCGTGCTGCGATTGCATATGGGACTTTGGTCCGATTTATTACGTGTAGTTCATGGATTGGATCCGCGTCGCCAACCTAAATCAGCTGAAAAGTCGCTTGCAGAAGTTGCCAATCGCCTCGACGCTATCCGCTTGACAGCACTGGCAGAAGCTACGACTGCAACCAATGATCGCATTCGTTACGGTGCGACCTTGGCGCTTGCTATCGAATCAATGGGAGATTCTCTCGAAGATATTTTATCGCCACCCAGAATTGGTTGATCTGGCAATTATTTGCTGTTTTCCGACAGCGGTCTGGCAAAAAGCGCTTCCAAAGACCCGAGTTCCCCGGGTAATGAATCTGCTGCGCGTGCCAGATCACGGGCCCTTGCAGCCAGTTCCAGCAAACGCTTGGCATGCTCTTCCATTTCAGCCATGCTTTTTACGAGGACCGCCAGATACTCCCGTTCCATTTCGACCGCTTTGGCCGACCTCAACCTCTGGCGCAATTCCGCACGAATGGCTGGCCATTGAAACGGCATAACAATACTGAGTAGAGCTTGAAGTCCCATCAGCATCAAAACGAGTCCCAATGCGGGAAGGAATAGGTCGAACAATTGCGGTGTTCGTTTCCACCCCATTGGGTCAAAAAAAAGAATGACTGGCCACGATAGGATTCCCAGCAAACCAATAGGAGGAAGGTAGTTGGCCAGCCCGATGGACATATCGCGAATCAGACCGCGTACACCTCCAGATGCCAATCGCCTCCCTTCAAATTCATCCAGCACCGTGCGCGCCTGCGCTAGAAGTGGATCGCGCCAAGGTGACTGAGCAAGGTTGCTGAACGAAGCACGCACAGAATCAACCGGAAGGTCTTGATCGATCACCCTTCCTGCCAAACGGTCCATCAGGTCGATACGCCTGCGATCGGCACCGCTACCATCGATGGCCGGTTCCAGCGCCAAACGGGAAGCCTGATCGCGACTATTTGCCGCGGATTCCCGACCACCAAGCGCCAATTGACCAAGCATGGCGCGCCAACCGCCCGTAAGCAAACCGCCTCCTCCCGACCTGCCCCGTCCAAACAAACGCAGCCATAAAGCCATGATTCCGCGAAGCCGATCACGCAAATCAGCCTCAAGAAATCCTTCCATCTCATCACTGCGGCGATCGAGTCCTTCCATGACTGTTTCTGAAAGGTGGCCCGCCTCCGCCTGAATTTCGGCCACCCATTCCTTTTCAATTTGGCGCCAGCGCAATCGGGCGTCGGTCAACAACGTCGCCTCGATTTTGGCTGCCAGAAGATTCAGGGCACGATTCAGACGCCGGCGTCGAACTGATTCCAAAGTCTTTCCACGAACTCCACCCGAAACCCATTCACGGAATTTATGAAATGAATCATACCCAGACTTACATGCCGCGGAATCCAAAGCCCATCGACAGCTCAACTGGTGCATAATCGGACTTGCGAATCCAAGTTGCGCCAACTCAGTCATCCGATTGAATGCGAGGCCCACGCCAATTCCATCAGGCAGTTGGTCGCACTTGTTCAACACGAAAACAAAAGCGCTTGTCGCGGATTTCTTTCGAATCAACTCCCATACTGATTGGTTGCCGCATTGCTCTGGCGAACCAACAATCAGAACAACATCAGCCTGATCCAACAGAGATTCACTTCGCAGACCAACAGTGGCGTCAACCATATATAAATCTGGAAGATCCACAATGAGCATATTAGACAAAAAATCAATATCATGAGGCGCACATTGACAATTTCCGATATTTTCTGGCAATTCGGCAACAGGTTGACTGCCAAAGAGATGGAGCAAAGGTTCTATTGTAGTAGGACGCCGCCAGGACACATCTGCAACTTCCTGCTGTAAAATGGCGTTGAGCAGAGATGTTTTCCCAACTCCAGTTGGCCCAGTCATGGCAAAAAGAGGGATAGGTGGCCCCTTTTCCAGCATGCTGGCAGCTCTTGAAACGTTCTGCATAGAATCTGATAGAGACTTGCCAGCATCGTTTTGCAATATCAGCGTTAGCGCGCCTTGGTCTCCAAAATCTGCCACGAGACGAGAGATACCGGAAAGCACAGTGGCCATGCGAGGGTCGGCATTTGGGTTCATGACCGGCTATCTCCCGGCACGCTATAGTTATTTATCGTCCTTTGAGCACGCTTCCAAGCTTCAAACGCATCGTTTATCGGGCCAAGGGCTATTTTCATTTCCCGAGTCAATTCCAAGGCGAATGGATTGATGATTTCGAAACGCATCCGATCTAACCATCTTATTTGCGATGAACGCTCAATCATAAAGAGGGGCAGGCGAACAGTAAGAACAAGAAGCAAGTCCGCGAGTCCAGCAAATACCGCCAAATAGACCAACGAAAGCAACCCGCCACTCCCGTACCAGATTGATGCAAAAAGGCAGGCGCACTGCAAAATAAATATGATAGACCTTAAAAATCCAAGCAGGCCAGGTCGCGCATTCAGCAAATCGACAGCGCTGAGATTGGCTTCCTTGACAAGATTTGCATCTATTTCCGCCGCCTTTGCCTGAATTCCATCCGATAATTGACGAGATTCAACGTTGCGCCGAACCCCGCCAGACCACATGGCCCCCTGCATCAACAGGTCGTTCCTGAGTGGAACCACTTCCAGTTGCACGCGCGCTTTCCAGGTTCCCAATGCTCGTGGCAAGACCGACTCAACTTCTTCGAGCGGTGTGCTCTTACCTGATCCGACGAGCCACTGCCTTAGCGGCCAACCAGCCAAACGAAACAGCAAGCTCCATACCCGACCATGACCAGGCAACTCGAGTGATTCCAGCAGGTTTTTCCCAGCTAGGGAAAAACCTGCTGCACTCAAGCGCGCTTTCGCACCACTGATTAGGGAAGCTTCAGCTTCCAACCGCCCCCTGGAAACTGCCGCCTCCAATACGACATTAAAATGCTCTATTGGAGTCGTCCATTGCGACTGATCTTTGAGAAAACGAGATAAGACGTTGACAATTGCCACTTGTCTTGACTGCTTTGATTTTTTGTGTGATTCGGCCACAACGCCTGAGACTTCCAAGGCCAATTTCTGCCGGCTAGCAGCCAATGGACCTTGCCCCGCAATGCCTGCGGCAATGTTTATCGCATCCGACTCTGGAAGCATTACCACAGGCAACAATAGTCCAGGCAAACGATGGGCCACGATTCTTCTAAGGTGATCCGCAACAAAGCTATCGTTATCAGGGGGTGTTTTCGTGACAACTGCCACTGGGAGGCAATCTGAATGCACGCACCATTCCAGCAATCGAAGAACCCCGAAATCTGAATAACTTTCAACCGACACAACAAGAACAACCACATCGCTAGTTGCAAGCAGCGCTCCCAGTTGCTTGATTCCTTCGCCCAATGCACCATGTGTTGTGGCTTCGGATGCATCCCAAACCACAGATGGACAGCCCATGGTAGATTGAGTTGCCACCACCCGGCGGTATTGGTAGTCATCCAGTGGCGCAGGAATGGGGGCCGCATCAGCAACATCTTGCTGGCACCCTATTCGTACAGCAAGAGGTAAACGGGCATGTCGAGTACCGACTCCGCTTTCGGCCAAGCGCTCACCCGCAAGGAAGTTCACAACTGTACTTTTGCCGACAAATGCCCCACCCAGCAATGTTATTTGCGAAACACCCGCATTTTCGTTTAGCTTGTCGTTATACAGTCGCGCGGCAATAGCAGGCAAAAATCCGCTCAAAAACCCGGATTCTAATGGACTTAACCCATTCCAATCGGCCAACGCTAGAAGTGTTGCCAAATCTTCTGCCAACGATGGGTCTGAAGTAAGCAATGGTTGAACGGTATTGGCGATTTTATTTTTCAATTGTTGAATCCACGAGGCAGAAAACCTTCTGGCCGAAGGGGGGAAAATGGATCTATGGGCACTGCAGGTTTTCGTCCCAGCATCACATCCGCAACCAGAGTCGCTGATCCGGGTGAAAGCTGCAGTCCTGCGCGATAATGCCCTGTCGCCAAAAACAAATTCTCGATGTTCGGGCACATACCCAGAAATGGTGCCCCATCAGGCGAACCCGGCCTCAAACCAGCCCATGAGGTCACTCGGCGCGCATTCAATAATCCAGGGACCATTTGTTGCGCCCACGCTTCCAACTCTTCAACGGTTTGAGGGTTCACCGTTTTGTCGAAACCTATTTCGACTTCGTTGCTACCGACAAGAAACAGCCCGTCCCCTCGCGGCACTATATAGCGTTTCCCTTGCTCAATAATCGATGAAAAATGACTGTATAGGCATTCCAGCAGAACAATGACCCCCTGAACAGGACGGACGGGAAGGACCACATTGACCGAAGCGGCTAAACCACAACTCCAAGCCCCTGCAGTCAACGCAAATTGGTCGCCGTGAATCATTCCTTCCGACGTCTCAATCGATGAAATGCGATTCCGCTCGACAATCAATTTCCCGACGCTGACATGATCATTGATAACAACTCCCGATTTACGGCAGGCTGCTTCAAGCGCTTTTAAATGCCACGGGTTGCGTACCTGAGCAGTCTGGGCGACAAAACAAGCCGCAGGGACATCTGGCCCCAACCAGTCTAATCGGTGCCGAACCAATGGTTCTTGGACCACCTCGTGCGCTAATCTTTCAACTTGGCAAAGCCTAATTACCTGGTCGAGTGAGCCCTGATCGTCCGCAAGGTGCCACGCCCCACAGATGCGGTATCCATTGTCTATGCCCGTCAGGGCCAACAGATCTTCCGACATCTTAAAAAAAAGGCCAGAACTAAGGCTTCGCAATCGATCGGTAACGGGGGAGCTGTCGCTGGCTTGTCCGGGTGGAATAATTCCGGCACCTGCCCAAGATGCTTCACGACCGCACGCTTGGCGATCGATCAGGCGCACCTTGCAGCCTTCACGGGCAAGGAACCAGGCGAGGGTCAAACCCTGAACGCCTCCGCCAAGAATGACGACACTTCCACAAGAGCTCATACCTTGATGGTATCCTGTAAAGGCATCGAGGGGAACGATGGGGCAGGCCCAGTTCCAAAGCCAATTGAATGGACCGGAAAATCAGGATGGATAATCAGACCCAATCGATTCTCGAGCTCCCCAGAATTCTTGATTGGATTGCTGGATCTTGCGTCAGCAGCCTCGGAAAGGACCTGATACGCCGGTCAGAGCCCCTCATTACCTTGCCGCAACTGCGCAGCGAATTCGATCTCCTGAACGAAATGATGCGTGCGGTATCCCAGGGGCTAACGCCCCCCCTGACCGGCTTGAGAGATGTACGCCTGCTCATTCGGCGTGCCGTAATCGGTTCTGTCCTTTCAGTTGATGACCTGCGCGACCTTGCCGAAACATTATTGGTAACCGGAGCCATTTACCGGTGGCGTAGCAGGCTTGATGAGCGCCACGTTCAATTGCTTGAGTATTCTGCATCAATTCAGGATTTGGGAACAGTAGCACGCGTGATTCAAGCGTGCATCGATTCGAGGGGCCACGTCCTTGATCTGGCAAGCCCGGAACTGGCTAGGATCCGGCAGCAGTTATCCGAACTGGACGAACGTGTGAAAACCGCGGTCAACCGATTGCTGCGCGATCCGGAGCTTCGCAAAATCTTGCGGTTCCCGAATCCGACAGTAGTTGGTGATCACTACGTCCTTGCGATAGCAGCAAACCACAGGCAACGCTTTCCCGGTGTGGTGCACCGTTCTAGCGGTAGCGGCGAAACCTTGTTTGTTGAACCCGCTGCTGTGGCAGGCCTCAGTATCGAGCGGGTTGTTCTCAAAGGAGAAGAAGAGCGCGAAATTAATAGGGTCTTGAGGCGCTTGACTGCCGAAGTAGCCAAAGTGGCTGGCCCGCTCAACCATTCCATCGAAAAGCTATCGCGCCTCGACTCATTGCAGGCCAAGGCACGGGTGGGGCTTGAATATCAATGGACCGTACCCCACCTTGAACCGGGAGCCCGATTATGGCTCAAAGGTGCCAGGCACCCATTGCTTGAACAGATGTTTCGGTTGGAACCGACGCCCGAGGGAGCTGAACCCAGAGAAGTGATTCCCATTGAAGTGCGACTGGGAGATGGGCAAGGGCTTCTGGTGATCACCGGCCCCAACACGGGTGGAAAAACCGCAGCGCTTAAAACTGTGGGCCTAATCGCCTTGATGGCCCAATGCGGGCTGCCCATTCCATGCGAGCAAGGGTCGGTCATGCCCTTATTCGATGAAATTGTAGCCGACATTGGCGACGAACAAAGTCTGGAACAATCGCTCAGCACTTTCAGCGCTCACATGGCGCGCGTCAGTCTCATTCTCAAGCTCGCGACTTCCAACAGTCTTGTGCTGATTGATGAACTGGGTGCAGGCACCGATCCGACCGAAGGAGCGGCCCTTGGCCGCTCAATCCTTGATGAATTGGATACAAGGGGCTGCTTAACCTTGGTTACAACCCATCTGGGCAACCTCAAACATTATGCATTGCACAATCCAAGGGCTCTCAACGCGGCCGTGGCATTCAACTCCAAAACACTCCGCCCCGAATACCGGCTGATTCTTGGTGAAGCGGGTCTTAGCCATGCGTTGAAAATCGCGGCCAGATTAGATCTACCGGAAGGATTGCTGCATCGCGCGCGCATTTACCTGCGGCGCAAAAACAAGCGCCAAAATGAATTGCGCAAACTCCAGGCAGAAAGGCTGGCAACAGAAGACAAACATCGCACATCGTTGGCCAAGGAAGTGGAAGCATCGATTCATCAGGAAGAAATCCGCAGACGCAAGGCTGGCGAAGACCATCAAGATTCCAAGAGGCGTCAACTTCAAAGTGCCAGAGAAACACTGCGACCAGGAGATAATGTTATCGTCGCCAGTTTTGGACAAAAAGGATTAATTAAAAGACTAGATCTAGCCCGCGGTCAAGCGACAGTGCATGTGGGCCTGGGGGAATGGTCTTTACCCTTGAGTGATCTCTACCCCACTGGATTTTCTCCAGAAGCCTGATTTCGTGCTAATGCCAATTGGCGTGAAAACAACCGAAGTTGATAACAGCAGGCGATCGACAGCAACAAGGAAACTCCTGCAACCGCGGCAACGATATTCAGTCTGGTTTCATAATGTGCGTTCGATCCCACAGTTCCAGCAGATCCGTCCAAATTGAGCTGGGCTTCGCCATAGTGACCCGAAGCCCAAACACGTACCAACCAATCTCCAGATTCGATTTTAGGAAGGACAGCACGTCCATCAACCATCAATACACGATGGCGCTCGAAACCATCGGCATCCTGCAAAGCCACTTCGCCATCCTCGGCAGGATCATCTTCAGAAAAACGAGCCAGCACTATCACACCAAAACCGGGAGTGTGCCGCGCTTCCACTTCAAGTCGATGCCACGATGACCATGCCGTTGGTGCCATAATGCCCGCTATCAGCAAGGCGGTTGAGGCGCGCATTGTTAATCCGAGCATGGATGGCCGTGCTCGCCAAACGAGCCCGACAACAGCAGCACTTACAACACCTTCAATAGCCATGAGAGGGAGATGAATGGCCACAATCACGGCCACGCTCAAACTCCAAGCACCTTGGCCCCACAGAAGAAGCACAGATGCATGCAATAATATTGTGAGTGCGATCGCAGATAAACCCGCTCCAAATCCGATAGCACGAACAACACCAGCCGACATTCCTGGACCCAACAATCTGCGAAATACAATCCCGACCGTAACAGCAGGAAGACCCATTACCAATGAATTCACAGCCACCGACATGGGCCCCCCATGCGCAAACAGCAATGCTTGCATGGCACACCCAACCAATATTGCTGGAAATGCGCGAACCCCAAGCACCACGCCGACAAGCCCGGTCAATAAAAGGTGGGTACGCGGTCCGGCAGGAACTGGTACCGACAGCAAGGACCCCAAAAAAAAGACCCCAGCAAACAATGCAATGCCCGGTGCCTCTTCCTCGGTCATGCCACGGCACGTGATGACCATCATCACAAAGCACACAACCCAAGCGCCTAAAATGGCGGGCATCACTAATTGGCCATCTGCCAGATGAACAGCAATAAGAGGGGCAAACACCTTGGTGATACCTGCTAGATCAGGGTTTGGGTGGGGCAGGGGGGGACACGGCAGAAGGCTTTACCTCTTCAAGTTTGAGCAACTCTTCCGCATCTTCCACGCCTTGCTTATCTTCCTTCCGCAGTTGGACTACCAAGGCCTTTGCTGCGGGGGTTGGGCAACTTAACGCGAACCTCAACACTGCGCGGCGAACAATCGATACCTTACCAGACTCCGACTGCCTGACTGCAAGAACCGCGTCTGAAAAATCCCATGCTTTCCAGCGACGAAGATCCTCGATTGCCATATCTGCAATGTCACTATGACTTAGCAACAATGCCACAGCTTTGGAACAATCTTGTGCCGACACAAGATCCAATCTGTAATCGTGAAAAAAGCGAACAGCGCGCAGGCCGGCATAACGCAGCAAAAAGTCGCCTTTCGGATCGGACAGTAGCCCCATCACACGCTTCAGACCAGCATCCTTATCGAGCATCGTGTACGCGGCAAGAATACCGTCATATCCCGTAGACAACCGCTTATCGGAATTATCGAGCAACGACGCCAGAAGTGCCGCGTCAGGCTTTTGCCCGCAATGGCCCAAAATGGAAGCGTACAGGCCAAGGCGAAAACCGGGGGTTGACGGATCCTTCAGCCATCCTGCCACTTTTGAAGCAGGCAGTGACGCTGCCATTGGCCGAAAGTCCTTATAGTCGGCATTGGCAAACTCTTTGTAAGAGTCGTTGGATACTTCAATATCTTTATCATCGAGCCATCCGAAGAAATATTTCAGCCGTTCCGCTACGGGAGCATCCTTGAGTTTCAGAGATCCAGAAAGATAAGCGGCTGCGCGGCTATCCGGAAGAACTGCCACGCCACGATACGGGTCAACCTTTCCCATAAACACGTCGCAATAGATGAGATACTTGTAATTCCTTTCCTTATCAGGCGGAATGTAGCGGTTCAGCGTCAGGACCTTTGCGCCTTTGCGAACATCGTGATCTTTGATGACTTCCTCAACGTGCAATTCTGTGGTTCCAGCTAGACCGTCGCCTCCTGGGGCAAGACGCGCGTTCTTGAGGGTACCAAATAGAACCATGCCTACAGTTTGCACCTCGCCCGTTAAGGTTTGCCCCTGCATGGAGCAGAAGGGGCAGGCTGTGAGAACCGTGCCAACCATGGACAGCAGAACCAATCCAGACACGTTGCGAATCAACTGGTGCATTCAATGCCCTCCTATGACAACAATCAGGGTTATTCCGTCAGGAATGGCGAATCTGGAACGGTTTCCCTGATCCATGTATCGGTTTTGTTGAGGTCATCCGAGTCCTTAGCCTTCAAAATCAGAGCCGTCAAAAATGACTTCCCGTCCTTGCTTTTCAAAAACCGTACCTGGCCCTTCACCTCGACCCATTTATTCGACCAGTAACGATAATCCAATCGGCCGGAGGACTCGGGATCGACCATGATGGCCGCGTTGAGTGGCACAGCATCCGCGGCGCAGCAATTCATCTTGTAGCGAATCAAGGTGAAGCGTTTGTCATGGTCACCAACGAAACGCCCCACTAATTGCACCGATTTGCCTTCATAAAGCGATCGTGCCTCAGGATTCGACGCTGCTCGTTCCAACTGCAGGAAACTGACGTTATCTGCCGAGCCCTTGTCGCCAACCGATTCCATTTGCGAGGAATAGGCGTCCAGATCCAGTGCCTTCATGTTGCCAAAAGCTTCATTGGGTAAATTCAACCCAAACAAGATGACTGGAATAGCCAAAACCATTACCTGCAGTGGCAGCCATTGATGGCTATGGTCGTGACCACAATCTGGACCATGAACGTGGGTATCACCATGGGAATGATCGCAACCGGGTCCGTGAATGTGGTGGGTCGCTTCTACTGGACTTTCATGATGATCGTGATGGCAATCTGGTCCATGCACGTGGGCATGTTGAGCGGATTTGCCTTTTGCAAGGCTGGCTCGCACCTTAGTCGCCATCCGAATCAGCAGCGCAAGACGCAGTGCGGCAACGGTAAGCAGCACAAGTGCGCCCCCAAGCAGCCATGCATGAAACTTGGGGGCAAGCATCAAGTTGACGCGACCAGAGGTGTAGAGGCCAACCGATATAACACCGAGTGCCACAGCAATTCCTGCCTGCAAGAACTGCTCCTGAAACCACGACGCGGGGGGAAGTGCGCCATGGTCATTCTGGGGAGGCAAGGGCGGTGCAGGGGGGGAATCAGTCATGGCCAGCGACAACGAAAGGCCGCCCGAAGGAATATTCTGATGATCATGTGCCATGACAGGCCCCTTTATTCAGGAACTGCGAAGCCAGCAGTTGCGAGGTGATACATGGTCGCCAAAACAAAAGTTTGAATTGCCACAAGCGTTACGATCAAGACAATGAGTCTGGGGCGGAATACTCTGGTATACATCAACATAAGCTTGATATCCATCATCGGGCCAAATACCAGAAACGCTGCTTTGGCGGCGGGCACCATTTTCACAAAGCTTGCAGCGACAAACGCATCTGCTTCACTGCAAAGGCAAAGCAGATAGGCCAGAACCATCATCAAAAAGATGGAAGGAATAGGATGAGCCATGGAAAATGAGCTAATGTCGTCCTGCGAATAAAACAGGCGGACACCAGCGGACATCAGTGCCCCAAGAATCAGAAAAAATGAAATGTCGATGAAATCGTGCAATACCACAGCCGTCACACGATCGACGCGAGCCAGAATACTCATATCCCGGTTATTTTCGTCATCGTTATGGCCTGGAAGTGGCACCAACAACTCTTGTTCACGGCCGGATGCATAGGCCTGCACGAAAAGCGCCGTAATAACGGCGATAAGATAAGCCATTCCAGCGCGCAGGGCAGTCATGGCACCACCGCCCAATTGGCCGGGATTTTCTCCCATTCCGCTAAACGCGAAGAATGTGCTGAGCAAAACGATAGGGTTAATAACAGGACCGGCCAAAAGATAAGCGACACAGCTGCCAAGAGGCAGCCCCTTGCGTAACAATCGCCGCATGATGGGCACAATACCGCACTCGCACATGGGAAATACCAAGCCAAGCCCGGCGCCCAAAATGGCACCTGTAAGGCTGGCCCTTGGAAACCAGCGAGTGAGGAGTTTTCCGGGAAGGAATTCTTCGAGCAAACCGGCAATGAGCGCCCCCACCACAATGAATGGCAAGGCCTCATAAAATATGCTGGTGAAGATCAGAAGAAAATCCTTGATCTTCAAAATGATCTGCGCGTCGGACATCCTCACCACCCCGTGCTGACTTGCCTGCGATTGTTGGATGTTTCCACATTCCAACGGATCGTGCCATTGTGTCTGTTATACGACAACGCAACTGGCTGTGTTCATGCCGAATGCCGACTTCGTCTGGCAAAGGGCAGCGTCGCTAAGAAAACGATAACCGCCAAGGTGACAATAACCCCGGAAATACCAACGGGAACCTCAGCCCTGATCTGAATTTCCCAGCTCAGCACCTGCCCGATGACCGAAAGCCCCACACTGCAGCAAACAGTGGTCCAAAACATGCGCCGCAAATTTGACGATACATTCATGGCTATGGCCGCTGGCACGATAAGAAGAGCATTGATCAACAATACTCCAACCACTCGCAAGCAAACGTTTATAACAACTGCAAGCAGCACCACAAATCCAGTTTGCAACCAGTCAATCGGTACGGCTCTGGAACGAGCAAGGCTGGCGTTGAAACTTCCAAGCACTAGCCCATTGAAGCCAAAATACAAAAACGTGGCTGTCGCCGCAAAAACCACTGCCAACAGACATATTTGCCCAGACTGGATGAGAAGGGGATCACCAAATAAGAATTCCTCCAGGCTGAACACTTTGCGGCTACTGATCGCCTGACTGAGTGTCGCAGCGATTCCAAGCGAACCCGCGAAAAACACGCCGATAACCGCATCGTTGCCGAGACTGGTTCGCTGACGTACTGCCGAAACACCAAGCCCCACGGCAGCACCGAAAACCACCATCAGCGGCGTTACCCACCACCAAAATCGATCATCAGCAAGGCCCAAGGGAACCTTGATAACTTCAAAAATTAAAAATCCTATCGAAACGCCTGCAAATGCGCAGTGTGCCAGTGCATCGGAAAAAAAAGCCATTCGGCTTCCGACAACTAGGGACCCAACCAATCCACAAGTCAGGCCTACAAGAATCAATCCCACCATGGCCCTGACGCACATTAATTGCGCAAGGAACGTTCCTTCCGGAAAAAGCTGGCAAAATGAATCAATAGCTGCATCCACTCCGGTCTAGTCCCTGTGTGTATTAGCGCGAACCAGATACCAGTGGTCGAGGATTTTTTCCGTCAACGTGTTCAACAACAAGCGTCTCCGCAATTTGATGAAGCAAATCCATCCCCTGTTGAGCTTCAGCTTCCGTGATCACGAGGGGTGGCGAGACACGAAGAACCTTTCGCGCCAATGGGCCCAAAATATGCAATCCTTCATTATTGACCCCTTTGTAGGCGGCCCCGACTAGAGCATTAGCCCATTCTGGTCCAGTCTTTCCACCGTAGTCGCACATTTCGATACCCCAGACCATCCCGTCTTTTTCACCCCTAACGTGGGCGACAAACGGTATCGACCGAAGCTTGTTAAGCCCCGATTCAATGATCCTGCTCGATTTGTGCATATCACCGATGACATTTCCGCATTTAAACTCTTCAAGAGTGGCCAAAACCGCAGCGGCGTTCAAAGGGTTCGCACTCCAAGTGTCTGAACCTTCACCATAATCCATGGCTGAAAACAGATCTGATCGGCCAACAGCGGCGGCAACAGGAACTCCGTTGCCCAACCCTTTGCCCAAAACGACAATATCGGGTTCCAGACCATATGACTCGTAGGCGAACAGTTTTCCTGTGCGGCCAAAGTTGGCTTGAACCTCGTCAAGGATAAAAACAATATCGTGTTCGCGACAAAATTGCTGGACCATTCGCAAATAACTGGCGTATGGGTGATAAGAACCACCACCACCCAGATAAGGCTCAGTAATCAGCATTCCCAAGCGCATTCCAAACTGACGCCATAGTGCGTCGAGTTCCGCGCGGTATGGGGAAGGGTCAAAAGGCTGATCCCGCATCGAGAGGTCGCGGCATTCATGCATGGGGAAACCAATAAAGCGGACCCGCGGATCTCGCTCGCGGTCATGCTCAGATCCGGTTACTGCACCAGCCAACCCTTTCTTACCGTGAAACCCATGCCGGGTTGCCAAAATCATGTCTCGGTTGCGATCAAGCGCCATTCCGGCCCACAAAGCTTTTACAACAGCTTCTGATCCTGAAGCGGCCCAAAGCACTTGATCCAACCGCGATCCGCCCGGGCAAGAGCGAACAGTTTCCAGCAGCATCCGCGTTGCCCGGACCTCGATTGGCGTAATGGCGTTGTACGCCGTCATCGGCGCCGCACGAAAAAAGCCCTTGCAGGGGCTAGCGCATTCTTTTGAACAGGGGCTTGAATCCATGCAGCCAACGTTCGCTGGCCACTGCATGGCTCGGGAAAAACGAGACATCCATCCGCAAGGGTTATGGCCAAGGTTGGCCACAAGGACGCCGCTTGTTAAATCAAGCAACCGGCGTCCTTCAGGTGTCCAGTGAAAGGAACCAGCACTTGCGGCAAGCACAGCCTGAGATGCTGTAAAGGTGCGGAGGCAACGCGGTTCAACGCGCGCGCATTCGCTTCGAATCGGGTTAGACCGATCTTCACCAACATGCAATGCAGCGTGGGTCATGGCCTTAAGTCCCTCGATTGTCCCGAGAATCCATCATGGCACACGTACTGGGCAAAGCAACCCCGTCAAACGGGCGGCTGGTAAAGGATCACGGGCTCATCAGAACCCGGCAAGTGCATTACCAAGCCACCAGCATCGCCGTTCACCACGACAATTCCACCGGGTTTACCACCAGAATGAGCAGCCAACAGCGCCTCCATTGATTGCACGATAGCCACGACATTCAGGTCCGATTCAAGGGCAGCATGGCCCATGGCCCTGACGTCGGTCAAACGCAACAGCTTCGATTCAGGGGAGGCGGCTTGAAAAACCATGGAACACTCAATGATAAACCGCTCAATCACCTCCAGTCCATAACCACGCCGAACCTTCGGCCCCCAAGGCTCCAGATTTTCGGCATTGTAGTGGTGATTGGGCGTTTCCTTGATATCCAAAGGCGTTTTGTCCTCAATAGACAACTCGACGCCGCGACGCCGCTGGTGCGACAGCCAGATTCCGTTATCAAATCGGAATTGAGCCTCCTGATCAACATAGCCGGGAAAGTTATCCGGATTAACCCAGCTTGTATGAATATCGAAACAGCATTCGCGCCCGTCAGGATATACATACTCGACACGAAGCTGAACGCTGTCCCATGTCGTACCGCTGGAAGCCCCGACAATCCCACGCTGCCCGGTACAAGCGATCCGCGCCAAGCGCCATTTCTGTCCGGAACAAGCTCCAAATGTGAAATCAATAAGTTTCAGATAGTGGACAGCCACATAGGTGCCAGGATTGCGTCCTTCAATCCATTCAGAAAATTGCCCGAGGCTGATCTGCTTGGGCTCCAGAAGTGTGCAATACCCGCTGTTGACGTGCCTGAGATTCCCATCGACGACATGCGTGCGCAAGCGTTTATGGTCGGGGTCAGCCAATTTGTGGTAAACAACGCGCCCCAAGACCCCGTGCTTTACAGACAGATCCAAAAGCTCCTGAAGCTGGTCGAGCCTGAGAACCGACGGTTTCTCGATGAGAACGTGCTTTCCGGCAGCAAGGGCCAATCGCGCCAACTCGAAATGACGGTTGTCTGGAGTCGCCACACAGACCACGTCGACAGAATCTAAAAATGATTGGACATCATCTGAGGCAGTGAAGTGCCTGGTATCCCTAAACGATGGATGCGAAGCAAATTTCTCGGCCCGAGCACCCGTGCGCGTCAGAGTGGCAGCCAGACGGACTGTTTGCGGGGCGATTGCAGGGTCATTGATGGGATACGAGGCAAGCTTGTCAAAAACAGGCAGGTATGTTTCCTCGAAGATCATGCCCAGGCCAGCCATTCCGATGCGCAAAACAGCAGAATCGCGTTGTAAAGAAGCCATGACGAGCCCTTTGAATTTCCGGGGTTTTACGCAACATAAGAGACATTATCGGACATTGAAAACCAGAGCATTCAAGAGTGCGGCAGACATAGACTAAACACCAACGTCCGATAATCATCATTATGTTGCATAAGGCAGCGTTTTTACAGTATGGCGAATTACCATGCGTTTTCGCTTAAAAACAGCCTAATCCTGCAAACGCTGTATCTCGATCCGCCGAAACTCCACAGGATGGCTTTCCGCTTGCAACGACAAGTAGCCTCCAGAAATGATCCGCTTGCCATCTGCCTTTTGCAGCAACACCTTGCCGTCTGGGTCCTTGTCGTCGTACTGGGCCTGCTCATATTCCAATACCTTCTGCCCGTCGATGTAATGCTCAATCCGGCCACCACCCATGGCAATAACTTCCGAGCGCACCCAAGCATCCCCGTGGTACGTTTTGGAAGTGCTGTTTGTGCAATGGCGTGTCAGCAGTTTCCCATCCATCACTACGTGGGTTCCAGGCGTGCACAAATTACCCGTGGGTCGGGGATTTTTGCCGTCGCCACCCAGATACTGGACTTCAATTGAAACCGGGAATTCTTGATCCACGCGCATGGTCTCCGGAGATTGACCATGAATCATGACGCCGCTGTTCCGAATCGCCCAACCGGGCCCGCCCTTTACTTGTTGGCCGACAAATCGGTACTCCAACCGAAGCTTGTATTTGGAGAAAGATTCCTTGTAAAAAAGATGGCCAAACTGGCCTTTAAATTCCGGATAGTTGTCGTAACGGACTTTTAAGACGCCATCTTCAACCCGAAAAGTCTTGTAAGGATCGTCACCAAGCTTCTGGCCCGTAATCTTGGGAGTCCATCCTTCAAGGTCTTTGCCATTGAACAGAGACTTCCATTCGCCGTCCTGCGCATGCCCAGGCGACCAACTCAAACCGAAAGTCATTAGAGCAAGAAAAGTACCCAACAAGTGGTGACGGTGCATAACAACCTCCAATTGAGGGAGCGTCGGAATCAACGCTCTCCCCATGGAAGTCGATTATGGTAGGATTGCAAGAAACGCCAAGTCACCCAGCGCTCAATCCGGATGCCTGAGTCGATCCGTTTCCTGCTTCGCGGAATACGCCCATGGTGCGAAACTTGGCAAATCGCTTGTCAATCAGATCAGTTGTATCCGGGCGACCCGTTTCTCGAATCGAACGTAGTGCCCAGTTTTTTAGAGTGTTGGCCATTTCCCGAGGATCGCGATGAGCCCCTCCCAGCGGTTCTGGCAAAACCTCATCAATGACCCCGTTTCGCAAGCAGTGCCGTGATGTCAGCCTGAGTGCCTCCGCTGCCAATGGGCGGGTTAGTTCAGTTGCCGCTTTCCAAAGAATGCCCGCGCAGCCTTCCGGTGAAATTACTGAATAGTAGGCGTGCTCCAGCATGGCAACGCGGTCGCCGATACCAATTCCCAAAGCACCGCCAGATCCACCTTCGCCAATCACCACACAAAAAATAGGAGTAGGTAGCGTCGCCATTTGCAAAAGGCTGTCAGCAATCAGTTGCGCAATGCCGCGTTCCTCTGATCCGATTCCTGGAAAGGCTCCTGGGGTATCGATCATGCACAAGACAGGCAGCCTGAACTTGGCGGCAAGGGTCATGGCGCGCATAGCCTTGCGATAGCCTTCGGGGTGGGCACACCCGTACATGCACTCCTGACGTTCCTGAAGTGTGTGTCCCTTTTGATGTCCGATAACCATCAATTTATGTTCGCCCAATCTGGCGAAACCGCACCTCAAGGCCCGGTCGTCGCCAAACGCCCGATCTCCATGGATTTCAGTAAAGTCTTCAAAAACCATCCTGATGTAATCCATGGTCTGCGGTCGGTCGCCATGACGGCTAACCAACACAGTTTCCCATGCTGAAAGGTTGGCGTATTTCAGCCGCTTGATTCGCGCCAACTCTTTGCGAATCCGGAGGATTTCCTCGGAAGCAGAAAGCTCCTTGGCCGATTTCAGTTCGAGAGCCAAGAGCAGACTTTCCAATTCATGGATGTCTTCCTCAAAAGGCAACCGCGCCGGACTCGCCATGATTTAACACCTCGTCACTATCTGAACCTGGAATCAGCTCCAGTATTCTTCAAAGTGAATGTTGCCTCGGTCATGATGCCCGCGATCCGCGCGGAAACCGCGTTTTTCGAGGACCTCAATAACCCCTTCTGTTTTTGGATAACTGTACTCGCCGGTTTCACGGTTTTTCTCGGGCACGCCAATCATCGCCGGGTTGCCGCACAGAAATACATGTGTGGATGCCGGGTCAAGCTCACGTCCGATTCGTTTTTCAAGATCTCCAGATCGGATGACGTCCTGAATATAAACTTTTTTGCCAGCATTCTCTGGCTCACGGGTTGCCAGCGGAATGTAGTGGTAGTTGGGATAACGAGCCATCACTTTTTCGTGGGTTGGCAAGTAACCCAAGTCTTTTTTAAGCCGCACACAACAGGCATTGACAATGGGTCCTTGATGGCCATTGCGCAACAGTTGCTGCAGCATAAAATTGTGCGGTGCCTCACCAGTTCCTGTTCCAAGCAAAAGAACGGTATCGGTGGGTTTCACGAGATCCAAGTTGTAAGCGCCAGTGATTTTCTCGCCACAGAAAAGGCGATCGCCCTCCCGAAGCATGAACAATCGCGGGGTGAGTGCTGGAGCTTTGCCAGACGAGGTTTCGCGAACCAGCACAATGTAAAACTCCAAGTATGGAGTTTCCAAGTTGTTGCCCAATGCCCCCGACTCTTCAAGAATGGCTGCGCTAATGGAATAGGAGCGCCTCACCAACTTGGATCTATCGGTGTCAGGCAAAACCTCTTCCATGGTTTCTGGCAGACGTGGCTCCCAGTTTCCCAATCCTAGAAGCGTGTACTGACCAGCTTTGTGAGGGATGATGGGCTTATCTGGACGAATCCGAATCATCATCAGGTCAGAATGAACCTTGTTCAAACCATGAACTGTTGCGTTGTATTTTTCCTGCCTCATCTGGGCAATCGCTTCTGATTCCATGTCATCCTCGCGTGTTGCGTCTTGGTACGGCGGGCCACCGTTCATCTCCCGGTTCACGAAAACAACGTCCGCCCCAGACTGCTGTTTTCACATTCAGTGCCAAAAGGGAGAAAGATGACACCGGCAATAATGTAGCGAAACCTTCTTATTGTCCCAAGTCCGCTTACCTCACAGGGTCGTTTGGAAAGGTTATCAACTGCATGCAACCCACTTTTCGCCGAGGCAGTCCCAAGATTGCCAACCGGAACTGTTCGTATGCAGGCCCCAAAGGCGGGCCATGGACCACGGTAGCACCCACAGCAATGGTTTTTCCCGCCAATCGCTCACGCACAGCTTGTGGAGAATTCCATTCATGACCTGCGGGCTGAAGCCTCCGGAAACACGAAACATCGTTTGCAGCAGGGTCGGCTCCAAAATAGACAAGGTCGATTGGCCCTGTTCGTGCTTGCTCCACCCCCTCCTGCTCCAGATCAGGCAACCCTTGCCCCCAATCGTAGTTGCTATCCGACATCAAATAATCTGGGGCAGCAAAAGTGCTCCATGCAGTATTTGCGAACATCAAACCATGCGGATATGCCAGCGCAGACTCAGCGGCATGCGCCGCCAAAGCCAGACACACCGCGACACGGATCCATCGGCTTCCCCGTTGCCAGCATTCAGCCAACCAAACTGCGCCACACAGATACGCCAAAACAAGTAATGGAAAAACAAGCCTTATTCCAATCTGAACGCGGCAATTAAGGCTAAAAAGCAGCAGCAGTGCCACCGGAACCAACAGTCTGCCGTTTCTGCCTGTACCGGAACGCAAGATCCATGCCACCGCCGCTGCCACAAAAACGAGCAATCCAGCCGTGGTCATTTTTATGGTTAACAAGGTTGGAAAATACCAAGCAAACGCGCGCGGGGCCTCATGCCCAACAAGATATGCGCCGTGGCCCCTCAAATTATGCTTGATCTGCTGCGCCAAGCCTTCACCAGCATTCGTGAAAACATGCAGATTTTCAGAAAGCCACATCATGGCGTTGGCAAATCCCCCCGCTGGCAAACCTTCAGCCCAGCGCACAAAGGTAGGCTCCGTGGTCCAGTCGCTGCCGACGAATATAAATACAGAGATCAATCCAACCAGAAACAATTTTGCACGTTCCCGGATCCAATTTTGAATTCCTGCGCGGTCAGGATTAATTTGGCCCCCAAACCACCCGACACAATCTGAAGCCAAAATTAGTAGCGGCACAAAAGCCAAGGCCGATGCTTTGGCAAACAATGCAAACCCATAAGCAATTCCCGGCAATACCCAACGGCGCCAAGGCCCAGCATTTCTGCCCGTCAGCCAAATCCACCAAGCCAGCAGAATGCTGCCAACACTTGCCACATCTGTTGTTGCCAACGACGCGTGCCCAACTAAGCTTGGCTCCAGAGCCACAATCCCAAGTCCAACCCATCCCGCCAGTGGACCAGCAAGGTGACGTGTCAACCCAAAAACGACAACGAGCAGTATCAACCAAAAAACAAGCGACGCGGCACGGGCAACGTGTAAAACCTCCGTGAAATCTTCTTGCAATGTCCAAGGCAAATGCCCTAGCCACTCGCGTGCCACCAATGGAAATGTGGCAAGGTCAACTGGCAATGGCATCGTTCCCAGCCGCATCAGAGGTTTGTGCGTGCTTTCGCGCCAACCTTTCAATCCACACTGCAAATAAACCGGTTCATCGAAAGTGGTTCCGGTGACCCGACCAACGCAATAAACCTGAACGGCAGCAAGACACAGCACAACAATTAATCCCGCATATTCCTTAGCGGAAATACGGGAAGGGATAGAGGTTTCAGACATTCACAAATATCCCCATCAGCCAAAGCATATGGCACGATGAAGTGTGACACCTTCATACTAATTCTGGTGTGAAACAAGGCCGAACGGAATTACTGCGACCATCCACGAAATACCAGAAGAGCACGACCAGCACCGGGTTTCCCAGATGCGCGTGATTCCAAGTATTTGCGGACCTCCGCCGACTGTGGTTGGCTTTTAACTGCTGGGTAATATGGACTGTAGGCAAGAACCAATACCGTTGGCTGAACGGGTGGTGTCGTGGCCGTAGAAGGACGGGATGGCCTACCTCCCTCCACCGCTTGAAGCGCCTGCTTGGCTGTTTCACCTTCAAGATCACGAGGAATGACCGATTTCGAGGTTCGGACAAACGTTTCAGCCAGCAAGTCTTGGCCAACCATGGCCCTCAAATTTTTACGCATGGCGTCTGGAGAACTCACAATCAGGCTGGGGCCAAACTGGCCAGACTTGCCAAACCCTTGTTTTTCATTGGCTTTTCGCAACGACTCCAGTAACGATCCCAGCTGCGACGAACTAACATCTTCAACAAGCACCATGAAATGAGCCCGGATATTCCCACGCTTCACGCGATCCATAGCCAGACCATCGACCATGACACTTCGGCGTGATTCTTTAAGAACTCCTAGCAGTAATTCAACGGCACGGTTAGGGTCAGCGGAAGGCAGGTCAATTTGGACCGGACCACTTTGCCCAATCACAGCATCCATGGTTTTGGGAACTGCTGAAAGCTCGTTCCAGCTCAACGAGGCAGGAAGTAACAGACTTAATTCTTCCAGATTATTGCGCCTAACTGCCGGTGCCCCCAAAACTGGAACAGCGTTATTTCCATGAACCGATTGACCAGATGCTTCAACTTGAGGAGCCTTTTCCGCAGGGTATATCGAGGCTGCGCGGGTTTCCTGCTCAGGCATTAACCAATTGGACCACACGTCAGGTGCAGCGCCATTGGCAACTACGCGTGGAAATTCTGACGTTTCAAGTTCAGGAGCAAGCCCCTGCACTGACTCATTACCGTCAAATCTAGGAGTAGATTCAGCAACCCTGCTTTCCAATTCAACCAAAGGACCGCGAACGGGGATTATCCAATAGGCAAGAAACGCCAATCCAACTAGCCAAATGATTGAAAGCGCCAGTGCTTTGTTCCACGTAACAAACGTAGTGCGAACTGGTGATTTCTGAGCGCGGGAAATTTCAACACGCTGGGGTTTTGCCTGAGCCAACACCAATCCAACAGTTCGGCTGAAATCTACTGGCAGAACTGGATTCGAAAATCCTGCCAACATTTTTTTGTCATTGCGTAGAGCCACAAACATCGCAAGGGCTTCGGCATCGGAACGGAGTAACCGTTTGAGGCGGCGACGGGCTAGTAGCGGTAGTTCGCCGTCAAGTCCGGCAGTAATCAGCTTTAACCTTGGGTCATTAGGATTCATGACAGTTCCCCCCGATTGCCGCTGTCGGTTTCCTGTTCCAGAATGGATCTCAATTCCAGCCTGGCACGATGGAGGCGACTGCGAATGGTGCCAATAGGAACCTCAAGTATTTCCGCCATGCTTTCGTAGCGCATGTCTTCCATATCCTTCATCACCAGCACTGCCCGATGATCCGGGCTAAGCCGATCAAGAGCTGCATGCAGTTGGCGCGAATTATCTTCAAAAATAAGGCCTGCATCGGCAGGGATTTCGGCGGCCTGCGGATCAAACCCTGAGCCAGACTCATCGATTGGAATCATTCGAGCATTGATTCGGTGCATAGCTTTGCGCCGGTGTGAAATGGCAGCATTCAGTGCAATTCTGTAGATCCACGTAAAAAAACGCGCATCACCTTTGAACTGGCTCAAGGAAAGATAGGCGTTCAAGAATGCCTCCTGAACCACGTCCTGAGCATCTTCCATGTGCCCTAGCATGCGGTAAACACATGTAAAAAGTCTGGACTGATGCTGGGCCACCAATAAACAAAACGAGTCAGCGTCGCCAGACCGTGCCCGGTTTAGCAATTCTTGCTCGCCGGGCGAGTCCATATCAGGGGCGATGCCCACCGATGGTCCTGTGTCAGTCGAAGCGGGGTTCATCCTGCACCAATTGAATAGACGGCCAAGCCCTCAATTAGTTCCATATTCAAGCAGCGCCAGCAAAAGTCTGACAGTTATCAAACAACACGTCAAAAAAATCCGGCCCTCCCTTCCCTAACATACTCCATGGAACCGAATCCGCGACTGACAGGACTGATCAGTTCATGAAGCAGACATCACTGGCACCCGACGACGCCCCCATTCTTGCCATCAGGGGTGCTCGTGAGCATAATCTGCGTGGCATCAATCTTGACCTACCCAAAGGAAAACTGATTGTTTTCACAGGGGTATCAGGCTCTGGCAAATCCTCACTGGCTTTTGACACGCTCTATGCTGAGGGCCAGCGTCGTTACGTCGAATCACTATCCAGCTATGCTCGGCAATTTTTGGGGCAACTTCCCAAACCCGATGTCGATCTCCTGGCGGGACTTAGCCCCTCCATCAGCATCCAGCAAAAAGCTGCCAGTCGAAACCCACGTTCTACCGTTGGCACCATCACAGAAATCCACGACTTCCTTCGGGTTTTGTTTGCACGCGTTGGTGATGGCTACTGCCCCACATGCAACAAGCCGATTGCGGGTCAGGGACGCGAACAGATCTTGGCCCGTGTTGAATCACTTCCACATGGCACTCCAGTTCTGATACTAGCCCCCCTTGTTAAAGGACAAAAAGGCGAATTCAAGGATCTTTTTGAAGACTTGCGCAAGAAAGGGTATCTCCGTGTTCGAATCGATGGAGAAGTCTCAAGATTGGAAGAAGATCCACGCTTAGACAGGCGGATCAAACATCATATTGAGGTGGTGGTTGATCGCCTCCGCGTGCAGCCGTCTGACAGGTCGCGTCTGGCGGAAGCGATGGAAGCCGCTCTGGGGCTTGGTAAGGGCGAAATGGTTGTTTCCGTCCTCACTGAAGATAGCTCACGGCCGGCATCTGCATCCCGCGAAAAACCGACTGAAGACATGCTTTTTTCGTCCAATCATGCCTGCTCCAGTTGTGGTGTCAGCTACGCGGAACCCACTCCGCAAATGTTCAGTTTCAACAGCCCGGCAGGTATGTGCCGTGATTGCGACGGCCTTGGAAAGCGCCATGCATTTGACCCTGAGCTTCTCGTTCCCGATGAAAGCTTGAGTCTGCGGACAGGTGCCATTGCTATTCTGGGGAAGCTAACCGCAATGGGGCGATGGCGGAGACATATCTATGAGGGCGTTGCAACCTCGTTGGGTATCAATCTGAAAACGCCTTGGAAAGATCTTCCCACTGAGCATCGCAACTGGATTCTCCACGGTTCGGGTGACCGCCACATTACCTATGAGTGGAAGCAACGGGGAGGCACGGTCTGGAAGCATGGTGGCACTTGGGAGGGTGTTATTCCCCAGTTGATGGCCGGTTTCCGAAAGGTTGCATCTGGCCCGCGCCGCATGCAACTAGAAAAATATATGCGGGTTCGTCACTGTGACACATGCTCTGGGGCTCGGCTCAATGCGCAGGCCCGTGCGGCACGTGTTGCCAATATCACCCTACCAGACCTCGAATCGTGGCCTATGAGCCAAGTTTCAGCGTGGCTTGAACCTGAGCGCGGCGGCATGTCGCAAAATCTCGACTTGCGAAGACGCACTATTGCCTCGGAACTCATCAAAGAAATCCGCGGTCGTGTCCAGTTCCTCATGGATGTTGGACTCCACTACCTGACACTTGAGCGCTCTGCTCCAACACTTTCAGGAGGTGAAGCCCAGCGTATTCGCCTAGCGGGGCAGATCGGCTGCGGTTTGGTTGGAGTGCTTTACATCCTCGATGAACCAAGCATTGGTCTTCATCCACGCGATAACGATCGGCTCATCCAAAGCCTCCTTCGCCTAAGGGATCTCGGAAACACAGTCATTGTTGTCGAGCACGATGAAGACACCATGCGTGCGGCCGACTGGGTTGTGGATTTTGGCCCGGGCCCGGGAATTCGGGGCGGCCAGGTTGTGGCTGAAGGCCCCCTTCCCTCCATCCTGAATCATCCCGATAGCCTGACAGCCCAGTACCTTTCAGGGCGAATGGTTATTCCCATTCCGCCAGAAAGAAGGCCTGGCAACGGACACGCCATCACCATTCGGGGCGCGCGCCACCATAACCTGAAAAACATTAATGCACGATTTCCGTTAGGCACATTCCTTTGCGTGACAGGAGCCAGCGGTTCTGGAAAAAGCTCGCTTGTCAACGATATCCTGCGCAACGCACTGGCGGCAACCGACGCTGATGCTGAAGGCGAAGAGGGCAGCGCGACCAAAGATCGTGCGGGACTACATGACACAATCGAAGGCACAGACCATATCGACAAAGTCATCTGCATTGATCAGTCACCCATCGGCCGTACCCCGCGCTCAAATCCAGCGACCTATATCAAGCTTTTCGATCAAATCCGCGAGATGTTTGCACTCACCACCGAAGCCAAAGCACGTGGTTTCACCGCGGGAAGATTCAGTTTCAACCGTCCGGGCGGACGTTGTGAATCGTGCGAAGGAAATGGCTCCACCAAGCTGGAAATGGATTTTCTGGCCGACGTATGGCTTAAATGCCCTGTCTGCGAAGGCAAACGATACAACCACGAGACACTTCAGGTAAAATTCAAAGGCAAAAGCATTCACGATATTTTAGAAATGGATGTTGCCACGGCATTAGCCCATTTTGAATCGGTACCAAAGGCTCGCACCATTCTTGCCACCCTTGCTGCTGTCGGCCTTGATTACATTCATTTGGGACAACCCGCCCCAACACTTTCGGGCGGAGAAGCACAACGCGTGAAGTTGGCGCGTGAACTCAGCAGGCGGGATACCGGACGCACGCTGTACATACTTGATGAGCCAACAACAGGCTTGCATTTTGAAGATATCCGCAAGCTTCTCGAAGTCCTCCAACGCCTTGTCGATGCAGGTAATACAGTTGTTGTTATCGAACATAATCTCGATGTCATCAAAACCGCCGACTGGATTATCGATATGGGACCAGATGGTGGAGGAGGTGGCGGCGAAATAGTTGTTGAAGGGACGCCCGAAACCGTTTCTCGCCATCCAGAATCACACACAGGAATGGCCTTGGCTCCAGTGCTTGGGATTCGCCGCCCCGCCAAAAAGGGCAAGCAGGCATTGGCAAAAAATCGCACCAAAGTTATTGCTGAACCCATGGATCGATTGGTTGTTCGAGGCGCCTCCCAACACAATCTGGCGCACCTTGACCTTGAAATACCACGCGGAAAAACCTCGGTATTCTGTGGCCCAAGCGGATCTGGAAAATCGTCTCTTGCGTTGGACACCATTTATGCGGAAGGGCAACGCCGCTACATGGAATCATTGTCGAGCTACGCAAGGCAATTCCTCGGACAAGTTGGCAAACCCCGCTTTGACCAGATCACAGGGCTAAGCCCTGCAATCAGCATCGAGCAAAAAACCACCAGCAGGTCTCCAAGGTCCACTGTTGCAACCGTCACAGAAATTCACGACTATTTGCGCGTCCTGTATTCTCGCTTGGGCACCCTGCACTGCCCTCGTTGCCAGGTTCCGGTTGGCGCACGCTCCACCGACGAAATCATCGCAGCAGTTCAGGCCATGCCACCTGATTCCCGTATTCACATTGCATCCCCTATCGATCGCCGTGGGCAGGAAACGCATCAGGAACTCCTCGATTCCCTTCGCCGAGACGGATACACCCGCGTTCGAATTGATGGCGTTACGTGTTCGATCGATGAAGCGCCCGCAATCGACCACCGCAGAAAGCACGCGATTGAAGTTGTTGTCGATCGACTGGTGATACGTTCAGTACAACGCTCCAGAATGGCTGACAGCATTGAAAAAGCACTAGGACTTGGCAAAGGTGTGATGCGTGTCATTCGTGTGGATGACCGGATTCCGGAAACATCATGGCTGGTGGAGCAGTACAGCCGGATTCTGTCGTGCCCGCAATGCGGCCGCGGATACGAGAGACTCAACCCGCACCATTTCTCGTTTAATAGCCCTCTTGGTTGGTGCCAATCATGCGAAGGACTGGGGGTTCAAAAGGGGACGCAGACTAATCTTGTATTCCGGGACCGCGGCAGCAGTCTTGCCGATGGTGCACTGGCTGCTTGGCCCGACCTAAAAGAAGATCCTGCCTTCGAATCAATGGCCCAGTCGCTGGCTCGGCATGGAGGTTTCGACCTCAATACGCCATGGGAAGATTTGTCAAATAGTGCAAAGATCATGGTTATTGATGGTTGCGGCGAGGAGTGGATTGAAGCGTCGGGAATTCTCGCGGGAGCACAATTCCAGTACCGGGGTCTCAACCCTGCCATGGCACAATTGGCTCGCTCAAGCCCCGCCATACGTGAAAGGCTCGATGCCTTGGTCGGGGAAGTTCCATGTGGCGCCTGCCGCGGGGCTAGGCTACGTCCGGAACCTGCGGCGTGCCGCCTGTCCCTTGGTGCCACCAGCTTCAACATGGCTGAACTGCAAAATTTGGAGCTGGCAAAATCGCTTGCCATTTTCACGGAATATGCAACTTCAGGAAATCATCCTGCTGTCGCCAGTGATCTTGTTCGTGAAATCACGAATCGCCTTGGATTTCTTGTATCTACCGGATTGCACTATTTGTCACTCGACCGCCCTGCCCCAACCCTTTCCGGGGGTGAGTCTCAGCGCATCAGACTGGCCAGCCAGATTGGAAGCGGCCTGACTGGAGTCCTGTATGTCTTAGATGAACCAACCATCGGCCTGCATCCACGTGATAATCGCCTCCTACTTGATGCGCTCAGGCATCTGCGTGACCTTGGCAACACTTTGATTATTGTCGAGCATGAGCGAGAAGTGATTCTCGATGCCGACTACTTGGTCGACTTCGGGCCGGGTGCTGGCAAGGAAGGTGGCCAGATTGTGGCCGCGGGAATCCCGGCCGCGATGCTGAAATCCGGGGTTTCTCCAACCGGCCAGTACTTGACAGGCGACAAAGCATTGCCGGTACCAGCAACCAGACGCCATACTTCCCCGCTGCGAACCCTTGCAATAGTCGGAGCGCGCCAGAACAATCTCAAAAACATCAGATTGGCAATTCCCTTGGGTTGCTTTGTAGCGGTGACAGGTGTCAGTGGATCGGGAAAAAGCTCGCTCGTCAACGAAGTCCTGCGCGACACCTTGCTGCGCCGTCTACACCGCGCCATCACCCCGGCTGCATCTGTTGACAACATTCTGGGTTGCGAACATATCGATAAGGTCATAGATGTCGGACAAGACCCTATCGGTAATTCTCCGTTGTCGAATGCCGCGACATACACGGGATTGTTCGATTTGATTCGTGAATTATTCGCAAAAATGCCTGAATCGCGTGTGCGCGGCTGGCAACCCCGCCGCTTTTCGTTCAACAAGCCAGGCGGAAGATGCGAAACATGCGAAGGAAATGGCCAGCGCAAAATCGAAATGCACTTTCTGCCCGATGTCTGGGTCGAATGCGAAGCATGCTGTGGCAAGCGTTTCAATGCGGAAACTCTCGCTGTAAAATATAAAGGCAAGTCAATTTCCGATGTTTTATCCATGCGTGTTGATGAGGCACTCGAATTCTTTGGCAGCATCCCCAAGGTAAGGCGAGCCGTTCAAACGCTTGCTGATGTCGGCCTGGGATACCTTGAACTGGGCCAGCCTGCTCCCACACTTTCTGGGGGAGAAGCCCAACGCGTGAAGCTGGCTACAGAATTAGCACGGCCCTCCACCGGCAAGACTCTCTACATCCTCGATGAGCCTACCACTGGCCTTCACTTTTCAGACATCGAAAAGCTTTTGTTCGTGCTTCACCGACTTGTCGATCAAGGAAATACCGTACTGGTTGTGGAGCACAACCTCGACGTCATTAAAAACGCCGACTGGGTTATCGACCTAGGACCCGAAGCAGGCCCTGGGGGCGGTACAGTCGTCGCTCAGGGAAGTCCTGAATCGATTGTTGCCAAGCGCTGGACAGAACTGGACCCTGCTGAAACAAAGCCAACCAAACTGGTTGAATCACATACGGCACGATATTTAGGACCGGTCCTCAAAGCGGGCCCACACCGCGAGCGGCTGAAAACTGAACAACCGCCACTCGAATTAGTTCATGAAACAGAGTCCGAGATTATCGGGGCAGACGCTCCGATGCCGTGGAAAGTAGATGGCCGCACATGGCACCTGAAAGATCGCCTGACAGCGGATGGTAAGCCCTGTCGCTGGGAAGGAGAAATTCTGGCACACCTTGAATCCCTTTGCGCTGCAATAAAGGGTTTGGCACCGCTCGACTGGAACGAGCGCCAAGTAGTCGAGATTACTGCCCCCGGAAAACCTGACTCGTGGTTCTGCCATGCCATGACAGGTATGGAGTGGTTGGTAAAGCTTGTTTTCCGGGTCGGACGCGGCACATTCGATGCATCCGAACTTGAAACGAAACTGGGGATAACCCCGCTTAACAAGACTGAGGGCCTCCAGATATATGGCAACGAACCACGCGTCCGCGTCGCCGCCATGAAAACACAACCATGGCAATCGGTTACTCTGCTGGTTCATCGAATGAGCGAAGTGAACACGCCTGCCTTCCGTTCATTTCTGGAACAGGCAGCCAAGTCGTATTTGGCGCAGCTCGACAAACTGCGCGAAAAGCCTGAAGTTCTAATGCCATGGAAATTGATGGGGGAAGCTTGGCACACCAACGCTAAGGGCTTTCCAATTGGTGCACCACGCCAATGGGACGCTAGCCTGCTTCCAGCCATCATGACTCTCCTGCGAGAGGCAGTACCGAGTCTGGATTTTGAATTTGATTCACGCGACACAATAACGGGCCGTATTCCCGGCAGAAGAAGGATCTGGCTTACACTGAAAACCAAAGATCCAAGCGGACTCGAATGCCGCCTCGCCGGGGCAAAGGGCGGGTTGAATCTGGGGCACCTTGCAGGGCTTGGATCCGAGCGGGAGATTTCCTCGGACCGTGAAGTCGACGACATCTGCCGCTTGGTCTTCCAGAGGCCAAGCGACTTAGACGCTCCACTTTTCAGGGCATTGCTGGTCCGCCATGCGGCATCGGCTGTCGATAAGGCTTCAGTCTGACTTGATATTCGCCACAGGGATTACATAAATATCAAGTCCACCTTTTCCGCCAGGGCGATCAGAGCTGAAATACAAGCTCGCGCCATCACGGCTCAAGTTGGGTGAACCATCCCACTTTGCTTCAGGATGATTCAGATTTTTAAGTGCGGATGGTTTACCCCACAAAGAACCTGTCTTGCGAGTCCTGTAAAGCGCTGTTCCACCACCCTCACGCGGGCCTTGCAGGTACATCGTGGCACCATCGGGTGTCAGGGTCGCATGGCAATACCCTTCCGGTAACTCGTCGATGATTTTGGGTTCTTCAAATCCGCGAGGCCCTTCGATGGTTTTGCGAGTGGCCACCGCAATGCGAGCCTTATCCTTGTTGCCCCTTGTAAAATACATGGACTTGAGATCCTTGGTAATCCAGGGATGCGTTTCGTCTTCGGCTTCGGTATCGACCGTTGTTAGCGCGCGAACTCCCGAAAAAACCCGGTGCTCGCCCGAGCTGGATGGTGGCAAATCTCTTACTGCACCATAGAGGTCAAATCTTGGATTGGCAGCTGACTTGGTTGTGGCAAACCAGATGGTTTGTGGATAAGCACCGTACTGGGTTACAAAGCAACATGAGTCATCCCCTTTCGATTCCACTTGCGGGCCCACGAGTTCCTCAGCAGCCCAAGCCTTTTTAGTCTTGGACCATGTCGCCACATACAAATCAATCTTGCCGCCATCTTTTTCGTCTTTTTTGCGATTGTAATAAATTCTGTACGATCCTTGCTGGCCTTTCATAGGCACAGAATGCGGATTATCTTCGTCCGCTTCCGTATTGATGGCTAACCCTTGCGGCGCCGATTTATCGGCGTTCTGCCCCACAACAGCAGGAACTGCCACACAGACAATTCCGATTAGTAAAGCAACAACCTTGAAACCATTTGAGCGCCAACGGTTCATGATTTGATTCCTAAAAGCAAACAACATTCCCAATCACAGTCTAGTAAGGGAAAGGCTGTTCTGCATTACGAAAAGGAACCACACATACGCCATGGTTTTGCACAAACACCCCGAGCAGCGACAAGCATTAACGGACCCAATGGTCTGCTTTATCTGAGAGCGAACCTTGCGATATATTTAAATATACGACGAGATATTGACACACTTGTCGCCGTAAGGTTAGTCTTTGCATATTCTGATTAATAGGGAGCCGCTTGCACATCGGAGGCGACCCTTTAAGGCCCGCGAGGAAACTGCGCGGTGACTCGTTCGCTGGAGGCTACTGGACAAAACGATTCCCCGGACTCCCCGGACTCTGGGAGCCCTGGTTTTTCCTCTATTCCCCAAGATGGTTCAGTAACCGTAACTTCGAGCGGTCCTCCACAACCACTACCCGCGAATTGGTCTGACGACATGCAGGGCCTACGACTAGGCCACTACGTGATTGACCGCCCATTAGGTGTGGGAGGTATGGCTGCGGTCCTGCTGGCAACAGATACGCAATTAGACCGCAAGGTAGCCCTAAAAATTCTGCCCCCAGCAGTGGCTACGGATCCAGACACCTTGGAGCGGTTCCACCACGAGGCGCGGTGTGCAGCAAAGTTGGATCATGAAAATATCGCACGCGTTTTTGCTTCTGGCGAAGATCAGGGATTGCATTTCATCGCGTTTGAGTATGTCGAAGGCCTCGACCTGAAATCGCTGCTCGACTCGCGTGGAAAGTTAAGTCCTCATGAGGCCATTCCCCTTATTTATCAGGCATGCTTGGGCCTAGAGCATGCTGCCTCAAAGGGAATGGTTCATCGCGACATCAAACCATCGAATCTGGTGCTGATGCCCGGCGGCAAGCTCAAAGTGATCGACATGGGCCTCGCCCGGAACTTGGATCAATCGGCGGAATCCGGGATGACTCGGTCCGGAATAACCCTCGGCACCTTTGATTATCTCTCGCCAGAACAGGCAATAGATCCACGGGCAGCAGACGCAAGAAGCGACATTTATTCTCTCGGTTGCACCCTTTATCACCTTCTGACAGGCAAACCGCCAGTTCCAGAAGGATCTCCCGCTCTCAAGCTGACGCATCACCAAAACATCAAGCCAACTGATCCCCGCAATTTTGCCCCCAACCTTTCCTCGCGAACGGTTCGCTTGCTTGACGTGATGCTTGCAAAAAAACCGACAGACCGCTTTCGCGATTTTAAACACCTCAAAGATGCTATTGAAGTTTTGGCTTCACGAGAAGGATTCGATATTCCAGGCATCGTCTTGCCGAAGCGACGGCGTCAAAATTTGACGCCCCTTCTGGTTGCCTCGGGCGTGGCGATTGCCGGGCTGCTTGCGATCATTCCTTTTCTGGCTCGTCCTGTTGAAAATCCTGAAAAATGGAATATCGACGATCGATCTGCCGAGTATTCCGCAGCCCCAACCCAACCACGGGTGGATCCCTCTCCGGAAAACCCGTCACCTCCGCCAGTTGTTGTCAAATTCGAAACCGAGAATGCCACTCCGGAAGAATTGGCCATTTGGCTGAAAGCACACGCAGGCGCGGATCGAATGGAGTTGGTTCTCCATGGCGATATCGATTTGGCAAGGCTTGGCGAATATGGAGACAACCTCTTACGCGCTCGTGCCAAGGAACTGGTTATTCGATCGGCCCATCCAGGCAACAAGGCTACACTTCGGTACCACCACGATGGCCGTGCGATTTCAGGGACTCTTTCACTGTTGCACGTGGAAGCCGAAGTTCTGAAAATGGACGGGATTCGGTTCATTTTGGATTCACGTGATTCAGCGGTTTCTTTACGTGGCCTCACTGTCGCTTCCACCACCCCAACCACCATGGTGCTTGAACGCTGCGAATGGATTCAGGCGGGTAACACATTTGATCAACGCCACCGGGTCACTTCCATTGAATTGCTCGGGGGCCCCGGCAGCACCATTCATGCACAAATTCGCGAATCTGTTTTTCTGGGGTTCAGAGAGGCTTTGCCCGATGAACAGGACCAGCCGGCAATCATCGCTCTTTTTGATGCTGCCACAGGTGGTCAGGATGCCATTACCCGAAAAGGCTTTGTTCCCGAAATCCGCATTGAGCAGTGCCTGTTTGGCCCGCACGCCACTGCCATCCGATGCATAGCCTGGCCCGATCACCCGTTGGTTCGCGATCGTGAAGCCACCAATGCATCGTCAAGCATGCCAGACGCTCCCGGAACTCAGGGAGCCATGGCCATGGACATGCCGCCTATGCCAGGAATGCCTCCCCGGGTGGAAGGCGATGGCCGAGTAACCCTTATCAACAACTCTTTTCAAACTGGAATGGGCGAACGAGTGATCGCCTTGCAGGAATCGGTATCGGCCCTCATCAGCATGCGCCGATGCCTTGTTGCTGGGTCCGGTAGTAATGACAAGGCAACACTTCTTTTTGCCGGTGGCCAATCGCCCAGACCCCGATTCCTGGGTAAAGACAATCGCTATTATCTTGTCGGCCCCTATTTCCAAGGAAGCGGCGAAGATCTGCGCGACGATTCCCTGTCTTCATTCCAACAAAGGTTGACCCAAGGGAAATCGGGCAACGATGACTCGATCACCCTTGATGCGAGTCCATGGGAACTCGAACGCCCATTAGAGACCCTGACAGAGGCTGAAATAGCACTAGCGCCTGAAAAAGCAGCCGCGGGAAACCTAGGCCCACGTCTGGCTGCAATGTTTCAGCCCTCACCTTTGAGTACCTCTTTGCGGTGGCAGGAAAAAGCGGGGGAACGCTTTGCAGGAACAGAGCGTTTTGGGGGTGTGGCTTTCTACAAATCAGCCGATAAAAAAGCGGCTGCGCCCACACGACGGCTTGTTATTGCTGGAATGCAGGATCAATCGCGCAACATTCATCCTTCGATCGACCATGCACTGACGCATGCGCGCTCCGGCGACACCATCTTGATCCATCACGATGGCCCCCTTCCCTTGACCAGTGTGCAAATCGATAGACCAGGATTCACAATCACCCTTCGACCAGATGCCGGCAGCAAACCTGAGCTTGTCTGGCAACCACCGGGCGACGATCCATCGTGGCTCAAACTCGACGGTTCATCTGTCCGCTTGGAAGACTTGCCCATTATTCTTGAAACATCTGCTGGAACAGGCGCCGCACTTCTTGCTCAGGTTTCCCGCCAAGGACAATTCACCCTCAAGGATTGTCTGGTCACTTTGAAAGGTGATCCCCGCCGTGCTGCATTGGGTGGCATGCGTGAACCATCTGGCATGGTTCGGGCCGAAGACGCCTTCAGGGCAGCTCAACCTTCACGGTTGGTACTTGAAGGTTGTTTAGTCCGTGGACGTGGCCGTGTTGCACATCTCGACATATCCCGATCACTCGAGGTGGAAATTAGGCAATCAGCCATTGCAGTTTCTGGTGGGTTGTTTCAGGTGGATGTTGACGCCTCGGAAATTGGCAGTCCCACTCTTTCGGCCCGTATCCACCAATCGCTGATTCTCACGGGTAGTTCAGCCTTATTACTGCGCAATAGGCCAGAAAGGCCTCAGGCAACGCTTAACCTTCGCACCATCGATACTTATTGGGTATCTGCGGAAAGTGACTCGACCCTTGTCGAGTATGCAGGTAGTGCGCCTCGCAAAGACCGATTGAATGAAATCTGGGAATCCACGCGATCAAGTTACTGGAACTTCACCATACCATTTGCAGCAAAAGATCCACTCACAGGCAGAAACGAAGAGTTTGGTACAGCTGAGTCGATGGTAGATAGTCTCGAAATCACAAGGGAAAGCTGGGTGCAGGGACTGCCCACCGGAGCACTCAAGCCGGCGGTGTGGGAAACGTGGAACCTGTCAGATCTGACTTGGGCAGAAAAACTTAAAGATCCAAGCCCAGTGATTCCTACGAGGGCTGGCGGACTTGTCGAGAACCGCTAGGCCCAACGCTCGCGCGCTGAACCTAACGGTTGGGCTACAGCCCCCTTATTTCTTCTTCTTTGCGGCCTTGGGCTTTGTTTCAACAGCCTTGCGAGCTTTGGCCTTTTCTTTGGCTTTAGCCTTGGGCTTCTCTGGGGCAGCTTTGCTGCCGAAAATTGCGTCGTATCCCGCAGAAAAATTGCGTGTTTCCGCCAATCCTATGCGCACGATGCTCACGATAGAGACTCCATTTGTCTCTCTCACGGCCTGGGTAGCCCCTTGGCTCGCGTGAAAGCAAACACTTTATAACCGGGAATTCCGGCCATGTCATCGGTGACCTATTCCTGCCACGCAGTCGAACAGAATCGATACTGCTTGATTGAGTTGCTCGATTTCAACCCATTCATCCTTAGTATGCGCTTGCTCAATTCCACCCGGACCAAATACCAAAGAAGGAATCCCTATCTGAGCCAACGATGAGGCATCTGTCCCAAAACTTACTGGCCGAGTGACGGCGTTGGGAACATGGCGTTGGACATTTCGCAAAAGCGACTCAAGCACCAAGTCTGGCACGCACTCAGGCAAAGGCGGGCACGTTAACCAAGGGTCGTCAACCGAAACAGTAACACCTTGTCGACCCACCAGAATTCCATTCAGACAAGACCGAACCTGAACTGTTGCCATTACCGCGGTTTCACCGGGAACCAATCGGCGATCGACAATGATTTCGCACGTGTCTGGAACAATATTGGGTGCACTTCCGCCGCGAACCATGCCAACACTGAGTGTTCCCGTTCCCAGAACGGGGTGAGAGCTACCGTTGGCAATCTGACTTGCAAGCGATTCTAGAGCAGCAAGAACAGGGGCGGCAGCAAACACGGCATTGGCCCCCTCATGAGGCATCGAGCTATGGCAGGCCCGCCCTTTCACACGAATCACCCAACGAACCACTCCCTTATGACATGTCACCAAATCCAGATGCGTTGGTTCAGCCACGATGGCGCATTCCGGTCGTAGCCAGCCAGGAGGTAGTAACGCGTCAAATTCAGAAGCCAAGCGCTGAACTCCAAGGAACGTGTGCTCCTCATCCACCGTAAAAGCCACCATGAGGTTCTTCTCTCGAAAAATCTCTGGCTGGGCCAACTGCTCCAACGCCGCCAGCATCGATGCCATCGATCCTTTGACATCGCAAGCGCCACGCCCATAAACGCGGCCTTGCGAGACAACGCCTCCAAATGGCAGCACAGTCATGTTGTCCACAGGAACCGTGTCTTGGTGGACTTCCCACAAAATCGTGGATGCGGAATTTTGGGTTGCTGGCAAAAATGCCAAAATATTATCCCTGCCCGGCTCGACGTTCTGAATCTGGTAGCGAATCGACCGTGCTGCCAGCCAATCCGCAAGAAAACGGCCCATCCGCGCTTCACCGCAGGTTGCGGGATCACAATCTGAACGCCCCATCGGGTTGATACTTGGAATCCGAATCAGGTCCGAAAGTATGCTGATTACTGCTGACATTGGCACTCCCTCCGATTTGAGCGGTTGGCACTTGCCGGCTGGTTAGTAAGACTAATCTACAGACTTCCCTGACAATGGACGAACCACCATGAAGGCACATGAATTTCAGGCCAAAGAACTCCTCGCCGATCGCGGCGCCACCGTTCCCAAGGGAATAGTGGTTGATAGTGCAGAAGCCGCTGTCGCGGCGTTTGACGCACTAGGAGGGACGCCAGTTGTCCTTAAGGCTCAAATCCATGCCGGTGGCCGCGGCAAGGGTCATTTTCCGGGCTCCGGCAAGGAATTCGGCGGCGTCAAATATCTGACCAAACGGGAAGACATTGCTCCCGTTGCCACAACCATGCTTTCGTTTCCACTGGTTACGAAGCAAACGGGTGAGGCGGGTCAAAAGGTTTCGCGCTTGCTTGTTCAGCAAGCCGCTGACATCCAACGAGAAATCTACCTGGGAATGATTCTCGACCGTGCCACCGGCATGCCAGTCATGATGGCTTGCGCTGAAGGCGGCGTGGATATCGAGGAAGTGGCAGCCCACACTCCCGAAAAGATCCTCAAGGAACCCGTATCACCCGAACTCGGCCTGCAACCTTATCAGGCTCGCAAGCTGGCGTTCGCCATGGGCTTCACCGGTAATCAGGTTGCTGAAGCCGAGAAGATCATGCACGCGCTGTCGAAGCTCTTCCTTGAAAAAGATGCCAACATTGTGGAAATCAACCCTTTGGTGGTCACACCATCAGGTGTTGTCATGGCGCTCGACGCCAAAATTGTTTTCGACGACAACGCTCTTTTCCGCCATCCAGATATCGAAGCGCTCCGCGACCCCACGGAAGAAGATCCAGCCGAGCTCAAGGCTGCCCGTAGTGGTCTCAGCTTTGTCAGCATGAATGGCAACATTGGCTGCTTGGTCAATGGCGCTGGCCTCGCCATGAGCACCATGGACATCATCAAGTACCATGGCGGCGAACCAGCTAACTTTCTCGACGTTGGTGGTGGCGCCAGCAAGGACCAGGTCACTGAGGCCTTCCGCATTCTGCTTGCAGACCCCAAGGTTGAAGCCGTTCTGGTGAATATCTTCGGCGGCATCATGAAGTGCGACACCATCGCAACCGCAATCCTTGCAGCATTCAAAGAAGTCGGATTCCACGTTCCACTGGTAGTCCGCCTTGAAGGAACCAATGTGGATGCTGGTAAGAAACTGCTCGCCGACAGCGGGCTGGATATCGTTCCAGCAACCGGCATGACAGAAGCCGCCGACAAGGTCGTTGCAGCCGCACGGTCGCGCCGCAAGTCCTGACCCCAATACAAACAACAACCCGGATACACCTACAACCAAAAGATTCAGACGGAGCAGAGACAATGAGCATTCTGGTTAACCGATCGACGCGTGTGATCTGCCAGGGTATGGGCAAAGCGGGAACATTCCACGCCCTGCAGTGCCGGGAATATGGCACCGCGATGGTGGGTGGAGTCACCCCGGGCAAGGGTGGCACCATCAAGGAAGGCATTCCACTTTTCAATACGGTCGCCGAAGCCGTTGAGAAAACCGGCGCCAACGCCACCATGATTTTTGTGCCACCTGCAGGTGCTGCCGATGCCATTCTGGAAGCAGCCGATGCGGGAATTAAAGTTATTATTGCCATTACCGAGGGCATTCCTGTACTCGATATGTCGCGAGTGAAGCGCGCTCTGAAGCAATTCCCCGGGGTGCGTCTGGTTGGCCCGAACTGCCCGGGAGTTATTACACCCGGCGAATGCAAAATTGGCATCATGCCCGGCTATATTCACAAGCCCGGCCCAATTGCCATCATTTCCCGCTCGGGCACACTCACCTATGAAGCCGTTTTCCAACTCAGCGCCTTGGGCCTTGGCCAGTCCACCTGCGTTGGCATTGGTGGCGATCCGATCATTGGCACCAACCAGATCGATTGCCTCCGTATGTTTCAAGAAGATCCCCAAACCGAAGCCATCCTTATGATGGGCGAAATTGGTGGCACTGCCGAGGAAGAAGCCGCTGCCTTCATTCGCAGTCACGTCACCAAGCCTGTTGCTGCCTTCATCGCTGGACAAACAGCACCTCCCGGCAAGCGCATGGGCCATGCTGGTGCCATCATTAGCGGCGGTAGCGGCTCGGCTGCTGACAAGATCCGCGCGCTCGAGGAAGCGGGCGTTGCAGTAGCCAAAAGCCCTGCCGAATTGGGAATTACCATGCAAAGAGCCATTGCTGCACGCAAATAGTCTTACAGCAATAAAGGCCACCTCTCCCCCCATAGCTGTTCAGGAGCTTGCAGAGTGATCATTGTCATGAAATTGGGTGCCACTGATGCGGCACTCCGCCACGCTGAGGATCGCCTGCGCGAATTCGGCCTCACACCTCACCTGATCGTTGGGGCTGAACGAACGATCATGGCTGCAACAGGCAAGGAAAAATCTGGCCTGCAGGCAGCCCTCGAAGCGCTGGAAGGTGTGGAGAAGGTGATGTCTGTTCTGGCCCCTTACAAGTTGGCTAGCCTTGAGTCGCACCGCGAACCCAGCGTAGTAAAAGTGCGCGATTTCGTGGCTGGTGGCGGGCATATCGGCGTGGTGGCAGGCCCCTGCTCTGTTGAGTCGCGGCAGCAAATGCTGGAAATGGCACACCTTGTGAAGTCGGTTGGTGCCACTGGCCTGCGTGGCGGTGCCTACAAACCCCGAACAAGCCCCTACAGCTTTCAAGGCCTTAAAGAAAAGGGGCTGGAGCTGCTGGCAGAAGCGCGCGAGGCCACAGGGTTGGCCATTTTCACAGAGGTTATGGCCCCCGAACTGGTACCTATTGTTGCCCGAGTGACCGACGTGCTGCAGATCGGCGCTCGCAACATGCAGAATTACCCGTTGCTAGAGGCTGCCGGCGAATCAGGATTGCCAGTCCTTCTAAAAAGAGGTCCATCCGCAACCATCGAAGAACTGCTGCTGGCTGCCGAATATGTGCTGAAAACAGGTAACGAGAAGGTGATTCTCTGCGAGCGAGGCATTCGCACGTTTGAAGATCACACACGCTTCACGCTGCCATTGGCAACCATCCCTTACTTGCACGAAAAATCGCATCTGCCGGTGATGGCTGACCCAAGCCACGGAACAGGTAAGGCGACCTTGGTGGGCCCAATGGCACGCGCCGCCATTGCCGCTGGGGCCGATGCTCTTATGCTTGAAATTCATGACGACCCTGAACACGCCATGAGTGACGGGTTCCAAGCACTCACACCGCCTGTTTTTGTACATGTGATGCAAGAATGCCGACGCGTTGCCGCGGCACTCGACCGGACGCTGGGTTAAGCTTGACCGTTTCGACTTCAACACCCAGAGTAAGACCGCCGCACGACGGGCACGGCTTCGATTCGATCATCATCTGTTCGTAATCTGATGAGACGTACGACTGCCATACTGCTGAGCAAGAAGTACACCGGATGACGCTGGGCATGAGGCGGGTACCAGACGTTGAGACCCCCATCCATGGCACGTCTGCCGGGGCATGAAGCACGACTATTGGTTTTTTATCGGCACCTAACCGGGAGTGACTTGAATGAGCACCAAGGCCAAAGGACAGTATCGCTTTACGTTCGGCCCATGGAATATTGCACGCGGATCCGATCCGTTTGGCCCACCCGTCCGCGACGAAATCGCTTTCGCCGACAAACTGGCCACATACAAGGCCTTGGGCTTTGACGGCGTGCAGATGCACGACGACGATGTGGTTCCATATGGCGGCACCTGGCATGAAACCGAGCAAGGCGCCAAGCGCGTCAAGAAAATGCTCGATGATCACGGCTTGTTCTGCGAATTCATTGCGCCACGTCTCTGGGAAGATCCCCACACCATCGATGGCGGCTTTACCAGCAACTCGGCGGAAGACCGCAAATACGCCCTCGATCGTTCACGCCGCGCCGTGGACCTCGCTCAGGTGATGGATACCAAAGACATTGTTTTGTGGCTGGCACGCGAAGGTACCTACATTCGCGAAGCCAAGTGCCCCATCACAGCGTCACAGCGCATTCTTGAAGCGGTTGATATGCTTCTCGACCACGACCGCCGCATCCGTGTTCTGGGCGAAATGAAGCCCAATGAACCGATGGATCACGCCTACATGCCCACACCCGGGCATTTTCTGGCGCTTTGCTACAAGTCAAAGGATCCGGTTCGTTGCGGCATCCTCATTGAAAGCGCGCACTCCATTCTTGCGGGCAACGACCCATCCGATGACATGGCCTACACCCTATGGCACAACAAGTTGTGGAGCGTTCACCTCAACGACCAAAACGGCCTGAAGTACGACCAAGACAAGACGTTCGGGTCTGTGGACCTGCGCCGCGCCTTCAATACGGTCTGGGTTCTGGAGCGTGCGGGCTACGATGGGTGTGTGGGGCTCGACGTCAAGGCGATGCGCACAACCACAGCGGAGCACCAGACCAAGCATCTGGCCAACAGCCGCGAAATTTTCCTGCGCCTTGTTGATGTCTGTCGTTCGGTAGATGCCGCTCTGGTGGAACAACTGCGCCAGCAACGCGATTACGAAGAACTGGAACGCTACATTATCGGCAAGCTGATGGGCCGGTAAAGCTTAAATATCACGAAAATGGCGGCATGATGACATAGTCCAATGATATCGCCGGCGTCAGCCACAATCGCCTATCGTTAATAGAATTGGCTTTCATGAATTCCATGAAAGCCAATTACTAAGCCCAATGGATTATCTACAGATCCTTTTGTAATAATATTACTAATTGATGGTTTACCAACATTCCTTATCCGGAGGAAAACAGTTCAAAAAAATCAGCTTTGGACTTACACAGCTAGAAACCAACAATAGCTTTGTAAACCGCTGAAACTGTGGCCTCCATATGCCCAAAACTTAGAGTATCCAGATCATCGCTTATCCTATGATAATTGGGATTGCGTATGAATGATGTGTCATTAATCATCAGGGCCGGAATCCCAAACCGCCAGTAACTTCTTTGATCGGACATTCCGGCCAGACTTTCAATTAGATAATTATCAATCATCTGGACATTGATTTCCGCGTCAACTCGCATCAATTCGTAAACTTTCTGATTGAACTCATGATAATCGTGTTTGCCAACAACCGCTATAAAATCTGCGGTTGCTGGATAGATTTGCGCCAATCGAGGGTCCGGGTAAGGCTGCGGGCCGTTGTGGTAATATCCAATCATTTCGAAATTGATAAGGCCGATCACATCGGATTTGATCGAGCTTATTGACTCGGCGTGGTGATAAGAACCCATCATATTTGTGTCATAGAAGGGTGGTTCCTCGAGGCAATAGGCGACGAAATCGATGCGGTAATCGATATCAGGTTGAGCTTCGGCAACCATTCGAGCCGTTTCAAGTAGGCCGGACACCGCGCTCGCGTTGTCATCGGCACCAGGTTGATCACCACAGACATCGTAATGGGCCCCTACAATCAACCGACGCTTTTTCGAGGAATTGTATGTACCGATAATGTTTTTGAATTCAACTCTATTAGCAATAAAAGGCTGGTCACTCACCTGAAGTCGCAAATTGTGGAATTCATTTGCAAGATACTGGCAAACCTTAGCTAAAGATTCAACGTTTTGGTAATTGCGAAACGGCCTTAGCGTGGTTAAAAACTCAACATGCTTACGAAGTAGTGATTGATCTGATTTCATGACTGCATCCATACCACTTATATATTGGGATGATGACTTCAGAATCCGAAGTCTTGATTTGATCTTATACAAGTCAAAAAATGTGTGCTCGATTATTTCAATAACCAATCGCAAAAAAAAACCACAAAAAGTTTCTCACCCTTATCAATTACTGAAAATATAATGTTTATTACATAACCAGCGCGAGCGAACGGCCGCATTAAAACAAGTAATTGCCAGCACCACAAGTGTATTAAAAATACATTTGCCAATATCTTGTGTAGATAATTGGCTCGATAACCTGTAAATAATTTTTGAACGGTTTTCACCAGGTCGAACGCTTAACAGATAGAAGGCTAGCTTGTGCCATTGGCCCCGCCCAGGGGTAGGAGAGGTCGGAGTGAAGCGGAAAATCGACCCTGAGGTAGCGCCAAGTCCAGATGGCGTTGCATCTTCCGGTGAACGATTGCGCTTGCCTCAACGTGGACAAGTTGTGCAGCTGCAAACGACTATCGATGAACTTGTTCATCACAGTCATCCCGCACGCACCCTTTGGGATGTCCTCACTTTTTTGGATCTTTCCGCGTTCCATGAGGCAGTAAGGGCCCGAAATGGCGTACGTGGTCGCGATGCCACCGATCCGCGCATCCACCTTGGTTTGTGGGGAATGGCCGCTTGGCTAGGGGTTTCCAGCGCCCGAGAAATCGCCAATCTGGCGGAAATCAATCCGGGACTGTGCTGGATACGAGGGGGAGTTACAGTCAATCATCCTATGCTATCGAGCTTCCGAAGCCGACATGTGGACCATTTTGAACCAACATTGCAATCTGCACTGACTGCTACCTTGATCATGTCGCGCATTTCCGGATGGTGGCCCGCTTTGGTCTATGAACAGGACCCAACCAATCCACTCGTTTTTATCGATACCACTTCCACCGATCTAGGATGGGCCAAAATTCTCGCCGATACTATGGTCAAACGCCTGCAAAAACTCAAACGTGGTAGGCCATCAGGGTTTCAGGCTGGGCAAAACCAACGTGGCAACGAATTGATTGACTCCCGTCGGCAATCCATGGCGCAAAGCATTTTGGCCAAGGTTCTCCATACCGGAAAGAGCCCGCGCAAGGCGTGATTAGGTTTTCACATATATGCGTCAGCGCGAATCACCACCCTCTGGGTGGCAATTTGGCAGGATCAAACCCTCGAAAACCCCGAGCCACCACCACCGACCAGCGCGCCACCGGAAACCCACCCGGTGAGGTAGCCGTGACTATTATCGGAGTTTCTACTCTGTCAAAGGCGCCTATCAACGCTTCAGATGGCGCATCGACAATGATAAAATCGCGTCCACGGTATTTGTCAGGCTGAGCAACGGGATGTGGCCACAGGTCGTATTGACTATGGCGATCGCCCAGCGCTGCTCCAAGGCTTTCCACTCTGGGTCGCCCCTGACAATAAAAACCAAGCAAGCCGACGCTGCTCCAGCGGTGCGCCGCCACCACCATTGACGGATCCGAAATACGAATTAAGTCCACGTAATTCGCCAATTGCTTCCATCCCATCAGGCGGCACGTTGGGTCGAGCCTGCGCAATGGCGTTGGATTGCTTTCGGTAGGTGGTCCGGCAAGGCGCGCCAAAAGCGGTTGAACAACCGGACTGGCATGAAGAAAGAAAACCAGAATTGTGCCAAGCGCCAGCATGGCTATCGCTGATCGGGTGGCAACCACGGCGAATTGCCCTTTCAAGCCGTTGAACCACACCAACACCAAAGGCACACCAGCCAAGTATGCCGTGACAGGCCAATTGATTTCCCCACCACCGGTTTTGAAACTGAATAGCCCAAAAACCATAAAAGTGGGAGCCGACAACCACCAAGCAAGGCGCACGCTGGAATCGTTTTGGCGCCAAGGACGAAGAGCAATAAGCGCCGCCAACCATGCCAGCAGCCAGAATCCCATCAGCAGGGCCAACTGGCCGCCGAGGAACTGAAGCGGCCCCATCCAACGGATACCACCAGCAGGGCGGTCAACACCCGCCAGATTTCCCACGTGCCGGAATGTGACAAAGTCGTTGTTGATGTTCCATGCCACAATAGGCATGCACAATAACACCGTAGCACCAATACCAATCCAAGGAGCCGGGCGCAGAAGCTGTTTACGCCAAGCGGTGTCCATGAGCATGGCAAGTGCCAACGATGGAATAAAAAGCACCATGGTGTATTTGGCAAGTATGCCCAGGCCAACAATCGCTCCTAGCGTGATCCAATCCGCCAAACGATTGCTGCCTACGGCGCGGTGTGCAAAAACGAGTGCCCAAACCCAAAGGCAGGTGAACGGGGCGTCGATCGTCATCAACAGCCCGGCTACGGCAATAGGGGGCACGGTCATGGCAGCCAGCATGGCTATCAACGCACCACGGCCGTCGTGACACGTTTGGCGTGTGAACGTGAAAAGGCCGAGCAAAAAGGCCCCGCCCGATATCGGTGCGAAAAGGCGAACACCAAAGGCAGGGTCACCACCAACAAGAGGCAGCCACGATCGGGTCAGGAAGTCCGACAGGGCAATCAGCCAAGCCACCAGTGGACCTTTGCTGTAGTAACTCCAGTCGAGGTTGCGCGACCAATCCCAATAATGAGCTTCGTCTTGGGCAAGATCATAGGGACAGAACCAGAGGAGATAGATGATTCTGAAAACAGTTGCTCCCAGAGCCACAGCTATGGCAGCCCTGTTCCATCCATCTGAATAAACTGCTGGGTCCGTGGAACCCGGCGTGGGTAGATTCGCCATGATTGCAATCTTTTCCTGAATGTCGTGAATGGATCAACATGAACCAGTCGAATGAAAGCCGGGCTGGAAAAAGATGGGCACCCACCCGTATCCTGTCAGCGAGTCACCACGAGGGTTGCCCATGCGCAATATATTGGCATTGATTGGACTTCTGGCGATCGCCTTCATTGGCTTCGGCGCGTTCAATGGTTGGTTCAGCTTCAACGGTACCGACATCGAAGTGCACACCGATCGTGCGCGGACCGATATCCAAAAGGGGCTCAACGAAGGGCTCAAGCGCATCTCCCAAGACCCATCTACACCCGCATCGACCGAAAGCGCGCGTCCATAACAACCGCCTCTGCTCACCGATCAGCCTAGGCATTTCAAGATGTACAAAGCCATTTCAGGATTTGACATTGCCATAGTGCGAATAACCGGGACCGACGAAAGCGCCCACAATCTAAAGCTTTCGACAAAAATATTTGATAGTGAATCGCCAGCAATAACGATCACGGTCGGATGTGGATCGGCGGCACTGGCCAACCAAGCCAGCCGTTTGCCTGCTGCATCCACCTGATCTGGCAAAACGGTGGGTAATACCTCTAAAAATGGAGCAATTACCCATACCTGCGGAAGATGCGCCTGAATGGCACCGGTCAACCTGTTGCTATTGTTGGCCCGGCCAGAGACAACCTCACAAATATAATCTTCCAACCCTAACTCAATAACAGCGGCGAGCGTTCCGGAAAGAGCTGCTTTTTCGAGCAAATCGCTTTGGCCGGCAACCAAGTCGAATGCGGTGCCACATCTACCAATGCCTGCAAGTGCTTGGGATAAATGGTGGGCCAGTTCGGAACAGGCGCCAGAAACGCCAAGCCCAACCGGTAGCTGCCTGTCAGTAGCGGAAAATAACATCGAGAGTCAGCCTGAAGTTAAGCAGCGTGTCGGTAGGACTGCTGATGGGAAATTCAAACGCCACTCCGGTTTGGATGTTTTCAGAAAACTTGTAGCGCAAACCGGGAGCCAAGGTGAGCTGGTTCCATCCTGTGGAATTGCTGGCACCAAAGTTCACAAGGTCGGCACCTTCCACGTTAAGCCCGGACACCCTGTTTCCACCCGCCGTCACATGGGACCAGTTCAGATCCAAAAATGGGTAGATCTTATGCCAGTTGGCAATGTCGTAGTCGAGATGGGCGCTGAAGACCAGAAAATCGGAACGTTGGTTGTTGGCGCCGAATTCATAGGCAAACATACCCATGGTATTGAACGCGCCGTAAGACGTTCTGCCAAACGTTTGCCCAACGCTGGCAAAGGGGGTTAGGCCCAAATTGCCGGTGTTCTGGTAGACATTGCTAGTGGTGGGAATCTGAAGCTGCATACCAGCCGCAGCAACGGTTCCGCTGCGTTCATCCCGATAAAATGTCCACTTGGGTGTTATCCAGAATTCGCTGAAACCGTTGGAATCGAACGCGCTGGGATCAAGTGGCGGATACGAAGACCCTGTGGCACTGATGCCGCCTAGCTTGTTAATGGTCAGAGACAGTTTTTCTGTAAAAGCAGCGCGCAGCTGGGTTCCGTACCAAAACATGTTTCCATTGGCTGCCGGATTGGAACCCGGTATGGACTGGTACATGAAAATAGGTCTGACTTCAGTAAGCGCGCGTGGGTCTTCAAAATAAAATGGGTTGGTGACCGGGCTGATCATCTGGTCGAAGCCGTGATCGCTCTGGAACCAGCGCCGCCCGGGTGTGCACCCTGTGATGCCCAAGTAGTCGCCGGCTTGGCTGAAGAACTGTGTGGTGCCCTGATTACCCAATTGCTGGTTCGGATTGAAGCCAGCAGCAGGGGCCGATCCGGGTAAGCCTGAGAACGCAGGCGGAGGAGCAGAAGGCGGGGGCCCAGCAGGAAACACGGGTGGAGCTGGAACAGGGGCCTCCCCCTGAACCAGCACAATATGCGTGGGTGGTTGAGCCTGCTGAAATTGAACGCGTTGAACCGTCGAGGCACCAGCAGGCACGATGACCGGTGCCTGCGTGATGGGCGCACCCAACCGCACAGCGGGGGCACGGTCCTGCCCCCTAGCATCAGTCAACATTATGCCGCTTGCACCAAGCCATAGGGCCAGTAGCCAGCGTTTGGACCATCCCATGGCCCGCTCCATTTCCGGTAGGCTCATCCATGAACCTTGCAATGGTTTTATCGACCCGGTCGAGGCAGAAAGGTCAGAAGAGGTTGTGAAGATTGCTAAATGGAGGCGTCCAAACCGGAACTCTCTTCCTATCCTGCCCTGAGTAACATTCAGGAGAAGAGTCGATGCGTTTTTTGCCTTTATTACCATTACTGGCGCTGATTCTAATCGGACTGCTCGTAGCACCACCGGCACATGGTTGGTGGGTTGAAGGTCATGCGCGCATAGCTGAGGCAGCTGCACGCATCCTTCCCGACGATGTTCCAGCATTCTTCCGTGCTGCTGGTCGCGATTTGGGCCACATGGCTGGTGATCCAGACCGTTGGAAAAACAAAGACCTCCCACACCTGCGCTCAACCGAGAGTCCAGAACATTTTTTGGATCTTGAATACCTCGATGGCGCGGAACTTCCTGTGGACCGGTACAAATTGATCGACTTGCTGAAACAGAACAAGCGCCAACCATCGGTAGTGGGAATGCTGCCATTCGCGTTGCTGGAAGCGCACGACCGCTTGGCTTGCGCCTTTCAAGATTACCGTTCCAAACCGGAAGACGCCATCATCCGTGCCAAATGTCTGGTTCATGCGGGGATCTTGTCCCATTACACTGGCGACTGTTCCATGCCACTGCACACCACCAAAGACTACGATGGTCGCCCGGATGATAAGGGTGGGTTCACTCAGAAAGGTATTCACGCGAGGCTAGACGCGTTTCCAGAAAAGCACGGCCTCACGGCGGAAGAACTGGCTCGCGAGGTCAAAGTGGAGGCTATAAGCTCCACTCGGGATCGCGTGATGGAAGAAATTCGCCACGGGCACGGTTTGGTGGATAAATGCTACAGCATGGATGCTACCGGAGCGTTTGTGACCCCAACCACCGAGAGCCGTGCGTTTGTACTGGATCGTTGCCGAAGGGGAGTCAAATTTACAGCGGAACTTTGGTATTCAGCTTGGCAGAAAAGTGCAACCCTGCCGAAGCCATACTAACCGTTCACCGATTAGATTTTGTGATCTGATTTATCGCCCACCGTGCCGCCGATCGCACGCCAGCGTCGGCATGTTCGAGGAACTGACTCACCAAATCGGAATCTTCCATCCGCGACTGCCCACCAATAACCCATAGGGCGTTGCGTCTCAGTCCTTCGGGCCGGGCCCGCCAGAGTGCTGTTTTGCGAAAACGCAATCGCAAGGCATCGTCATCATCTCGCAGGAGTTTACGCGGGTCGATGGCAAGCAGATCGGGATCTGCACCAAGGATGCCAGCCCCTGCCGATAGTTTGCGGTTCCAAGGGCAAACCTCCTGACAAATATCGCAACCAAACAACCATCCTTCGAGGTTTTCGGGCACCCAGTCTGGCGCGGCGCCGCGGTGCTCGATATTCCAGTAGCTGATACATTTGCCCGCGTCGAGCCATCGGGGAGGGCCGAGCGCCCCGGTTGGACAGGCGTCGATACAAGCGGTGCATGAACCACACCGGTCTGCTTCAAAGGGTGGGTCTGGTGGCAGATCCAGATTCACCAAAATAGCGCCCAGTACCGTGAAACTGCCATGGCTTTGGTTGATCAGGAGCGTGTTTTTACCAATCCATCCCAAGCCAGCGCGCCTTGCAAAGTCGCGTTCCAACAGAGGCGCAGTATCAGCGACAACGCGCCCCTTCATATCAGGGCATCGGCCACGCATCCAGGCAAGGACCGTTCCCAGACGTTTCCAAAGCACGTCGTGGTAATCTGGCCCGCGGGCATATCGTGCCACCCGACCTTCCAAGGGCGAATCTACCTCATGGCAGCGATACAACATCGAAACCATGATGACACTTTTGACCGATTTCAGAATCGATTCCGGGTGCCGGCGCGCGGGAGCTTGCTGCTCCATGTAGGCCATACCAGCATGAGCTCCAGCATCGATCCATTGGTTCAAGCGATCGAATCCGTCCGCAGGCACAGCTGGAGCAAAGCCAATGGCTTGAAAGCCCTGAGCCAGGACCTGAAGTCTGATCTCTTCTTTTAATTGAGCGGCGTTAAATCCACAGTTTTCCATTACGAACCGCGCGCCGGGTTCAGCAGTCCCCTGCCCTGCAACCATGCCTGAAGCTTCAGCGGCCATTTCGATAACACCGGATCCTTTTTGGCCAAACCCACGCCATGCTGCCCTTGATCGTAAATCACCAATTCAACGGGCACGCCAGCCTTTGTGCAGGCTTCAGCATACATTTCGATGTTGGCAATGGGTACGGCCTTGTCCGCCTTGGTATGGAACAGGAACGTAGGAGGGGTTTCTTTTGTAACCTGCAAATGATTGCACAGGCTGGTAACTAGGGCCTGATCGGGATTGGCTCCCAACAGATTGCGTCTTGATCCCATGTGCGCGTACGGCGGTTCCAGAGTAATAACTGGATAGCAGAGAATTGAAAAATCGGGGCGGCTCGAAACTTTATCCACGGGATCGTTGGCATCGAGAGATTCAGGCTTGCTGAAATGAGTGCTCACCGTTGAAGCCAAATGCCCGCCAGCGGAAAAACCCCAAATACCAATCCGATCAGAGGCAACACCAAGATCCATGGCACGGTAACGGGTGAAGCGGACAGCGCGCTGCGCGTCGATCAGTGGAACCGGATGTTTGTAGTTCGGAGCATGGCGGTACTTCAGAACACAGGCGGTAACCCCCAAATTATTGAGGTATTCAGCAATTTCCTTACCTTCATGCCCCATCGCCAGACCGCCGTACCCGCCACCAGGGCAAACCACGATGGCTGTGGGGACAGCTTTTTCCTTTGCTGGCTTGTAAATGGTGAGAGTGGGTGCGTCAGCGGGTTTATCCAACAGCAGGTGCGGAACTTTTGAATCCCAAAGGCCTATTTCCGTAGGCTGATTGGAACCCAGCAGGACTGTAATGCAAGACAGGACTGAAAACAGCATACCTATTACTCTCGAATAGAAGACTAATGTGGAAAACTTTCAAACATTGCCGGGAGAACAGCGTATAGTATTTGTTGGGGGTTGAGAAACCCCCAACAAGCCCGTAAGGGAAGGGGGCGATCTGGTTTCGACCGGGTGACGGAAATGTGGTGGGCGTGCCGTGGTTGATCGGATGGCCACGTAAATATCCGATCGCACTTTAGCTGCTGAACCGCAGTTAAACCTGGCGGCCTAAGTAGGCTGCCCCATGTCGTAATCCCCGCCTGAGGGGTCGCGATGCGGACGTAATTCGGGCTCGTCTGAACTAGAAACCTCGCAAGGGGTTATGCTGGTGGAAGTTCGGACTAAAAAAACACAACCGGCTAGTGACACGCGCTCCTGCTGTTCGGATCGTTTGTCGCGAACGCGGTTGGCTGCCGTAAGGCAGGCCAAACAGTTAGAATCTGCTACGCACGTAGAACACTACACGGAAGCACTTCGGGACCGGGGTTCAACTCCCCGCGCCTCCACTTAAAGGCCACTTGCGATTTATCGCAATTGGCCTTTTTGCGTCTAACCGAGGACTTAAATTCACGCAACTGTTAAGAGAGGCATGATCGTTCGGAACAGGCACGGCATGTCTTCGGCATGGGCGCAGGTTACCAGATTATTGTCCACAACTACGGGCTCGTCGCAGTAACTGGCACCTGCCGCCTTCACATCGTCGCGGATGGCTTCAGCGCAGGTCACCCTACGGTTGTTAATGGCTCCTGCACTGATAAGAATTTGAGCGCCCCGGCCGATCGCAACCACGCGCTTACCTTCTTCAAGGAAGGTTCTGGCCAGATCGAGAGCCTCTTCGCGTTGGCGCAAACGCTCGGAAGCTGCACCGCCTGGCAAGAGAAGCATTTCGAATTCGTTGGGATTGATTTCACGCAGAGCTAAGTCTGGGTCGATGCGGTAACCGTGCAATCCAGTGACAACCATGCCACTAGGGCTAGCTATGTATACCTGAATACCATCTTCCAACAGCCTGTACCACATCATGTGGACTTCCAGATCTTCGAATCCTTCGGCCGCAAGAATGAGAGCTTTCATACCATGTGTCCTCCGCTGGTTTCCGCCGTTGATACGGCATGAAGGTTGCCCATAGATTGGAAGAATCAACGAAAGCAAGGCAGTCTGGAACATCTCCAAGAGGATCGTGTCTTTCTATCTTACGCTTCACCTGCCAAGATGTTTCGTGATGACCATTCCGCAGGTGCACATGAGGAAGGTTTGAGCCATGTCGGAACCAGAAGTGTCGAAGACTCCCGCCCCATCACCCGTTGAGGGCATGAAAGCAGCGAGCCACGGCTTGCGCGGTGGCATTGCCTCCATCATGGCCAGCGGCGCCGATCACTTTGAAGAAACAGAAAAGCAGCTGCTGAAATTCCATGGTAGCTACCAGCAGGAAGACCGAGACGCCCGCAAATCGAAGCGGGAAGACGGACAAAGCGGCAAGTTTTACATGTTCATGGTGCGTGGGCGTATCCCAGGCGGCCGCATGAATGCTGCCCAATATCTCGTTCTCGATGGTTTGGCTGATTCCCATGCCAATGGAACCATCCGGCTGACCAGCCGACAAAGTATTCAGTTCTATGGCATCCTGATGGCAGGACTCAAGCCAGTCATCGCTGCCATGAATGAATGCCTGCTGAGCACACTGGCCGCCTGTGGAGACGTGAACCGCAACGTGATGGCATGCCCTGCTCCCATCCGCAACAGCAAGGTTCATGATCAGCTCCAAGCAGATTGCCATGCGCTTGCCATGCACTTGGCGCCCAGAACCAGCGCCTACCACGAAATTTGGATCGATGGGAAGTCCCAAGGGGGGGCACCGGAAGAAGAGATCGAGCCAATTTACGGTAAGGTTTACCTCCCACGTAAATTCAAGACTGGGTTTGCCCTTCCCAACGATAACTGCATCGATATTTTTGCTCAGGATCTGGGCCTGCTCGCTGACGTCCATAACGGCGAGATTGTGGGCTACGACGTGCTTGTCGGCGGCGGCATGGGCCGGACACACGGCCGGGTTGATACCTTTGCGCACTTGGGGCAAAGGATTCTGTATTGCACTCGCGATCAACTTCTCCAAGCTGCGGAAGCTATTGTCAAACTCTACCGCGACAATGGAAACAGGGCGGACCGGAAACGCGCACGCATCAAGTATCTGGTGGCTGATCTGGGTGTCGAAAAAATCCGCGAGATGCTTAAAGATTACCTGCCATTCCCGCTGCAATTGCCAAAAGATATGCCTGTGACGGGCTACGACTCCCACCTTGGCTGGAATGAGCAAGGTGATGGCCGTTACTGGTATGGCATCAGCGTGGAAAACGGTCGCGTGAAAGACGATGGCGCGTTCCGATTGCGCACGGCTCTCCGCACGCTGATTTCAGATCTGAGTTGCGAGGTCCGATTGACCGCGCAGCAAGACATTCTCCTGTGCGATCTCGACCATTCGGCCCTTCCTAAAATTGAAAAGATTCTGCGCGAGCATGGTGTCCAGCTTCCGGGCGATGTATCGAATGTGCAACGGTACAGTTTGGCATGCCCGGCAATTCCGACCTGCAGTCTGGCTATATGCGAATCGGAACGCACCCTGCCCACCGTTATCGATGAAATGGAAGTCGCCCTGAAGGATCTGGGACTTGAAAACGAGAAATTCTCTATTCGCATGACCGGATGCCCCAATGGATGTGTGCGACCTTACACATCTGATATCGGTCTGGTAGGCCGTTCAGGCGATAAGTACCTGATGTTTTTGGGCGGGCGTATTCTGGGAGACCGGCAGAATTTCCAAGCCAAAGATTTGGTGCCACGCGCGGAAATCGTGAGTACCCTGAAACCACTTCTTGCCCGATTCAAGCATGAGCGGACAGAAACCGAAAGTTTTGGCGACTATTGCCACCGCCTCGGTCAGGAACAGGTCAAAACACTGCTGACCACAGGCGCCTGACAGGAGACGTGGATGAGGGTTCTGGTAATCGGACGGGGTGGACGCGAGCACGCCTTGGCTTGGAAATTAGCGTGCTCGAATCGCTGCAAGCGTGTCTTCGTAGGGCCTGGCAATGCCGGAACTATTGGAGGCCCTGGCGGCAAAATCGTGCCCATATCGCTCGATCCCATGGATTTCGCAGCCTGCGTCCGCCTTTGCCGCAACGAAAATATCGATTTTGTTGTGGTGGGTCCGGAAGACCCGTTGGCCGCGGGAATCGTTGATGCCCTCCAATCGGAAAAAATCCGCGTGTTCGGGCCGACAAAAGCTGCGGCCCAACTTGAAGCCAGCAAGGTTTTTTCCAAAACACTGATGCGCGAAGCATTGGTTCCAACGGCAGATTTTCAGGTTTGCGACCACCCTCAGATCGCGCGTAATTACATCGACAGCCAAATTGAATCGTTGGTCATCAAAGCCGATGGCTTGGCAGCAGGCAAAGGCGTTATTGTTTGCGACAACGCCGAAGATGCCAGGCGCGCGGTCGATCGCATCATGGTGCGAGAGGAATTCGGGCAGGGTGTTGGCCGCAAGATAATCATTGAACGCCGCCTGCAAGGGCAAGAACTTAGTTTGCTGGCATTGGTTTCGGGACGTTGTATTCTTCGGCTTGAAGCAGCTCAGGATCACAAAGCGGTTTTCGATGGCGACAAGGGACCTAATACTGGCGGAATGGGTGCCTATAGCCCTGCCCTTCAGGCGTCTCCCGAGCTGCTTGAAAAAATCGATGAAGAAGTTTTTGTTCCGACAGTTCACACCATGAAACGCAGGCGTATTCCTTACAAAGGATGCCTTTACGCCGGAATCATGCTGTGCCCTCAAGGCCCGAAGGTCCTTGAGTTCAATTGCCGACTGGGTGACCCGGAAACCCAACCCGTACTCATGCGCCTGAAGACAGACCTGCTGGACCTACTGGAAGCAGTCGTTGACGAGCGCCTTGAAGAATTTGCAGATCGGGTCGAGTGGGATCCAAGGCCATCTGTGTGTGTGGTACTTGCCTCCCAAGGCTACCCAGGCAACTACCCGAAGGGTATTCCGATTTACGGGCTTGCCGAAACAGCAAAACTACAGAACGTTCATGTGTTTCATGCAGGAACAAGCAAAGACCACCGCGGTGAAGTCGTTACAGATGGGGGCCGGGTTCTAGGTATCACCGCCATAGGCGACACCATCGAAATGGCCCGAAAGCGAGCATACGAGGCAGCCTCGCTGATTCGCTTCACAGGCATGCAGATGCGAACAGATATTGGCAAAAAAGCGCTCGCAACGGGAACCGGTCGGCAGACCTGACCCGCTGGACCGGAAAGGAAGGACCTCGTGACCTGGGTCAATGACTGGGTAGGGTTTCCCCACGCCACGCCCATTTTGGTGGCTTCACTGTGCATTATTGCGATTGCCTACCGTTACTACAGCGCGTTTTTGGCAGCGTATGTTGCCTGCCTCGATGACGAACGGGTGACGCCTGCACACCACCTTGAAGACGGACAGAATTATCACCCGACCAAGCGAATGGTGCTGTTTGGCCATCACTTTGCCGCCATTTCCGGCGCCGGACCACTGATTGGTCCGGTTCTATCGCTGCAATACGGTTTTTTGCCCGGGCTTTTGTGGTTGCTGGTTGGAGTGTGCCTGGCAGGTGCCGTGCAGGACATGCTTGTTCTGGCAGCCTCAGTCCGGCGGGATGGCAAATCCCTGGCCGAAATCGCTCGTGAAGACCTTGGGCCCGGCGCCTACTTGGCTATTTCATTTGCCATACTTTTCATTGTGGTTATTGCCTTGGCCGGATTAGGGTTTGTGGTTGTGAAAGCCTTGGGAGGGGAGGAAGTCCCAATCCCGGCCATGACATGCATGATTCCACCCGATGGCGTTGCCGTGCAGGCTGTTCCGGAATCTTCTGGTAAATTACGTTATCGCATACCATCCGGCACCCAGATCAACCTCGCGGGTAAATCTGCGACATCATTCAAGCGACCGGAATCTTTTGTACTTGAACTACCGATTGGCCGAGGCCTTCCAGAATCGGCACTAAAACCCGGTGCGGGTGAACTGATATTGCCTGATGGTGGCAAGCAGATCATTCAAGGCAGTTCATGGGGCCTGTTCACAATTGCCGCGACCATTCCAATCGCGCTTTTGGTCAGCGGCTATATGTACGCTTTCCGCCCGGGCAAAGTAATTGAAGCAAGCCTACTGGGCGCATTTCTGGTACTTCTTGCCACTTGGGGTGGGAGTCTGATACCCGGGTCCAGTCTGGAGCCATTTTTCCAGCTTGATCGGTCAGCAACAGTCATCGTTCTTTGCTCTTATGGTTTCATTGCCTCGGTTCTTCCCGTTTGGCTGCTTCTCTGCCCACGGGATTACATTTCCAGCTTTCTCAAGATCGGCACAATCGCACTCCTTATTGTGGGCACGTGTATCGCCAACCCGGTTCTGGCGCATCGCGCCATCGAACCAACCTTCGCGGCAGGTGGACCAACGTTCCCGGGCTCAATGTTCCCGTTTGTATTTATTTGTGTGATGTGCGGCGCCATCTCCGGTTTTCATGCGCTGGTTGCCAGCGGCACCACCCCGAAGATGGTGGACAAGGAGTCACACGTCCGCTCCATTGGCTACGGTGCCATGCTATTGGAGGGAGTTGTTGGAATTGTCGCCCTGATTGCCGCCGCCTCAATCGACCCCCGCCTTTACTACGACATCAATGTGGATCTGCGAATGGTGGAGAAATTCCAGCCACAGATCGACTCTTTGCACCGTGAATTGGGTGCGGCTGGAAGCCTGGCACATCTCGATCTGGGCACGGTTGAACAGCGTGTTGAAGAGTCGCTGCGCGGGCGCACAGGTGGTGCTGTGACGCTCGCAGTAGGGATGGCACAGATTCTCACACGCCCTCTGGAACACCTTGGATTTGCTGAAGAAACTGTGGCTCATTACTGGAAGTACTGGTTCCACTTCGCCATTATGTTCGAGGCCCTGTTTATTCTGACAACCATCGATACTGGCACGCGAATCGCACGATTTCTTCTTCAAGAAAATCTCGGGAAAATATACGCGCCTTGGGGGCGCACAGGGTGGTTGCCAGGCGCGCTTTTTTCAAGTTTGGTGATAACAGTGGCGTGGGGCTGGCTGGTTGCCACAGGTTCCATCGACACCATTTGGCCAATGTTCGGAATAGCTAATCAGCTGCTGGCTGTTGTCGCATTGGCTGTTGTGGGAACTTGGCTAATCCGCTCTGGTAGGGCCAGATACTTGGCGGTTGTAGCCATACCGATGGCTTTCGTGCTGAGCACCACATTGTCTGCCGGGGTGATTCTGGTGGGTTACCGATTTCCCGAGATGATGCGCGATCCGAACCGACAAATTCAGGGCGCGCTCAGTCTGGTAGCAACAGTCTTTGTATTGCTGAGTGTGCTGACGTTTCTCGCGATCACATTCAGCAAATGGATTACTTGGCTTACGACAGGAACAGGTCAGTTCCCTGCTGGCGCCGCGGGTGGCAAAGGGGCCAATGGGGCCGCAGCAGGTAATTGACCTGCCGCGCCATTTCCTGCTGCACGAAAGGTTGTGATGTCCTGACGGCGAATGGCAATTCCTGGTTGCCCGTCAGACCTCAGTCCCATGGTGTAGACACCAAATTTACCGCTGACCGTTTCAGCTAGATATAAGGCAGACTGGAAGCCGTTAACGGAACCAGTGGTCATCATGAAATGAACATTGTTGCGTGGCGGGATGCCAAATTCCTGAACCAAGTCAAGCTCGGCCCAACCGGTTATGGTACCTGTCGATTGATCAATCACGGTGCCCAGCAATCGTCCCGTTCGGTAGTCGAGTAACCATACACCGTCACTAGGCGAGCGGCGATTCACCAAAACCGCACCCGTGGTCATGATGTAGTCTTCAAACCGATCATTAGCTGCCCAGACAGTGGAAACCGGGCCACGCGCTAGCCAAAGGGTGCCCGTAACCCCCAAGATCAATCCAGTTCCAACCATGAACATTGTTTTGTACAGCGACATGACGGTGCCCCTTTCAACCATAAAAACCATGCCAGTAGCTAATCGCATAGCCTTTTTGCTTCCACATAACAATCCAAGTTGATCAAAGCCGGAACCTTACAATCCTGATGCTTGCCTGCCATCCCGAGTTGATGGTATACTTGAGTTACTGAAAATCCGTGCTCTGCCCGCCTCAGGAAGCCTCACCATGAACGCCATGTTTGCCTTCTTCAACCTCGGTCCAATGGAAATTGTCATCCTGCTGGTGGTAGGCGTGATGATTTTCGGCCGCCGTTTGCCCGAAGTTGGCCGCTACTTGGGCAAGGGTATCGTTGAATTCAAGAAAGGCATTAAGGGAATCGAAGACGAAGTGGAACCAGCTATAACTCGCGTGGAAAGCCAACCATCGGAAACCCCGCGTGCTCCACAGAAAGTGGCCGCAACCGCACCCCGATTTGACGATTCCCCCATCAGCAAGTCCTGAAGCCGCTGCCCTTCCCTCTGGGTGTCCGCAACGCTAGGATTACTTTTTCGGGGGCGCTTAACTCAGCGGTAGAGTGCAATCCTCACACGGTTGAAGTCACAGGTTCGAATCCTGTAGCGCCCATTCCAAACCAGTAATTTACATTGCAAAAACAGCCGCATTTTGTTGCGGCTGTTTTTGTTTACTGGGTGCATCTACAAAATAATAAGCCTCGTAATACAAGATAACCTCTGCAACCTATAAGCACAAAGCCTCCATTTACAACAGATTGAGTGTACAGTCTGTACCGATTGTGCCGACTTTAATCGTGAAGGAGGGGCAAACTTCATCCCCCCACCATCTAATGGCAATGAGAGAGACTCGACATGAAGGGACAAGTATCCTTCCACCGCCCCAAGAACAGCCGGTGGTTGAAGGCCGCACTTGCCTTATCCATGCTGTTTCCTTCTGGTTGCACAACCCTCCGCGAATATGTCCGCAACGGTTATAAAGTAGGACCACAATACGCGAAGCCACCTGCCCCAGTTGCAGACGACTGGATCGACACTGTTGACAAACGGCTCATCAAAGATCCTGATGAACACAGACGTTGGTGGGCAAACTTTAAAGACCCGAATCTTGATAGCCTGATCTGCATGGCATCGCAGCAAAATCTGACATTACGCGAAGCAGGGTTTCGAGTTTTGGAATCACGCGCGAAACTTGCCATCACTGTTGGGGAATTTTTCCCTCAACAGCAATCTGCCACCGGTTCATTTACCCAGCGTGGGCTAAGCACGGCAGTAGCAAACCGCCAATTTATTGCGCAGGGTTACTACCCCCAATGGAACTATGGCGCTGGCCTGGCGTGGGAACTTGATTTCTGGGGCCGATACCGACGCGCTATCGAAGCTGCCAGCGACAATTTGGATGCATCCATCGAAAACTACGACAGTGCCATGGTGATACTCTTAGGCGATGTCGCAGGATCATATGTGTTGATGCGCTATTTCGAATCACAAGCAGCCATCACCCAATCTGTAGCTGAATTCCAACAAGAATCGCTTACTATTGCTCAGGCCCGATTCAGAGGCGGACTCGTCAGCGAACTGGATGTTGACCAAGCCCAAGCCGATCTAAGCAAAACGCTATCAGAAATCCCTAATTATAAAGCGTTTGCCCGCATAGAAAACAACCGCCTTTGTCAATTACTAGGTATTGCGCCAGAAGACCTCGAAAAGCGTTTGGGGAAAGGACCAATTCCTAGTGCTGGACCCGAAGTTGCTCTAGGAGTACCTGCTGAGCTGTTGACACGCCGTCCAGATGTTAGACAGGCAGAACGGCAAGCGGCAGAAGCATGTGCCAATATTGGTGTCGCCACCAGTGAGCTTTACCCACACATTTCACTCGTTGGAACATTTGGCTGGTCCGCCCTGAATTACGGCAACCTATACACCCCTCAGGCATTTACTGGCACAGCAGGGCCGGCATTTCAGTGGAATATTTTCAACTACGGACGCCTTGTCAATAATGTTAGGCTGCAAGATGCCACATTCCAAGCAGCTATCGCGAATTACCAGCAAGTCGTGGTCAAAGCAGGAGCTGAAGTGGAAGACGGCGTAATACGCTTTCTCACGGGACAAGACAGAATTAAAGAATTGGAAAAAGCTGTTGATGCGGCAATGCGCGCTGCGAAAATCGCTCAGGTGCAGTACAAAGCAGGAACTGTAGATTTTAATCGCGTCTCACTACTTCAGGAAAAGCTCTACGACAGACAAATCAGCCTTGCCAATGCGCGCCGTGAAACTGCATCTGGACTTGTCCACACCTACAAGGCATTGGGAGGCGGATGGCAAATTCGCCTCGATGGTTGTGCCCCAACACCAATCGTTGAAGGTGCATCAGAAACCAACCCGGCAGACCTACCTAAGCCACGCCGTGAAGATCCAGCAGCACAACCGAAACCACCCGCTGGCAACTGAAAGCCTTAAACTAAATTGGGGCACTGAATATGGGCAATACTTTGAATTGGAATTGGCTCCTGGCAATGGCATGGTGGAATCCCATGCCGCATTCGAGCCACTGTGTTCCGCATGGTCAGGATAATTACTGCCCAAAACCAATTCCAATGGTACGGCCATGCCTACCAACCGAATGCGACGACTACATCATGAAACCTATTGTCGCGCCTGCTCCCGAATGTCGCCGGATGTGCGATCCCTATATTAGAAAACCATTTCCAAGCATTTTCAAAAACAACCTATCAGGAAGCCAACCGGGTGACGGATGCTGCCCTCCAAGCTGGTTCGGACTGAAGCCACGCCCTTGAATCAAGAATGGTGGTGACCAGAATGATCGGACGTGGCTGAGGCGACCGCCTCAGGCGCTGGTTTGCCATCTCCGAACCACTGAATCACGTAAAAGAATACAGGTGTGAGGAACACACCAAAAACCGTGACACCCAACATACCGCTGAAAACGGCCAATCCCAATGTTCGGCGCATTTCGGCGCCTGCACCAGTAGCAACAACCAATGGGACAACACCAAGAATAAAGGCGAACGATGTCATCAGGATGGGCCTAAGTCGAAGACGGCAAGCTTCAAGCACAGCTTCACGCCGCGACTTACCTTCTTCACGCTGCTGTTTGGCAAATTCAACAATCAAAATAGCATTTTTACTGGCTAGTCCCACCAAAACTACGAAACCAATCTGGGTGAAAATATTAATGTCATTTCCGGAAAGTCGCACCCCAATAACAGAGCAAAGCAGACACATGGGGACCACGAGAATGACAGCCAAAGGCAAACTCCAACTCTCATACTGAGCTGCAAGCACCAAAAACACAAAAACAACTGCCAATGCAAAAACCACCATGGCGGTGTTACCTGCCTGAAGTTGCAAATATGTCAATTCAGACCATTCGGTGGACATGGCACTTGGGAGAGAACCATCAGCAATGCCATTCATCAAATCAATCGACTCACCAGAACTCGTACCAGGCGAAGGGGCACCATAAACCGCTGAAGCTGAATACATATTGTAACGGGTCAGCATAACAGGACCGTAGCCATCACGAACATTGATCATCGTACCCAACGGAACCATCTGGCCCTGCATGTTGCGCACCTTAATGCGCTGCAAGTCTTCAATATGATAGCGAAACTGTGAATCAGCCATCAGATTGAGCTGCCAGGACCTGCCAAACTCATTAAAATTGTTGACATAATACGAACCAAAAAATATCTGAAGCGACGAAAACACATCGCCTAATTGAACACCCATTGACAAACATTTATCACGGTCGATGTCAAGTTGAAGCCAAGGAGTGCCTGACCGGGAACTAGTGAACAAACCGGTCAAACCGGGCGTGGAATTACCCTTGGCAACAATGGCATCGGCAGTCTTCTGTAACTCGGCAAGCCCAAGGGGACCACGATCCTCGATCATCATTTTGAAGCCGCCAGCGTTGCCAAGGCCATCAATTGCCGGCGGGCCAAACACACCCACAGCAGCATCCTTAACTTCACGACGGCATCGTTCACTGATGGAAGCACCAATAGAATCGCTGGAAAGCCCCTTCCGATCCTCAAACGGCTTTAGAATAACATTCATAGAACCAAAATTCGATGCACTGGCGCCAAGAAGCAACGATTGACCTGAAAGACTGACAGTATGCTCAACGCCTTCTATGGATGAAGCAATTGCTTCAAGTTGCTTCATGACTTCGCGAGTTCTTGAAACACTCGCAGAATCCGGCAGTTGAACGTTAAGAAGCAAATAACCTTTATCTTGAGCTGGAATAAACCCAGTTGGAGTATGCGCAAAACTCCAATATGTTGCATAAAGAAGCCCAACATAAACCATCAAAACAATCAGACTGACCCGCAGCATAACAGCAACGATATTCGTGTAGGCAGTGGTTCCAACAGAAAACACTCCGTTGAATAACTTAAAAAACCATCCCAAAGAAACGTTCAGCAAAATGGCAAGAATATCACGTTTGGCACCATGAGGCTGAAGCAAAATGGCAGCAAGAGCAGGCGATAGTGTTAATGAATTGAAGGCTGATATCACCGTTGAAACAGCAATGGTAATGGCGAATTGGCGAAAAAATTGCCCCGTAACACCAGTAATGAAGGCGCATGGGACAAATACCGCACAAAGTACTAACGCCACTGCAATAACAGGACCAGTAACTTCGTCCATTGCCTTGCGCGCGGCATCACGGGGTGACAATCCTTCCGCAAGCCAGCGTTCAACGTTCTCCACAACGACAATGGCATCATCCACAACAATGCCAATAGCAAGAACGAGGCCAAACAAAGAAAGGTTATTAAGACTGAAACCCAATCCAGCCATTACGGCAAATGTTCCAACAATAGCGACAGGTACTGCAATGAGCGGAATCAGTGTTGCTCGCCAGTTCTGAAGAAACACAAGCACTACTATGGCAACCAAGACAATCGCATCGCGCAGGGTTTTAAAAACCTCAATGATCGATTCCTTGATAAACGGTGTGGTGTCGTAAACGATTTTGTGTTTCAAACCGGTAGGAAACCGACGGCTCAATTCATCCATTTTGCCATAAACACCCTGTGCCGTCTGAAGCGCATTGGATCCAGGTAACTGAAAAATAGACAGGGCTACTGAAGGCTTACCATCCAAAGCACATGATTGGTCGTATTGCTGTGCGCCCAATTCGACACGCGCAATATCACGAAGACGAACTACACTTGAAACTGAACCGTTTTTTGTATCATCGCCGATCTTGATAATAACATTGCCAAATTGCTCCACATCGGTCAATCGGCCCAGCGTATTGATAATCAGTTGGAAAGATTGACCAGCAGGAACAGGTTGTTGGCCGATTGATCCTGCAGCCACCTGCAGATTTTGTTGGCTTAAAGCTTGGAGCACAACATCGGCAGTGATTCCAAGAACAGCCATTCGGTCGGGATTAAGCCAGGCGCGCATGGAATAATCACGCTCGCCAAGAAATGTGACATTTCCCACACCTGGCAAACGAAGCAACTCATCACGAATTTGAATAGTCGCGTAATTGCTCATATAAATATCATCATAAATTGCTTTGCCAGATACTGGATCATCATCAGAAATCAGATTGACAATCATCATGGTGCTGGGAGAGATCTTCTTAACAGCAACGCCTTGTCTTTGAACAAGGTCAGGCACATTGGGCAAGCCCAACGAAACTCGATTCTGAACAAGAACCTGAGCCATATTGGCATCAGTACCAGCTTTAAAAGTTACAAGAAGTGTATAGGCACCATCATTCGTGCACTGCGACGTCATATACATGCAGTTCTCAACACCGGAAACCTGTTGCTCAATTGGAGCCGCAACAGTGTCGAGTACCGTCTGGGCATTGGCACCAGGATAACTGGCTGTGACAAGCACCGTGGGTGGAGCAATTTCTGGATACTGAGCCACGGGCAAAGATATTGCTGCAACCATTCCGGCGATGGTGATCAAAATCGAAAGAACGGCAGCAAAAATAGGCCGATCAATAAAAAATCGCGATATCATGATTGGCCCTCAGGCCGTTGTGACGGCTGGTCATTCCGGAATAGGCCCTTGCGATTGCCACGCAATACTTCGGACAAGCCAAGGGTAAATATCACGCGCCAAATAGACCGTTTTCGAACAGTTACGGAACCATTAGAACTTCCGGGAGAAGCAGAGAATCCGGCAATTAACATGAAGAAAACCGGGGTCAGCAGAATCCCGAAAATCGTGACGCCAAGCATGCCACTGAATACTGCTGTTCCCAGCGCCCGACGCATTTCGGCACCAGCACCAGTTGCAATGACAAGTGGAACCACTCCAAAAATAAACGCGAAAGAAGTCATCAAGATTGGTCTGAGACGCATACGACATGCCTCTACGGTTGCTTCCCGAACGGATTTACCTTCATCACGCAACTGTTTTGCAAATTCAACGATCAGAATCGCATTCTTGCTGGCAAGGCCAACTAAAACAACAAACCCGATTTGCGTAAAAATATTGATATCCATACGGGCGATAGCCACACCAATTACCGCTGAAAGCAAGCACATTGGGACCACCAAAATAACAGCAAGAGGAAGCGTCCAGCTTTCATATAGCGCCGCTAAGACTAAAAACACAAAAACAACTGCCAGTGGAAACACAATGGCATTGCGCCAATCAGCAGCTTCAAGGCGCTGCAGCAAATTCAACTCCGTCCATTCCATACGCATGGATCGTGGCAAATGGTCCAATGCCAAGCCATCCAGTGCATCCATAGCCTCGGTCGAGCTCATGATCCATGGAAGAGCCACCCCGTTGACGGGCGCTGCTCTATACAAGTTGTAGCGCATCACCATGCCTGGACCAGTTGTGTCGCGAACATCAATAACCGACCCTAAAGGCACCATGTCGCCTTTAATATTACGAACCTTGACCAGATTCAGGTTTTCAACTTGATGCCTGAACTGCTGATCAGCCATAACGTTAACCTGCCAGAACCGGCCAAACGCATTGAAGTTATTGACATATACGGTCCCAATAAAAGTTTCTAAAGCCTTATTGACATCCGCGATTTCAATACCCATGGAACGAGCTTTTGCTCGATCAATGTCTGCAAACAATTGAGGAGCCCGGGCACTGTACATCGTGAACAGACCAAAAAATCCTGAATTTTTTCGCCCTTCAACAAGTAAATTGGTGGTATGTTTATCGAGTTCTGCTGCCCCTAAGTCGCTCCGATCTTCAACCATAGCTTTGAATCCACCCGCGGTTCCTAATCCAGGAACTGGTGGAGCACCAAAGACACTGACAACCCCATCCTTGATTTCTTCCCGGAAACGCTGCCGCAAGGCAAGCATGATGGCATTGCCTTTCAGGTTGGCTTCACGTCGATGATCAAAATCATCCAAAATCACGAAAATAGAACCGTAATTAGGGCCACTCATGCTCAAAAGCACCGTAAACCCGGAAACTGCGAAGGTGCTTTTGACACCGGGAGTTTCAAGCGATATTTTTTCAAGCTGAGACATAATCTCGCTTGTTCTTTGAACACTAGCCGATTCTGGCATTTGTAAATTGATCAAGACATAGCCTTGATCTTGAGATGGGATAAATCCAGTCGGCACCATCTGAAACAATTTTACCGTTAGAAAAAGCAATCCAATATATCCGACCAATACCGGCCATCTGAAAAAAAGCAACCATTTGACAATCCATACGTACATATTTGTGGCGGCAGTGAATAACTTTTCAAACCCCCAAAAAAACCATCCCATGGTCATGTTGATGAACCATTGAAATGGATCAGGGCCCGAACCATGGGGTCGCAAAAGGATAGCGGCTAAGGCTGGCGACAATGTTAAAGAATTGAATGCCGAAAAAACGGTTGAAATTGCAATGGTTACTGCGAATTGACGGAAAAATTGCCCAGTGATGCCGCTGATAAACGCGCACGGAATAAATACCGCACACAAGACCAGTGCCACAGCAACCACTGGCCCTGTCACCTCATCCATCGCTTTGCGTGCCGCATCGTGCGGTGACATTCCTTCTGCTAGCCACCGTTCGACATTCTCAACCACCACAATGGCATCGTCGACAACGATTCCAATAGCCAAAACCAATCCAAAAAGGGAGATGTTATTGATGGAAAAACCAAGCGCGGCCATGGCTGCGAACGTGCCGATAATGGCTACGGGAACAGCGATGAGTGGAATGAGGGTGGCTCGCCAACTTTGCAGAAAAGCCAAAACAACAATACCCACCAGGATAACAGCATCTCTTAATGTCGAAATGACATCCGTCACTGATTCCTGAATAAACGGGGTTGTGTCATAATCAATGCGGTAATCTAAACCCGGTGGGAATTTCTTTTTCAGTTCTTGCATTTTGCTCCGGACGCGCTCACCAACATCGAGAGCATTTGATCCAGGCAACTGGTAGATGGCCAACGCCACCGAAGGCAAACCCTTATTCGATGCATACTGATCGTACTTGGCAGCTCCCATCTCGACCCGGGCCACATCACGCAGACGCACCATTTGGGCTGAGGGCGAATTGGGCGCATTGGCGATCGAGCGGACAATGATATCGCCAAATTCTTCAGGGGTTGCCAGCCGCCCTTTCCCATCCAATGGTTGCTGAAAAATCAATCCAGGACCGGATGGTTGCTGACCAATCATACCAACAGCCAAAGGCGCGTTCTGATACCTAATAGCATCGAGCACTTCGTTCGCCGTAATGCCTCTTGATGCCATCTGCTGCGGGTCCAACCATGCTCGGATGGAATAGTCGCGCTGCCCCAAATAGGTGATATCACCAATCCCCTCAATGCGAAATATTTCATCTTTAGCATGTATTGTCGCGTAATTCGACATGAAAATATCATCATACCGACCATCAGGCGATATAAAATTGATCGACATCAGGATGTTAGGTGACTTTTTCTTGATGGTTAGCCCCTGTTTTTGAACCGCACTAGGCAACTGTGGCACAGCCAAGTTCACGCGATTCTGAACAGCCACCAACGCATCGTTAAGTTCCGTTCCAAGGGCAAAAGTCACGATAAGATTGTAAGCCCCGGTATTGTCGCTGGTGGAGCACATGTACAACATGTTGTCCACACCGTTTACTTGCTGTTCAATGGGCGCAGCAACAGTATCCGCAACAACCTGAGCGCTGGCTCCTGGGTAGGTTACGGCCACCTGAACTGTTGGTGGAACAATGGGTGGGTATTGGGATACAGGCAAAGAAAATGCTGACAAAGCTCCGGCTATAACCAGAACTATGGATAGAACCGAAGCAAATACCGGCCGGTCAATGAAAAACCTGGAAATCACAAATCCATCCCCCAGAACTTCATACCCATGCGTGGCTTTCTACTTACTAGCCTTTGCTGGTGTTTCAGCATTGGATTTCTTGGTAGATGGATCGAGCAAAGGAATGTTTGAAGGCATTTCAATCAATTCAGGGCTCACGGGCTCCCCCGGTCTAACGAGCTGAATACCGCTCACCACGACTTTGTCTTCGGGTTGAAGTCCGGATTCCACAACGCGCAACCCATCTGGCTGCGTGGAACCCAATTCGATTCTCCTGTATTGAGCCTTGTTGTCAGCGTCCACGACATACACAAACTTGAGTCCCTGATCCGTTCCAACAGCTCGTTCTGATATCAGTTGACCAGTACGAGGCGCGCCAATCGGAAGCCGTACTCTGCAAAACATACCCGGTTTAAACAATCTTGCACCAGTAGGCCCAATCGGATTGACTAGTTGGCCACGAACAGTGATCGTCCCGGTAAGCGGATCAATTCGATTATTCACAAAGTTCATACTTGCCGGATGGGTGTAATCTGTTTCATCCGCCAAGGCTACCAACAATTGAATGCCACCGGAAGCGCCCACCGGCTTGACTTTGCCAGCCTGTATCAGGCGAAGAATGCGTAATATTGTGCGCTCGTCGGTATCAAAATATGCATAAATAGGATCTTCCGAAACCACCGTCGTCAACAGTGTCTGATCGGCATTCACTAGATTTCCAAAAGTATAATAGTATCTGCTGATCCGGCCATCAATTGGAGCCGTGACCCTACAGAATTCCAAATTGAGTTGGTGCACTTCCAAGGACGCCTTGATTGCTTCCACTGCCGCCATGGCTTCCTCTTCAGCCGCGACATATTTGTCGAGATCTTGCTTGCTTATCGCACCCGGAGTCTTGGCAACTTCTTTGGCTCGCAGATTATCGGCTTTGGCCAGCTTGAGTTTGGCTTCATAAAGCTTCACCTGCCCCACGGCGTCATCCAATTTGGCTTTATATGGCCGCTTATCGATCTCAAACAGCAAGTCATCCTTTTTGACAACATCGCCTTCCTTGAATGGCGTTTTGGTGATGTAACCGGTTGAACGGGCGCGAATGTCAACCATGTTGACCGAGTCAATACGCCCGGTGAAGTCGGCTGAATCCTGAATCGTTCGGGTCACCACTTTACTGATTGCCACGCCAGGAACGGTATTCGACGAAGGCAATGAAGGTTTTTTACCGCAACCAACCGTAATAATGGCAATCAAAAGTACGAAAAGACTGGTACGCATTGTCAAAAACCCCGACAGAATAGATTATCATATGCTATCAAACACGATGATCGTTGGCAAGAATGCCAAAAGATTACCGTGTGGCTTGATGGCCCAATGCTTGAGAACGTCGAATCTTCAACGATTCCACCTTGACAGTCTACAATTGTGACCAAATAGTAAATGCATCATGTTTGGGAGAATATAATGAACTCTCTGAGTAAATTGCTGATACTCGCATCGTTGCTGTTTTCATTTGGAACAATTCACGCGGATGTTGTTTTTAGTACTCAGGGTACAGTTCCTGTTGATTCGTTTAAAAACACCGGAAAAAATATCAACAGCAGTAGCAGCTACGGGGTCATGTTTACCACGAATGGTGGTAATGGCTGGACTGTCAACGAATTCACATTCAAAACCACCAATGGCAGTAATTCATCAGGACCACTTTCAGTCAAAGTATTTGCATCGAATCCATCAACATCCGCATCACAAACCCCTGTAGGTTCATTTTTGGTGGACTCTTTTTCTTTGGGTTCCACAGTTACAGCATCACTTGGCGCGAATGCATTCGACCTCAATGCCAACACCAACTATTACGCATTGTTTGGCACAACAACGGGTGATTTTGACTTGGCAAAACCATCGACCACATCGGGTAGTCTCAACACATTCCTTTTATCAGATTCCCCCAGCAGCTCATCATTTACCAATGGCACAGGTTGGACGAGCGAAGCAGCCAATCTGAACTATCCAGCATTTTCTTTTCAGGGGGTTGCCGCCGTACCAGAACCACCCGGCTGGATGATGGCTCTGGCAGCTTCAGCTTTTGGCGCTTTATGTTTTGGGGCGTTCAAGTGGCGTGCTGGACGCGTCAAACCTTTAGAAGCCTAACAATCAAACGAGCGTTTGGGTAATTCGCTGCCCATTCACTTCAAGAGTGAATGATTTAGATCCCACTGGCAAGGTAAACGACAAACGTGCCGGCAAGCCTGTGTCGGAATAATCTTTGACCACTCGTCCTGTATCGTCATATATCTTTCCGGAATCCGCAACGCGCGCATTTTCCTCAACTACTTCTGCAAAAATATCGTGCGTTTGACGCATTTCCCGGGCAATCTTGTGATCCCACAGATCGACAGAAGTTCCTGTTTCGAGATCATCAAGCTCTTCCATTTGGCCTTCTTTCACGCCGTCACCCACGCCAATCAGCACAAATTTCAATGGTTTCCTCTTACCAGATGCAATTTCACGCGCCAAACGTTTGGAAAAGTCCTTAACGGCATCGAGATCGTGTAGTTCACCATCGGTGAGAAACACATAGAAGCCCCACGGAGCATCACTGAACCGATTGACGAAATATTCGACCGCTGGCAGCAACTGTGTGCCGGTGCCGTAATCTCTTGGTGCAGAAAAGACATGTTTCTCAGCCTGGTCTGCCGTTAGGTCTCCAACCACTTCGATCCGGGATCCGTGCGGCCCGGTTGCCCAATAAATGCAAGTAGTTCCGCCGTCGGCATCGAGTTCACGCGCCAGCAAGGCGCAAATCGACCGAGCTGTTGGCGTAATTTGATTGGTTTCAATGGAAGGAATTACAGGTTTGGCTGGTTTGCTGCCAAATAAACTACCAAAAAAGCCGGTTGTCGGGGCTTTCGGCATGGCATAACAGTCGCTCATTGAACCGGAGCCATCCAGTGCTATCCCTGTCTGCGTTCCTTCCTTGGTTGGCTGCATGAGAATTGTTGCCGTAACATCCACTCTCCCGCCATTGGCACGGACATTGACTTCACCAAAGGGCTCGACTGTATTTTTTATCTGAGTCATGACAAATCCTCCGGATTATTGGGCTGAATCATCGAGGTCAACATCTGCCGATTCCCCATCCTTGCGCATAACCAGATGGATCTTACGCCAATCGGCATCAACGTCATCGACTTGCTCCTGCACTTCCGGAGTGATGACCGAATCTGGTAATGGTCCTGCTCCGTCGATCAGTGGCTGCACAATTCGGTTGCCTGAAAATTCCAGAACAAAATATCGTGCCCCATCCTTGAGATCGAATTCTAGGAACGCTGGTAAGCCAACGCCTTCGTAATTGGCAACCACCCGACCGTCGGGATCGAGAACTCGTCCATCCGATGCGACACGCATATTTTCTCGCACAGCTTCAGCAAAAATATCATCGAGCGACCGCATGTTGGCAGCCAGCTTGTGATCCCAAATATCAATACCTGTTCCAGTTTCCAGATCATCAAGTTCAGTCAGCTGCCTTTCATTGACTTGTTGTCCCAATCCGATCAACACCATCTTCACAGGGTTGCGTCTACCTGCAGCAATATCCCGAGCTAAAAGCACGGTGGCCTCTTTCACTTCGCTCAAGTCGTGGATTTCACCATCTGTAATGACAACAAAGAAGCCCCATGGTGCTGCTGAGTACTTCTCCAGAAAATAACGCATGGCTGGCAAGAGGTGCGTGCCGTTACCTAAATCCGTTGGCGGATCAAACGGGTAAGCCTCGGCTTGAGCTGCAGTTAGTTCACCGATGGATTGCACTGCGGTTCCGTCCTTGCCTGTGGACCAGTACACAGCAGAGACCGTTCCACTTGGATCAAGGGTTGTCACAAGGTGGGCAGCTATCTTTCTGGCTACTGGACGGACCAAATTTTCCAGAACACGCGGCGCAAATATTTTGGAAAGCGGCTTACTTCCTTTATCGATTCCAAACGATTCCGCCATGGACATGGAACCGTCCAAAGCAATTCCAGTACGAGTTCCTTCACAGAAGGGGCGCATCAGAATAGTCGCGGTTACGTGAGTGCAACCTCCACGCGCGAATGTATTTACTTCACCGAATGGTTCTACGGGATTCTTCAATTGAGACATGGCATGCTACCTCCGGATAAACATTCACACATCTTATTCGCTGTTGGCCCAATAATCTTGCGCCAAATTCTGGATCGATACCGTTTCGTCAGAAAATAGAATGTTTGGGTAAAAAGGATTGCGCGGCTTGCCGAAATCCATTCTAATGAACACAATAAATTCTTATTATTCTCATCGGATTGATGGAGACTCATCGTGCCTACCTACTTGCTGTGGATATCACTTGCACTGATTATCTTTGCAATTTTTCTGGTGATTCGCTTTGTTCCCAATGACAAGGCCGCAGTTGTCGAAAAGCTGTGGGCAACACAGGGCTCATTGACTGGCGGGAATATCATCGCCTTGAATAATGAAGCGGGGTATCAAGCCGACCTTGTTCGTGGCGGAATTCATTTTGGTTATTGGCGATGGCAGTACACATTCCATTCCAGTCAACTGATTACAATCCGTCAGGGTAAAATCGGTTACGTATTCGCAAGAATAGGTGAAACACTTCCACCTAGCCAAACACTGGCTCGGGTTGTCAACTGTGACAATTATCAAGATGTGCGCGCGTTTCTCACCAGTGGTGGCCAAAAGGGTCGTCAGCGCGGAATCCTTCGTGAAGGAGTCTATGCTATCAATCCCGCTGCATTCAATGTGATCACTGAAGACAATATTTACGCGCTGACTGTTGACAACGTTCTAAAAGAGTATCACCTTAGCTTGAAAAAAATGGGTGGATTCAACCCAATCATTATTGGAAGCTCGTCCGGTGAGGACAATATCGGTATTGTCACAACCCACGATGGCCCTTCGCTTAAGCAGGGAGAAATCATTGCGCGTGCCGTTGCCATGGATGCCTCCGATGAAAATTACCACAACAACTATCAGGATATCGAGGCATTTTTGAACGCGGGTGGTCAACGCGGCCTTCAATACGCCCCACTGCTCGACGGAACTTATTTCATCAACATCTGGTTTGCCACCATTGAGCGGATACCCAAGGTGGTGATACCTATTGGCTATGTAGGGGTTGTCGTCAGCTACCATGGCAAGGCGGGGGCCGATACGTCGGGCGCATCGTTCCGCCATGGAGAACGAGTACACGAAGGTGAACGAGGCGTTTGGGAAGTAACACTTGGGCCGGGCAAATACTCATTCAACAAGTATGCCGGCAATATTGTGCTTGTTCCCACCACAAACTTTGTACTTCACTGGGTTACTGGCCGTTCTGAATCTCACAATTTTGATGAATCACTGATGTCGATCGATCTGATCACCAAAGATGCATACGAACCTTTGCTGCCACTGTCAGTGGTGGTTCATATCGATTATCAAAAGGCACCTAACGTTATCCAAAGATTTGGAGATGTCAAGCAACTCATCACCCAAACACTTGACCCGCTTCTATCTGCCTATTTTCGTGATATTGCCCACAAAAAGACGATGCTTGAACTTGTTCATGACCGTGACACCATTCAGAATCAGGCTCGCGAAGAGCTGCGAACTAAATTTCTTCAGTTCGACATTGAATGTGTTGACGTGCTGATCGGCCGGCCTGGATCGAATGGCGATGATACGAAAATTGAAACCTTACTTGAGCAATTGCGATTGCGGCAGCTTTCTCTAGAACAGATCGAAACCTATGCCAAGCAGGAAATGGCTGCTGACAAGGAAAAAAATCTCAACGAATCGCTGGCACGCGCCAGAATGCAAACGGACCTGACAGCCTCCCGTGTTCGTGTGGACATTGCGGGAAACGAAGGCGAAGCAGATTTGGCACGCGCCACGAAGGAAGCAGGCAAAGTCAAAGTCATGGCAGAAGCCGATGCTGCAAGAATTACAATGTTGGCGGAAGCCGATGCCGGCAGGATCATGAAGGTCGGAAGCTCCGAGGCCAGCGTTCTGGAAAAGAAAGTCGAGTCGTTTGGCGATTCAAGGCTTTACGCTTTATCGGTGTTGGCGGAATTCATCACCAACAGCAAACAACCCATAGTTCCAGCCAGCCTTATTACTGGCGGAAGCAATCACGCGGGCGGACTGCTTGACACACTGCTATCGCTACTGGTTCAGGAAAAAGCCGGAGCCATGGCCACCGATGAGCCTAAACGAGAATGACAGGGGTTATTCCCAGAGCCACCAGCTACGTTTCATCTTTGCACCGTACGTCAAACCAAAGCGGTGCATGCCGATGCGGGTGACTTCACTGACCGCAAAGTCGATGTCGTCTGTGATGATTAATCGGTCAAGGTCCAATCGGTCGATCGTATGTTCTGTCAATAGTGTTGTTCGCATGAAATCAATCAGTGGCTGCCAAAACGCGACTCCCATAAGCACCACTGGAAAATCGCGCACTTTGCCTGTTTGAACAAGTGTTGTGATTTCAAATAGTTCATCGAGGGTACCCAATCCTCCCGGCAGAACAAAAAAAGCATAAGAATATTTGATCAGCATGGTTTTACGGACAGAAAAATATTCGAAATCAATAAATTCATCGACGTAGGGATTAGGAGCCTGCTCTTTAGGAAGCAGGATGTTGCAGCCAATTGACCTGCCCCCAGCTTCTTTGGCGCCACGATTGGCAGCTTCCATCACTCCAGGCCCACCCCCCGTCATTACCGTAAAGCCAGCACGTGCAATAGCCGCTCCAACTTCCCTGGCCTGCTGATAGTGCGGGCTCGATTCAGGAAAGCGTGCTGATCCAAAAACCGTCACGCACGGTCCCACAAAGTGCAGCCTGCGAAATCCGTGCATGTATTCGAAAAAGACACGGAAAGCCTGCCACAGTTCTGTTAGGCGGCGTTGGGGCCCTTGCAAGAACTGACGCGCTTCGACATCGTTAGGAGTTAGAACCTTGCCCCAGCGATAACCAGGCAGAGCACCACGAGCAACCGTCGACAATGGAGGAATTTTACTATCGGATTCTCCCATTACTCACCCTGCCATTCTACAAGCAAACCAAATGAAGCGTTATCCAGCGGGACAATCACAGAGTTGGCCCTATGCTCCAAGGCGCGAATTCCTCCTCGCCAACCCCTTCCAATTCACTTTTGGTCTTTTTACCACTAGCCACCGCGAGGATTTCTTCAAAAATCAAATGGCCAACTTCTTCAACCGGCACCCCATCAAGTACCACACCTGCATTGACATCCATATCTGCTTCCATGCGTTGGTACATGGGCGTGTTGGTGGCCACCTTGATGGATGGGGCTGGCTTGCAACCAAATACAGACCCGCGGCCGGTAGTAAACACGCAAACATTGGCTCCACCAGCAACAAGGCCTGTCATACTGACAGGATCATATCCCGGTGTATCCATAACAACGAAACCTTTAGCGCGAATTGGCTCAGCATAATGCACCACATCCACCATCGGGGTGCTGCCCGCCTTGGCTATGGCTCCTAACGATTTTTCATAAATCGTCGTCAGTCCACCGTCCTTGTTGCCGGGGGATGGATTATTGTTAATTTCGGCTCCAAACATGCCAGTGTACCGCTCCCACCAGCGAATGCGCTCAATTAGTTTCTCACCCACTGCTGGAGTAATGGCTCGCCGAGTGAGCAGGTGTTCGGCACCGTATATTTCCGTTGTTTCAGCCAAAACCGTGGTGCCTCCTTGGGCCACCAGCAAATCACTGGCAATACCAAGTGCAGGGTTTGCCGTGACACCACTATTGCCATCGGATCCACCACAATTGGTGGCAAGAATGAGTTTGTCAGCTCCAATTGTCGTTCGGCGATGACGGGATGCTTCCGGCAGAAGGTTGATAATGGCCTGAGTGCCGGCTTCCACTGTGCGGGCAATTCCACCCAGTTCCTGAATATTGAGAACCAAAGGCGCGCGACGATCGCCTCCACCTAAATTGATGAGGCGCTCCCCTTCAATCAAGTGCGCAGCTTGGCCGGTTTCACACCCCAATCCAATAATGATGTAAGCGGCAACATTGGCGTGGCGGGCAAATCCAGCAAGGGTTCTGTCAAGCTGAAGATGATCGGGGCCACCATACTGCATGGCACACCCAGCTTTGTGGGTTACAGCAACAACCCCGTCCACACCCGGGAAATCTTTCAAGACGCCGAGTTGCTCCAAGCGCCGAACGATATACCGACTGGTGCTTGCGGAGCAATTCACTGTGGAAACCAGAGCGACGTAGTTGCGCGTTCCAAATCTGCCATCGCCCCTATCATACCCTTCAAATGTCCTTCGTTGCAGAGCCGGAACTACCGGAACGACTTCACTTGAAAAAGCGTAATCCCTGCTGAAAGTCCCTGCTTCCAGATTATCCACATGAACCAGACTGCCTGCGGAAATGTCACGTGTTGCAAACCCAATAACCTGACCATACTTCCGAACAGGCGCCCCCCGCGGAATCGCGCGCAATGCAATTTTATGCCCCATCCCCACCCGGTCACGTACCGGAATGATTCCAATCGAAAGCTCGATGTCTTCGCCCGGCTCAAGTCGCCTGGCAGCAACAGCAACATCGTCCTGAGACCGCAAGATAATGGCGGAGGGGATCATGAATTGACTTTTCTTTCATGGGTTTCATGAGTAAACGGCGGGACCAACCTAGGCCAACCGCCATCGATTATTATTCACACTACTGATCAAGGGCTTGTGCGTATATCGTTGCGCAAATCACGCACACCGGGTGTCATGCGAACCATGGCTTCCAAAACCCGCCGCTCTTTGTCCGATGCGACTTTACCGCTTAAGACCAAAACGCCTTGATCCATCGAAATTTGAATGTTGGAAGCGGCCTGAACGCGAGAAGATCTGGCCAACATGTCAGTGATATTGCTGAGCATTCGTTGTTCCATAATGGCTGCGCCAGCATCAGGATTGGTTGGCGTTCCTTCAAAGTTCACTTCAGCAGAATAAGGAAGGTTTCGTCGAAGTCCGGAACTGTTGATGGGTGTGAAATCAACGCTACCAGTCAGGTTGGAAGTAGCCCCACCTTGGCCACCTTGGCCCCCACCTGCTCCGCCACGGCCGCCAGCAGCACCTGTGCCGGAAGTGGCGGTGTTGGCAAAAGCTGTTCCAAAGGTAGGGTCGCTATTGGCATTGGCTGTGGCTGCACTGCCAGTATTGAGTGGCCCATACCCCAAAGCCAATGGAGATGCGTAGTATGGGCCCAAAAACGAACCTGACCCTGTCCCACTACGATTAGATCCAGCGCGTTGCCCAAGGGTCAAGAATCCCAATCCAAAACCACCCGAGTTGGTTGGATTGTTGAAACTTCCGCCCCCGCCACCGGCCCCGCCGCCCAAACCACCGCCGCCACCCAAGCCTCCACCGCCGCCTGAGCTTAGGCCACCTGTTGAACTGCCTCCACCCATCGACGAACCACTTCCGCCACCGGAAAATTGTGCCGAAGCGTTTCCAACCCAAACAAATGCGTGCAATCCCAATCCCAGCAACCAAATTCGGTTCATTGTCACGCCCTCTGCCACACGATCGGGTGGTTCTCCGTGTTCACATTTCTATTCTGATACTAATCGCGTGATGAAGCAACCAAACACGGGATATTATTGCCCAGTCCCCCATGGAAAACGATGGTACAGCATGCCCGTGAATCCTCCTTTAAACATCGCCCTGCTTGGACTCGGTACCGTTGGAACGGGAGTAGCCCAAATTCTGACCGACTCCGCAGCACTTTTGGAACACCGCGCAGGAAGACATCTAAAGTTAAGGAAAGTCCTCACAAAAAATCCCGCAAAGAGCCGCGATATCACTCTGTTGCCGGGTGTACTGGCCAGTAATCTCCAAGAAATCCTTCAAGACCCATCGATTGATGCTGTCGTAGAAGTGGCTGGCGGTACCACGTGGGCTTTTGACGCCATCGTTGCCGCTCTAGAAGCAGGCAAGGATGTCGTCACCGCCAACAAGGCTATTCTGGCCACCCGTGGCGCGGAACTATTCTCGATCGCCCGAAAGTATCAGCGCTGTGTGGCTTTCGAGGCGAGTGTTGCCGGAGGAATCCCCATCATTGGCGCCATCCAGCGCGGTTTAGCTGGAAACACCATTGTTGCCATCCAAGGCATTCTCAACGGCACATGCAACTATATTTTGACGCGCATGACCGACGATCTGCTGGATTATCCAACAGCCTTGCGCGGAGCTCAGGATCTTGGTTTTGCTGAATCAGACCCCACACTCGATGTAAACGGTACAGATGCTGCTCACAAACTTGCTGTACTTGCCCACTTAGCGATGGATGCCACACTAGACGTTGAAGCCATCAGCCGTCGCGGCATCGATACTCTCGCACCGCTGGACATTCATTTTGCCAGTGAACTTGGATATTCCATCCGCCTTCTGGCTGAGATCTGGAGTGATCCTGCAGGAATAACATCTCATGTAAGCCCGGTGCTTCTGAAGAAAAATACGCCGCTTGCCCAAGTAAGGGGCGCTTTCAATGCGGTACGTGTGATAGGCGATTCCGTAGGCGAAACATTGTTTTATGGAGCTGGAGCTGGCAGAAAACCAACCGCAAGCGCTGTTGTAAGCGATCTGGTTGAATTGGCTGTTTCGCGAAATGGCCTTTTGGCAGCAACCAACCGATTATGGACACAAAACCCGTCAGCCCCCTGCTTGCCTCCAGAAAAACTGCGATCTCGTTACTACCTAAGACTTCACGTGGTTGACCGTCCAGGTGTTATGGCTGAAGTATCCGGCGTTCTGGCCAGTCACGAAATCTCCATTGCCTCGGTCATCCAGCACGAAACCCCGACCGATGCAGCTAATTCTCAAGTACACATGGTGATCATGACGCATCTAGCTTCCGCAGGCAGGTTCCTTAATGCCATCAACGCCCTAAACCAGCTGACTTGTGTTTTGGCCCAGGCCGTACACTACCCCGTTGGTGAATGAGATGGATAACCGGCCATTCGATTTCGAAGCCGATTACGGCGCCCATTACGATACTTTTATCCGGCAGGTAATTCCGGGTTATGAGGGCCTGCATGCGCTGGCTGGAGCCATGCTTGAACCATCATGCCCCGCCAATGCCAGGATCCTGGTCATCGGATGTGGTTCGGGTACGGAAATCATTTGCCTTGGCCGACTCTACCCATATTGGCATTTTGTGGGAGTGGATTTGTCTCCAGCCATGATTCATCAATGTTCAGAGCGCTTGCATAGCCTTAAAATGGCTGATCGTGCTACCCTAGTTGTTGGGACCGTGAATGATATTGATGCAAATGGGGCGTTTGATGGTGCAACCTGTATTCTCGTCAGTCACTTCATGGCAGAAGAAAAAGATAAAATCAGTCTATTTAGTTCTATTAATCACCGATTGAAGCCAGATGGCAGGCTGATTGTTGCTGATGCCTGCAACGAAAACAGCTCTGGTTTTCGCGCCATGATGGCTTGCCGGTGGAATTTCGCTCGTGCACACGGTGCCGCTCTAGAGCGTTACCAGCGCTTTCAAGAAGATTGCCGGACATCCCTTCAATCGATTTCACCTGAAATGGAAGAACGCCTGATTCGCCAAGCGGGCTTTTCAAGCGTTCGCCGTTTTTTCACCAGCTTGCATATCAACGCTTGGCTGGCCTGCCACGAAGAATGGGCAGACTAATCCCACATTCTCTCACCGCCCGTGAATGCATTCCGATTATCACCCAAGCGGCAACCGGGAGGTAACTCATCGAGCTTTTTGACATTCCCGCCCCCTAGTACAACATAATCGGCAATAAAGGCATCGCGAAGTCTGTGGACAACGTCGAATACAACCTTTTGCCAGCGTTTTTTTCCTAGTTTTTGGAGCGCGGCGTTGCCTACCCACTGCTCAAACGACTGTTTCTTGGAATAAGGCAGATGGCCAACCTCAAGTGGGGCCACCATGCCATCCATGATGAATGTGGTTCCCAACCCCGTACCCAACCCCAGAAACAGCATGCGTCCGCCCTGATAACTACCAAGGGCCTGCATGGCTGCATCGTTGATAATTTTCACCGGGCAACCCAACGCCTTCTTGAAATCAAAACCAACCCAACCACGGCCCAGATTAGCCGGTTCAAGGTGTATGCGCCCGTTCACGATAGGGCCCGGGTAACCCACCGAGACCTTTTCAACACGCCAATCCTTGGTCAACTCAACAATGTGACGGGCAAATTCATCGGGGACCAATTCCGAACCGGACGGAAATTTCCGGATCTCGTCGATGTCGGAATGCTTCAGCTTGACGTTGGTTCCACCGATATCGATTGTCAGTATGCCCTTCATTACCAAGCTCCAAGTGATCCTTCAGGGGTGGTAAGTCGGTTAACAGCCCCTAGTCTAACACCAAGATCCAGACTTCGGGAGTGATTCCATGGCAAAGAACTATGGCGACAATACTAACACGCCAGACAATCTGGCATTTCTCAAAGCCATGGCTCGTGACTATCCAAGCCTTGATCATGCTCTCGCCGAGATTGCTCTTATCTCAGCGAGGCAGGATTTACCCAAAGGTGTGGTGCACGTTCTAAGTGACATTCATGGCGACGACACAAAGCTACGGCATGTGATCAATAACGCATCTGGAACATTGCGTCCACTTGTGGAAAACCTTTTCCACAGCAAACTTTCCTCTGAGGAAATACAGCACTTTTTGAGCCTGCTGTTCTATCCACACGAAACCCTAGACGCGTTGTCTAGGGTTATTACCAGCCCGATAGAACTTGAAGGCAAACTCCTTCAACACCTTAGCAATCTGCTGATACTGGTTCGTGAATTGGCAGGAAACCTCCCCGTGGACAAGGTCCGCAATCTGTGCCCTGCAGATTACAGGGAGTTGATACTGGAACTAGTGGGTGCACGTTCCACATCAACATCATCAGCCTTTGCAGACAGCGCACTGAATTCGCTGGTGCGTCATGGCCGTGGCCCACACGTGGTACGTGTTTTTGCTCGCCTGGCACGCAATCTTGCTGTCGAAGAAATTGTAATTGCTGGCGATTGTTGGGATAGGGGAGCGCGCGGCGATCGTGTCGTCGATGTTCTCATGCAACAACCAAATTTGAATTTCACTTGGGGAAATCACGATACGGCATGGCTGGGAGCCTGTTTGGGCCACGAAGCCTGTATCGCCCATGTGCTCCGGTTATCTCTTCGCTACAGATGCTTGGCACAACTGGAAGAAGGCTACGGAATTCCGCTTCTGCCACTGCAACTCCTTGTAGACGAGTGCTACAGCAACGATCCAGCAGAGTGTTTCAAGCCCAAAGGCACTGACCTGCATGATACCCTTCTGGTTGCTCGCATGCAAAAAGCGGCAGCCATTATGCAATTCAAACTGGAAGGACAATTGATCAGCAGACACCCTGAATGGAATCTGGATTCATGGCGGGTTCTGCACACCATCGACCCACTGAATGGAACCGTGAGTGTTGATGGATCGACATACCCCCTGCGCGACTCCCACTTCCCTACCTTGCGGCCAGACGCGCCCTATGAACTGCATCCAGCAGAACAGGCATGTATTGAACGCATGCGTGGACACTTTCTGGCTAGCCGCAAACTTTGGGAACATATTGTATTTTTGAGAAATCGTGGAAGCATGCACATCGTGCGCGACAGGCATGTCATTTTCCACGGTTGCTTGCCAGTTGATGCCAAAGGCGACTATCTCCCGTTCGTGGTGGATGGTGAACCACGAACGGGCCGCGCCCTGCTTGAAGCGCTCGACAATGTCATCGCCAGAGTTGTGGAGCACCCTAACCAAGCCGATCTGGATCTTTGCTGGTACCTCTGGTGCGGTCCACTTTCCCCCTTGTTTGGAAAAGATCGAATTTGCACATTTCAGAATGATTTTATTTCTAATCCAGAAACCCATGTCGAAATCAAGAACCCCTATTTTTCACTTATTCACGAGGTATGGTTCTGCGACAAGATACTGGCCGAGTTTGGCATTGACGATGGCAACGGCATACTGGTGAACGGACACGTGCCTGTCAAAATTGAAAAAGGCGAGTCACCTATTAAAAGATCTGGAAAAGCAATAACAATCGATGGCGCGTTTTCAGAAACCTATGGAGACCATGGGTATACTCTGGTTTTGGAGCCATCACGAACACTCCTGGCCACCCACCATCATTTTGAATCCGTTGCTGCCGCAGTTCGCTCCGGAGTCGACATAATTCCCCAAGTCCAGATCGTTCACGACTGGGGAAGCACACGCACCGTAGGGGAAACTGAAAAGGGTCTGGAAAACGCTCAACGCACTGCGCTTCTCGAGCAACTTGTTCAGGCATTCCGGAGTAATCGCATTCGTCCAGAACAAGGAATGGCTGGATCGTGACACCACCTCAAGGTACCAATCTCATGAAATTCCCAATGCTTTATCAGGCACGCCCACGACGCATGATGCAAGACCTGCGCGCTGCGGGAGTCAAAGCACCTACATTGGCCGATGTTCCAGACCAATGGTTTGCAAAACTTGCCAGCTTGGGATTTGACTGGATTTATCTTCTGGGCATCTGGCAGACAGGCAGTCGTAGCCGGGACGTCTCTATCAGACATCCAGCCATTGCTGCCCACCACGAATCCCACCTTCCCGGTTGCCGGGAGGAAGATGTTTGTGGGTCACCATTTGCGATTTCTGCCTATGTTCTTCATGATGATTTTGGTCCCGCGGATGCATTGATGGTTTTCCGTTCCAAGGCAAACCATCACGGATTGCGGTTGATGCTTGATTTCGTTCCCAACCACGTAGGCTTAGACCACCCATGGGCAATCAATTGCCCTGAAATATTCATCCACTCTGATCAAAAAACACCTGCGGGACATGCTGTTGCAGCAATTTCCGGCGGCCCCGAATTATGCCACGGGCGTGACCCCTTTTTTCCGCCATGGCCGGACACCTACCAGTTGAACCTGTTCCACCCCAAAGTGCGGACAGAGCATTGCAACTTGATAGCATCCATCGCCACCCAATGTGATGGATTGCGTTGCGACATGGCCATGCTCCCCCTTTCTGATATTTTTGAATCGACATGGAACGAATCCGCCATGCAGGCTGACGGATACCATCGAGATAAATCCGATTATTGGCCGAAATTAATCAGCTCGGCACGGGATATAAACCCCGAATTTGTGTTTCTCGGTGAATGTTACTGGGACCGCGAATGGGACCTAATGACTCAAGGCTTTAATTACTGCTACGACAAAAGACTCTACGACCGCCTGCACCACGGTTTGGGAGAACAAGTTCGCTGGCACCTGAATGCTGAACCGGCTTTTCGTGATCGTTGTGCCCATTTTCTGGAAAATCATGATGAGCCAAGGGTTGCGGGGCTTTTGAATCCACAACAACACAAAGCCGCTGCCATGATCAGTTTTTTTGCACCTGGACTGCGCTTCGTTCATCAAGGTCAGGAATTGGGATACAAGGTATCGGATTCGGTACACCTCCGGCGCGTTGTTCAAGAATCTGCGGACCCTGACATAGCTCGCTTCTACGAATGGATGCTTCCCAAAGCTGCGTTAGCTGGAAATCATTCTTGGAAGCTGGCAACACCGGAACCAGCAAGCGCAGGAAATGTGGCGCATCTGAATATCGTTGCCATGATGATCGATACCCCCCATCCAATGATGGTCGTTGTCAACTGCTCCTCCAGTAAAAGCGAGTGCAAAATCAGACTCCCAATATCAGGAAGCCAGATCGTCTTTAAGGACTTGGTAACGGAAAAATCATTCGAATGGTCCGGCGAGGAAGTACGCCAAACCGGGGTTTTCATTGATCTGCCCGCATGGGGATACCATCTGCTAACTTGGACAAGATAAGCAATCCGTCGGTTGTCACCGCACCACTAATCCCGGTTAAAAGAAGACGACGGAGGCAATCCTATGTCTGGTCAAGGCTTGCGAATTGGTGCTGTTGGTTATCTTAATTCCAAGCCTCTGGTAGAAGACCTGCAGGCTCTGATTCCCGGTTCGAGCCTTGAATTTGAGCTACCTTCTCGTCTCGCAGACCGAATGGCTGTGGGTGAGTTTGATGTCGGCCTGATTCCAGTGGTTGAATTCCTGAAAAACCGCTTCTGCACTTATCTGCCGGGCTTGGCGGTTGGCTGCAGAGGTCCTGTTCTGAGTGTTTGTGTATTTTCCAAAGTCCCATTTGATCAGATACGTTCCATTTCGATTGACGAAGGTAGTCGGACCAGCGCCGCACTGCTACGTATTCTGTTCCATGGCAACTATTGGTCGATCGGTAACGTTCAGCCTCTACCAATTTGCCGATCAGCAGAGACAGTTGATTCAGACGCCGTTTTGATTATCGGTGACCGAGCCATGCGGCAAAAACTTCCCGGTTTCCCGCATCGACTAGATCTTGGTGAAGAATGGTTTCGCCAAACTGGACTGCCGTTTGTTTTTGCAGTTTGGGCTGTTCGGCCAGGCCTACAACTTGCACATGAAGTAATAGAAGGATTTCAGGCTGCCTTGAACCGCGGAATGCAATCGCTACCTCGCCTTGCGGTAAGGGAAGCTGCATTGCTTGGCAAAGATCCCGACCTTTGCCTTCATTACCTGAGCCACCACATTCGTTACGATTTGGGAGCTACCGAACTCGCCGGCTTGCATCTGTTTCAGCGTCGACTCGATCAACTAGCCATCGTCCCGTGGAGATCTATTCATGAGGTCCATCGACTCGATTCTTCGTGCTGCCGCTGACGGCGAGCGTATGACACCAGAAAACGCACTTAGGCTATTCGAAGAATGCCAAGACCTATCCGCGTTGGGAAAGGCTGCTGATTCTGTGACACGCCGGCTCCATCCAGAGCCCTACCGAACGTATAATATTGATCGAAATATCAATTATACAAATGTCTGCGCGGCGGTATGTCACTTTTGCGCCTTCTACCGAAAACCGGGCGACTCTGACGCGTATGTTCTCACGCGGGAAGAACTTTGCCAAAAAATCGACGAAACAATAGCCCTTGGTGGAGATCAGGCACTGCTCCAAGGTGGGATGCACCCAACATTGAAATTGGAATGGTACGAAGATCTCCTACGATTCCTCAAAGAACGCTATCCCGACTTCAATCTCCATGCGTTCAGTCCACCTGAGATTTGGCATTTTCACAAGCTCAACAAAATTCCACTGCAAGACGTTTTATCACGCCTCAAAAATGCTGGCATGGGTAGCCTTCCGGGTGGCGGTGGAGAAATCCTCGTGGACCGCGTCCGCAAGGAGCTGACCATCAATAAATGCCTTTCCGATGCGTGGTTGGAAGTCAATCGTGTTTGGCATGGCCTTGGCGGTCATTCCACCTGCACGATGATGTTTGGGCATGTGGAAACATTAGCGGACCGGGTTGAATCATTGAATCGTTTGCGTTCGTTGCAAGATGAAACCGGTGGATTCACAGCTTTTATATGCTGGACGTTTCAACCAGAACACACGCATCTAGCGCACCTTCCACCAGTTGGATCCCATGAATATCTGCGCACCCAAGCTATTTCGCGTTTATTCTTGGACAACATTCCCAACATTCAGTCATCTTGGGTGACACAAGGCCTAAAGATAGGGCAATTGGCGCTGCAATTTGGCGCCAACGACATGGGCAGCCTAATGATTGAAGAAAATGTGGTATCAGCAGCAGGTACAGCACATCACCTCACCTTAGACCAAATCAAGAACGCCATTCTTGAGCTTGGCTATGTACCCAGACAACGCAATGTGCACTATCAACTCATCGATCGGCCACTAAATCCCACACCATTTCGATCGATGGGAACTCTGCCTCTCAGCCTTGCCTAATTTCATAAAAAAAACCCCATTGCTTCTAACAGAGCAATGGGGTTGGCACGATTCGAATAACTCAGGTCAGATTCCAGTTCCGCCATTTCCGCCAAATCCCTTTTGGCCCCCGAAACCACCCTGACCACCTCCGAAGCCACCTTGGCCACCACCAAACCCGCCTTGGCCTCCACCAAAACCACCTTGGCCTCCACCAAAGCCACCCTGGCCTCCACCAAAGCCACCTTGACCTCCACCAAAGCCACCTTGGCCACCGCCAAAACCACCTTGGCCTCCGCCAAAGCCACCTTGACCTCCACCAAAGCCGCCTTGGCCACCACCTTGCTGGCCTCCCTGGCCAAATTGACCACCAAAACCTTGGTTGCCCCCAAAGCCACTACCACCAATGTAGGTGCCTGGTGGAATAGGGATCACATTGAAAGGGCCACCAGTTGAGTTAGGCCGAATCATTGTACCGGGCGTGTAACCACCAAACGGGTTGCTCACACCTCCACCGCCACCACCTTGGCCTCCGCCAAAACCACCACCTTGGCCTCCGCCAAAACCGCCTCCTTGGCCTCCACCAAAGCCACCTTGGCCTCCGCCAAAGCCACCCTGACCTCCGCCAAAACCGCCCTGCCCGCCACCAAAGCCACCACCCTGCTGACCACCACCAAATCCACCACCCTGCTGACCACCACCAAAACCACCGCCCTGCTGACCACCGCCAAAGCCACCGCCCTGCTGGCCACCACCAAAGCCACCGCCCTGCTGGCCACCGCCAACACCCCCTTGTCCTCCCAAGCTAGTTATGCTTTCAATCGTAATAGGAGGGCGCAGGGGACCAGGAGGCGCTGGACGCGGAGGCATGGCCGGCCGGAATCCTTGAGCTGGCAATTGCGAAGGAACCATTAAAAAGGCCATAGCACCCATGAGGGCTGCACCGGCGCCGATCCTAATTGAAAAAGGTATCGACATTTAAAAACCTCCTATGTGCAGCCAAACAGAACTCAAGAACTCAAATATTTCTATCTAATCCAATATCAATCACAATCAGGCTCGGGTCAAGGAATCAATGCTTGCTTTGTTGCAAGAGTGCCTGTTTTTTCAGCACCACCCCCGATTCCTTCTGCCTGCATAACGGGAAATTGTTCAAGTCTTGCAAGACTTTCTTGCCAAATCAATTCATATCCATCATTGTTTATGGTGGATAAGCTCAAAAACCAGCAGGTGCTTTCATGGAATTGTGCATTCCCAACCTTCGAGCCCTATTGCAATCGAGGCCCATTGTGCGCTGCTGCGCCTTCGGTCAGATATGCCACCCGAAGCTCATCGAAATGGTTGGCCATTTGGGTGCTTTCGACGCCATCTGGTTGGATCAGGAACACGTGGGCTTAACCATTCCCCAGATTGAAGAAGCCAACCGTGCTGCTCGAAGTGTTGGCTTACCCTCGTTCGTTCGATTGCCCGCAACCGATTACGCAAGCGTCATGCGACCTTTAGAAGCTGGTTCCTCAGGTATCATGGCTTCTATGGTGCGGTCCGCCGCTGAAACACGCTCCATTGTGAATTGGGCCAAATTTTATCCCCAAGGCGGGCGTGGGGTTAATGGAACCGGAGTGGATGGTGGGTACGGCCAGTACCCTGGCGCAGAATACTTCAAACGTGCCAATGAGCGAACCTTTGTTGCCATTCAGATCGAACATGCCGATGCTGTAGCCGAAGTCGATGCAATCGCTGCAGTTCCAGACGTAGACTTGCTTTTTATTGGCCCAGCAGACTTGAGCCAATCAATGGGACTCCCAGGCCAATGGAGTCATCCTGACGTCTTGAAAGCAATTGAAAAAGTGGCCAAGGCGTGCGCGGCCAATGGCGTCGCTTGGGGAATCCTGCCTAGAGATGAAGCACACGCCAATCAGTGCCGTGATCTTGGCTGCCGCCTGTTCTCTATAGGAATAGACATCTGGTTCTTCCAGCGCGGCATCCGCAGCTATATCGAACAATGGCCGAGCTATTTCCCAAAATCCTGAGTCATCACAATGCGAGCCAGTCGGGTTGCGTGTGCGCCCGACTCACGCACGACGGCAGAGTGATCAATTTTCCCCGGTACCACACCACATGCCCAATTCGTAACCAGAGACAACACTTGAACATTGAGCCCAACGCCACGGGCCGCTTTCCATTCATGTCCCGAAGACATTCCAACCATGCTCGCTCCCCAATTGCGAAGCATGCGAATCTCGGCTCGGGTTTCGTACGAAGGGCCCGACATCTGCGCAACAATTCCATGCTTTAGGTTTTCTTGTGAACCATTGGCCTGAGCCAGAAGCATTTGCTTCAATGCTGAATCAGGTACGGGTTGCACCAAACAATTGCTTTGCAGCAACGAAGCCAACTGCCCGAATCCTTCTACAAGCGCCAAGTCGATCCAACCGGTTACCAGTGCAATGGAGCCAGGCCCAAACTGTTCGTCGATTCCACCTGTGGCACAGGTCAAAATCAATTCTGTACAACCCAATTCGGGCAATTGGCGCACTAATTGCGTTGTAACAGCAGAGGAATGGCCCTCATAGCGGTGCAGCCGTCCACCAATTAACAACACTGGCGATCCAGACGGAGATTCCACAATCCGCAATGAACCTGCATGGCCCACAACATGAGGCATTGGAATCGATCCGGGCCATACGCTCCAAGGCGCTTCTGCAAGAACAGGATATTGCTTAAATCCGCACGCAATACCTGATCCTAAAACAATGGCACGGGAAGGACGGTAAAGCTGTACAGCATGAAAAAAAGTAATCTTGTCAGACATGGCGAAGAGCTTCAATGGGATCCATGTATGCGGCACGCAACGCTGGATAAATCCCAAAGATCACACCCACGCCCACCGCTGTTGATAATGACCATGTAATGCTAGGCAAGTGCAAAATAGGAGATGGACTGCCATCCTGAAATAACATAGCTGCCATCGGCAATGCCTTGAGAGCAGCATGCGCAAACACATATGACACTCCAAAACCAACACCTAACAAACCACCAATCCCGGTCTGCACCATCGTTTCTATCAAAAATTGAAAGGTGATGTCCGAACGGCGGGCGCCAAGGGCACGCCTGATTCCAACCTCGCGCGTTCGCTCCGTTACTGTGGCCAGCATGACATTCATGATGCCAATTCCGCCTACCAACAAAGAGATCGATGCGTAAATCCCCAAACTTTGTCGAATATTGGCCTTTGTTCGTTCGACCAATTCAAGACGATCTAGCGGCACGGTCAACGCCCAATCCTGACGTGGATGACGTTCTGGATCGCTAAGAATCGCACGAACAATTTCACCAGTAGGACGAACCTTATCAACGTCTTCAATAGTTACAGTGATCTGATGCATATCCACTTTTTCGGCACTGCGACTTCCAGCAGCACGCATGGTAATACGCTCGCCAAATCGACCACGAGCCGTTTGCAAAGGAATATAAATGTCCTGATTGAAGTCTTCTGCTGCCTGACTACCACCAGTTCCGCCAGTAGGCATACGCTCTGCTAGAAGCCCCACCACTACGTAAACGAATTCACCAAGCTTGACAGAACTTCCAAGGGCTTCTTCGAAAGGAAAAAGTGTCTTGGCTGTTTCCAAGCCTAGCACACAGACATTGTTCATGCGCTCATCGTCTTCTTCGACAATAAACCTTCCATCTAACAATGTAAGTTCATTAACCTCCGCGTACCGGGGAACGGTTGCGACTACCCGACTGTTGTGGGCGCGTGCACCACGACGAGTTTCCTGAGGAAAAATGCGCATGGGAACCAGGCGTGTGATCGACGGTATTGTTTTGAGAATCTCAAGATCTTGATAAGTTAATCCGTAAGTGGCAACCATTTGACGGCGGTTGGTGTTGGCATCGTCGGTAGGCTTGACCGACCTTATGATGATGTTGGTCGTTCCAAGCCTTTTGATATCTTCAAGAACGTCGCGCTCACTACCTTCGCCGAATGCCATGAGGATAATCACGGCAGAAGTTCCGATAATTATCCCAAGCATGCTCAAAAAGCTGCGCAATTTGTGAAGCCATAAACTGCGCAAGGCTAATTGCAGGCCACGGCGCCCTTTGTCGGTAGTCGCCAAAAACACAAGCAAAATGACAAGCGATGAGACAAGGGTAATCGAAAAAATGTCCATAATGGCACCAGCCTCTCAGGCAGCCTCCTCGAGCAGGTGCATGGGCAGCGGCGGACCGCTGAAGTCAATCGGTTCTGGGGTATTGGGCAGATCAGATTCAACCTCACCATCCCGCATCCGCACAATCCGTCTCGACCAACTGGCAATATCGTTTTCGTGCGTAACCATGACAATGGTTTTGCCGCTCGCATTGAGTCGCGACAACATTACCATAATTTCATGGCTGGTTTTCGTGTCCAAATTGCCTGTCGGCTCATCTGCCAGAATCAGTTGCGGACGATTGACCAAGCTCCGGGCAATCGCCACGCGCTGTTGCTGACCACCAGACAACTGCATCGGCCGGTGATCAAGGCGTTGTCCCAAGCCAACAAGCTCTGCAAGTCCAATGCACCTGTCTCTGCTGTCGGCATTCAGACGAACACCTTGGTAAATCAAAGGGATTTCAATATTCTCAACGACCGTATATTGCGGCAGCAAATTGTATTGCTGAAAGATAAATCCGAGATACCTCGACCGAATCGATGACAGTTGGTCATCAGTCATTTTGGAAACATCTTCGCCGCCCAAGTGGTAGGAGCCTTCGGTTGGCCGATCGAGACAACCCAACACATTCAACAAGGTTGATTTGCCCGACCCTGATGGGCCCATCAGGGCTACAAAGTCGCCTTGATGGACCACCAAATTCACGCCTTTCAGGGCATGAACGGCTGTAGATTCAACCGAATAACGCTTGTGCAGGTTTTCGATGCGCAATACTTCGGGCATGGCTGATTTCATCCATGGTTTCTGGACAGTCAAGGTGCTCCACCCGGGCGCCCAGACTTGGCACCACCGGATGGTACGCCGCTTCCAGGAGGTGCGCCAGGTGGGCCACCTTTGCCCGATTTTCCACCACCCTTGCCACTTTTTTCGCCGTTTTGCTGATCACCAACGCGACCACGATCTTTACCCGTCAGCAGAACCTGGTCACCTTCATTCAACCCTTCACGGATTTCAACCATGCGATCGTTGCTCAATCCGGGAACCACAGTGCGCTTGTCTACACCCGTTGGCGTAATGACTTGGCAAAAATAACCATCACGCGCCCCACCCTGCACTGCCTGCAACGGCACAATAAGCGCATTCTCCGCCTTATCTGCCGTAAATATTGTTACAGCAGACTTCATTCCTGGCTTCAATTTAATTTCATCGCCATTCGCATCCTGAAGCGGTTCGTCAATCGAAACCATGGTTCGATAGACCGTAATATCCGATGTCCAGAAATCGCTCGCTGCAGGCACTTCGTCGACCATTTTCACGTGGCCTTTGAGCATCTTGTTAGGAAATGCATCAATCCGAACTTCCGCGCGCAATCCGCCCCTGATTAGCGTGGGCTGAAAATCCTGAAGTTCGTCGCGGCTCGCATTGAATGATGCTTCGAATACCGTCTTGCTTAAACGGTCACGAAAACCAAGCATCAGTAGATTGTGGAATTCGCTTAATCCGAAAAACACGTCCCCCCGAACTTTGGCACGCATGGCTTCATGAACGCGAACATTCACCAACATGCGATTCAAGTTAGGAATGCGCATCAATTTCTGGCCTTCACGGACCGGCTCCCCTTGGGCAATGATCGACTGTTGCGATCCGGAACCAAAACGCGCTTGCTCTGGCACATAATAAACAACCAAGCCATCCTGTGGAGCCGTGATCAAGCAATTACGAATTTCCTCTTCCAGCTCATTGCAACGGCCCTCTTCTTGCTTATAAATGAGTTCTTTAGTCTCCATGTCGCCACGCGACTGTCGTTCTTTGGCATATGCTTGCTTTAAATTTGTCTGGTAAGCGCTTTTGGCTTCCATCAATTTGCTTTCCATGTCCTTGATGGTTCTTGGGGCCATGTACCGCTCAAGAACCCGCAACTCTTCCTTAACCTTGCGTAACGACAATTCGGCAGACTGCTGTTTGAAACGGTCCGCCATGGCCTGATTGCCAGTCCTGTAATTCTTACTGACCATGCGGTCATTCCAAACTTCACGATCTTTCCAGATTTCAAGATCAGACTCGGCAACAAGAACCCTTCCCTTGATTTCTGCTGAAAGCTGAGGAAGGTCGCCTTCCTTGTATTTGTTGAGATCCAACTCGGCCAACTCAACTGCTACCTTTGAGCTCTCGGTTTCCTTCTGGCATTGGCTATTGACGATTTCAAGCGTCTGAACGGCGTTGTTCCATTCATTTTTTGCTTTGTCTCGAACAATCTTTTGAGCTTTCAACTGTTCTATAAGGCCAGAGTCATCCAAATGAATCAGTTGATCTCCAGTTTTAACATGACTACCATCATCGACAAGAACTGCGCGTATTGTGGTAGCAATCGTGCTGCCCTTGCCAGCTTTTACATGGCAAATAACGTCTTTGTTTTCGGCCGCTTCCAAGGTGCCACGCTCGGTAATGGAAATGATCAGATTGTCGCGCTTTACCGTGTATGGCACCTGATCGGCGCGGTTCACAGCAGCGCTTCGTGGCATGAACAGAACCACAAGCCCAACAACAACGGCTCCCAAGACGCCGGCCATCAACCATAGCCTGGAACGCCCTTTGCTATTCTGGACTTGGCGGGTTGCTGGTGCCATTCCCTTCAGGCTTGGGGCCGGGAAGACGTTCGTTCTCCCGTTCGGATCCCCGCCCTGTGGCGCTATTGGTGTTACATTGGCAGCTGGCGATGTCATCGATCCACACTCCTCGTCCATCTAGAGGCATCAACTCAAGATCACGGTACAGTTGAATACGGGTCTGTTGGTAATTGATCCAGAACGTAAACAGGCTGTTTTGAGCGACAATTTTGCTGGACTGAGTATTCAGCAGCTGTGTTGTCAACGCTGCTTGATTACCATCGCTTCCAGCACCCTGCACACCAGGTACTGGAGCATACAATGTCTCCAACGCGTTGTCGATATTTAAATAAGCCAGTTCTATCACTTGCTTCTGAAGCTCATAATTGCGTGCTAATGCTCGCAAACCGCGAATCTGACGCCTAACACCCAAAACAATTGTGTCTTCAAAGGCCATCAGGTTACGGCGCTGCCTCTGCCAGTTGAATAACGTGGCCCGGTAAGCATTTCTTTCAAGAATTCTTACCAGTGGCGCTTCGGCATTGATTGCGAGGCTATGTCTGGCCCGGCTTCCGGAAAAAGCCAATGGCCTAGCAACGTCAACGGGCGATAGTGATTCCCCGTGATAACGAACATCAACCGCCCCCATCAAAGAATTAGCAGCGACTGCAATTTGTCGCCACGAATCCACCAATTCACCCCGGGCATTCATTAGGTCGAGGCGATTTAACAGCGCGTAACGGGCACCAGCATCCAATGCTTTGTCGAGAGGATCCCGCTGAAGATCCGTACCTTCCACACAAATCACCGGCATGGCAGGCCACGAGCGCTTCAATTTAGCCAACAGCTCATTACGTGGCTGAACAAACAGTAATACAAAGTCTTCAAGAACCCCTTCAAAAGCCGCAAGTGTTGCCGCCTTTTCTCGTTCCATCCCCGCCTGCCCCTGCATCGCTTTACGTTTATCCGCGTAATTGCGAAGGCTGCGTTCGAATCTCAAGGCGTAAAGTGCAATTTCAGCATCACGAATACCATCAGTTACTTCCTGCGGAATCTTGCTTCCTTGCTTACCCAACAGATCTTTACGCTCTTCGAGCGACCTTCGTTTTTCACTCACCTGCTTGATAGCGGTAGCCAACCCCATTGCATCAAGTTTTCCATACTCCTGAACCATCGCCAAAGATCGTTTACCAACCACTGTTTTGCGAATAATGGGGGAGCTTTCAAAAACCTTTTCGAATTCCTTGCGAACATCCACGCCCGCATCGGCATCCATCAGCTTGCGGACCTTGCGTCTGGCATCTGCCGCCTGGGAAGTCAGTTCTTGATATTTTTCGAGATGATTTCTCTGCTCTGCAAGGATGGCATCATCAAGCTCCAACGGAATGTTGGTAGGCAAACCCAGCTGAAGCTTGTAGGCATCCAAGCCATCCCTAAGCAGCAATTCCGCCTGAATGACCCTGTTCTGCGACGATATCAGCTGCTGCCGGACCAACGAAACCTGCAACTCCGATATATCGCCAACAGCCTGAAATTCCCGGTATTGGTCGTAATAACCAGCAAGTGATTCAACGTTTTCGCGCTCATTGGCCAACAAGCCAGCACGAAGAAGATTAGCCAAAAAACCTTCATTTGGAGCATCAAATACCTGGGGGCCAACCCGTGAAAAATTTCCCTCCCCGGGAGAAACCTGAACGAAACCGGCACCTGCAACCCCTGAACCTGGCAAACTTCCCAAAAATGGGCGCGCTGCTGGAATATTCGTTAGACCTAAATTTTGAATGGACCCGCCTGCTGCAATATTCGCGTAAAATTGCTTGCGAAAACGCGCATATGTCCGAATCTCATAAAGCAATTGACGCTCAGCCAGAGTAAGGGCTTCAAGTGTTACCGCTTTCCCTCCGCCAAGAAACAAAGGCTGGAAAAAATCCCATGAAACAAGCGAGGGGCTCAATAATCGTGGCGATCCATTGCCCATCTCAAGCACTGTTTGGTTAGCAAATTTTGCCAATAACAAAGCACCCGTGGCAAACCGCTTCGTTACACCCAATTCGCTGTCAATGCGCCACCGATTCCGCAAACCTTCAGGCACATCCGACCCACTCCACTCCCTAACTGCCTGCTCGTTTGCAAAAAACTGTGGCGCAAAGGCAAACCGTTCCGCAGTAACCGGCAAGGCAGCAAGATAAACTTCCTCACGCTGAGTCTGAAATTCACGGCTATTGATCAGCCCAAGTTCTGAGCATTGCTCCAACTTTACACGAAATGATTTGGGCGCCTCGGGCGACTCACTCTCACCGCGAACATCGATGGCGCCTTCCATCTGGCCCAACGACTGCGACAGTAGCTTGTCTTGCTGCCAACTATTGCTGCCATATCCAGCCCCTCGCCGGGAAGTGCCAGATTCATCCTCACTAGCCAAACTCTGATCCGGCTGACGCGCTTTCACCAATTCGGCGCGATTTTCATTATCCCACAACGACAAGAGCTCTAGATAACCGGCTCCTTCGAGATAATTGACGCCAGCCTTACCAGGTTTTTGCGGCTGTGGCGCCTCCACCATGGATGCCGGATCATCCGGTGGCATAGCAGGCTTATCTTGAACTCCCGGCGACGCAAAGCGAGATCGTGGATCTGGATAATAGTTCATCCCCTCGATCTGCCATCCCTTATAATGATCTTTTGAAGCCAAGAGGCCATCCACTTCCTGATCTGCCTTCTGGCGATAAAATTTCCGAGAGCAGCCTGGTTCAAGCAAAACCGCGACGGCAATTGCTAGGCTGGCCCATCTCTTCCCAGTAATTATTTTTGAACCCATTTGCATTTGAAAGGCCCAGGTTTGTGGAAAGCGACGGCACACCATGCTTAATCGTTATCGGCAGCAAAGGTTCCCTACCTTGACACATCAAGATCCCTACCCTGAGATTTAATGATTGTGGATTATGTGAAGGGATCACTTATGCGCGCCTTGGTTTGCAACTCTTGGGGGGATCCCCAGTCTGCCCTTTCTCTGGAAACCCGCCCCAATCCAACCGCTGGTCCAGGTCAAGTTGTGGTGGAAATGATTGCCAGCCCCATCAATCCCTCCGATCTTTTAACCATCCGAAACCAATACGGACGCCAGCCGCAACTTCCATTTGCGCCTGGGTTTGAGGGCGTTGGCAAAGTCATCTCCGGACGCGGAATCATGGCTTGGCGCGTCATTGGAAAACGCGTCGCGGTAATAGCAGCCGACGGCGGCGCTTGGCAGGAGCAGTGCGTTATTCCCGCAATCCGCGCTATTCCCATTCCCGATTCGATACCAGACGATCAGGCCGCTAGTTTCTTTGTAAACCCAGCAACCGCATGGGCGATTGTGAATAATGTTCTGAAAATTCGGCGCGGGGAAGTCCTTATTCAGTCTGCCGCAGCAGGCGCAGTGGGCCAGATGATCCAAGGATTGGCAAAGCATATTGGGTTCGAGGTAATTCACGTTGTCAGGCGCGATGAACAGGCCAACTGTTTAAAACAATTGGGAGCTTCCACTGTTGTTGTCGGTCAAGGCGAACCACTAGTTACTGCACTGCGAGAAGCATTGGCTGGCAGACATTGCCGCATGGGCCTAGATGCTATTGGCGGCACAACTGGTGCAGCAATACTCAAATCACTTAGCCGCCACGGCACACTTATTAGCTATGGAAGACTATCTGGCGATCCGATCCCAGTAGATCCGGGTACATTACTAGATGGCATGAAATCCATCCAAGGATTCTGGCTTTCGGAATGGATGAAGGATCAAAGCAAGCTAACGCTCTGGCGTCTTTTTGGAACGCTGGCAGGATTGATCTCCCGGGGTGTCTTGCACAGCCCGACTGGCGCCATCTTTCAGGCAGAAAATTTCCGAGATGCCGTCAGCGAAGCCGGTAGGATTGGCAAAGAAGGTAAAGTATTGATTCGTTTCAAGGCTTAATCTGCACAAAATTGCTCTGGCCTTGCTGGGCAAATAGAAGTTATGCGTTCGAGCATGAAAAAGCATATCTTTTTAGTGCTCGCAGCAACCAGCAGTTTGGCGATTTCGGGCTGCCTGAATCCGCTAACGACTTCAGCTATGCTCCAGCCCCCCAACGGCATCGTGCAACCGCCACCTGGCCAATTAGTCGCACCTCGTGAACGCGTCGTCACCAAGGAATCGAAAGAAGCTGGCCAACAAGCATTACGTGTAGCCCGGTTGGGACGAGAACTGCTCGAAAAAAATTCAGGCCTTGGGATCAAACCTATTTTTCAGTTGCTAGGCGGTTCGTCATCTGAAATTTTTCACCGCGAAACCTACCAAATCTATGTTTCAGAAGGGCTTGCCGCTCGAAGTACCGACGCACAGCTTTCGGCCTTGCTGGCAGAAGAACTAGCGCTTGCCGTTGTCGAAGCCAAACAGACTTCAACCGGACGTACAACATCTTCTCGCTGGACACCCATCGACCTTCCTATCGAACGGGGCGGAGGGTCGTTCGGCCCTGCAGACGGCGTGCGTATGGCGGAACTGGCCCGTTCAACGCCACGACGCGATACCGGTCCAACGATGGACCCATCTTTGATGCGCCTTTCAGAAAACCCGTTGGACTTGGCTCGCGAAATCCTGCGACGGTCAGGCCAAGACCCCGTAGAAATCGAGGCCTGCCGAGCCTTGAGCCTAGAAGCCCATGAAGATTCGCCACGCCGGAAGCAATTAACGGCACGTCGCTCCTAGAGTTCTCCCCGCTTTACTCTTGCATGCCCGCAGATCCAGCCTATCTTGCTAGGCATGGGTCGCATTCTTGAGCATCCCCCTCTTCAGGATCAATCTATGTTGCGTGTATTCTCGTTTGGCCTGTTGTCATCTTTTGCCATACTCATGACAGGTTGTCCCGCACAGAAACCTGCGGCGCCAACAGGTTCCACCAACCAATCTGGCACCACTATCTCTCAAAATCATCTAGCGGCCACAAGCTCTGCTCAAAATTCAGGCATCAAGGTGGCGTTCGTCAGCAACAATCCTGCTGAATTTTGGACCCTTGCGGAAGCAGGGGCCCGCAAAGGTGAAAAAGAAACAGGAATCCAACTGATTTTCAAGCGCCCCCAAGATGGAACAGCAGCAACTCAAAAGGAAATCATTGAAGACTTGCTCACTCAAGGCGTGAAGGCGATTGCCATCAGCGTGATTGATCCGAAAAACCAAACGTCATTTATCAATGAAATTGCAATCCGTGTTCCTGTCATCTGCGTTGACAATGATGCCGCCGACAGCAAGCGCCGCTGCTACATGGGAACAGCCAATCTTCAAGCAGGTAGATCTGCCGGCAAAATGGTTTTGGAAGCCATGCCCGAAGGTGGAAAAGTGGCTATTTTTGTCGGCCAACTCGACCCCGTCAATGCGCGGGAACGCAGACAGGGTGTTATCGATGTTCTCGAAGGTCTTGCCAAATCTGAAGGCCTCCGTGAATCCCCAGATGGGAAAAAATATGGCAAATATGAAGTCATTGGCACCTACACTGACGGCGTGAATGAGGCAAAAGCCAAAGACAACGCGGCGGATGTGCTCACCCGCTATCAGAACGAACCCAACCTGTGCCTCGTTGGTCTCTGGGCCTACAATCCACCGGCAATTCTTGGTGCCGCGGCGGACGCCAAGCGTCTGGGCAAAATCAAGATTGTTGGATTTGACGAGGACAATGCCACGCTTGAGGGAATCAAGAAAGGCGATGTTCATGGCACTGTCGTACAGCAACCCTTTGAATTTGGTTATCAATCGGTACTGATGATGACAAAAATGGCCAAAGGCGCCGATGTGGCAATTCCAAAGAACGGTATCATCGATATCCCGCACCGGGAAATCCGCAAAGCTGACGCGGCAGCATTTCAGGATGAGCTGAAAAAACTTCAGGGCAAGTGAGTACATCGGGTGGCTGATCTTCCCTCCAACAAGAGATTTCTGCTTGAGGCGCGCGGAGTATCCAAGGCATTCCTTGGAGCCCGCGCCCTTGCAGATGTTCGTTTTGGTATCTATTCAGGAGAAGTTGTCGCCCTGATTGGCGAAAATGGTGCGGGCAAATCCACCCTGATGAAAATCCTGGCAGGAGTTCATCAACCAGATTCAGGATCTCTATGGCTGGACGGGAATTCCATTATCCTGAATGGTCCCGAAGATGCCATTCGCCATGGAATTGTACTGATCCATCAGGAACTCAATCTGGCCGAAAACCTTACCATTGCTGAAAACCTTGTGCTAGGTCGTGAACCAACATGGGGCGGTATCTTAGGTCTGGTGGACCGGGCTGCAACCAGAGTCATTGCCATTAATGCGCTCAACCGAGTTGGTTTGGTAATTGATCCAAACACACGTGTAGGCGACTTGGCCCCAGGTCAGAAGCAACTGGTTGAAATTGCGCGAGCACTTTCACTCGATGCCCGCGTTCTGATCATGGATGAACCCACATCAAGCCTTTCGCACCAAGAAACCGAACGGCTAACGGAAGTCATTGGTGAACTTCGAGCCAAAGGCGTGGCGATCGTTTACATCTCCCACCGCCTAAGCGAGGTTTCAAAAGTCGCGGATCGCGTTATTTCGCTCCGCGACGGGTGCAATTCAGGCGACCTTCCCCGCGAAGCTATTACCCATGACGCCATGGTACGCTTGATGGTTGGCCGCGACCTAACACGACTTTCCCGCTCATCAGCCAAAGCTGGGCGGGTTTTGCTTTCGGTTTCAGGACTGAGGCACCAAGCTTCCCCTGCCGGCGGTATCTCTTTTGAAGTCCGTGCAGGCGAAGTCGTTGGAATGGCAGGACTCGTAGGTGCAGGCCGCACTGAATTGGCCGAAACCCTTTATGGTGTCCGCCCCATGGTGGCAGGCAAAGTTACGATCCGGGACAATGCTTTCCAACCGGGAAGCCCCGCCAAAGCCATCAAACAGGGTTTGCTTCTAGTGCCAGAAGACAGGCGGCACCATGGCCTTATTTTGGCTGAAAGCATTCGCAGCAATATTAGCCTGCCAAACCTCAAGGGCATTTCAAGCGCCGGGTGGGTTTCAAGGCAACGTGAAAACAAAATGGCTTTACATGGGATTGCGGAGTTGAGCATTCGCACCACTGGCCCTGAAAAAGCCGCTGGCCAGCTCAGTGGCGGAAACCAGCAAAAAGTTGTTCTTGCCCGATGGCTTGCTGCCAATCCTTCTGTGCTGATGCTCGACGAACCAACCCGCGGTGTTGATGTCGGAGCCAAAAGTGAAATCTACGACCTGATTGGCAAATTGGTTGATCAAGGTTTAGGTGTATTGATGATTTCAAGCGACCTAGAAGAAGTTCTGCGCCTCTCGGACAGGGTTCTGGTTCTTCACGAACATGGACTTGCTGGCGAGCTATCTCGAGACGAGTTGTCGGAAGAGGCAGTAATGCGTTTGGCGACCGGAACGGCGCCCCGGAGAACAACGCCATGAATCGTGTGCTGGGCGTGTTTGCGGTGGTTGCGATCATTTACCTCGGCCTGATGAGTTCAGATCCGCAAGCCAGAAGCCCTGAAAACCATCAAAACCTTGAGCGCCGTATCGGTGAATGGGGAATCCTGACTCTAGGTGTAGGCTTTGTCATCCTCACCGGCGGAATCGATCTTTCCATCGGTTCAGTGGTATGTCTCTCCGCAGTGTCATTTGGGTTAATTCTTGAAAACAATGGCCCCCCATGGCTTGCCTTTATGGGTGTTCTTGCCATGGGATCAATCATCGGGTTGATCCACGGTTTTCTGATCACACGGCTCAATCTGCAACCATTCATTGTGACGTTATGTGGACTTTTCATTTATCGTGGGTTTGCACAACTGCTGACACAAATCAACTTCGGGACTATTGGGGCAGCACTCACGACCGGTTGGCCAGAAAATGCGCGTCTTTTACGCGATTCATCAAGAAATATCGGATTGGCCCACCCAGAAAACCTCGCTTGGTTGACGACACTGCAAAAGGGAAATTTCCCTCTAGGTGAATGGACAGGAATCGTTTGGCTCGATATCCCGAATCCATTGATACTGTTCATTGTTCTGGCCATTGCAGCCTACATAGCTCTTGAATGTGGCGCCTTTGGCCGGCGTATTCATGCCCTTGGTTACAACGAACAAGCCGCCCGCTACGCGGGCATCGATACAGCTTCCCACAAGATCGCCTGTTATGTCATTTGTTCAACACTGGCGGCTCTGGGTGGCATCTTGTTCTTGGTGAAAGTTCCTTCTGCTGCGCCAGCAAGTGCAGGAAACTGGTATGAACTTTACGCGATCACTGGTGCAGTTTTGGGTGGTTTCAGCCTTCGTGGTGGCGAAGGTTCCATTCTAGGATTGGCCCTTGGTACTGCCATCCTTCCGTTGCTTCGGAGTCTGGTGATTTTTGCCGGAATTCCATCGGACCTTGAATTCATGGTTATTGGGGTGGCACTGCTTCTGGGTACAGTAGCGGACGAACTGCTCCGACGCGGATCGATGTCAGGCGTTCGCCGCGCTGGTTGACGCCCCGCCCAAAAAGCAGGTATATTAATAATTCATTCCCGCCCGCCTTGGGGTAACGCCTCGGATAGTTCCCGTGGGGTGTTCCGTGAAAATCAGCAGTCTAAGTTCTTATTTGCTTGTTTTAAGCATCTCCGTGCTAACAAGCTCACTGGCACGATCTCAGTCAGCAGACGATACATTTTTCGAGAAAAATGTCCGCCCAGTGCTTGTGGAACGCTGCCAATCCTGTCACGGCCCTGATAAGCAAAAAAGCGGACTGCGTGTCGACTCGCTGGCAGCATTGCTGAAAGGTGGAGAAAGCGGACCCGCTCTCATTCCTGGAAAACCTTCAGAAAGCCTACTGTGTCAGGTGATCGATCAAGGCGAACCGTACGCCATGCCGCCCAAAGAAAAACTTCGAAAGGAACAGATTCAATCCATCGCGGCATGGGTGAAAGCGGGAGCACGCTGGCCCGGCCAGTCGGTAAAAGCACCAGCGGCAAATCATGAAGTCACACCAACGGGCAATCAGCAACAATTATGGTCGTTTCAGCCCCCTCATCAGGGAAATCCGCCTTCCGTTCGCGATAGCTCTTGGTGCCGCTCCCCCGTGGATCGATTTCTCCTTGCCGCGGTTGAAGCCAAAGGGCTTAAACCAGCCCCAATGGCGGCACGCCACCTGCTTATCCGCAGAGCAACATTCGACCTCACAGGCCTGCCTCCCACACCCGAAGAAGTAGACGCCTTTCTTCGCGACAATTCTCCCACGGCTTTTTCCAAAGTCATCGATCGCTTGCTTGCCAGTCCGGCTTATGGTGAGCGTTGGGCAAGGCATTGGCTCGACCTGGCTCGCTATGCCGACAGCAACGGTATGGATGAAAACATGGCCCACGCCAACGCGTTCCGCTTCCGCGATTATGTGATTCGAGCATTCAATACCGACAAGCCGTACGATCAGTTCCTTACCGAACAGATAGCTGGCGATCTTTTGCCAACGGACGATCCTGACGAACGCGCCCGACGTATCACAGCGACAGGTTTTCTGGTCATCGGGCCCAAAATGCTAGCCGAAGACGATCCACGCAAAATGGAAATGGACATCGTGGATGAACAACTGGATACCGCGGGGCGCGCTTTTCTTGGCATGACATTCGGTTGCGCTCGGTGTCACGATCACAAATTCGATCCCATCAGCACCGCTGACTATTACAGTATGGCTGGAATTTTCAAAAGCACAAAAACCATGGCTAATTTCCGGGTTGTGGCCATGTGGAACGAACGCCCCGTTCCAGACAAAGCAACTCTAGGTGTCCGCGCAACAGCATTACAAGATCTGGCGGCACGAAAAAAAGAGATCGATTCTATTATTGAGAAGGCTTGGGTTCAGCTTCAGGGCGATCACGCGCTTCACGCGCGCGCCTTGGCTGCTGCCAAGCGGGTACTCTCCGCGCCGCCTATTCCTGGTTCAAATGAGTCGCTGCTCAAACAAAATATTCCACCAGGAACAATACTTCTTGAGGCCGAAAAATTCCAACGCGGCAATCTGGTACGCGATTACACGACATACGGCCAAGGTATCGGCGTGGTCTATAACGCCGGAAAAATTCCTAATGTTGCAGAATACGACTTCAATATATCCAAAGACGGTATCTACCAAGTAGAAACAAGGCACGCTGCTGCTGAATCAAGGCCCGTTCGGCTTTTAATCGATGGGGCCCTTACTCGAGAAGATTCATCATCTTCCGTTACCGGCTCATGGACTCCTGAATCTCAGAGCTGGACAGTTGCTGGTGTGGTTTCGCTGAAAGCTGGTAAGCATGTTCTAAAAATAGAACGAAATGGCCCTGTGCCACATATCGACAAAATTGCACTAACCCTCCGACCTGATCTGAAAACACTTCCTGCCGATGCCGCTTCGGTGGCTCGTGAATCTGACCTAAATCCCGCACTCGTCAACGCATGGTTGGCATGGCTTAAAAAATCGAAAAAACTTCCTACAGACTCTGAAGTGGCAACTATAATTTCGCAAGATTCAGGCCCACTGTCCACCATCAAGGATCGCGAATTAGTCTTGAATGAATCCAGCAAGATCGCAATCACCGCGCTGCGTAATGCCATGGCAGCGGCCGAAAAAACACTTCCGCCAGAACCGATGGCCATGGCGGCAAGCGAAGGTGCCGTCAGCAACCTAAAAGTTCATCTGCGCGGTAATTATCTCACGCTGGGGGCCGATACCCCTCGAGGTTTCCCCAAAGCACTATCGACCGCAATGCCCGCTGGAATAGGCGCTTCTACTAGTGGCCGGCTTGAATTGGCACAGTGGATGACCAACCCTAATCATCCGCTCACCGCCCGCGTGATGGTTAACCGTCTGTGGCATTGGCACTTTGGTGCTGGTTTGGTGCGTACACCCGACAATTTTGGTCGATTGGGCATGAAGCCAGTCAACCAGCCACTTTTAGATTGGCTGGCCGTTGAATTTGTCCGCGGTGGATGGTCCGTCAAGGAAATGCATCGGAAGATCATGAACACGAGCGCCTACCAGATGAGTTGCGCTCACGACTCAATGTCATTTCAGTCCGATCCAGATAATACACTTTTCTGGCGGATGAACAGGCGCCGGCTCGAGGCCGAGGCATTACGGGATGGAATTATCTCCCTTGCTGGTGACCTGAAAACAACCAACGGTGGATCCCTTCTAACCGTGGGCAACCACAAATATGTTACCAGTACTGCCAGCGAACGATTTGACCCGTACCATGTCGATTGTCGAACCGTCTATTTACCAATCACTCGCAGTTCTGTTTACGATTTTCTTCAAGCCTTTGATTTTGCAGACCCCAGTAGTTCCAATGGCGAACGTGTTCCAACCACCGTTGCACCACAGGCTTTGGCATTGCTTAACAGCCGGCTTGTTGAAGAAAAAACACTCTCCTGGGCACGCAAGCTGGTCATGCGAAGCGACCTTGATGATGCTGGCCGTATTATCGAGATTTACAAACGCGCCTACAGCAGGCAGCCAAAACAGCACGAATTGGATCGAGCCACACGTTTTGTTCAAGACCTGAAGACTAGCTTCAACGGAAATCCAGATGAAATAAGCACGCGTGCCTGGCAGGGGTTCTGCCGCGCCATTTTGGCCAGTAGCGAGTTCGTCCATGTCGATTAATTGTCGGATCTCCCGAAGGGACATGTTGCGCGACAGCAGCACTGGTTTTGGTGCGCTGGCATTAGCCGGTTTATTGGCAGATGATGCGCGATCTGCTTCAGGCGGCCCGCTAGCTCCTCGTCAGCCGCATTTTCGCCCCAAAGCCAGCAGGGTTATTTTCCTATTCATGCACGGTGGCCCCAGTCATGTTGACACCTTCGATTACAAACCACTGCTGATGCGCGACGACGGCAAACCACTGCCGTTCGCCAAACCACGTATTGTTTCAAGTCCCACCGACAACCTTCTGGCATCTCCGTGGAAATTTCGCCAATATGGTCAATCGGGACTATGGGCCAGCGATTTGTTCCCAAACGTTGCCAAACATGCCGACAAGCTGTGTGTTATCAACGCCATGCATGGTTCAAATTCACGCCATGGCGGTGCGTTGCTCGAACTTCATACTGGATCTGACACATTCATCCGCCCAAGCATGGGATCATGGGTGACTTACGGATTGGGTACGGAAAACCGTGATATGCCCGGTTTTGTTACCCTCTGCCCCTCCCTGAGCCACGGCGGTGTCAATAATTGGTCGAGCGCATTCTTGCCTGCAGCCTATCAAGGGACCCCGCTCGGCACATCTAGCACGCCAGCAGACAAAGTCTCGATTCCTTTTATCAGCGGAGCGACCACGCGAACATCACAACGTAAAGTGATTGATTTTATCCAGGAACTAAATCAAGAAAAAATCAATGAGGCCGGGCACGACCCAGCGTTAGAAGGCCGGATTGAAAGTTTTGAACTGGCGTTCCGCATGCAAGCCGCTGCTCCTGAATTGCAGGATATCTCTCAGGAATCTGAAAAAACATTAAGCATGTATGGACTCGACCGGCCAGAAACCCGTAATTTTGGCCGTCTGTGCTTAATGGCTAGGCGCTTTGCGGAATGCGGTGTGCGGTTTATTCAGGTATCGCACAGCTACAAATGGGACCAGCACGGTGGCTTGAAAAAAGACCATGCTAAAAATGCCTTCGAGGTCGATCAACCCATCGCCGCATTACTTGCAGATCTCGATCGTCGCGGATTGCTGGACGACACACTTGTTCTATGGGGCGGCGAATTCGGACGCACTCCAGCAGGCCAAGGCCGAGATGGCCGAGACCATCACCCTCACGCATTTTCCATGTGGATGGCTGGGGCGGGAGTCAAAGGAGGTATGGTTCACGGCCTGACCGACGACTACGGATACTATGGAGTAGAGGATAAGACTCACTTCCATGACCTGCACGCCACGATCCTTCACCTGCTTGGCCTCGACCACAAGCGCCTGACATACCGCCATGCCGGCCGGGACTTCCGCCTTACAGACGTTCACGGCGAAGTTGTGCGAAAAATACTGGCCTGAAGCCAACTAATGGCTCACTATTCAAACAGTTTGCTAACAGACTCATCGTGGTGAATACGCCTGATACCTTCCGCCAACAGAGTTGCCACTGAAAGAACTTTGATTTTCGGGAGGATCTTCTCAGGCGGTAACGGAATCGAATCGGTCACCACCACTTCTTTAATAGGGGCCGCAAGCAATCGCTCAATGGCTGATCCGCATAGGACCGCGTGGGTTGCACACACTGTAACATCTCGAGCACCATTCTTGTGCGCCACATTGGCAGCACCAACAACGCTTCCCGCTGTTGAAATCATATCGTCGAAAATAAACACCGATTTTCCTTCGAGTGATGCACCGATCAGGTTGGCCTGACTTGTTTCTGTAGCACTCGCTCGGCGTTTGTCGACAATAGCAATCGAACCGCCTAGGCGCTTCTGATACATGAGCGACTTTTTAATACTACCTTCATCTGGACTTAGAACCACGAATTCGTTTTGGGGGATTCGCAGGCTACGCACATAATCGTTGATTACTGGTCCCGCATGCAAGTGATCGACGGGAATATCGAAAAATCCTTGAATCTGCGCGGCATGAAGGTCCAAAGCCAAAACACGGTTGGCGCCGCCAGACACCAGTAGGTTTGCCACCAGTTTGGCCGTGATGGGAACACGCCCTACATCTTTTCGGTCCTGACGTGCGTAACCGTAATAAGGCAGAACAACCGTCAGCCTTGAGGGACTGGCGCGCTTGAATGCGTCCAAAATGACCAGCAATTCCATCAGATTTTCGTTCACTGGCGGGCAAGTTGGCTGCACCACGAAAACGTCGCGACCGCGAACATCTTCATCGATGCGGACCATGGTCTCGCCATCGGGAAAATTACTGACAGACATCCTGCCCAAAGTATCGCCCAGGCTGATTGCGATCTTCTCTGCCAAAGGGTAATTGGCACGGCCTGTGAACACTTTTAGCGGATGGGACAACATAAACAGTCCTCGGTTAACAGGATCGGTACCAGGAAAACCAGATTTTCCGAGGTCATCGTCTCAAGTGTTCATTCTACGATTATGAAAAATCGATGTTCAGGGGGATTCTCCAACTGTAAGGCAATTCATGCCCCGAAACCGTTCAAAAAAGCATAAACCAAACCTGATGCAAGCCTTTCTGGCCGTGGCTGTTCCCCCCAGCGAATAGTGGCACGTACCCCCCCCAAGAAAAACAGGATAGCCGCTGATGGGTCAGAAATTTGCCAAGTACCCAGCACGCTCCCTTTTTCCAGAATGCCAATAAAACGGGAAATGGCTTCCTGACGCGTATTTTGCCAAGGAAAGTCACCGGGCTCGAGCGCTTGTGCTTCGGAGCGGAGAATCAAGGCAAAAAGGTGCGGTTCCTGATCGAAAAAACGTATCAACGCATCGGTCATGGCCACCAAACATTCTTTGGGGCTCATGTTTTCCTGCTGTGCTCGATCGAGCTGAGTCAGCAAACGGGAAGAGGCATCCAGTAGTAACGCCTCATACAAGACGTTTTTGTCACGAAAATAGCGGTAGAGGGTCCCCTTTCCCACACCTGCAGTGTGGGCAATATCATCCATGCGCGTTTTGTGAAACCGCTGGCCAGCAAAAAGGGCTCCTGCGGCAGCAAGAATACGCTCTTTCATGGGCGGGGTTGGACCAACAATCATGATTGACTGGCCAGAAAACATGGGTTAGGGTGAGACTGACCGGTCAGTCCCTCCCAGATAGGCTGTCAGTACTAATCAACCATGGCAAGATCAAAACAACTCCACACAAAATTGATGCAGCCGGTTCTGTTCATCTCTCTGCTATGCATCAGCGCTTGTTCTCGCCACGGAGCCGATGCACCAAAAGGTGGTTCCGACCTGAAACCGTCACAGATGCGTCTGAAAAGAACCGTGGAACTGCACCAAGTCAGCAATCAACGTATTTTGGCAGTTGAAGAAAGTATCGGCTCCATCGAAGCCGAACGCCAAACCGAACTTCCAGCCGGTGTTGAAGGCGTCCTAGAAGACATGCTTGTTCGCGAAGGCCAGCATGTTGATCCACAAACCGTTGTAGCTCGGATCGACCAAGAACTTTACAAAAGCGCATTAGACACAGCCGTCGCGGCGGAAAGACGTTCAGAAGCCGCTATGCGCAAAGCAGCAGCTGCGGAAGGCAAAGCGATCGCTGCACAAAAGCGTGCTGATTCGAAATTGGCACTTGCCGAGCGGATGGTATTTATCGGGGATCGCGCCGCAAGTTCCGTGGAAGAACGCGAACAGAGACGGAGCGATGTTGTCGTAGCGCAGGCAGATTTGAATTCATCTGCTGCTGAGGTTGTCGCCGTCCGCGCTGAAAGCCACGCTATGGTTGCTGATGTGGAGGCGGCACGGGCTGCCCGCGTGCGTGCGGAGCTCAATTGGCGCAAATCACAGGTTCGGCCGCGCTTTGCCGGACAGGTCAACCAACGCAAACGCAACGTTGGAGAATACGTAAAGGCTGACAGCGTTATCCTAACAATATCAGATCTGACAAGGCTGCGCGTTACGGGTCATGTGCCGGAAAAGTCGGCGCGATTCCTCCGCGAAGCGCGCGATAGGGCAGAACTTGCTGACAGGACTTGCCTCGCGGGCGCATGGCTCGCCTCAACATGGGCGGGTTTGGGCGCATCTGTAGCCACTGACGAGATCAGCCGTGTGAGGGACTTTGCTGAAGGAGCATCTGCAGCCACACTGTTTCTGGCAGGGCATAATGCTGGAATTGCTGCACTGGTATCCCGACAGGCTGGCGCACTTGGATCTGGTTATCAAGTAAGGTTTACGCTGCCAGGGTTTGAAGGGCCAAAATTCCACGGCCGAGTGTTTTTCATTTCAGACGTTGCCAACCCGGACACTCGCATGTTTGAGTGCAAGGCAGAATTGCCCCCCCAACCCTTCCTCGACAAAGTCCGACCCGGCATGACTGCGCGACTGATGTTTCCACTGCCAGGTGCTGATGTGACAGTTGTGATTCCAGAAGAAGCGGTCCGTGCCACGGAACGGGGCTTTGTTATTTTCCGCCCACTACCAGTAAAAATGCCAGATGGAAGCGTCGAATGGGTGGCTCAGGAGGTAGCCGACCTGCAACTTGGCAGGCGCCAACCAGGTTTTGTGGAAGTGGTGAGGGGCCTGACAGCCGGGGAAATGATTATACGCAAAGGTGCAGAATCCTTGGAAAACCGCACTCCTATTGAAATGCCAGCCGAAATGGCCGCCCGGGCTTTGGCCGGACGAACGCCGTGAGTCACCATGCGCCTTTCTGATATCAGCCTGAAAAATCCTGTTTTCGCCGTGATGATATCGGCGGCAATGGTTGTTTTTGGTTTGCTGGCTTGGAAAGACCTTGGCATCAGCCAGCTTCCTGAGATCGACTTCCCTGTGGTCAGCATTGCAACGATCCGAGAAGCTTCTTCCCCAGAAGTGATGGATAACGACGTCACAGACGTTATTGAAGATGCTATTTCTCAAATTGAAGGTGTCGATTACATCCAGTCGCAGAGTCTGGAGGGGCAATCAGTTGTTACAGTGTTTTTCCACCTCCATCGCGATATCGACGCCGCCATGCAGGATGTGCAAAATGCTGTCGCTGCCGCCGCAAGGCGCCTCCCTTCAGACATCGACCCACCAACAATCAGCAAAATCAACTTCAACAAATTCCCGGTCATGTGGCTGGCAACCCATGGGAAACGTCCCATAGCAGAAATCAACCACTTGGTCGACACAGTCCTCAAGCAGCGAATCCAAACGATTCCTGGATGCGGTGGGGTTATGTATGGGGGCTTACGACAGAGAAACATGCGTATTTGGTTGCGAGGTGACGATCTTCGCAGGCATGGCCTCGATCCACTCGACGTGGTTCGAGCCTTACGAGAAGAGCATGTTGAACGGCCCGCGGGATACCTGAAAACAGATGGACAAGAAATAACAGTAAGGATTATGGGCGAAGCCCGAACACCTGAGGAGTTTGGCCGAATTGTTGTCGCCCACGCGTCTGATGGCGGAATGGTACGGCTGGCAGATGTTGCTGATGTTGAAGATGGGCTGAGCGACCGCCGGGGCCTTGGTCGCTTCAATCGGGAAACTTCTGTTGGCATGGGTGTCTTGCGCGCCAATGGTGCCAACGTCGTTGGATTGTGCGACGAAGTGAAAAAACGTTTGCCGGAATTGCGCGCACTATTGCCTGAAGGAATGGAAATCGGCATTTCTGTCGACTATTCAATGTTCATCCGCGAAGATATCGAAGAAGTCAAATTGGCTTTGGTGACTGGAATAGTCCTTACTTCTATCGTAACACTACTGTTTCTGGGATCCGCATCTAGCACTATCAATGTTTGCATCAGCATACCCACGTCACTGTTAGGCACAATGGTCGCCATGAAGTTTGGTGGTTTCACACTGAATTTCATGACACTGCTAGCGCTATCCCTATCCGTTGGTGTCGTGGTTGACGACGCCATTTTGGTACTTGAAAACATTTACCGTAGGATGGAGGATGGTGAAAACCGGGCATTGGCAGCAAAGCGTGGCGCCCGAGAAATCTCTTTCGCCGCGTTGGCAGCAACACTTTCGATAGCAGCCATCTTCCTGCCTGTCGCCTTCATGAAGGGCGCCATCGGACGTTTTTTCTTCCAGTTCGGCATCACAGTAACAATTGCAGTGTTGCTTTCGCTTGTAGTCTCATTGACCATTACGCCGGTATTGTGCGCTCGATTTCTGGCTGTTCGGCATTCACACGAACCTGCACCGGTTTCCAGACGTGGATGGCTGGCTTGGCCCATATCAATGGTTCAATTTATTTCTTGGTTTCTTGACCGCTATCTGCTTGTCCCCATCATTATTTGGCCCATGGAAAAAATCCTTGCGATTACAGTGTTTATCTACATATTTTTTCTGCGCCTAGCACTGAGAAGGCAAGCCACAGTTCTGACACTGGGTGCTCTAGTGGCAGCAGCGGCATGGCTTTTTCTGTCTGGTGCCACCTTGAAACTACCAGATTCAGTGGCCCATTGGACGGGAATCAAGCAGCTTGAATTTCGCCCAATTGGCAGGGAATTGGTTCCGAGTGAAGACCAGAACCGATTTATTGTCAACGTTGTCTGCCCTGTTGGCTCAAGCATCGATTATGTCGATGCCAGGCTTGCCGAAACAGAACAGGCAATGATTGCCCTGAAAGACCCAGTCACCGGGGTTGATCTTATGTCCACCGTTTACACTGCGGTAGCCATAAGGCCTGGTTCCTTGGTCAGTGAAGGCACAGCATTTGTACGTCTTGTGCCTCGGCACCTGCGATCGCTCACTCAAACCCAAATCATTGATCTGACACGCCGAACACTAGGCAAAATAGCTGGCATGCGTGCCATTGCACTCGACTTATCCACGCAAGGGTTCACCAGCTCACGCGGCTATCCCATTAATTTTGCCATCCAAGGACCAGACTGGCCAACCGTAATCCGACTTTCTGAAGAAATACGTTTCCGCCTTATCGCGAGCGGCAGTGTATCCGACGTGAATACTGATTACCGCCCTGGAATGACAGAAATACATGCTCGACCAGACAGGGACCGTGCCTCAGAAGCTGGCATTACGACACAACGATTGGCATGGACGCTCAATGTCGCATTTGGTGGTGTACGTTTGGGACGATTCACTGAAGGGGCACGACGACGCGATGTTCGCGTTCGCCTAGCAGAGCAGGAAAGATCGAGTCCGGACGACCTCGATAACCTCTTTATCCGAACCGGAGATGAAAACAATTCTCCCGGTGCTGCCTTGGTACCCGTGGCAGACTTGGTCAATCGGCAGGCAATATCAACTCTTCCACTGATTGCCAGATACAATCATCTTCGCAAAGTAGAAATCACCGCCAACATGGCGCCGGGTGTTTCACAGGGCGAAGCGATTGGCGTGGCAGGCCAAATTGCGCGCCAGACTCGAACCGACCTTGGCCTTCCCGAAAGTTACCGAATAGTACAATTAGGCAATGCTCAGGCTATGCAGCACACACTTGAAAGCATGTGGGGCGCATTGGTTTTGGGATTTGTAGCTTCTTACATGATTCTTGGAATTCAATTCAACTCGCTTGTTCACCCGCTCACAGTTCTCGTGGCCGTTCCTTTTGGCGTGACAGGTGCGCTGGCGGTTTTGTGGATGTCTGGAGACACACTGAACCTGATGAGCATGATTGGGATGGTACTCCTTGCTGGCCTCGTGATGAAAAATTCGATTATTTTGGTAGACGTCATCCGCGAACGACGCAGATCGGATCGTGGATTGCTCATGGCCGTCAGGGAATCGTGCCCACGACGCTTACGGCCAATCCTCATGACCACATTGGCCACCATGGTAGCTGCATTGCCAATGGCATTCGGTGTTGGTCCAGGATCGGAAACCCGCGCTCCATTGGCACGAAGCATTCTAGGGGGATGTTTCCTGTCCACCTTGGTCACACTTTTTGTTGTCCCTGTCATCTACCTCCGCCTCGAACAGCTCGCTGCTTGGCTGGGTGAAGCACCTCGAAAGGGAGCCTGAAACCGTGCGCCTTGCAGATCTATCCATCCGCAATCCCGTTTTTGCCGTCATGGTTGGCGCAGCCATGATTGTGTTTGGGTGGATGGGCTACCGCGAAATGGGAATCAGCCAGTTTCCTGAAATCGATTTCCCGGTGGTAAGCATTGTGATCAGCCGGGAAGCCGCATCACCAGAAATCATGGACGGCGATGTAACGGACGTTGTCGAAGACGCTGTAGCGTCCGTCGAAGGCGTTGATTACACGATGTCGGAGAGCCTTGAAGGTCGAAGTATTACAACCGTTTATTTTCAGCTCGGTCGTGATATTGATGTCGCCATGCAGGATGTGCAGAACGCGGTCAGCGCCGCTCGGCGAAAATTGCCGATTGACATCGATCCACCTGTGATCAGTAAGATTAACCCAGCAAATCTTCCCGTTGTATGGCTGACATTATCGGGTGCTTTTCCCGTTGGGAAATTGGGCGATCTTGCTGAAAAAGAACTGAAACCACTTCTTTCATCGTTACCAGGCGTTGGCGGCGTTCAATTTGCTGGATTGCAGGAACGCAACGTGCGTGTCCACGTCGACCGAGACAAACTGAGACAATTCAATCTTTCCGCCGAAGATGTCCGTCTTGCGATCCAAAGGCAGCACGCGGAACTTCCAGCCGGATATATCAAGAGTCAGCAAGTCGAATTTAATCTTCGAGTGATGGGCGAAGCCGCAACTCTGGCAGAACTTGGCCGATTGATTGTATTCCAGAAATCGGGCCAAACGGTTCGTCTGGAAGATGTTGCTGTTGTCGCAGATAGCACGGTCGATAAACGTGGCCTTGCCCGCTACAACCGCCTTCCAGCTGTAGCCATCGGTATTCGCAAGGCAATTGGCGGTAATCTCGTGTCGGTATGCGATGCCGTGCGGGCTGAAATGCCTCGTCTGGCACGTCTGCTTCCACCCGGTGTGGACATGGCCATTCCAGTGGATTCATCACGATTCGTTCGAGAAAACATCGATGAACTCAAGCTCACGCTTATTTTGGGAGTAGTCCTCACAGCTATTGTTTGTTACCTGTTTTTAGGATCCCTCGAGACAACCGTAAATATTTGCCTGTCAATTCCCACATCCTTGTTGGGAACGTTTTTCTTTTTGAATTATGGTGCTCGCTGGATTGGTATGGAGCCTTTCACGCTCAATTTGATGACACTGCTGGGCCTCTCCCTTTCGGTGGGAGTAGTGGTCGATGATGCCATTTTGGTACTGGAAAACATTCATCGGCATAGGGAAATGGGCAAGGATGCCAAAAAATCGGCTCGCGATGGTTCACGAGAAATCGGTTTTGCAGCGTTGGCTGCCACCCTTTCGATTTTGGCGATATTTATGCCCGTCGCCTTCCTAAGCGGAACTATCGGTCGGTTCTTTTTTCAATTTGGAGTCACCGTTGGCGTCGCAGTCATGCTGTCGCTAGTATCCGCTCTCACCATCACGCCCATGCTTTGTTCATTGGCACGGGCACCAGGCCATGCCAAGGGTTGGCGTGTGCCATGCGCCATGGCGCTCTTTCTGGCTTCAGTCCTATTGGCTGCGCGTTTCATTTTTGCCTCGATCGATTGGCTCACACCGTGGCTTTGGCCGCTTGCTACATTGGCAACCACAACCGGATTACCCACGCCATCGCTATTCATTACGTGGCCACTAGAAACTGCTGGACAATGCGCCATTTTGATAGGTCTATTTACGGGTGGGCCTTTCCTGTTCGACTGTTTTGACCGGGTGGTACTTAGACCTTTCATACTTGATCCAACGTCGCGCATCATTGACGGAATTGCTCATTACTACGGTGTGATTTTGGGTCGCGCTATCGCATTGTGGCCACTCGTATTGGCTTTGAGTTTGGGTTTGATCCTCTTTACGGCATCTTTTTTTGTTTTCGGCTGGTTGGGGCGTGAACTGATTCCATCGGAAGATCAGAGTCGTTTGGTTGTTCGGATTATTGGCCCTGTCGATGCCAACATCGAACAAATCAGTGACCTTTTGAGCAGATGCGAAGACCACTTGGCGTCACTTGCTGAAGTGGAAGGAATCCTGACAACAGTTGGCACAGATTCCGGCCTTTTAATGAATGAGGCAGATCTTTTTGTACAACTTGTACCTCGGGCCAATCGCAGGCATACACAACGCGATATGCTTGAAATCATTCGGCACCTTTTTTCCGATATCCGAGACATTCAGGTAGTGGTTCGGGATCAATCCACAGAAGGCTTCACAGCTCAAGAAGGGTTTCCGGTAGATTTCTCCATTCAGGGCAATTGGGAACAAGTGCCCGAATTGGCAAGAGAACTTATTTCCCGCATGCAATCAGAGCTAGACGATACCGGACGACCCATTTTTCAGGATATAGACACCAGTCATCGACCCGGAAAGCCAGAGCTTCGAATCTATCCGGATCGCGACAAATTGGCACTTCTAGGAATTCCAGTATCGCGATTAGCCGACAGCATGAACCTTCTTGTAGGCGGAGAACGGGTCGGAAAGTTCACAGACCGCGGCCGCCGGTATGATATTCGAGTCAAACTTCGCGAACAGCAAACAGCCACTCCCGAAGAACTGATGGACCTGAATCTGCGCCTTGGAGGGGATAGGCTTGTACCCGTCAAAGACTTAGTGGACCTTGATAGGGTTCGCATCATTCCGGCAACACCTGTCATTACGCGATACAACCATCAACGTAATATAGAAATCACAGCGAATCCCGGACCTGGAGTTGCGCAGGGAGAAGCGTTGGATAGGGCTAGACGCATTGCGTCGGAAATCTTGCCGCCACAAATCTCACTTGTTGAACTAGGGAATGCGCAGGCCATGCGTGAAACAATCGATAGTTTAGTTTTTGCCCTGGTTCTTGGAATTGTTGTGGCTTACATGATTCTCGGCGTGCAATTCAATTCTTTTATTCACCCACTTACCGTCTTGTTGGCCATGCCGTTTGCGCTGACAGGTGCGGTGGTGGTTCTCTGGTGGTGCGGTGACACCCTGAACATGATGAGTCTGATCGGTCTGGTGCTTCTTATGGGACTAGTCAAGAAAAACTCGATCATTCTGGTCGATTATGCCAATCATCTGGCATCGACTGGCTTATCCGCGGAAAAAGCAGTCCTTGAAGCGTCGCCAGTCCGCCTGAGACCGATCCTGATGACTTCCATTGCCACGGTCGCAGGCGCCGTTCCCGCCGCATTTGGGTACGGCCCGGGAGCTGAGACCAGGGCCCCGATGGCTCGGGCCATTATTGGTGGCATCATTGTTTCAACGCTGGTCACGCTTATCTTGGTTCCAGTTTTTTACGTGGTTGTCGAACGAGCTCTGGCATCGCTCCGATTAGCATTGGCTGGCGACCAGACTCCTAAGCAAGTTCTGTGAGTCTATTCTTTCCACTCAACGCACGACTGATTGATCGAGCAGTGCTATTATGCCTTCATGGCTGAAACGGACTTCACCATACAATTTCGTGCCGGCACGCTGGAACTGCGTGGCGCCCCCTCTGGATTGACAGCATACTTTGCTGCAGCCGTAAAAGACCCACGAGATCGAAGCCTACGCTGCGCAGCACTGCATTATCGCAGCTTGGTGGCAATGCTCCATCAACGAAAAGTGACCCACGTTGACTTGGCTCGTTCGTACGCCAAAATTTCATTTGCAGCCCCGGAAGGGCGCGAACCATTTCCACATCAGGCAGAAGCCGTGGAAGCTTGGTGGCGCGCTGGAGGACGCGGCGTAGTTGTCCTTCCAACCGGTACCGGAAAGACTTTTATGGCCATACTGGCCATCGTACGCGCAGGGCGATCCACGCTTGTGGTTGCCCCAACCCTCGAACTTGTTACCCAATGGAAGGGTGAACTTGAACGCAATCTCAAGATTAAGGTAGGTGCAGTGGGCGGTGGCGAACGCGATTGGCAGGAAGTGACCGTTATCACATATGATTCAGCTCACCTGCTTATCGACTATTGGGGCCCACGTTTTGGCATGCTTGTTTTTGACGAAGCACACCATCTTCCAGGTGCCACCTACCGTCATGCCGCATCTGGCA
>CAMCLK010000001.1 GCA_945875585.1 Candidatus Kuenenia stuttgartensis | reverse complement strand
AGGAAGCGGCGGTAGTTGGCATCGTCGAGGCTTTTGTGCAGGTGCCCGCCGGTGAAGGTGAACGACCTGCCGCCCGCTGGACGGTCGTAGGCCCAGGCCACAATCGCGGCATCCGCTTTGGGATCGTCTTTCGATTTTGGATTCACCGTGCGCAAAAGGGGCGTCACACCCTTCATATATGCGGCAAAGCGGATATTCCATAACCATCCATCGTCGATGGTGAAAGGACCCACGCCGCGGAAAACCGGGTGGTCGGGAAACGTCTTGAACGTTTCCACCCAGTGGGCGCGCTTGCCGGTACCCTTTTTCCACGCGCCGCCGGCCCAGGCCACGGCGCGTTCGTGCGCCGCGTCGGGGTAGTCCGCGGTTTGGTGCATTTGCACCAAACCGACACCTTTGTCGAGCAAGCCCTGAATGCGATCGGCACGGCCCTTGGCCATGGCCTGATGTTTTTCGGCGCCGTCGAAGAAGAAAACAACCGAGGCGACGTTGTTCCATGTTTCGGGCTTGGCTGGCCAGTCGAGCGCCAGCACGGGGGCTACGTTAGGGATGCTGGCCACTGATGCCATTAAAGTTCGGCAATCGGCAATGTAATCGTGTTCGCCGGGCTTGAAGACCGATGTGCCGGCGATGAAGAGGATTTTCGTTTTGTTGGTGTCTGTGACCGGCTCTTCGACCTTCAGGTCGGGCGGCAAGCGGTCTTGGGCCTGAAGGAAGGAGGCGGCCAAGAGTGCCGCCGTGGCGATCCAGCGAACCATGTCACGCACCTCTGGTGGGGCTAGTTGAACAGGAAGTGGCAGATGTCGCCGTCCTGCATGATGTAATCGCGGCCTGCCAGTTTCAGTTTCCCGGCGGAGCGGATGTCGCGTTCGGTTTTGTACGTTTCCAGATCGGGAAGGGTGTAGATTTCAGCGCGGATGAAACCTTTTTCGAAGTCGGTGTGAATAACACCCGCCGCCTGCGGCGCCGTGGAACCAACGGGCACCGGCCAAGCGCGCACTTCCTTTTCGCCCGCCGTGAAGTAGCTTTGGTAACCCAGCACACGGTACGTTTCGCGCGCCAGTACCGCCAACGACGGTTCACTAATGCCGGCGGAAGACATCATCTCGGCGCGGTCAGCTTCGTCGAGTTCGGCGATTTCGGCTTCGAGCTTGGCGCAAACGGGCACCACACCCGCCCCCACGCTGGCGGCATGAGCCCGCACGCGCATCACTTGGGGGCCTTTGCCTTCCAGATCGTTTTCGTCCACATTGGCTACATACAGAATCTGCTTGGCTGTCATTAGGCCGAAGCTGGCAATAGCCTTGGTCTCGGTTTCGTCGAGCTTGGTCAGGGTGCGCAGGGGCTTGCTTTCATTCAACAGGTGCGCCAGACATTTCTTAATGCCCTCGGCGCGGTCTTTGGCTTCCTTGTCGCCACTCTTGGCGGCGCGTTCGGCCTTGGGCAGCGCGTTTTCGAGCGTCTGCACGTCGGCCAGCATCAGTTCGATTTCAATGGTCTCGATGTCGGCAAGAGGATCGACCTTGCCCGCCACGTGCACCACGTCGGGGTCGGTGAAGCAGCGCACCACCTGCAAAATGGCATCGACTTCGCGGATATGGCTGAGGAACTTGTTGCCCAAGCCTTCGCCCTCGCTGGCACCTTTCACAATGCCGGCAATATCGACCAAGGTGAGCGTGGAAGGGATGACTTTCTGGGGCACAATGAACTTGGTGATGCGTGTCAGACGAGGGTCTGGCACGGGCACAATGCCCTCGTTGGGTTCAATGGTGCAGAATGGGTAGTTGGCCGCTTGGGCCTGTTTCGAGCTGGTGAGGGCGTTGAAGAGGGTACTCTTGCCCACGTTGGGAAGACCAACAATTCCGGCTTTCATGATGTTTCCACGATTCGATGCCTGAGGGGCGTTCAAAAAGACATGATATCAGGCGGATGGAAATTCGCCCGCAGGATCGATGTCGAGCAAGTGGCCGAGCTTGTCGCGTTTGGTGCGCAGGTACCGCAAATTGCAGGCGTTGGCGGGTAGGTGAACCGGCACGCGCTCGACAATAGTGAGGCCGTAACCATCGAGGCCGACCACTTTCCGGGGGTTGTTGGTGAGCAGGCGGATCTGCCGCACGCCCAGATCCGCGAGAATCTGGGCACCAATGCCGTAATGCCGGAGGTCGGCGCCAAAACCCAAGGCGAGGTTGGCTTCAACCGTGTCGAGTCCCTGTTCCTGCTGCAGCTTGTAGGCGTGGAGCTTGTTGATGAGGCCAATCCCCCTGCCTTCTTGCCGCATGTAGAGAACCACGCCCTTGCCGGCTTCCACCACTTGGCGCATGGCATGGTGCAGCTGCGAGCCGCAGTCGCACAGTTGGCTGGAAAAAATATCCCCGGTCAGGCACTGCGAGTGAATGCGCACCAGCACAGGGTCTTCCTGCTCGGCCACAATGCCGTTGCGATCGATCCCTACCCCGCCGTAGCAGAGCGCCAAATGCGGATCGGAATCCACCATGCTGGAGAACGCCACGAGATCGAACACGCCGAATTCCGTGGGCAGGCTTACCTGAATTTCACGGCGCACCATGCGCTCGCGGCGGCGGCGGTATTGGATCAGGTCTTCGATGGTGCACATTTTCAGATTGTGCTGTATCGAAAACGCCCGCAGGTCTGGCAACCGCGCCATGGAACCATCGACATTGCAGACTTCGCAAATAACAGCGGCGGGCTTGAAACCGGCCAAGCGCGCCAGATCGACACTGCCTTCGGTGTGGCCTGCGCGCACCAGAACACCGCCATCGCGGGCGCGCAAACCGGGCACGTGTCCTTTGCCCCGTACCAGATCTTGAGGCGTGCTTTTGGGGTCTACCGCCACCTGCACGGTGCGCGCGCGGTCGTGAGCCGAGGTGCCGGTGGTGATGCCGGTGCGAGCATCAATACAGGGGGTGAACGGCGTGGATTGCGAATCGACGCCTTGAGAGGGAACCAGATCCAGCCCGAGGCGGTCGCAGATGGTGCCGTCCATGGCCAAACAAACAATCCCGCATGCTTGGCGCATCATGAAATTGATGGCTTCGGGGTTGGCGGTATCGGCGGGAACGATGATATCGCCTTCGTTTTCCCGGTTGGGATCGTCCACCAAAATGAGCATGTGCCCGGCGCGGAGTTCGTCGAGTGCTTCGTCGATTGAGCAAAACCCATCGCGGTTGGCATTTTGAGGCATGAAAGCACCTTGCGCTGTGGGGCGGAAAACCAATGGTGGTTCCTGCCCCGAGATCATTTTAAGGGGTTGGGTACCCGTTCCAGAACGGGAAACGCAAATAAGATGCTTGAAGCGTCATCCCTTGCTCCCCATAGTGACAGGATTGACGATTTGCCCGCCTGCCTGTTTTTACTACCCGGGAGTTTGCTGGAATGAGTGATCGACGTTACGGGCTTTGGCTCGTGGGTGCTTGTGGTGGCGTTGGAACAACCATTGCACTGGGTCTGGCTGCCCTGGGCAAAAAACTCACCGACACCACCAGTCTGGTTACCGAACTGCCTTTGTTTGAAGGCGTTTCCTTGGTGCAGCCCGGCCAGTTCGTGGTAGGCGGCCATGAAATCCGCGAAGCAGGCTTCCGCCAAACCGCTAGCGAAATGCACGAACGCGCCGGCGTGTTCCACGAAAGCCTGCTGGCAGCCTGCTCCGATACCTTGGAAGCGTGGGAAAAGAACCTGCGCCCCGGCACGCTTTTGGCCTGTGGCGAAACCATTGCGAAGCTTTCAGACCGCCCGGGCATTAATTTGGCGGAAACTCCCGCCGCAGCCATCGAGCGCATCAAAGCCGACCTGCTGGCATTCAAAAAAGAACACAACTTGGACGACGTGGTGGTGCTGTCGGTCGCCTCGACCGAACCGCCATTCCCCACCGGCCCCGAACACCAGAGCTTGGCGTTGCTGGAGCCACTGCTGTCGCGTGCCAACAACCCTGTGCTGCCCGCCAGCTCGCTTTACGCGTATGCCGCTTTGGATCTGGGTCTGCCATACGTGAACTTCACGCCGTGCCTTGGCGCCACCATGCCGGCACTGGAAGAGTTGGCCATCAAGCGCGGCACGGTGATTGCGGGCAAAGACGGCAAAACGGGCGAAACGCTCATGAAAACCGTGCTGGCACCGATGTTCCACCACCGCAACTGGCGCATTCTCAGCTGGGTAGGCCACAACATCTTTGGCAACCGCGACGGCGTGGTACTGGACGATCCGCGCAACAAGGCCGCCAAGGTGGGCCACAAGGATGCGGTTGTCTCGAGCATTGTGGGCTACAAGCCGAACACGCTGGTGAGCATTGAGTATATCCCCAGCATGGACGACTGGAAAACCGCGTGGAACCACATCCACTTCCAGGGTTTCCTTGGCACAAAAATGATTTTGCAGTTTATTTGGCAAGGTTGCGACAGCCTTCTGGCCGCGCCGCTGGCCATCGACTTGGCGCGCATGGCGCTGCTGGCTCGGTCGCGCAAGGAAACGGGAGTGCTGTCGCACTTGTCGTGCTTCTTCAAGGGGCCACAGGGCTGCACGGAAAACGACTTCTTCAAGCAGTTCATCATGCTTGAAGAATATGTCACCACCTGCCGCGATTGCTGAGGATGCCGACCATGGAACTTGCCTTCAGCACGAACGCGTATCTGAACTTCTCGTTCGACGAAACCGTCGGGCGTTTGGCGGCCATCGGCTACACCGGCGTGGAAATCATGGCCGATGTTCCGCACGCGTGGCCTGCCTATATGCTGCCCGCGCAGAAGGCGGCGTTGCGGGAGTCGCTCGACAGCCGGGGAGTGAAAATCTCCAACATCAATGCCTTCATGATGCACGCGGTGGATGACCCGCGGCAGAAGTACTGGCACCCGAGCTGGATTGAACCGGATCGGAATTATCGGCTGATCCGCGTCAACCACACGAAAAAAGCGCTCACGCTGGCCCGCGAGCTGGGTGCCGCGTGCATCACCACCGAGCCGGGCGGGCCGGTGGAACCGGGTGTGTCGTGGGCCGCCGCGCTCGATCTTTTCGTGGAAGAGATCAAGCCAGTATTGGAACATGCGGAACGGGAAAAGGTTCAGTTGCTTGTGGAACCTGAACCGGGCCTGCTGATCGAGACCGCCGAGCAGGCTTTGGAATTCATGGGCCGATTCAGCTCGCCGTGGTTGGGCCTGAATTTTGATATTGGCCACAGCTACTGCGTGGGTGAAGACCCGGCGCGTGTTGTGCCGATGCTGGCCAAGCACATTCGGCATGTTCACTTGGAAGACATCGCCGCCACGCGCGTGCACCAGCACATGGTGCCCGGCACGGGTGCCATCGAGTTCGAGCCGGTGCTGAGGTCGCTCGACACAGCCGGTTACCGCGGTTGGGTAACGATCGAGCTGTACCCATACATCGACAACCCCGACGATGCCGCTCGCCGCGCCCGCGAGGTGATTCTGCCGCTACTGGGCCGCGTGCTGGGGCGAGCCGGAACGTGAGTTTGGGGGCGTGGGCCCGACTGGTTCGGGTTCCCAACCTGCCTTCTCCGCTGGCGGATATCGCCTTGGGGGCATTTGTTGTGTCGGGCGGTTGGCCCGCCGATCATCTTCCCCGTTTGGCGCTATTGTGCATCTCTTCAATCTGCCTTTATGCGGCCGGCATGGTGCTGAACGACACCTACGACGTGGCGGAAGACCGCGTCGGCCGGCCTGAACGCCCCCTTCCACGGGGCCACATTTCTTTTGCCTATGCCCATGCTGCTGGCCTGCTTCTGCTGGCTATGGGCTTGGTGTTGGCTGGTTTCAGCGGCTGGCATGAAAATGGTTTCGATCAACAGCCCGGGCGCGTGGCGGTGGCCTTGGCGTTTTCGGTCTGGCTTTACAACATCTGGGCCAAGCGGACGGTAGTTGGCCCGGTGGTGATGGGCCTGTGCCGCGGACAGAATGTGCTGCTAGGGGCCACTGTGGCCGGGGTCGCCTTGGATGAGCGTGCCTTGGTGCCGGCGGCCGCGTGCACGCTTTACATTGGCGGTTTGACATGGTTTGCCCGCGACGATGCCCACCTGAGCCGCCGCACCCATTTGGCCATGGCCGGGTTGATTGTGGCGGGTGCTTTTGTGTGGACCGCATCGGCGCTGCTGGCTGAAAAGGCTTGGTTGGCGCTCGGCCTGCTGGCTGTTCTGGCGGTGTATGTGGGGCAAGCGATGGCGCGTGCTGTGGCTCAACCCGATGCCGGGCCTGTGCGGGCCGCTGTGGGCAGGCTTCTGTTGGGGTATATTCCATTCAGTACCGCATGGGCCGTGGGGTTTGCCGGGCCAGCCGGCTGGTGTAGCCTGCTGCTGATACCGGTGATGATTGGGTTGAGACGGTATCTGGCGGCCCGGCTGACGTGATTTAAGCCAATTTAACCATCCGCAAGGGGTTCGATTATGATCAAGCTGGGCGTGCTCGATTTCGATACCTCCCATGTGGTGGCATTCGCCTCGCGGCTCAACCATGTGGGGGCACCCGAAAAACAGTGGGTCGATGGCGCGCGTGTGGTGATAGGCTGCCCGGGTGAATCGGTGCTGGCACCCGACCGTATTGCCGGATATGTCGCCGAGGTGAAGAAGCTTGAAATCCCGCTGGTGGATAAACCAACCGACATGCTGGGCAAGGTGGACGGCATCATTGTCAGTTCGCTGGATGGATCGGTTCACTTGGAACGCGCCAGACCGTTCCTTGAAGCGGGCCTGCCCGTGTTTGTGGACAAGCCGTTCGCGTGCTCGGCGGCGCAGGCGCGCGCGATTGTGGATTTGGCCAACAAGCACAAGGCGGCGGTGTTTTCTAGTTCCAGCCTCCGGTATGCGCCGGAAGTGATAACGGTTCGCGCTGAACTCGGAGTGCTTGAGGGCGCTTCAACGTGGGGGCCGGGGTCCCTTTCGGGCAACTCCGCTCGCAACCCGGGTCTTTACCACTACGGCGTGCACGCCGCCGAAATGCTTTACGCGCTGATGGGCCCCGGTTGCCAACGAGTGACATGCGTGAGCCAACCGGGCGCGGACGCGGTGACCGGAGAGTGGGCCGATGGCCGGATCGGCACCATGCGCGCGATCCGGAAAGGGGCTTCGGGATTTGGCCTGAACGCGTGGGGAGGCAAGGCGCTTCGCACCACCACGGTAAGTGCCGAGGTGATTTACCGTGAGCTCCTGAAAAAGATGGTGGAGTTTTTCCGGGATCGCAAATCTCCGGTGGATACCGCGGAGATGATCGAACTAATGGGTTTCATGGAAGCCGCGAACGCCAGCTCGGCCAACCATGGCGCCGTAACCGTGGTGCCGCTCCGATGACCACATTGGGCTGCCTGTTGGTGATGATGCTGGCCGGGCAGGCCGATGCCTGGAAACTCGACACGGTGTACCGGGAAGGCCGAGAGCCGCTCAAGGGTTTGCTGGTGCGCCAAGGGGCGGAAGCGGTGGAGTTTAAGCAGGTGGTCCGGCGGGCCGGATCACCCACCTTGGTGTTTGCCCTCACGATTCGCCTTTCTGATATTAAACGTCTGGAACTGATCGACGACGCCGACCGTGCCGGTCTGATTCAGAAGCTTGAACGCCTTGAAAACGACCGCCGCCGATTGTTTGCGCACCTACGCCGAGCGGAACTGGGCGGAACGACTGAAGACCTGCCCGGCCTGACCACGGCACCATGGCCGGGTGATGGCACCGGCAAAACCATGGCTCGGGTTTATGCGGGCAACCGATTCCGATTGGTCACCACAGCGGGTCCGGAGTTGGCGCAATTGGTGGCGCTGCAACTGGATCAGGTATTCGCGGCATACGCTCAAGTATTGCCACCACGGGTGACAGGCGCCGCGCCCGTAACGGTATTGCTGGCGCGCACACCGGCCGAATATGCCACACTTGCCAAAGACAAAGGGGGGGTGCTGAACCCCGCGTTCTTCGACCCTGTCGCCAACACGGTTGTGTGTGGTAGCGATTTGGATGAATTCGAAAAGCGGATCGATTCGCTGCGCGAACACCATGCCGCCGAATTTGCCCGCATTCAGAAAGGCGAGCAAGATCTGAAAACCGCGTTCCAGAACCGCCCGCCTGCCGACTTGTTGAGCACGTTTCAAGATGCCCGCACCCGGCTGCGCGCTGTGGTGGAGAGGAATGAATCAACCATTAGGCAAGAACGACGTCAGCTTCTGGAACGCATCAACCACGAGGCTTGCCACGCCTATCTGACCAATGAAGTTTTTCCCAGCGCGAAAGGCGGGTTACCCCGCTGGTTGGACGAAGGTTTGGCGCAGGTGTTCGAGGGCGCGCTGGTGGAGGCGGGCGAACTCCGCGCCGACTACCCCGACCCGCAGCGCCTGTCCCGGTTCCGCAAGGCCATGCAGGCGGGTGAGATTCCGCCCTTGGCCGAACTGCTACGGGCCGATGGGCAGGCATTTCTGCTGCAGCATCCCGAAGCGCGCCGGCAGTCTGACCGCGCCTACTTGGTGGCATGGGCCTTGGCTTATTGGCTGCTGTTCGACAAACAGGCCCTTTCGGGAACCACGCTCGACAAGGCGCTTGAAACGCGGGCCAACCCCGTGGCTTTTTTTGAGGCTCTATCAGGTAAACCGCTACCCGAAGCCGAGAAACAGTGGCGCGAGGCCATGCGAACACTGCCTTCGAGCGGGATGCGTTAGACTATAAGTAAATGCTGAAGGTTGCCCGCGGGGGGTGACATCAATTGTTGTGGTGCCCACCCCATGCCTGACCCTATACGCCCCACGGAACTGAGGGATCGCCTGCGCGAGCCGTTGAAGGTTTATCTGCTCGATGTCAGGCAACCGGACGAACACGCATTTGCCCATCTTCCCGGCGACCAATTGATTCCGCTGGATGAACTGGCCCGCCGAGCGCAGGAGATCGACCTCGCACCGGGACAAACACTTGTGGTCTACTGTCATCACGGCGTGCGCAGCTGGCATGCGGCGTGCTACCTCGAGAATCAAGGTTTCGAGGGAGTGCTGTCGTTGCATGGTGGCATCGAGGCGTACAGCCTGGAGGTGGATCCTGCCATTCCCCGGTACTAACTCAGACGGTTCGCCACTGTCGCACTTTGGCGCGCAAGGCAGCCGTATGGTGGATGTGGGCGCGAAGCCCGTTACCGTGCGTATGGCGCGTGCCAGCGGCCAGATCCGCATGGCTCCCGCAACATTGCAGCTGATCCTTAACCGCGGCTTGGCCAAAGGCGATGTTCTTGAGGTGGCTCGCTTGGCTGGAATCATGGCGGCGAAGAAAACGCCAGACCTGATTCCACTGTGCCATATCGTGCCACTGGATGCGGTGGAAGTACTGTTTTCGCCCGAATTGCCAGACCTGCTGCGGATTGAGGCCACGGCGCGAGCCACAGCCAAAACCGGGGTGGAAATGGAAGCGTTGGTAGCGGTGAGTGTGGCGGCTCTTACCGTTTACGACATGACCAAAGCCGTGGATAAAGTTATGGTGGTCGAGGCAATACGGTTGGAGGGAAAGGCCGGAGGACGCTCAAGCGTTTTCCGCCGCGAGGATCAAGGCTGAAAAGTCTACCCCTTTCTCCTACGGTGCCAAATGTCTACCGCACTCGAGACGTCTTTAGCTGTGGTTAACACGACAACATACCTGCCTGCACTGGAAAGCAACGCCCGCGACCTCGTGGGCGCCGAGATGGCCGGTGTTGAATCGCGTATTGAGGAGGTTTTGTCCCGCCGGCCAGAGCGCTTGCGTGGCATCATCGACCATGTCGCCCAGTACCGTGGCAAGCGTTTCCGTCCGTTGCTGGCGCTTCTGGTGGCTCGCACCTCGGGCCCTGTCAAGCCAGCGCACATCGATTTGGCCGCTGCCATCGAACTGATGCACACCGCCTCGCTGGTGCACGACGATATTCTCGACAATGCCGACACGCGTCGGCACGTGCCAGCCATCCATGCGCGCTGGGGCCATCAGGCCGCGGTGTTGCTGGGCGATTTCCTGTTCAGCCACGCGTTTGAACTGACAGCCAGCGTGGGCGACCCAAGACTTAACCGTGAAGTAGCCATGACCGCTCGCAAGGTCTGTCAGGGCGAGATTCAGCAAAGCTTGGAAGCCGGAAACTGGAACATATCAGAAACCGCCTACCAAGACATGATCGAGGGGAAAACGGCTGAAATGATCGCTGCCACGGCGCGCCTAGCCGCGCTGATCTGTGGCCGGCCAGATGCGGAATGCCAAGCCTTTGATGCCTACGGCCGCAACTTGGGCATGGCGTTCCAGATTGCCGACGACCTTTTGGATCTGGTTGGTGAGGAAACCCGCACGGGCAAATCGCTGGGCACCGATTTGGATCAGGGTAAGGCAACGTTGCCGCTGATTCACGCGCTTTCCACGTTGAAGGGCGCTCAGCGGGAAGAGTTGCTGAGGCAGTTAGGTTCATCGAACGATCGGGCGAACCTGCGACGCCTTCTCGATGCCGCTGGCTCCATCGATTTTGCCAACGACCGCGCCCGCGATCACGTGGCGCGCGCCAAAAGAGCGATCAGCTTTTTACCCGCCACGCCTTACCGCCAAGCCCTGTTGGGGTCTGCCGATAAGGCGTTGGCGAGGGATTGTTGAGAGGTTTTGAGGTCTTAACGTAACTGGCTGTTGCACCCCCCAACTCACGTTGGGGGCTCCTAGAATATCAAAACATTCACTAATTATTGAACCGCAAGCCCAAACTCCTCCACTCTTGTCGGAGTTTTTAGAAGATTTCCCGTCTGTTACTCGTGAACAAGCGATAGCGGCGCACGAGCAAATGAGTTTCTTTTTTAATCCTAGCGCGCCGCAACCCTGCTACACCGAAGAGCCCCGCACGACTGAGTAAGGGGCCACAGAATCCCTGGCATAAACCTGCGCGATAATGCAATGGCTTCGAATTCTGAAGTCTGTATGAAGCCCATTACTCAGTCGCGCGGGTCTGAAAACAACAATATCAAAACATTACAGAATAAGCTTCGCGCCCTTAGTACTGCGAAAGTGGCTCATGGGGCTTACGCCCCATGCTCGCCTGCTACTTCACCAGACCAGCAGCGGCCTTTTCGAAGGCGCCGCTCGATTGAGCGCCGTCACCGGGGAAGCCAGCGTGCTGGACCATGTAGATGGTTACCAGACCGCGTTTGAAATCGATATTCATGCTGGTGGAGTGGGCGCCGCCGTGGCCGCAGGTGTTTCCTCCTGCTGACCAGCCGAGGCCGTAGCTTTCCTTCATGGATGCGGGCGTTTGGCGGGTTGTCATGGCCTTGACCGATTCTTCCGAGAGAATGCGCTTGCCTTTGTATGTGCCACCATTGAGCACCATGCGGCAGAAAACAGCCATGTCTTCCGCCGTGGAAAACAGGCCGCCTGCTGGCATGGGGCCGCGGGCGCGGTCGGTAAGTGGATAACGCAACTGGCCGATGCGGATAGGCTCCAGATTGTCCTTGGCGGCGTTTGGTTTGTACGAGAGCGCCAAACGCTTGACCTGCTCGCCGTTGGGCCAGAAGGTGGTGTCGGTCATGCCCAAGGGCTGGAACAGGCGCTTGTCGAGAAACTCCTCGAAAGGCATGCCACTGACAACTTCGACAATGCGCCCCGCCGTGTTGATGCCGGCGTTGGAATACTGATATTTTGTGCCCGGCTGGGTTTGCAACGAGGTTTTGGCATAGCTGCGAACACCGGCTGCCAGGGAAAGAGCGTCGAGCGTGGGTTCTTCCGCGGCGGACTTGAACGGCATGCCGCTGGTGTGGTTGAGGCAATCGCGGATGGTGACGGATCGAGCCGGGGCCTTGAGCACGGCGCGGCCTTCGTCATTTTTATCGGTAATTTTCAGCTCTTTAAACTCGGGCAGGTACTTTTCGATAGGATCATCGAGTTTCACCTTGCCTTCATCCACCAGAATCATCAGTGCCGTGGCCGTGACGGGTTTCGACTGCGAGGCGATCCAGAACATGGCGTTGTTGGCCATCGGTTTGCCCGCCGCGATATCGGAAAAGCCGACAGATTCCACCGCGATTGTTTTGTCTTTGTTGGCAACCAGAACAACAGCACCTGCCAGCGTGTGTTTTTCCACAAATGGAGCCAAAGGCTTTGTTAATGGTCCCTGCGCAACCTGAGCAAAAAGGTGTGACCGCAGCGCGCAAGCCACCAACAGAACCAGTGTGAAGCGGAACAGGATACGGTTCATGCAATCGGCCCTCCCAAAACACTGACACAAAAGATGGAAACCAATAAAAAAGCGGGCCCGGTTGGGCCCGCTTTGATTCAGCATAATGCCGTCAAGGCATCAGTCTTTCTTGCGGCTCATGTATTCACCGGTGCGGGTATCGACCGTGATGATTTCACCGGCACCAATGAAGGCAGGCACGTTGACCTTGAGGCCCGTTTCCAGCGTGGCTGGTTTGTGCTGGGCCGCCGCCGTGGCGCCTTTAAGCGATGGTTCGGTTTCGATGACCTTCAGGTCTATGGTGGCGGGGAGTTCAAGGCTGATCGGCTTGCCTTCGTACAGCACGACCGTGCAGTTGTCGTTTTCCTTGAGATACAGGATGGTGTCGCCTACCCAATCTTTGTTGAGATTGTAGGTATCGAACGTTTCCATATCGCTGAAAACAAAGTCATCGCCTTCCTTGTACAGATACTGCATGGGGCGATTGTCGAGATAGGCTTGCTCGACCTTGTCTTCTGGCTTGAAACGGTTGATGGTCACCGCGCCAGTGTTCAGGTTCTTCATTTTGAGGGTCAGGATGGCGCGCCAGTTGCCTGGCGTGTGCAGATTGCGATCCACCACGGTGTAGAGTTGCTTGTCCTCGCCAACGATAACCATTCCCTTGCGCACTTCGCTGTATTCAATCGGCACAATCCAGCCTCCAGACGTTTCGACGAGCTTGAGCCCGGTCAACATGAGAATAGGATAGGATACCCGGGCCTCGTTGGAAAGACATGACATCACCATAAGACCAGAGAGCTGTGCCATGGCCATGCCGCTGAACCCAACCCGCCGGGTAGCCTTGGGCGCTCTTGCAGGCCTAGGGGCGCTGTCAATTGCCGCTGCTGATGAAGCGCTGTCTGCACCATCATTCAGCCTTTACGGCATGAAAGATGTTCCGCTCGACAAAGCGCTCGATCACCTGAAATCCACAGGTTATGGGGGTGTGGAGCTGGTGTGCCTGCCGGGCTGGGATACCGATCCCACGCGATTGACAGCCGGGCAGGTGAAGGGAATACGAGAGTCTTTGGCCAGTCGGAATATGGTTCCGGTGGGACTGATGCTGGATCTTCCGCTCGATATTGCGGAAGAAACCTTTGTTCGCAATCTGGCGCTGCTCGCACGCGCCTGCGCCATGGCCCGGCAGTTGAACGAGAAGTCACCGCCCATTTTGGAAACGGTTCTGGGTGGCAAGCCGGGAGACCTTCCCAAACGGCTGAATGTGCACCTCGACCGCTTGGGCAGAGTTGAAACTGTGTTGGCCAAAGAGGGCGGCACACTGGCCCTAAAACCGCACCGCATGCAGGCATTTGACGATGCTAAGGCCTTGGCGGGTTTGATAAGCCAGTCGAAATCACCGCGGGTAGTAGCCGCATTCGACCCCAGCCACTTCCAGCACCGCATGCCGGGTATTGCGGAATCATGGAAGGTTTTAGGCCCGTTGACGCGTTTTATTCATGTTAAAGAAACTGTCATCAACAATCGCCAGCTGCAATTTGTGCTGCCGGGCGAAGGCGGCCTCGATCTGAAAGCGTTGCGTGCCTTGTTCGTCGAAAGCAAGTACCGCGGGCCGATCTGTGTGGAAGTAAGCCGACAGGTCTGGTCGGTACCGGGATACGACCCGTTTCTTGCGGCTACCCGCGCGTTTCCAGCCATGAGGACCATTACCCATGGTTAGGGGCCATTGCCAACAGATCCTGCCGGTCATTGTGATTGGCATCATGATTGGCACAGCTTCAAATTGCACAGCGCATTCGTGGCACCGGCACGAGGTATCTGATCTGGTTGATGAGGTCGCAAGCAGCGCCAGTCCGGCCGAACCATGGGCTCTGCTGGTGGCATCGGGAATGTTATGCCTGACAGCGGTCGCGTTGGTGGGCAAAGGTCGCCTCGGTTTGGGTGCGATGCTGGCCTTGCCGGGACTGGCGCTGCTGGCGGCTGGTTGTTCTGCGCAACCAAGAGAGGAAAAATCAGCCGTGGAGCCAGCGATCGCGCGGCACTTTGCCGCATTCAAGCCACGTGTCAGCATCGACTGGGATGCCCAATATCTTTTAGTGAGCTCCGATGGTTTGCCTGATCACCCCATGATGGTGGGAATCAAGTCTTGGCAGCAGCAGGTGCCGTTGCCTCAGCCTTATTCCGGCAGCAACGCCTGGCGCATCCCGCTGAAACCAGTGAAGGCAGACAGACCTGTATCGGCGCGCACGTCACTGTTTCGTGGCGCCATCGCCTTGGCGGTGAACGGTGTGCCGATATTCAATGCCCTGAACAACCGCAAGGAAGACACATACCTAGCCGGAGAACTTGATGACTTTGGCGGACATTGCGGCCGTGGCGACGATTACCACTACCACATGGCGCCGGTACACTTGGAAAAGGTGGTAGGCAAAGGGAAGCCCATTGCCTACGCGCTCGATGGTTATCCGATATTCGGTTACACCGATGCGGAAGGCAAGGAACCGAACGACTTGGACGATCTCAATGGGCGCGCGGAAGAAGATGGTTATAAGTATTATTCAACGCGCACATATCCTTACATCAATGGTGGCATGCGGGGCAAGGTCACCGTGCGTGGAGACCAAATTGAACCGCAACCACGCGATGCGCCCATGCGACCTCCGGGCCAACCGTTGCGTGGGGCTGTCATTACCAATTTCACGGGCGACCCGGCCAAGGGCGAATGCGCGCTGACCTACACCTTGAATGGGCAAGCCCATACATGGCGGTACGGTTCCGATGGCAACGAAACATGGACATTCACAATGTCGGGTCCGGAAGGCAAGCCCGAGCGGGCACAGGAATTCAGGCGTTCTGGCGGAAAAAGGCGCTAGGTCTGTAGCACCACATTCCACTGGAATGAACTTCCGTGCGTTTCATGAAACGGGGTTGATGCATAATGCTTCGCCCAGTTCGCACACTTGGGTTATCCGCCGGTCTCAATTCTGCGATAGCACTCTTCCAGGTTGGGCCTGTTGATCTTTGTGGTACAAGAACGTTTGATTTCATTCTCGATCAGGCGCACGATACCTTGGCAGCGCTTTCCCAATCTAGCTGGTAATACCGATCGCTATTCAGATAGATTCTTAAGAATCAACAGCATAATCTGCGATATCTCAACACATGTCGGAGTTGGCAAGAATGCTTGTCGCCGTTGATTACGCACGCCCCACTCCTATGGTCTTACTAACAGCCCTTGTAGTAAAACTGGGTTTTGGCCCGTTTACCGAAAGCAGCCATGAACCACTACCAACAGCTTGAAGCCGAAGCGATTGAAATTATCCGCGAGGCCGTGGCAGGTGCCCGCAAGCCAGTCATGATGTACTCGATCGGCAAAGATTCATCGGTAATGCTGCATCTGGCGCGGAAGGCGTTTTACCCGGCGCCGCCACCGTTTCCGTTGCTGCACGTCGATACCACTTGGAAATTCCAGGCGATGTACGCGCATCGGGCCCGAATGGTTGAAGAATCGGGCATGGAACTGCTGACCCATACCAACCCGGAAGGGCTGAAGCAGAATGTGAACCCGTTCACCCACGGTTCCAACTACCACACCGATGTGATGAAAACCCAAGCGTTGCGTCAGGCGCTCGACATGCACGGCTTTGATGTTGTGTTTGGTGGCGCGCGCCGCGACGAGGAGAAATCGCGGGCCAAGGAACGCGTTTTCTCGTTCCGCTCGGCTGGGCACCGGTGGGATCCTAAATCGCAGCGACCTGAGTTGTGGAATCTTTACAACACGCGCACCCGCCCGGACGAATCGATTCGTGTGTTTCCCATTTCCAACTGGACCGAACTCGATATCTGGCAGTACCTGCATGTGGAAAAGATCCCCATCGTGCCGCTGTACTTTGCGGCCAAGCGACCCGTGGTGAAGCGGGGTGGTATGTGGATCATGGTGGACGACGACCGCATGCCATTGGAACCGGGTGAAATACCAGAAATGCGCATGGTTCGGTTCCGCACGCTGGGCTGCTATCCGCTGACCGCGGCCATTGAAAGCCCAGCCACCACCATGGAAGAGATCATTGCCGAGACATTCAACACCGTCAGCTCGGAGCGCGAAGGGCGTCTGATCGACAGCGATCAGCCCGGCTCGATGGAAAAGAAAAAACAGGAAGGGTATTTCTGATGGACCAGTTGCATGCCAAAAATATCGTGGAGTATTTGGAGGAACAGCGACAGAAAGAGACGCTGCGCTTCATCACCTGCGGTAGCGTTGACGATGGCAAAAGTACGCTGATCGGCCGGCTGCTGTATGAGTCGAAATGTATTTTCGACGACCAGCTCAAGGCGCTGGAAAGCGATTCAAAACGTTATGGCACCCAAGGCGAGAAGATCGATTTCGCGTTGCTGGTGGATGGCCTGGAAGCCGAGCGTGAACAGGGCATCACCATTGATGTCGCTTACCGGTTTTTCGCAACCGACAGGCGGCGATACATTGTTGCCGACACACCCGGTCACGAGCAGTACACACGCAACATGGCTACCGGTGCCTCCACGGCGCAGTTGGCGATTCTGTTGATTGATGCTCGCAAGGGCATATTGCCTCAAACCCGCAGGCACCATCGCATTGTCACCATGATGGGCATTCGTCACATTGTTTTGGCCGTCAACAAGATGGATTTGGTCGGTTACGATGCGGCGGTTTTTAACCGCATTGAAGCGGACTACCGAGTCTTCGCCAAGGATGCCACGCTTGATACCCTTCAGGCGATTCCTCTGGCAGCCATCCATGGCGACAATGTGCTGAAAACCAGCGAAGCCATGCCTTGGTATACCGGCCCGACTCTGTTTGAACATTTAGACACTGTTGATGTAAGCCATACGGCGGCACGCGAGGCGTTCCGCCTTCCCGTGCAGTGGGTCAATCGACCCAATCTGAACTACCGGGGTTTCTGCGGACGCATCGCAGAAGGCAAGGTTCGGCCGGGCGACGCTGTGCGCGTTCTTCCCTCCGGGCGTACCACCACGGTGCGCAGCATTGATTTCTGGGAAGAGCAGCTATCTGAAGCCGAGGCGGGCGCCTCGATTACATTGACCCTCAACGACGAGGTGGATGTCAGCCGAGGCGACTTGATTGTCGCCGCCGATGCCCCCCCAGAAGTTGCTGATCAGTTTCAGGTACGCATTCTGTGGATGGCCGAGGAACCGATGGTTCCCGGACGGTCGTACTGGATGAAGGTTCACGCCAAGGAAATCACCGCGACGGTGATGGAGATCAAGCACCGGGAAGATGTGAACACCGGCGCCCATCTTGCGGCAAAGGTGCTGAACCTGAACGAGATCGCAGTGGCCACGCTGGTTACCAGCCAACCGGTGGTGTTTGAACCATACACGACCAATCGGATCTTGGGTGGATTCATTCTCATCGACAGGCTGACCTTCGCTACGGTTGGCGCCGGCATGGTGGATTTCGCGCTGCGCAGAGCAAGCAATATCCACTGGCAGGCACTTGAACTAGGCAAGCTTCAACGCGCGATGTTGAAGCACCAAACGCCGCGTTGCATATGGTTCACCGGACTATCGGGATCTGGCAAGTCTACGGTTGCCAACATGTTGGAAAAGCGCCTGCATGCTGATGGGCGCCACACCTACATGCTCGATGGCGACAATGTCCGCCATGGTCTGAACCGCGATCTGGGCTTCAGTGAAGCCGACCGTGTGGAAAACCTAAGGCGCGTGGGCGAAGTGGCGAAATTGATGGTGGATGCCGGCCTGATTGTGCTGGTCAGCTTCATCTCGCCGTTCCGCGCAGACCGTCAGACAGCTCGTGAACTGTTCGAGCCGGGCGAATTTATCGAAGTTCATGTCGATACCCCGCTGGCCGAGTGCGAACGCCGCGATGTGAAGGGGTTGTACGCCAAGGCGCGGCGCGGGGAGTTGAAAAACTTCACGGGAATCGACAGCCCCTATGAACCACCGGTAGCAGCCGAATTGGTCATCGACACCAGCAAGGACAACCCCGAAGCATGCGCGCTTCAGGTACTGAAGCTGATCGAAGGACGATAAGCCCTTCGTTGGCTCAGAAATAGTCGCGTATTCAATCGGGAGCAAGCAGATGGCCAAAGATCTGGAAATGGATTTCGCCACGGCTAAATTTGAACCAGAGATCCGTTTTGGCCTGATTCATTTGGTAGGGGCGGATCTGCTGCCCCTTTCAGACGGGTTTGCCACGGCGGGTCCGGGCGAGATCACCCTCAGGCTTTCAGCCGATCTTCCGGCCCCATGGGCAGGCACCTCGATGGTGGCCATTCACATGTTCCAGTTCCCCCGGGGAAAAGCGGAATTCGACCGCATTGTGGCGTGGTATGGCGAAGGGCGTGTGAAGCGCGCGCGGTTGCCTGAAAAAGTGTCGTTCAATCCGGATATGCTGGCCATTCAGGATCCACCCCAAGGCTGGATGCACGATGGTTTCGCGCGCTCAGGCCGCGACATTGTGCATATTTATCAGTCGCCTAAGCGCGGTATCCTGATCAGGCTGATGAGCAGCTCGGGGACTATGCTCGATCATCCATTGCTCAAAAGCGTGCATGATGGACTGAGAATCGCACCTGCCCAATGGGTTGCCGATTTCCCCGTTCAGGTTCCCAAGCCTATAGCGGCAGCCGACAGGATTCGCACGCGCAAATTGACCAAGGCGATGGTCAGTGAAATTGCTGAAGCGTCTGAGCGGGCCGTTTCCAGTCTCAGCATTAAAAAAACAATCAAGCCAGCGACCGTGGTGGCTGCAATTCAGGCGCGTGTCGACGCGATGCGCGAGCCAGCGGAACATGAAAGTTGCGACCCGGATACCATGGCCATTGACCTTGGCTTGCTATGGGGGCAGATGCTGTGCGAGGCCAAGGGTTGGGAATGGCGCACGCTGACGTACCCTGATGGTGGCAAAAGCCTCGCGGTGTGCTCGCCAGATCTTTCTCACCAGGTCAATCCGATCAATTTCATTTTCGCGCGCGTTGTCGATCCATCGAAGCCCAATACCTGCCTTCTGCTGTTCAATATGATTGTCGCTGGCAAAGCGCCTATGGCCGCGCCCGGAAGCCTGGGCCTGCTGAATTAAGATTTCTCAGACATTCGCGCAAGTGGCTACAGAGGACGGTTTGGCCATGAATCGCCGCTCATTGTTGCCAATATTGTCAGGTGAGATATGCGTCGTGATGTCGAATCCGGATATGGCCAGCCTGTTGAAAGTTTTCCACCACTATTCAACGGGTCCGCTCATGTGTTGATTCTTGGATCGATGCCTGGAATTGCATCGCTGTCTGCTGGTCAATATTATGCCCACCCGCGCAACGCGTTCTGGCGCATAATGCGCGGGATTTTTGGCATTGATGAATCACTCCCGTACTCACACCGCACAACCGCTTTGCTAAATCAGGGCTTGGCCGTTTGGGATGTCTTGAAGGCATGCGTCAGGCAAGGTAGCCTCGATTCCGATATTGTCTCCCATTCGATAGTGGCCAATGACTTCAAAACGCTGTTTGAACAGTGTCCCGCTATTGGAAAAATTGTTTTCAACGGTTCCACTGCCGAGCAAACCTACATTCGCCACGTGCTGCCAACCTTGGATTCAAAACACGCCGCCATCCCCGCGGTCCGATTGCCTTCTACCAGCCCGGCACATGCGGGTTTGGATTTCGAGGGGAAATTGAACGCTTGGCGCAATGCGCTTATTTGTGTGAAACCAGACTAGGTTCTCCAAGGTAAACAAACAGAATCCGCGCTTGGAAATGCGAAAGGCTAGCCATGCAACCAACCGTTGAGCTTCCAAAACTCAAAGCAGACAGACGTTACGATATCGATGCCTTGCGCGCATTTGCCATGCTTTTGGGAATTGGCCTGCACGTGGCGTTATCGTTTTCAGGCAAACCGTGGCTGGTGGTCGATTCACGGCAAAATGAGGCCTTTTACTGGTTCTTTGCCGGTATCCATGGTTTTCGGATGCAGTTGTTTTTTCTGGTCAGCGGTTATTTCACGGCCTTACTTCTGGCTCGATATGGCTGGATGGGAATGCTGAAAAACCGAGCGATGCGCATCACAATTCCATGCTTGATTGGTCTTGCCACCATAATCCAGCTCAACCACCGAGTAACCGATTGGGCAGTTCAGTGGAATGTGAGCCACCCCAGCACACCTCTCATCGCATCTGTGCTAAGCGCTGATGAAATCCGAATGGCCGCGCTTCTCGACGCGGGTGCTGATATCCAAGAACCAGACACCCGGCTGAAACTACCACCACTGGGCTGGGCGGTTATGAGCGGCGCAGAGCCAGTGACCCGATTGCTGCTGGATCGTGGAGCCCAAGTAAACGCAACCACCGGTGATGGGAACACAGCCTTGCATACCGCCGCCTTTCTTGGCCGGCTTGATCTTGTAAAATTACTGGCCAACCGGGGCGGAGATTGTGGCAGATCAGACAAACGGGGCATCACCCCGCTTTTGGCAACCTTTGCCGATCGCGATTTGACCACACTTATCTTGAGGCTGGGAATCGGCAAACCGCTTACCGACTGGGATAAACTGCAAGAGGGGCGCAACGAGGTGCGCGCGTTTCTGGGCGCGCGTATCGCAAGCGATGCATTCAAGTCGATGTTCAAACCCAAAGAGGCAGACGCCGCCAAGCCAAAGGTTGAAGCTCCCAATTTACCTCCAACACCGAATTGGATGAAGAGTTATTACCGATGGATTTCGTCGGAACAGTTCACCGTCGTCTGGGGAGATTGGAAGATCCGCCTGTTCGATGATGCCACATTCGGCCATCTGTGGTTTTTGTGGTTCCTGTCGTGGCTTGTACCTGCCTACGCGATATTGGCAGGCACCATGGGTTTGCTGCGCAGAGTTGTTCCAGTGTCGGGATTTCCGATGCTGGTTGCATTGCCGATAACCGTGGTACTGACTGTTATTCCAACATGGTTCATGGGTTACAACCCGTTTGGTGGTACCAATGACGGGATTTTCGGTCCGGACACTTCCATGGGCATTCTTCCCAAACCACACATGCTGGCTTATTACGGGATCTTTTTTATGTTTGGAGCATATTACTTTGGCATGAACGATAGAAATGCCGTATTAGGCCGTGGCTGGTGGCTGATGCTGCCGGTGGCATTGGGCATCCTTCTGCCCGTGGGATTGAACACGCTGAACCAGCCAACCATCAATTTACCAGCCCAGACACTTTACACTTGGCTGATGATCATCGGCTTGATCGGCCTTTTCCATGCTTTTATGAATTTTGAGAACAAGTCGATACGGTATTTTTCAGACGCGTCGTACTGGCTTTACATCGCGCACTTGCCACTGGTGATTGCCGCGCAGGCATTGGTTTGCGATTGGCAGATGCCGGCACTAATGAAATTCCTGCTGATTGTTGTCGTGATTACCGGATTATTACTGATATCCTATCAACTGTTGGTGAGGCACACGTGGCTGGGTCTTTTGTTGAACGGGCCCAGAAAACAACTCGTGGTTTCCGGGCCTGCTCCCGCCGCTGGTCAGTGACAGCAACCTCCCTTGGGTGCCTTGCCGGGTGATGGTGGCACATCGTTGGCTGGATTCATGGTGAAGAAACCGTTGGGTTTGAGCAGGAACCCGATGTATGCCGTGGGCATAACTGGATAATCCTCGGGCCTGGGGATATGGGTGTGTCCGAAGGTGTACCAGAATACCAGGTCGGTGTTTTCAATGGGTCGATCTTGCTCGGTCCATTTCGTAAGCCCGTCTCCGCCCTGACTTTGATTGGGATAATCGCCCGCAGCGAACTGCTCGGTTTCGTCAAAGGGCGTCACCCATACGTGGTAATCAACAAAACCAGCGCGTTTGCGCCACCAAGCACTGGGTTGGGCCATGGGGAATGAATTGTCCATGGGCAAGAACTTGTAACCCACCGGAGAACCGAGAGCGTTGCGCACATTGGGGTTCACCACTTTCCATGTGCGGGCCGTTTGCAGGTTCAGGTGATCGCGTGCCTCTTTTTCTGTTTTCAGTGTGGTTGCCTGCGCCGAGAAGGCGTTGCCATGGGGATTGGCTGGTCCAGGCTCGTCTTGCACCACATCGACGCGCTGCACGGAGTTGTTGGTTCCATCGACGGCAAAGTCGAGACGGACATTGAAGAAATGCTGGTGAACCGGAGCATAAAGCTGCGGCGCGATCATGGCGCCATATTTTGATGTTTCACCTGGCTGGAGTGTTCCCAACGACAGGATTCCCGTCAGCTTCAGTTCGAGCTGAATATTGCCATCTTGATACAAGTGCCAAAAAAAGCCATATTCGTAGTTTTCAACAGTGGAAACACTGCTGATAACCAAACGACGAGATCGGCGCACTTCCGGCGTTTCAGGCAGTCGGCGGTCGGTGTGTTTCCACAGAATGCCATAATCCTCCTCATGCATGCAGATGGCATTCTTGATCGTGAGCGGCTCGCCCCGACTGGTTGTCAGGTCGGCATCGAAATAGTGGATGAGCCCCAAGCAGTCGCACCCGAGTTCAAGGCTATTGGCGCACATACCCATACCGTATTCGCCGACATCGAAGGCATTCTTGCGAAACTGCGTTGCCGACGGATCGCCATAGGGAACCACCATTTCTGTTAGTGATGCCCGGTACAGAATGGATCGCTCCTTGCCGCCATCGTTGTAACGGATGTCGTGCAGGGTGAGTCCTTCACGGGCATTGAATCCGACAACGAGACTCCAGTTTTGCCAGCGAACCACACGCCCTTCCACCTGAAAGCTTGGCCCTTCCGGTTGCGTGATTTCCAACGGCTTAATAGCCGGACGCTTTTCTGGAACGCGGCTCGAGGCATAGTTGCCTGGCAAGGGTGGTAATGGCCAATGTCCATACTCTTCCACCCGTATCACGCGCATTTCGTTCAGGTCCACCACGGGGCGGATGCCCTCAATGGGACGGGCGTAACCATTATCAGTAGGGTCGGCGCGCATGAAGCACAATGGCCGAGCCATGCGGCGAGTGCTTTCCTCCGGCGCGCCATAGTTGCCCGCGCTCCAGATATCGACCATCACCAACGAGGTGTCGTCGGTGCCAAATTGCCGCTTGAGCGCGGCTTTGAATTCTGGACTGGCCAGCACCGCCTGTTCGCATTCCACCTGCTCGTCAGCGGTCATGGTGGGTTGCACGCCGGGAATATGCTTCCACGAAACCAATCGGTTTTCCTTCAAGGAAACAACGGCTTCGTGGCAGGCGTTCGTGGCATTGTCAAATAAGACTGCAAAAGCATCGCGGTCAATCTGATCAGTCTGGATGTCACCATAAATGCAGGCTTTTGGCGGTTCCTTCAAACTGACCGATACGAAGCGTGTGGTGGAATTCACATGGCCAGAATTTTGCAGAATGGCAACAGCTTGCCGTACTTCCCCAGCAGAAAGGGGTTCAAGCGGGTGTATGTGAGTCAACATGGTCCCCTGAGTTCGATGCGGGAGGGTAAGCTTATGGTACTCAAGCCCACTTCCGCCGCCATGTTTTTTGCAACTGCTTGCAAGACTAGAGTTTGTGGAACAACTGATTCATTCCTGAAAATTGCAATCTTTTTTGACAGGGTCAATTCCTGACCTACGGTTCCATCGAAGCCGGTGGCAAAAAGCTTCCGCCCACATCTTTTAAGGAAGTCCGATCATGTTCAAGTTTCCTTCACTGCCTCTTTCCTTCTTCAAGTATTCCAGCAAGTCTGTCCGCATTCAGCCGGAACTGTTGGCACTTGAAGAACGCGCGGTCCCTGCTGTTGTGACGGCGCCGGCGATCCGTTCGATTGACGGCAGCGGCAACAATCTGGCTCACGCATCGTGGGGGCAAAACGGTACCGACTACATTCGTATCGCCGCTGCAGCCTATGGCGATGGCGTTTCCAGCCCTGCAGGTGCCGACCGACCAAGTGCCCGGGTTATCAGTAACGGTATCCACGACCAGCAAGGCGAAAGTGTTGTCAACGACCGCATGATGAGCGCCATGGTTTATGCTTGGGGCCAGTTTATCGACCACGATCTCGATCTGACAGTTTCGGGCACCACCGAATCTCTGCCAATCGCAGTGCCAACGGGAGATTCCTCATTCGATCCACTCGGAACAGGCACTAAAACTATCTCCATGAAACGGTCTGTTTTTGATGCTGCAACTGGTACTAGCACCAGCAATCCGCGCCAACAGGTCAACGCCATCACGGCTTGGCTGGATGGTTCGATGATCTACGGATCAGATGCCACAACGGCGGCATCGCTGCGCACCATGCAAGGCGGCCAGATGAAAACCAGCGCGGGTAACCTGCTGCCTACCGATGCGGCTGGCAACTTTCTTGCAGGCGACGTGCGTGTGGGCGAAAACCCAGAATTAACCAGTCTGCAAACCCTGTTTGTCCGCGAACACAATCGCACCGCCGCCCGCATAGCCTTGGCAAACCCCACTTGGAACGATGAAAAGGTGTTTCAGGCAGCACGCGCTTGGGTTATTGGTGAAGTGCAAGCCATTACTGTGAACGAATGGTTGCCCTCGTTGATGGGGGCCAACCCGCTCAAAGCCTACAGCGGCTACAAGCCCAACGTGAATCCAGCCATCGCCAATGAATTTGCCACGGCAGGTTTCCGCTTTGGCCACAGCATTGTGGGCAGCGACATCGAATTCCTCGACAATAACGGCAATGAAATTGCAGAACCTGTTTCATTGGCTGAAGCTTTCTTCAACCCAACCATTGTTGCAACACATGGCATAGAACCTCTTCTGAAGTATCTGGTTTCGGACCTCACTCAGGAAATGGATGTGAAGGTTGTCGATGAACTGAGAAACTTCCTGTTCGGTGCACCCGGACAAGGTGGACTCGATCTGGCCAGCTTGAATATCCAACGTGGACGTGATCACGGCCTGAACGATTACAACACCACACGCGCTGCTTACGGTTTGCCAAAGGTGACAAATTTCGCGCAGATCACCAACGACGTGGCCGTTCAAACCAAATTGGAGCAACTCTACGGTTCAGTCAACAATATCGACCTATGGGTTGGCGTCATGGCTGAGAAACACCTTCCCGGTGCGAGTGTTGGCGCTATGGCCAAGGCCATCATGGTGGATCAATTCACCAGAGTTCGTGATGGCGACAGGTTCTGGTATCAGAACACATTCAAGGGTAACGACTTGAAGGCCCTCAATGGGACAACCTTGTCGAAATTGATACTTGCGAATACAGGCCTCACCAATATTCAATCAACAGCATTTATCTTCAATCCAGAAGTTAAAGGTGTGGTATTTGTAGACAAAAACAAGGACGGCAAACTCACGAAGGGCGAAGTAGTTCTAGCCAAGCAAACTGTTCAGTTGGTGAATACAGAAACTGGTGTCGTTGTGGCGACAACAACCACCAATCCTCAGGGGCAGTATCGATTTGGTGTGAACGAAGGCCTTGGTCTGGGAACCTTTCAATTAAGAGTGCTGATGGCTTCTGGCACTGTTGTCAATGGCTCAACCGTTACCATTACCAAGGGCGATGCGCTCCCGCCAGTTAATATTGCCATGCCATCCAATGGAACTGCCACGCCCCCGGCACCTCCAGCCCCTCCCGCTGGCGCCCCACCTGTTGCCAAACCACTCACGGCACCTGCCACAGGCCCGGCAGTGGACATGCACGCATCGGTGGCCTTCAATGAAATCGTTGGCGCCTTGCTGAAGGGCGAGAAACTGGGAAATGTTGGACCACGTATCTGATTTCACAGTTTAGGTTAGTAAACATCACTTTAACTGGTTCTGACTGCTCATTTTACGTCGAGCAGTCAGAACCAGATTTTTTCCCAGCAATTACCACAAATGCACTGTTAATAGCTATAAATATGGCCTTCGAATTCATCGAAACAAATCTGTCTTTCTCAATTATTCGATGATTATCTCGCTCTGTCAGGGCTTGCTTTGTTGCGTCAGGTGATCGCATAAACAAACATTCGGGCTTACACCCCTACTTCCCTTCGGCTGCCCATTTTTTGTTCAATTCAATGTTGCGCTTCAACTCATCAAGCACGGCTTTTCCACCCGTCGAAAGATATTCCTTCATATCGGAATCGTACATCGCCATCGACTCTGGTTGACGCCCCTTGTCGCCTGTACGCTCTTCCCAATCTGCCAACCGTTTGCGCATCGAAATCAGCGTTTCTTTCAATAGCGGGTCATTGGCCAAATTATTGACTTCAAAAGGATCGTTCTGCAGGTCGTAAAGTTCCTCTTCTGGCCTGCGGGGAGCGAACAGCAATTTCTCGGCCAAAGGTTCAAGGGTGCCCGCAGCGTGCAGCTCCCGAAGTTTCTGGACTATGACTTTTTCGTCCTTGTACCGGCAGGGCTGAAGATGCGGCCGAAACGGCATGTAGTTGCGGATGTATTTGTATCGCTCGGTGCGAACAGAACGCAGGTGCTCCATGGTTTCATCACACCTGTCGCGGGCGGCAAAAACAGCATCACGTTTTTGGTAATTACCTGCAAGAATATCACGCCCCTGCATCCACGCTGGCACACCAATTCCCGCCAGCGATAACGAAATGGCCGCAAGATCAATGTGTTCCACCAGATCGGAACGCACACTGCCCTTGGGCACGCCAGGACCAGAAACCACCAGCGGGACATGTGTACCTTCGTCGTAGAGGAACTGCTTGCCACGGGCATGACTGATTCCATGATCGGTCATGAAAAACACAATGGTGTTATCGAGCAACCGTTCTTTTTTAAGGCGAGCCATCACGTCGCCCACTTCCTTGTCTGTCTGCCGGCAGCAATCGAGGTAATCGGCCCAATCCTGCAGAATCACCGGATCGCGTGGATAGTACGGGGGCAGAACCACGCTTTCGGGCGATGTGTTGGCACCAAACTCCTGACGGACGCGGTTTTGCCAAGCCTTGCTTGGCCCCTGCCCGCGGTACTTCCCGCCATGGAGTTGCACCTGCATGAAGAACGGCTGATCAGGTTTGCGGCCTGCCCAATCGTTACTGTCATACATCTCCTTGGGCCATTCAAAATTGTAATCGGTTTTTCCCAATCTCTTTCCCGAGGCGCCAAACCCGCCGATACATGTGTAGTATCCGGCCTGCCGGAACAGCACCGGTGCGGGAACCACCTGCCCCGGCAGATTGATTTTGATTTCGCCCCGTCCACTGCGATGATTGTGAGCTCCAATGGTGGTTTGGTAGCATCCGGTTATCAACGCCGAGCGGCACGGCGAGCAGACCGGTGCCGTGACAAATGCCTTGGCAAACCGCGTTCCCTGCGCGGCAAGATCGTCAACATGCGGGGTGCGAATCGTTTTCTCGCCATAGCACGAGAAATGAGCGGACATATCATCGACAATAATCCAAACAATATTGGGCCGGCTGACCGTTTCTGTTCCGCAAAGGGCTGATACCAATACAGCAGATAGCACCGACAGATTCATGGAAGCCTCGTGGTTAATTGCGGCTGGTGGTTTCGACAAATGGCGGCCGATCGAATCGGCACTCTTTTTCAACCACGCGAGGGTCGCTAGCTTCTGTAAGAATACGCATCAGTTCGCCAGATTGCGCCTTCAGCACAGCGGCATAGGCAGGGTCGGAGGCACAGTTTTTTGTCTGATCCGGGTCTGTGCGCAGGTCGTACAGTTCTTCCGCAGGGCGTTTCGCGAAGGCATAGTCGTAGTGCCAGCGCCATTGCGGATCTTTACGGTGCGCGACCAGCCACGCTTTTGTTGGCCCGGCATCCATATCGGCAAACGCCGCGAAAGTTTCGTTTTCTAGGATTTTCGCTGATGGAGCAGTTTTGTCTGAAACCGCCTTGGCATCTCCCATCGGATACCTTTCTGAAGCAAAGTTGCGGATATACAGGAAATCCTGAGTGCGAAGAGCGCGTTGCGGATACGGCTTATTTCCTTCCCTAGCTGTATCGACATGCCTTTCACGGCCAGTAACAACATAATTTCTGGCAGGATCGACCTGACCGGATTCCTTGGCCGAAAGAACCGGCCATAACGATCTGCTGTTCATTCCCGAGGGATGCTTGACATTGCCAACATCAAGAAACGTGGGAGCAAGATCCATCAGATTGACAAAGTCGTCCACCACGCGTGGACCAGAAACTTTTGGCCCTGCTGCCAGCAAAGCCACCCCTGTACCAAAGTCGTACAGATTGCATTTTCCTCCGGGGAACCCCGGTGCACCATGGTCGCCGCTGACAACCACCAGTGTGTTGTCGAGTTGACCGGAATCTTTCAGTACCTTGAGAATGACGCCGACATAGGCATCGAACGCCTGAGCCTCACCAAGGTAGTCGGCGAAGTCTTCGCGGACTTCAGGAACATCGGGTAGAAAACCGGGGAGTTTGCCTTTGAGAGATTCTGGATCAATGCCCCAAAGGGCCTTGCCTGAACCTTTGATCCATGTGCGGTGGACTGTTGTTGGCCCAAACCAGTAGAAAAACGGTTTGGCTTGGTCACGCGACTTCAAATATGATTCCATGTTGCCACGAACCTGAGCCAGCATCCGCGCGCGCGCTTGTTCGATAGTGGCACCAGATTGAACAGCCTGCGTTACCTGTTCGGAAAAATTGTTGAACGCCATGCCGGACTTCTGATAGGCGTACTGCTGTTTGCCAATGGGGGCATCCGCCGGCTCGCCCGGGCTCCAGACCTTCCCGGTCTTACCGATCGAATAACCAGCGTCACGCAACAGCAGTGGAAAAGCAGGGATTTTTTCGTCCCACACGGCCCCGCGCAGAATGGCACCACTCCCTGTATTAAAGAAATACCGACCGCTGAGCAGAGCACTTCGGCACGGTGTGCATGACGGGGCGTTGATAAACGCGTTGCGGAACATCACGCCGCGGGCAGCAATGGAATCGATGTTCGGCGTGCGGATAACACTGTTGGCAGTGGGCTTCTTGTCGAGCGCCGCGTATGCAGAAGCGTAGCGGCCCCAATCGTCTGCGAAGCAGAATACAATATTCGGGCGGTCGGCGGCCCTTGCAACCCCTCCAGCAACCACTAGAGTTGCCAAAGTCCATACCACGATCCGCATATCTTATACTCCTGGCGCGGGTCAGTTGCCCTTCAATTCGAAATCCTTCGTGTTTGGTCCGGCGGTAACGGTGTGCTTCAATTCACTTTTGGCGTTGTACTTTTCCGGGACCGCTTCCTTGGTGATCTCCACCATGGGGCTGTCCGGTGTGTTGTACGCCTTGCGTTTGCCTGTGACCTTGGTGGAAGTGATTTCAACACGCGCCTCGCCAGACGCGACATTCAAAGAATAGCGCCCGCCCTTGATTTCCCCGGCAGCAGGTGCTTCACCCTTGGTCGGGGAAAATCGGACCAACCCGTTTTCGAGCGGCGCGCCGTCAAGGGTAACCGTGCCTTGAACGGGATAAAGCGCTGGCCCGGACGCCCCACATCCGGAAATCAAACCCACCATTAACCAATACGCTGACCTGAGCTTCATATCAGTTCCTTTAATTATAAATTCACCTCAAAAAACTTATGGTATCATCAATAATTCAAAGTCGTTTGGCCATCGGCACGCGAGCCCAGATTACGCCATGTGGCAGCCTGAATACTGTTGGTGAAGAACCTCACCGAGCCGTCTCCCAACAGCGCATTCACACCGCCAGAATGGCGACTGCGTGCGGCTAATTGGCCATTGGTTCCCGCGGCGGCAACGCATGGCATGGCAGGGTCGCCGTTGTTGAAACACCACACAGCGTCGGGTACCGGTGAGTTGGGCGGATTGATCGTCATGAACATGGAACCGGGGCTAGCCATATCGTCGTTGTAGGCATCGCCTCGACCGTCCCAAGATGCGTTCTTATCGCTCTTGGCGACGATGATCTCCCCCATGAGCAGGGTGTTTGACAAGCCGTCTGTAATGTCCGAAAATTTGCTTTGTCTGGGCGAAGCGCCCGCGTTGGAAAACACGCCCAGATCGGTAGCCGTTGTTCCACCTACGGTGACATTCCCCCACGAAACAAGATAATTACTGCGGGCACGCCAGTAGGTATCGTCTGTCCACAGAGCGCCGATCCTGTCACTAGGGCAATAAAACAGCTTCAGCGGTGTGCAAAAAAGCCCGGAATTAGAATTCTGCACAATAAAGGGAGGCAAATAAAAATTGCCGACATTCCTATCGAAACCCTGCACCACGCCAGATTGCTCAATATAAGGCAACAGGAGGGGGATAAATGTCTGGCGGGCACTCGTCTTCGCGGTGTAGGGGAGTTTACCTTCCGCATCGTGGAAGCCGTGCATGGCCAGCCCCCACTGCTTGAAATTGTTAGAGCACTGCATGCGGGATGCTGCCTCACGCACTTTCTGCACGGCTGGAACCAACAATCCAATTAGTACAGCAATAATAGCAATAACCACAAGCAGCTCAATGAGCGTGAACCCTTTACGCAAGCGACTAGTCATGATGAATCCCTAAGTATGAAGAAAAAGAAGGGAAATCTAAACTAATCGGAATGGGATTTGCATGCAAGAATAATTTGTCTATTCCAAAGTCGCAGGTACATCGCCTGCCTTCAACAACTGATAGCAAAGCAGCCGTGAATCAGCAAACATTAACCACAACTCTCTCATGATTCTGGATGTGCTTTCAGGAAATCGTCGATGGCTGCAAGATCCGTGGCCGTTAGCGTCAGTGTTGCTGCGGGGAGCAGGTCGCGGAGTTGACCGGGCTTGCGCGCACCAACAATGGCTGCGGTTACCGCTGGATGCCTGAGCGTCCAGGCAATGGCGACCTGTCCTGGTGTGGCACCGTGGCGGGCTGCAATGGTGCGCAGGACTTCGACCAGTTGAAGATTCCGCTCGAACAGCGGTGGCTGGAAGTGCCGGTTTTTCTCTTTACGCCAGTCGTCTGCCGGAAGGGCTGCCATTCTCTCTTGGGACCAGCTTCCTGTCAGTAGACCCGATTGCATGGGGGAATAAACAATAGTGCCGATTCCATGGGCCAAACAGTAAGGCAGAATCGACTCTTCAATGTCCCGCCGAAGCATCGAGTAGGGCGGCTGAAGAGAAGCCACAGGCGCTATGGTTGAGGCGCGGGCCAACTGAGCGGCATCGAAATTTGAAACCCCGATCCAGCGGACTTTGCCCTCTGTTTTCAAACGGTTTAGAGTCTCCCACCCTTCTTCAACATCTTCGGCAGGTTCGGGCCAGTGGATCTGGTACAGATCAATGACATCGACACGCAGGCGCTTGAGGCTGGCTTCGCATTCGCGGCGGATACTGTCAGCCTTCAGGCTTTTGCCAATCTCGCCGCGTTCATTCCAAACACGCTCGCATTTCGTGAAGACATAGGGTCGGTTCTGAACCCCTTCCAGAGCCGCTGCCACCACTTCTTCAGAATGTCCAAGCCCATAAATGGCGGCTGTGTCGATCCAGTTGATGCCCAGATCGATGGCTTCACGGATGGCAGCAATGCTTTCACGGTCGTTTTGACTGCCCCAACCGAAGGCCCATCCACTGCCACCAATGGCCCAGGCGCCGAAGCCCAGGAGGGTGATATCGAGATCAGTATGTCCAAGGCGACAGGTCTTCATGGTTGGTCCTATTGTTTGAATGATGTCAGGATATCGAACCAATTGAATTTTTCACGCCAGAGCACTTGCGAGTGTTTTTGAGAATAGTCGATATCGAAAAAGGCGTGCTGTTTTCCATAGTGAAGCAGCACGCCTTGCCGAAAATGGCATGAATCATGTTGGAGCTTGATCAATCACTCTTAGCGGGTTTTGTAACCGCTTCCATGACACGGTCGAGATTGAAACTACCCGGTTTCTGCCTTGGAGGAAATTCCCGGAAGCTCTGCAACCATTGCCCAACATAAGCACCTGCAGGGGCAATCGCAAACATGTGCTCCAGATACCACCGTTGATAATCCATTCCAATATCGTGAGCCAGTTCGAACGGATCCATGCGCAGGTTGGTCAACATAGGTGCGCGCAGTTGCTCGAAAGGGTGTTGCCACACGTGAAGGCCATGGGCATTTTGCTTAAGGAAAGTAACTTTCCAGTTGTCGTAACGTAGCGCCGCAACGCTGCCATCATCGGTCCAGTAGATGAATTCTTTACGCGGCCAAGCCTCTTCTCCCTTGAGTGCAGGAATGAGGTTGTAGCCATCCAGATGAACTTTGTAGGTTTTGTCGCCAATAGCTCGTCCCTTGAGAAGATCGGTCTTGGCGCTGGTGTCACCTGCCGCTGCCAGTAGAGTGGTAAGCATATCCTCATGGGCCCCAATGGCGTTTACGATTGTGCCCGGCTTAATAACACCGGGCCAGCGAATGGCGCATGGAACCCTGTAGCCGCCTTCCCACTGGGTGTTTTTTTCGCCTCGAAACATGGTGGTGCCGCCATCTGGCCACGTGAATGCTTCGGCGCCATTATCGGTTGAGTACATGACGATGGTGTTATCCTCCATCCCCAGCTCTTTAAGCTTGGCCAACACCTCGCCTACCTGCCGGTCGTGCTCGACCATGCCATCCGCATATATTCCAAGACCAGTCTTGCCATCCACGCCTTTTTTCAGGTGTGTGAATATGTGCATCTTGGTGGAGTTCCACCACAGGAAGAACGGTTTGTCAGCCTTGGCAGCGCGTTCCATAAAGTCAAAAGCCTTGGCATTGACTTCTTCATCGATGGTTTCCATCCGCTTTTTAGTCAATGGCCCCGTGTCTTTGATCCGTCCATCAGCGAAGCTGTGCATGACACCGCGTGGACCAAAACGCTTCTTGAACTCGGGATTTTTGGGATAATCTGGATTCTCAGGCTCTTCTTCAGCATTCAAGTGGTAGAGATTCCCAAAGAATTCATCGAAACCGTGTGCGGTCGGCAGCATTTCGTCGCGGTCACCAAGATGGTTTTTACCAAATTGACCAGTCATGTACCCTTGGGCACGCAGCAAGGTAGCGATGGTTGGATCTTCTTTTTTCATCCCTTCGGGTGCACCCGGCAAACCGACTTTGGTAAGGCCGGTGCGGATGGGAGACTGGCCGGTGATGAATGCCGCACGGCCTGCCGTGCAACTTTGCTGGCCATACCAGTCGGTAAACAGCGCGCCCTCTCTGGCAATCCGGTCGATATTGGGCGTTTTGTAGCCCATCATGCCCAAATTATATGCGCTAATATTAAATTGACCGATATCATCGCCCCAGATCACAACAATATTGGGTTTCTTACCCTGTGCCGCAACCGTTGCACTCACGTGCTGGTTGTGTTGGGTCAATGCCGGGTTACCATTACCAGCCTGCGCCACCATTTCAGCATGCCGTGACATACTTTCGCAGCAGGATGATTGGGCCACGCAGGATTGCGGTACCGATTGGCCTGAAAGTGCGGCAGCGCTCACCCATGGAACCCACTGGATGTTGCTGTTGGCCAGAGCCAACCCCATTACCATTCCGGCGACAATAAACGCCAACGATTGAGTGGCTGTTTTTTGAAACATCGCATTCCTCGCATCTTGCTGTCACTGTGATTTGTGGCTTGGGAAAGCCATCTTAGATAAAGTATAAATTAGGACATGAAGGGAACCGATAAATTCACCCAATTATCGCGCTTGGAATACATTGGCTTACATCGCTTTGGACGGTCGTGAAAAATGGTGGTGGGCAAAAATTCTGGAAAGGTGACGGAAAAAATGGCACAACTTGTTCAGTGGAAGTGGGCAAAGCTTTGGACCTTGGGAATTGTTTCCTTCGTTTTGGCTTATACATTCCCGCTTTGGATGAATCGCCCACCCGTGACACGTGTTGGTATGTGCCTTATTCCTGCCGGCACCTTCGTGATGGGAACACCCGGCGAAACTTTGAACAAAAACGAGCAACCGGCTCATCGTGTAGAGGTAACTGCCTTTTGGTTGGATTTGAACGAAGTGTCTAACGCTGGGTTCCGAGCGTTTGTGGATGCCACTGGATATGTCACCACAGCGGAAAAGGTACCGGACTGGAAAGAGTTGAGTCAGCAACTACCACCGGGAACCCCTATGCCACCACCCGATAGGCTTGTACCAGGGTCGATGGTTTTTACGCCCCCCGCAGAAGCAGTTCCCACTGATAACGCTGCCAAGTGGTGGACCTGGACTCCCGGTGCCAATTGGCGCCACCCCGAAGGTCCATCAAGCGACCTCGCTGGCCGAGACCACCACCCCGTTGTTCATGTTTCGTGGTTCGATGCCAGCGCGTACGCCCGCTGGGCAGGAAAACGGCTACCTACCGAGGCAGAGTGGGAATATGCAGCCCGGGGAGGTCTAGAAAGCAAGCGTTTCATCTGGGGCGATGAATCTCCTTCTGAAACAACAATCAATCTCAATATCTGGCAAGGGCGCTTTCCAGATAAAAACGACCTGCTTGACGGCTGGGCACGCACCTCGCCTGTGGGTATTTTTCCGGCCAATGGCTACGGCGTGCGCGATATGGCAGGAAACGTGTGGGAGTGGTGCGCCGACTGGTACCGGGCGGATGCATACCAACAACAATCGGCTGGCAAGAGAGTGATCAACCCAATTGGCCCTGCGAATAGTTGGGACCCAAACGATTTACGTGTGGCCAAGCGGGTGACACGGGGTGGATCTTTCCTGTGTCATGACAGTTATTGCGAAAGCTATCGTCCGGGAGCCAGACGAGGAACGCCGCCAGACACAGGCATGTCGCACATCGGATTTCGCTGTGCCCAATCATTGCCTCGATAATTACCACTATTCCATAATGTTAAAAAAGTAATTGCATCCTCAGCCCGGGAATGATGACCGCATCAAAGGCTTGTGTGCTGGGAGATGCGACCTGAAGGTCCAAGGTCAGTCGACTGGCAGGCGTGAATGCCCAATTATAGAACAGCTCGACTCCGCATTCGTTTTGTTGTCTGAGAATAGGCGCTGATAATGCTTTGAATGAGTCGCTCAAACCCACGTAGAAGAAACCAGCACCCATGCTGTCGAGTTTGCGGCTTTGCATCATGCTGCGTCCACCGACTCCAGCATTGGCCGTATAAGCAATCGGATTGGGGTTGCCATCGGATACACCAAATTGGCCGAAAACACCCCACGTGCGTGTCTCATCGGCAGAGTCAACCCAGACTGCCTGATAGCAGTTTGTGTAGACACACCAAGACCCAGTTTCGAGTGGTGTGAAAGCATCATCCAACAAAAGTGCGGGTGGTATGCTCAGGTATGCAGCCGGGTCAAAGGATCGGTATCTTGAACTGCTGTAAGTGCCGCCAATATTAAAAACACCTGGCCGATCCAGAAATTTTGTTCGTAGGATAAGGTCCGGCACAATCACCGCGCCCTTGGAAAAGAGCCCCTGCATGCCAGTTGCTGCGCGTTCCTCCGGATCGAATACAGTGCACGTCAGAAATGGGGCGCCGTTACTCATAAACGCCGCGCCAACCGCTGCCGTTGAATATGGGACTGTACGCGCGGCGATCGGGTTGAAAACCAGCGATGTATTCATGAATCCGCTGATTCCCGGACGCCCCATTCCAGGATCCTGACTGAAAAGTCCGTAGCGGACAGGGTATTCATCCAGCGTGTTGATTTTCCCGAAGTAAACAGCAAAGTTCTCGCTTAAAGCTTGTGTGAATTTCAACCCGGTGATGGAAGTGATATCAGAATTAGGATCGGGAAACTGCATGGCGATATTGCTGGGCGCCAATAATCCGTCAATATTGTTGACGGAATTCCCGAAACGGGTTTCCGCGTGCATCGACACAAAGAAGCCTTGCCAAAGACCGGCCTTAGCACCATCGAGGTTGGCCAAATAATCAATTTTACCACCGTATTCCCATGCTTCCTGACGACCACCCGAGGCTACCCCTTGGTAAAACTGCGTGGCGAACAGATCAAGCGTCATGCCCTTTTCCGCTAAACCAGAACGGGCTCCCCACCAATCACCGGAAATACGCGACCTGCTCCAAAGATCACCCGTGAACGGGTTGGGCGGCATGGATATCGGTACTGGTGCCGGATCATCCTCAATAGCAGGCAATCTCTCAGCATTTTGATTTTGCTGCGTCGCACCTGCCTGATCAGATTGAGCTGTTTCGGCAACTGTTTGAGCAAACAAAGCTTGCTGGTACGTGATTAATGTCAGGCAGACAGTGAGCCAAATCCGTGCAACAGTTGTCATCTGATCTTCCCAACGCCTTGATATGAGACGGCTCGAAGCCCCATTCAGAAATATCGTTCGTTTCTCGCGATTTTTCTATCGGCACGATTCCGTGCGCGCATTTGCTTTCTGATAAACGGTAGATGAAACAATGCTATTGATAACGACCAATTTGCCAGATTTAACGATTGTCCGGCCGTATATGATGAATGAGTTTATGCTTCTCTTCAGCCTAGCAATGCATGAAGGCAGAATTTATAGACAACGGGAACAATAGGTTTTTGTTTTTAGAAGCAGCGGAAACAATTCCGGCTAATACGCCAATAAATTATATTACGTCAGTTGCAAATGACGTTGGTTCCGATTTTCATGGCAGATCGTTTGGTACACGGTTACAACAGACTTGATGTAACACCCGGCAACCACTTCGCCAGTGTGAACAACAATCCGCGCAAGGATCTCATGCTATGGCCAACACCGTCATCCGCCGTGAATTCATGGTCGCAGCCTTGGCTGGCGGAGTTTTGGCAGGTGCCCTGCCTGCCTCTTCCTATCGCCGGGTAGCGGGTTCGGGTGGAAAATTGAACATCGGCGCCATTGGTGTCGGCGGCCGGGGCGCGGGCGACCTCGATGCGGTTTCCAGCGAAAATATCGTTGCTTTGTGCGATGTCGATGCCAGAGCACTGGGAGCAGCCAGCGCCCGTCATTCAGGTGCGCGCAAATATCAAGATTACCGTCAACTCCTGGAGCAAAAAGACCTCGAAGCAGTGATCATTGGCACACCCGATCACCATCATGCACCACCCACCGTTCGGGCATTGAAACGCGGCCTGCATGTTTATTGCGAAAAACCCCTCACGCACACCGTTGCCGAAGCTCGCCTGATCACCCGGTTGGCAGCCGAGAAGAAAGTCGCCACCCAAATGGGAACCCAGAACCACGAGCACCCGGGGTATATTCGCCTTGTTGAATTGATCCAGTCGGGTGCCATTGGCGCTGTTCGTGAAGTGCATGTGATTACAGACAGACCCGGCCGCTGGTGGCCCCAAGGCGTTGATAAGCCTATGGGCACGCCCAAAGTGCCTGCCAATCTGGACTGGGATCTCTGGCTTGGGCCAGCCGCCATGCGTGACTACCACCCAGCCTACGTTCCATTCAAGTGGCGCGGATGGTGGGACTTCGGTTGCGGTGCCATCGGGGACATGGCCATCCATCTGATGGACCCAGCATTCTGGGCCCTCGAGCTGGGCTCCCCCTCCGGGCTGGTGAAGGTTACCTCGGAAGGACCACCAGCCAATGCCCTGAGCGCCCCAAAATGGATGCACACGGTGCTTGAATTTGGCAAACGAGGCAAATTAGCTCCCGTAAAGGTCCATTGGTACGAGGGGGAAACCAAGGCACCTGCCGCTATTGCGGCTGACCTGCCCATGAACGGTTCACTGTTCATAGGCGAAGCAGGCAAGATTGCCATTCAGCACGACCAGATGCCCAAGCTGCTGCCAGAAGAAAAGTTCAAAGATTACCAAGGCCCTGCGGCATATTTACCCAAGTCACCGGGGCACCATCGCCAGTGGATCGATGCTTGCAAAAATGGCACGCGCACGGGCAGTCACTTTGGATATTCTGGGCCGTTTACCGAAATCGTACTTCTGGGGAATATCGCCCACCGCGCCGGTGGCACCATCGAATTCGACCCTGTTCTGGGCAAAGTAACCAACATGCCATCAGCGAACATTTTCTTGAATAAAGAATACCGCAAAGGCTGGGAAATCTAACGCTGCACTGATTAAAAGCACGCTCCCCGGGAACGCCAATCTCCTGATTGGCGTGAATCGATCTAATAGCATCACGCCACCCATTAAATCATTCAGCCCTATAAATGTGGCACATTCACAGTGGGCCCCCCGCTGATTGTTTCCTGAACCGAAGATACCATAGCCCTGCTGTTGTCACGCCCATCATTCCCAATGAAGCCACCATGGTGATGGTTCCAGCCACAGCCACCATCGGCCCGGCCGAGTGACGGAGCTGCCGCCATGCCACCACAGGCAAGGTTTCAGTGTCTGGTCCACACACAAATACTGCCACCACGGCGTCGTTCAGCGAAATCACAAAAACCGCCACGGCTGAGGCTACCAACCATGGCCAAAGGAGCGGCAAGGTTATGCGCCACGCCACCACCGACGGATTTGCGCCAAGGCCAGCCGCCGCAGCTTCCAGTCCTTGAAGCGATGGCGTGAAGCCCATCCGTACAACCAGCAAAGCGACAGGAAACCCCAGCAATGTGTGGGCCCCAATCAAGCATGGCCATTGGCCCGCCAAACCTAAGGCGTGAGCCACCTGCAACAATCCCAACCCCAATGCCACCCCAGAAACGGTTGCAGGCATCAGTAACGCTCCCAAAACATAATAACGGAATCGCTGAGGCCATTCCCGAAGGGACCATGCTGCCGCGGTTGCCAACGGTACGGCAATGCCTGCCGCAACGCATGCGGCAATAAGGCTTCGAAAAGCCGCGCGCGACCATTGTGGTTCATTGATAAAATCAACATACCATCGCATCGACCAGCGCGTGGTTGGCAGCGTCAACAAGGAATCGGCTGAAAAAGATGCCCAAAACGTCATAACCAACGGAATCTGCAACAATATCAGAACAAACCAGCCTGAAAGGCGCACAATTATGGGATTTGTCATGGCCGCGGCCGCCACGATCCTGCGGCCATGGCACTGGCTGTAAGCACCATCAGCACAACACCCTCGGCGGCGGCGCGTGGCCACCGGCCGAGGTCAAATGCCTCATGGTGGATTTCAAAGGCCAGAGTCGATTGATCCGGACCGCCCAAAAACAGAGGACCGAGAAAAGCCCCAAGCCCCCAGACCCAGCCCAGTTGTAGTGTTAAAGCCACAGCAGGCAACGAAAGCGGCCAGATGATCCAGCGAAGCACCTGCCACCGCGATGCACCCAACCCGCGTGCAGCGGGTACCAAATGAGGGTCGATACCGCGTAAAGCAATCACCAGAATCAGCGTGCTGTAAGGAACCAGCAACCACGTTTCTGCAATCAGCGACCCAATCCATCCCCGTGGTAACAATCGTTGCAATCCAAAAAGCGATGCAATAACTCCAGACAGCCTTGGAGCCAATATGAGCACCATCACTCCCATGAACCGTAGCCCTGCAAAAGGCACGGCCAGCAGGGCTAGAAGTGCGCCGATGGCCGTCGACAACAAACTAACTCCCCATCCTGCCAGTATGGTTGTTAGCACAATGCCACGGTGGTGCGCATCACCCATGGAAGCCCATGAACTCAGCGACACGCTACCCGGTTCAAACAAACCAGCACCCGCACCGGGTGCATGCAGGCTCATCCGCACGGTCAAAATGGCTCCCGCGGCGGTCCCGCCTACCACCAGAAGCAAGGTGGGCAGCAGAATGGCGATAGATGCCCGTAATAATGTCATGATTCGCCATCCGCAGGCAATTCATGAATGGTTCCGGGCATGGCACTCACACGAACCTCGGTCCCCGGTTGTGGCATTATATTGGGGCGACCTCGCACCAGCACTTGAGTGTTTCCCAAGACAACGGTAACAAGCACATCGGCCCCAAAAAACTCAGAATTGATCACCTTGCCAATACCTGCAAATGGTACACCTTCACCATTGATAACCAAACATTCGGGGCGAACTAGCAAGCTGCTGCCGGGACGATGCCCAATAACAGAACCGTCAACAATGTTAGCCAGCCCCAGAAACCGGGCCACAAATGCCGATCGTGGGCGTTGGTAAAGGTCGCGTCCGGTACCCACCTCGACAATGGTGCCCTGATTCATCACGGCGATCAAATCACTCATCGCCATGGCTTCTTCCGGATCGTGTGTCACCATCATCGTGGTAACACCTGTATCGCGTTGCACCTGGCGGATCAGGCCGCGCATCTGGTCGCGCAGGTGACTGTCCAGATTCGAAAGCGGTTCATCGAGCATCAACAGGCTTGGTTGGATGACCAATGCCCGAGCCAAGGCCACGCGTTGCTGCTGCCCGCCAGATAGGTTGCCTGGTTGACGATTGCGTTCGTCGGGCTTCAGGCCCACCTGATCGAGCATGGCTTCAACGCGCTGGTGGATTTCAGATGAAGGCAAACCGCGAGCCTCAAGGCCAAAGGCCACATTCCCACGAGCTGACAGGTGCGGAAAAAGAGCCAGATTCTGGAAAACCATGCCGGTGTTGCGTTTACCCGGTGGTACGTTCGTGATATCGGTGTCATGCAGAAGAACGCGCCCTGCCAGCGGTTTCAGATAACCGGCAACGATTTTCACGAGCGTGGTTTTACCGCAACCCGATGGCCCAAGTATTGAAACAAATGCACCAGCGGGCACCTTCAGCGACACACCAGCAAGAGTTGGCGCTGTATCAAAACGGAACGAAATCTCTTCCAACCGCAAGCCATCAACCGGCGCGCAGCACGGTTCGTTCCCAGCGGTCGGCGAGTTCGTCCCATCGGGATGCGTAAAACTCATAAGGGTAGTACCGCAAGGATTGGAATTGATCAGCAGTATACGGGTAAAACGATTTCCACAGGGGATCTTCAGCGGCCATAACCTGCGCCGTGTCGGATCGTGCTGTAGCCATGCCTCGGCGCGCGAATTCCAGTTGCACTTCGTGGGAAAACAGAAGGTTCAGGGCCTCGTGCGCCAGACTTTTTCGAGGCGTGCCGGCAGGAATAGCCCAGAAAACCTGCACCATGGCGCGGTCGAGGTCGGGCACCGCTGCACCCAGTTCTGGTTTTTCCCTTAGGGCCTGCATGTATTCGGGGCTATGCATGTTACCAGCCAAGACCCGCTTATCGGCCAAGGCTAGCATCATGTCGGTGGTGTTGGGCCACCAAAGGCCTATCTGATTGCGATATTCGCGGGCAAAACGGAAAAGGTCGTCGGTACGCTCTTGAACAATGGCAGTCGCTGTTCCCTGCTTGCCTTCCTGATCGGCCATGGCGCAGGCAAAGGTATAAAGACTCATGTAGAAATGGTTGTACAAGCCGATCTTGCCCTTCAGGTCTGGCCTTAGCAGGTCTGACCAGCGTGCGGGCGCTGCTTCTTGCGTGGATTTATGATAGGCGATCGTCTGCACAGCATCTGGATATGTCAAACCCAGTCGATCCCGAAACACCCAATTGTCGAGTGCCACTGCTGCCAATGATTTGTGGTTGGGAACAGCATCAAAGTCGATGGGCGCAAATAGACCCTCCCGCGCTGCTGGATACCCTTGCGTGGCGTCTGTGATCATCAGGTCGAATGGCGGATCATTGGCCGGGGCAGATTTCAGTTTGGCCATGGAATCCCACCACCCGGAGTGCAGCGTGGCCGTTGTCCCCGTGAGGGCCTCGAAGCGTGGCAGGAAAACCGTGCGCATGGTTTTCTCGTGGCCACCGGCATAGACAAAAATACGCAGTTCATCGGCGCGCCTGCCAGCACACCCCGCGGCTGCAAGAGCCGATGATATCAGAAATATGCGCCGGTTCGGTTGCGTCATGCTTGCCGGTTGCCTCCAAAGTGATTCATCGCCATCAAGATCCGTCCGGCTGCCGTGAGCCAGCAGAGCGTGCCAAAGACCCAAGCCATTGCGGCAAAATACTCTGGAAACACGCAGAAAGCGACGAAAAACGCCACCGTCTCGGTTCCCTCCATCAATCCAAACGAGTAGTACATCGACTTCACACCTTGCTGCCGTGTGCTTTCACCGCGCTTGGCAGCGATGGCCGCGTAGGCCAAGAACGAACCACCCGTACCCACAAAGCTGTAAATGAGGTACCCGCCCGGCAACGCGTTGGCAGGGTCGTGCAGCATGAAGGCAAACGGTACGCCCGAATAAAAAATCATATCGAGCACAATATCGAGGTAACCTCCCACATCGGTGCTGCCGGTGCGACGCGCCACAGCGCCATCAAGGCCATCGGCCAAACGATTGGCCACGACAAGGCCCAACGCCACCCAAAAAGATCCCGCGACAATAGCTGCACAAGCACCGGCGCCGATGAGGAAACCCAAAACAGTGATGCTGTTGGCGCTCAAGCCCAACCGCGCCATCAAGGCACCTAGGGCATCTAGGGGCGGGTCAATCAGGGGGCGTATGGTGCTGTCGAGCATGGGCAACTACTTTGCTTCCAGAATCAAATCTGTTTTTCCCGTTTCGGGGATATCCACAGACCAAGGTGTTTTGGCAGGATCGGCATACTTCGGTAAACGAATCCTGCCTGCCAGTTCCGGAGCAAGTGTCGCCTTGTACTGTCCGGGAGGCACGCCATCCCCAAACGGAAAAGTCTTCATGGTGAATGAACCGTCCAGTTGCAGCAGACTGCTGGGGCGATCCTTTTGATAACTATTGCCAGCATCGGGGTGAAATATAATGCTTCCGGCAGTGAGGGGTTGGCCCTTGTGGGTGACTTTTCCAGCGGCAGCAACAAGTTTCGGCCTGTCGCCATTACAACCCGCCGCCATCAGTGTGCCCAGCACCACGGCGACCAACCAATATGAAATCATGGCGCGCCTCTTTCAGTCGAAGGTAACAACCTGACCATCCATCGGGCGGATCATCAGCCGGACATTGGCGGAAGGCGTGCCATAACGCACGCTCCTCACGCTACCATCGGCAAAGACAAACTGAGGGCCACCCGCCGAGGAAGGGTTTCCCCAATTCCCTCCACCGCACGATTCGCTGCCCACCGTCCAGCCAGAACCGGATGCCCGGTCCGGGAATGCCGTTAATTGAGTGTCGGGGTAAAGTTCATCGCCACAGCGGCCTGTGCCACCAGTTCCGCCCATCACAAAAGGTTCGTCCCAATACCAAGTTCCAGAGACAACAGCACTGGCAGCCATCGCCTTTTCACCCATCAGCACAGTGTTGGTGGTGCCATCAAGTATGCCCGCCATGGCTGTCACTTTACCCCATCCAGAATAGGTGGTACGGCAAACCTGATCGTTGGCGGCATAGTCGCTGCGCGCGCTGGCACCCAGCCCCGCATCGTTGTAGGCCCAACCGGGGTAAACCGTATCGGTGGCGGGAACGATCTGGGCGGTACCTGAGCGCCGCGAGGGCATGTACAAGGTTTTCACCGGTGTGGAATAGCATAGCAGCGGATTGCGGAAAAGCGTTTCCTGTTCCATGAAAGGCAGCAGCGAATAGAAGGTGGAGCCTAACTGGGTGGAGGATGCCTTGTTGGGGTCGCCCCACCGAGGCCGGAAGGCGCCGTAGCCGGGAATGGTGGTGAAGGCGTTGGGTGTGGTGTAGGGGGCACTGTTACCCGCCATGCCGGGGGTATAGTCGTATCCACCGCTGGTGGGCAGATGCCTGTTGACCGATTCAAAGATCAAGGCGGCCACGCCGAGTTGTTTCAGGTTATTCTGGCTGCTCATACGGTTGGCGGCTTCGCGCACCTTCTGCACAGCGGGAACCAGCAACCCGATCAATACCGCAATAATGGCAATCACCACCAGCAGTTCGATGAGGGTAAAAGCGTGGCGTATGCTGCGGCGCACAGTAAAACCCAAAAAATCGTTGTGGGAACAACCGCATGATACACCGTAAGGCCCGGTGGTATAGGGTGCAGGCGAGTGATTGGGTGGGGGAAGTGTTGAGGCCGATCAAATTGACACATTCTGGCAGACATAAGGTGGGCGCGGTGCCCAATGCGTTAGAAATGATCAACCGTAAGTACCTGGCAGATTTGGCCGTGTTGCACTTTGCTTGGGCTTGATCCATGACCCATGTTTGGCCACCAGCCGTGACAAGGACTTCTCAAGCGTGCTCGGGCAACAAGGGGTGACCATGGTGAGGTAGGCTAGCCATCCTAGTCGCTATGCATCCTCGTTGAAAAAGTCTTCAGATATTTCCTGAATCTCGTACTTTTTCGTAACAGTCACTCCAATGCCATAATCAATCATGTAATTAGCCAAAGTTGGGCCATCAATTAGCACAACCCTTTTCCCATCTATTCCTCGATCTATATAGTCGATGGCATCGCGCGTGAAAAATCCTGTGGTAATAACTACGCCTTTTCTTGCTCGGACAAAATCCATACTTCCAACAAAGGTTTGAATAGTGGGACGACCAACAGTTCCCTCCCATCTTTTTGCTTGAACACAGACGATATCCAGCCCTAGCTTATCTTCCCGGATTATTCCATCAATACCTCCATCTCCGGCCTTGCCAGTAACCAGCGCATGGCCTGTTGCCCCATACCCTAACGCTTGCAGAAATCTAATAACTACAATTTCAAAAAAAGCAGGCGAACATTTTTTGATGCGTTCAAGCATATCCTGCCTTGTCGCATTTGTTAGTGCCGCATGCGCAGAATCGATAGTTTCCATTGGGGTTTGATTAGTTTTTATTGAACTGTCAAGAATTGCTACTTCGGCAGAAGGGTCTACTTCATTACTTGTCCCAATGAATTTCAAATAAGAAGGAAACTTTTTCAAATATTTGCAGTTTATAACCGGAGGCATTTCCAACAATGTTTTGGCGCCTAGTGCTGATATTTTGATTTTGCCACGGCTTGGATTTTCAATGAGACCGGCAAACTTAAGATGCGTCTTGGCCCAAGCGATTCTGTTATTAAAGAGGCTGCCTGTTTTACTAGGCAACAAGGTTTCGCGTTCTTCTTGAGTGAGACAATATTGATTTGCCAATTTTTCCACCACGTCACGAAATGCCACTTCCTTCCCATCTTTCAGATTTTCGAGAAATGGCAACATGGTCGACTGAAAATCCGGAATGGCCATTGTCAGTAATACCTTTAAAAAAGAATTAATAACTCCTACTTTATCCCCCACTCCGGTAGTGGCGGGTTGCGTCTGGTGCCGGTGCTTTCGTCTTCGTCGGGGCCGATCAGGACCTTGGTGTGGAAGGCGCGGAACTCGCGGTCGAGGCGTGCGTTGCGCGTGAATCGACCCTTGCTAGGCATCTCGGACCATAGCCCCTTTTCCAAGACTTCGTTCAAAAGCATGCCATTGTGCTTGGTCGGCAGATAGGCCTCTGGCCCTTCCATCCATCGGAACAGAAAAAGATCCAAGTCACGGTGCGCGTGAATAGCATCAGGGCGTTGGGCCAAAGCCCTCAATTTGCGGTATTCGGCAAGTAGCAGATCGTCGATCAGCCCCTTGATCACCGCTTCATCTGTTTTCACCAAGAACTGGCTCAACGCGTATATGCGCGCGCCCAAGCGGTCGTCAGCTGCCTTCACATACTCGTAATGCGCTGGTTTGCCCATCTCGATACCATGCGAGGCGTCCATGCGAACAGATTTGCCATTGTGCCTCAAGATAATGTCGCCTTTGTCCATTTTTGTAAACTTCAGCTCGCCACTGCCAAGCCTCCAAGCAATCGCTTCAAAACCAGGGGTGGTATTGATAAATGACAATTCACCGGCGGCTTTGCTGATGGTTGCCTTGGGTAGCAACTTATCTTCAATTTTCGGACGGTTCAAAAAGCCCGGCAGGCTTTCCTGCGCCACGGCCATTCCGGCAAACAAAAACAAGAGCACAACGGTGCGTAACGTGGACATCGGGACGATTCTCCATCGGTTGAAACCATTGTATACGCGCGTCAACTATCCAGCACCCCATCACGTGCGGGATCGTACGGGACGTTCCAACGGATGATCTCGATACGATTACCATCGGGATCGCGAATGAAAAACCGGTCCGCACCGGGAATCAGCGTCGTTTCAGCCGTAGGCAAACCTTGCGCGATGCACTGTTCCCTGGCAGCAGAGACATCCGCCACGCGTAGTGCGAAATGCCGCTGGCCCATTGTATCGGGCGCTGGTTTTACCAGTAGATGCAGTTGCCGGTCGCCTATCTGGTACCAAACAGCTTGAAATTCGAACGATTTGGGTCGGCCAATCTCCTGAAGACCCAAAATGCCTCCGTAAAATGCCCGGGCGCGCGCCATGTCGGTCACGATAACCGTCAGATGATCGAATCCTTCAATACCTAAACTCATGACGGCATGCTCCTCAAACCCACAGCAGAGCGCACCAAACGCATGGTTTCCCCGGCAATGGCACGCGCCCGTTCAGCGCCTTGCGCCAGCCACGCTTCCACCTGAGCAGGATTGGCGGCTAATTCCCGTCGGCGTTCACGCGCTGGGGCAAAATACGCGTCGATCTTGGCAAGCAGTTCACTTTTGGCCGCACCATACCCCATGCCGCCAGCGCGATAGAGCGTTGCAAGCGCGTCTTGCTCTTCCTGGCTGGCAAACAGACTGTAAAGGGCGAAAACATTGCATGTGGATGGATCTTTCGCCGCTTCCAAAGGTAGGGAATCTGTCACGATGCCCATCACCGCCTTTTTCAGAGGCTTTCCTTCGGCAAAAATATCAATTGTGTTGCCGTAACTCTTGCTCATCTTCTGGCCATCGGTACCGGGAACTTTCGATTCTTTGGTCAAACGATACTCCGGCAAAGGAAACACATCGCCGTAGCGAAGGTTGAACTTAACAGCCAGATCCCTGCAGATTTCCAGGTGCTGAACCTGATCGCGGCCGACTGGCACCAGATTGGAGCGGTAAGCAAGAATGTCAGCAGCCATGAGGATCGGGTAGGTGAACAACCCAACCGACGATTCGAGGCCCCTGTCGAGCTTTTCCTTGTAGCTTACGGCCCGTTCCAGCAGACCCATGGGAGCCAGAGTTGAAAGGATCCACGATAGTTCGCACACCTGCGGCACATCAGATTGCCTGAAAAAAATGGCGCGGTCGGGATCGAGGCCAAGCGCGTAGTAGTCGAGGGCGACATCAAACACATTCTGTTTGAGGGCGGCAGCATCGTGAACGGTGGTCATGGCGTGGTAGTCGGCTATAAAATAAAGGCATTCGGCACCCTCTTGGGCAAGTGCCACGTGCTGGCGGACAGCACCAAAAAAGTTGCCCAGATGGAGTTTGCCCGATGGTTGCACGCCACTGAGGATGCGGCGCGGTTGACTGGAAGTAGTTGCAGAAGAACTCATAACGGCCCCCACACAATGAAACCTGTTTTGGAAAGTGTAGCGGAATCAGGCCTTGTGGCAGAGAGCGAAGTGGGGGCTTGCCTAAAGCATCCTTCTGTCCTAATCATATCATCTAGCCGCCTCCGCACCGGCCCCCCTACCGTGGAGTCGTCACATGATTGACGTGATCAACCTGACCAAATATTACGGCGATTTCGCGGCTGTGCGCGATGTTTCGTTCTCTGTCGGACAGCATGAAGTCGTAGGGTTTCTCGGGCCCAATGGTGCTGGTAAATCCACCACCATGCGCATGCTGACAGGCTACTTGGTTCCTTCCGGTGGCCGAGCAGTGGTGGCAGGCTGCGACGTGATGAACGATCCGCTTAAGGCTCGCTCGCTCATTGGTTATATGCCCGAAAACTGCCCCCTGTACCCAGACATGCGGGTCCAAGAATATCTGTCATTTAGGGCGGGTATCAAGGGAGTTCACGGCGCCTTGGCACGCAAGCGCGTTGAAAGCTGCCTGAAACAGTGCTGGCTTGAAGGCGTCCGCCGACAGTTGATCGGCACACTCTCGAAGGGCTACCGTCAGCGCGTGGGCTTGGCAGATGCTCTTGTCAGCGATCCACCAGTGCTGATTCTTGATGAACCCACATCGGGCCTCGACCCAACCCAGATCATCGAAACACGCAAATTGATTGCCGATCTTGGACAGAGCCGGACGGTTCTGATTTCGACACACATTCTTTCAGAAGTGGAAAAGACCTGCACCCGGGCGGTGGTCATTGCCCATGGCAAAGTTTTGGCGCAAGGGCGCCTTGCCGATCTCTGCCCTCCCGGGCAGTCGCTGGAAAAGATGTTTCTCGACCTGGTCGAGGAACGCGAGGCGATCGGCGCCTGAATCCAACCCAAGCGGAGCGCGCATCATGCAGCAAGAATGGTCCATTGGTTTGGCAATAATGATAGTAGCGGGGTTGGCATCGCTGACGCTGCTATCTGGTTTCGCATGTAGTCTTTGGGGGGCCCGCAGCCTGCTCCACAAAGAGTTTTTCTCGTACTTCCTGTCTCCCATTGCCTATGCCGTGCTTGTGGTGTTTTTGGGAGTTCATGGCTGGCTAGTAGCCAACACACTGGACCTCCTTCAAGCCAGCGGCCCCCGAGGTGTGGAGTGGCCGTTGCAGCACTGGCTCGCCAGCCCCGTATTCTGGCTGGTGTTTCTGGCCGCCTGCCCGCTTCTCACCATGCGTACATTTGCTGAAGAAAAGGCATCTGGCACTTTGGAAATGTTGATGACTTCACCATTGTCTGATTGGCAGATCGTGCTGGCGAAATATGCTGGTTGCCTGCTTTTCTATGTGGTTTTGTGGTTGCCCACGCTGGTGTACCTACCGGTGCTTGGCGGCCTCGAACTTACGTGGACCAAGGCTTTGCCGCAGATCACCATGAGTACGGACCCTGCTCCAATCCTGACCACCTATCTGGGCCTGTTTCTGGCGGGAGCCATGTTCTTGGCCATGGGTGTCTGTGTGAGCAGCATGGTGCGCGACCAACTGGTGGCAGCCCAAGCGACACTCGCGCTTGGTGTGTTGTTTTTGGCTGGAAGCTTTGCAGCCAACGCGATGGATGGCGGCGCAGGGTATCAACTGGCCTACTACATGAGTGTGCCGTTGCACTTTGACCGCGCCTTCACGCGAGGTGTCATCGACCTTCGGCCAGTGACATTGTACGTGAGCGTAGCCTTGTTCAGCCTCTTTTTGACGGTCCGCAGTCTTGAAAGCCGGAGGTACGCCTGATGAGCGGAGCGCACAAAAACCGGGCAGCACGCGACCCGCGCCAGTCGGCGGAATGGGTGGGCCTGCTTCGTTTTGCCTTTCGAATTGCCGGTATGGCAGGTTTGCTGGTGGCATGCGTGGGCTTGGTCTTGGTAGATCCCGCCGCTTCATTGCCCCAAGCCGCGAAGCGGCTAATATCAGAAATAGGGGCATTTTCCGGCGCGGGAACATGGGTGTTTCTGGCGGGTGTTGGCCTGGCAGTTTTGGCGGCCATTTTCGAAGTAGTATCGCTGGCCTCCTACGCTGCCGGCAGGCGCAGCACGCACTGGACGCTGACCATGGCTCAAATCGGCCTCGCCGGATTTGCTGTGGTGGTATTCAATTATGCCGCCTTCAATCGGCCGCTGCGTTGGGATTTGACCCGGTCGCACAATTTCACACTTCCTCCAGAATTGGTTTCGGAGCTTGATGGTTTGGAACCCGGAACCACTGTTGTTGTTTACCAAATGCACCGGGTGTTCCCGGGCGTGTCCGACAAGCCAGACAGGTTCGACCTGGCAGCCGAGCGGAAGATTCTCGAAAAGGTTCGCGACCTTGTGGAACTGGTTCGGGAATCGAGCGGACGCAGCCTGAAGGTTTTGGAACTGGATGTTGAAAACGAAGATCATGAACGGAAATTGAAAAAGCTGACCGAAGAAAACCCTGCCCTCGGTCAAGCCATCGACCAAGCTCCCGAAAGCAGTATTTTCTTCCATGCCCGCCGTGGTGGCAGTGGCCGGGAATTGGTTCAGAGGCTTGGCTTCAATGAATTCCTGCGTCTCGACAAAGTGTCGTCAGAAGAAAACGAAAACCTGGTCCTCTTACCACAAGGCCTGCCCCCGGGTGCGGCAGCACCCGATCTGCGCGGCGCCTATCCATTCATTCGGGGCCTAACCTCGTTGGAAGCGCGTAAACCGCGCGTTGGCATTGGGGTCATTCACGAGTGGCTAACAACCCGTGGAACCGATGTTTACGGCCTTGTTGGATTGCGCAAAACCCTCGAACGCAACGGCTTCGATGTTCGCGACATGGTGCTCAAGAAATTGGGGCGTGCCCCGGCACCGGTGGTATCGACGTTCGAAGAAAGCCGTCTCGACCGCCTCGAAAGCCGATTGGCGATCATCAACAAAGGTTTCGAGCAGCGCAGCAAGTTCATCAATGAAACGCTGAAGCGCAGCTTGGAATTCTGGGAAACATCGACACCAGATAAAATCGCCGCTGTTCTATCGCAGCAGTTCAAGCTTCCAGCCGACAAGACGCGCCGCGACGAGATCATCAGCGAATTCCGCAAGGACCAGATCGTGGCCATTGCGGAAGAGCGTAAGTTGATCGAACAAGCCGACCAAAGGGCGGTTGAGCAACGCAAGGAAATCGAAGTGGAGCGTGGATCTCTCGACCTTGAAACGCTTGCGGAGCAGCGCCGCAACACGGATCTCAAGGGGAAAATGGAGCAGTTGCTGGCCGATTGCGACGTGCTTCTGTTGCCAAGGCCATCGCTTTACGACGTTGTCAGCGACGACGATAAAAACCTGCCCCATTGGCTGCACAGTTTAGACAAGGAGCAGGTCGACGCGATCAAGGCATTTTTGAAGTCTGGCAAGCCTGTCCTTTTCTGCCTTGGGCCCGAGAGCGAACGGCCCGGACAAGGCCCCGACCAGAAGCCTGAACCTGTTCCGCAAGGTTTCACAGCGGCGGATGGCATCGACTCGATTGTCAAGGAACTGGGTTATCGCCTGAACAAGCAAACGGTTCTTTACGATGTTGAAGAAGTGGCCTTTGGCGAACGCCAAGGTGGTGGCTTGACGGGCGGAACGGAAGTACGTGTGCCGCCCTTGCAGTTGTCGTGGTCGCCGGGAACTGGCTACCCGGCCAATTTGCGGCGCCCCGGCGAAAAGGTAGACAACCCTGTGCGCGCGAGCCAATGGCTGGCCTCGCGAGGATTGGGGCGCGCCCAACGCGAAGATCCACGGTTGCAGTTAAGGCTTAGGCATGCCCGACCTGTTTATGTGGAAATCGACCAGAACAACCCGGATCGCTTCCGCCAGCAAGCTGAAATCTTGATGACTTCTGCCGATTCATGGAACGAAGACCAGCCTTATGCGACCGACAGCACAACGCCAGCGTTCAAATCGACAGCGACCGCGAAGCAAGAAAAACCGGATCTGGCAACAGCCTTGATGGAACGTCGCCGTGGTCCGTTCCCCGTAGGCGCTGTCGCGGAAGAAAAATTGCCAGAATCGTGGTTTGGCAAAGATGAACGCCAGCCCGGCTTTGTACGAACAGCCGTTATCGGAGAGGCATGGTGGTTGATTGGTCCAACTCTTGATCCCTCACGGGAACGATTGGTAACCGATCTGTTCAATTGGCTGATTGGCCGCGACGATCGCCTTGCCCGTCGGCCAGCCGATGAGGCCGTGTGGGAATATCCACGGCTGAATTGGAGTGAACGCAAAGCAGGGCTATGGCGCAGCGGATTGGAATTTGGTTTGCCGCTGTGCGCAGCATTTATGGGATTCACGGTTTTGTTGTACCGCCGCCTCCGCTAAATGGCAGGTCATCCGTTTTCGGGAGCAGTTGCATGCGTCTTCCATGGGCATCGGTAAGTGTGGTGTTGGGAATGGCTGCCGCGGGTGCACTGATTGCACTCGTGAGTGGCAAGCCTGCTTTAGAGGCACGTATCAGCGGTCTGGAATCGCTGAAAACTGCTGATATCGTTGGGATTGTGGTTCGGGCACCTGGCCGAGCTTCCACCGAAGATGTGGACTTAGAACGCACAGTCACTGCTGGAAAACCAAGCACTTGGACCATGAGTGGTGGCTGGCCGGTAAGGCAGGAAGAAGCCAACAGCCTTGCAGAATCAGTAGGCGCATTGCGAACCCGATTTGTGCCACAATCGTTGCAAGTTGAAGGAATCCCCTCAAATCTTGCGGGAGAAAAACCTGAAGCCCTGTTTGTGGAAGTACGTTTGGCGAGCGGCGCCAATGTGTCTGTTTGGCTCGCAGAAGCTGCGGCGACGTCGGAAAACGCATTCACGCGGCCTACTTGGGCGCGCATGAAAGGTTCTGATAAAGCTCTCCGCCTTGCTCCCGGCCTGATTCCCCGCCTCAATGCCCCTTCCGATTTTTACCTTCAGCGTCGGTTGTTTGCTGGCCGGAAGCCTGAAAAATCGGCTGGTGTACCTCGTCCTGGCGATGCTGGTGATAAAAAAGAAGTGGTGAGCGCAACGTCGTTAAGGATAGAATCTCGCCCGGATGGCGACGCCAAAAGCGCGCGCGTTCTGCGGCTAGACCGCACAGGGTTGGATGCCGCGGATCCCGATGCGCGCGCATCGGCGTGGCTGATGGATTCCAACGATGGCAAGGTGGTCCTCGACCGCCTGAACCCCGCCACAATGGACACGTTGCTTGAAGCTGTTCCCGATCTTTGGGTGGAACGGTTTATTCCCGCTGATAAGTCATTGCCTCAGCAAACAGGCCTCGACAAGCCCGAACGTTTGTTGACGGTAACTTTGAGCGACGGCAAAAAAACAACCTTGGTGATTGGTAAAGAATCGCGGGTACGTGAAACAAAGAAAATGGTGAGCACTCCACCACCTCCCGGTCTTCCGCCAGGAATCAACCTGCCGCCGCGCGAAGAAGTCCAGCGGGAAGTATTCCTGCACGCGCGGCTTGAAACAAACCCCAAGGTATTTGAAGTCCGCAAGGACCGTGTGGATCAGGTATTTGCAGACATTGCCACTTTGCGCGATCCAAAGTTGGCTCGTTATGAGCAGACGGATGTGGTTCTTCTTGAAATTGAAGGGCCGAACCGCGCGAAAACTGTGATTGAGAAGTCGGGAGAAGAATGGAAACTGCGCGAGCCGATGGTTCGTGCGGCAGATACTGCCAAGGTGACAGCACTGTTGGGCAAGTTGGTTGGCCTTGAAGCGGCACCAGCGAATGTTGTTGCCGCGCAGACACCGGAAGACCTGAAAAAGCTGCTCGACGCTTCCGGAATGGTGGCTCCGCGTGTAACCATCCGCGTGAAGGTTCTGGAAAAAGACCCGACTGCCAAAGCCGGCACCGAAAAGCCCAAACGGGAACGTTTGGTGACCTATTCGATGGGTGCCACTGATGCCATGACCGGTAAAGTGGCTCTGCGGGTGGACAACCTTTGGCGCATCAACCAGATCGAGAATGGCGCCAAGGATCAGCCCGCGGCACTGCTTGATGTTCTTGCCTTGCGTCCCGCTGGCGAATACCGCTCGCTGAAGGTGATGGAACTGGTTGCATCTGATGTGGTTGCCCTGTCTTTGGCCAGTAAGAATGGCACGGTTGCCCTGAACCGCAAAGTGAATGAACCTTGGAAACTGGGCAATCCCCCCGGCGATGCCGATCAGGGCGAAGCCGAACGGTTGCTGGGTGCCCTGACCGGTCTTGAGGCACTGGAATTCGTCGCAGACGGCGTGAAGCTCGATGCGCAGGCAAAAGAATACGGAATTGACCCAGCCGGTACCCGTGTGACTCTCGAAACTGCCGGCAAAGATGGCAAGCCTGGAAACAAAACTGTTCTGGTTCTGGGTAAGGACCGTGAAGGCAAGCCCGGTCTGTTTGGAGTGGTGGCCGGAACGGAAACCGTACTGGCGCTTCCAGCAACAGCGCGTGAAACCATTCTGGGTGGCGAATTGGCGTTTTTGCCGCGTGAATTGTGGCGCGCACCAGAAGCGGACATTGTTTCTGTTACCGTTCGCCGCCCCGGTCAACCTGATTACCGTCTGGTACCTGAAGTGGCTCCAGCCCCGCTGGTTGAGGAAAAGAAAGGTGGCTGGAAGATTGAGGCTCCCTTTGTGGCGTCCGCCGAACCCACCATGTTTGAAGGATTTGCCGCAGGCTTGGCTTCGCCCCGCGCCGAGCGCTGGGCTGCCGTGAAAGCGGAAAAGTTGGAAGAGTGGGGGCTGGACAAAGCCGTTGAAGTGACCGTGGCGTTGAAGGATGGCACGAAAAAGATTTTGAAGATTGGCAAAGAAGCCAAGTCCACCGAGAAGAAGGAACCAACCCCAGCCACGCCGGCAGTTCCCGGCCGTTACGCCAGCCTCGATGGCAGGCCGGGCGTGTTTGTGCTTTCCGGAACTGTCGCAGCGTCTCTCGACAGGCCTGTCCTTGACCTGGTTCCGCGAACTGTGGAAGCTATAGATGCTACCCGGATTGTCCGGTTTGAGAACGTAGTCCCCGCCGGCCCCTTCAAGTTGCTCAAAGGCACAGGCACTTTGTGGACACTGGATGGCGTTGGCGTGACAGGTGCGCCCGCCGAGACCGGCCGTGTGGTCGATCTTGAAATGGCGTGGTTTGGCCTGAAGCCCGAAACATATGCCAGTTACGGCGCGCCACTCGACGCTGCTGCTCTGGCTCGTTTCGGTTTGGATAAGCCCGCAGCGACTGCCCGAGTGGTTCTCCGGGGTGAAGCTGGCAAGCCTGAAGTGGTGCGTGTGGTGGTGATTGGCAACGAAGTGCCTGGCCGACCCGGCTCACGCCATGCCCGAATCGACAACAAGGATGCCGTGGTGGTGCTGCCCGTCAAGCAGGCCGGTCCGCTTGCGCGCATGGCAACCGATTATGTGGATCGCCGTTTGCTGCCGGAAGAATTGCTGATGGCGGCTGCTATTGATCGTTCCGGCAAGGGGTTCGACCTCGCCTTGGAGCTAGAGAAGGCTGCATGGAAGGTTAAAGCAACACCACCCCGCCCGGCTGACGATACCACGATCAACCGCCTCCTTGCCCGATTGAACGGTTTGCAGGTTGAAAAGGTGGTTGGGTGGCGTGCCATGTGGGCACCAGCCGACCTTGCTCCGTTTGGCCTCGAGACACCCGAAGCAACGATTACCATCAAGGGTAACGTGGGTGACAAACCCACCGTGCGCGTGTTGCAGATAGGCAAAGTAGCCGACGCATCGACCGGCTCACGCTTTGCCCGCGCCTCGGGTTCACTGGTTGGGGTATTGCCCGGGGATCTGGTGACGGCACTTTTGCAAGATGCGTCGCAGTTCGACGACCGCACCGTTGCCCGTGTGAACAACATCATCCGCGCCACCTGCGTGCGCGATGGCCGCACCGTGGAATTTGTTACCTCCGCTCAGGGCTGGATCGTTGAAAAGCCTGTGGAATCGGCTGCTGAGTTATCCATTGAAGGCCTGATTGCCTCCATGAGCGGGCTTCGGTGCGATGCATGGCTTGGCGTTTCCACACCCGAACAGATCAAGGCCCTCGGCTTGGAACAACCCTCCGTCACTTGGACCTTTGGCGATGGCGCAGGCAATCAATTGGCCAAGTTGGAAGTAGCAGCCTCCCGTCCGGATGGCAAAGCTGTGGCATGGGTCAGCGGTCAACCCAAGCTCTTCATTCTTGACGCTGCAACGGTGGCACGCCTGCGCGATGAGTACCGTTGGCGATCGCTGTTCTTTACCCCTGTGGATCCATCTGTGGTGAAGGAATTGCGTGTGCAACCGCAGCAGGGCATGCCTGTTGTGATTTCGCGGCGCGAAGGCGCATGGAAGCGAACCGACAAGGCAGATGCCAAGGTCGATGGAGCTACCGTTGATGAAACGATTCGCGCCCTGACACGACTTCGTTTTGTGCGTTTCGAAAAAGATACGGGCGCCGCGGACGAGCCTTATGGCCTTAACAAGCCCTTGGCTGTGATTGCCGTCAACAGGCAGCCGATTCTACGAATAGGCAAGGAAGTCGCAGGATCGAAAGATCGCTATGCCCGGATCGAACGTCAGCCCGGCGAGGTTTTCGTGATTTCCGCAGGCGATGTGGAACTTCTGGCGCGAAGTGCGGACGACTACGCCAAACCACCCCGCGACCCGGCACCGCCTACCCCTCCGGGTTCCACCATGCCGTGATTACTGCAAAGGTACTGGCCCCCAAGCCATCGCCGCCATAACTTGACATTCTGACAGATGTTTGAAGGCGATGGCACGGTGAGTACTATGCACGATTTGATTCGGGAACTTCGCGAAGACAATGCAACCAAAATTGTTCTGCTGGTGGCAGACGGTTTAGGTGGGTTGCCCATGGAAAAAGGCGGGAAAACCGAACTCGAGACTGCTGGAACTCCCAATCTCGACGGTTTGGTTCGCGATGGTACCTGTGGCCTTTCCATTCCTGTTCTTCCTGGTATCACCCCCGGAAGCGGCCCCGGCCACTTGGGGCTGTTTGGTTACGATCCACTCGAGCACCGCATCGGCCGTGGCATTCTCGAAGCTCTGGGAATTAACTTTGCAGTAGGCCCCCGCGATGTTGCCATCCGCGGCAACTTCTGCACGGTCGATGGCAACGGTGTGATTACCGATCGCCGCGCAGGCCGTCCAACCACGGAAACGTGTGTTGAGGTTTGCAAGGTCCTGTCGCAAATCCAGATTCCCGGCATTGAGCTGTTTGTTGAGCCAGTCCGTGAACACCGGTTCGTGCTGGTGATTCGTGGCGATGGTTTGGGAGATTCTGTCAACGATACAGACCCTCAAGCAGTGGGCGTTAAACCGTTGATGGCCAAAGGCGCCGATGCCGCATCGGAGCGGACAGCAGCCGTTGTGAACCAGTGGCTTGAAAAGGCGGCATTGGCGCTTGCTCCCCATGCTCCAACCAACATGGCAACGCTGCGCGGTTTCGCCAGGTATCCGGCCATTGCCACCATGAAAGAGGCATATGGTCTTCGTGCGGCAGCCTTGGCAGTCTACCCGATGTACCGTGGCTTGGCCCGCTTAGTGGGGATGGACATCCTTGAAGTGGGCGGGTCGCTCGAAACCCAAGCCGCGGCACTTGAACAGGCTTGGAAGTCGTACGACTTCTTTTTCCTGCATTACAAATACACCGATAGCACCGGTGAAGATGGTAATTTCTCGGCAAAAGTGCAGCGGATCGAGCAGTTCGACACCATCATTCCCCGTGTTCGCGCCCTCAACCCCGATGTGCTGATCGTGACAGGCGACCACAGCACTCCCAGCAAGCTTAAAAGCCACTCGTGGCACCCTGTGCCGACCATCCTATGGTCGCCTACCTGCCGTCCAGACCCGGTAACGGAGTTTGGCGAATCGTATTGTCTGGCGGGTGGTTTGGGCCAATTCCAAGCCAAGCACCTCATGCCACTGGCACTGGCCCACGCGGGCCGGTTGGGCAAATACGGCGCCTGATACTGGCAGCCCCTTGCGCAACCAACCTCGGTGAATGATAGTAGGCATTACGTTTACCATCACCCGCCCGGAGCTACTCTCCATGCTGTGCCTTTTGCCTTTCGTGAGTTTGATGCTGGCCGCGGATCCATGGCTTGTCATTCCTGGCGGTTCCGGGCCAGGTAAAGGCAAAACGGTGGTCCTGATCAGCGGCGATGAGGAATATCGGTCCGAGGAAGCTTTGCCTCAATTAGCGAAGATCCTCAGCACGCGCCACGGGTTCGATACTGTAACCCTGTTTGCGATTGATCCAGCCACCGGCGAAATCAATCCAAACAAAGGCAACAACATTCCCGGGTTAGAGGCTTTAGCCAAGGCCGATCTGGTGATCATGGGGCTTCGCTTCCGCGCCCTTCCCCCTGAACAGATGAAGTTGATCGACACCTATCTGATGAAAGGCAAGCCAGTCATTGGCCTGCGCACTTCCACCCACGCCTTCAATATGCCTAAAGACCACCCGTATGCGCATTATGGCAACGGCTATGGTGGCGAACGTAAAGAGTGGGCGGATGGTTTTGGCCGTCTTGTGCTGGGTGAGAAGTGGATCAGTCACCACGGCAACCACGGCAGTCAGGCGACGCGCGGTCGCATCATTCCCGAACAAAAAGACAACCCCCTGCTGCGCGGTATCGAAGACGGCGAGATTTTTGGCCCGTCCGATGTTTACGGCGTGCGCCTACCGCTGCCGGGCGATAGCAAGCCCCTAGTTCTTGGTGAAGTCGTGGCGGGCATGAAGGCTTCCGACCCCGCCGTAACCACTAAGGTCAATCAACCCATGATGCCGGTTGTCTGGACCAAGAGCTACACGCTGCCTGGCGGGACAACAGGTCAATGCCTCACCACAACCATGGGTGCCTCGCAAGATCTTGAAAATGAAGCCCTGCGCCGCCTGATTGTGAACGCCTCGTACCGCTTGACAGGCCTTGAAGTGCCCGCCAAAGCAGATGTGGCGTTAGTTGGCGCCTACAAGCCCACCCGATTCTCTTTCAATGGCTACACCAAGGGCGTCAAGCCCGCCGACCTGAAATGATCGGTGCGGCAACAGCCCGGTTGCTGCTGCAATGTTCCCTAGCCATGGGTTCCTGCATTCTTTTGTTGGCCGCTGTTTGCGCTGTTTTTCCCGGTGAATGGTACATGTTCATTCACCGCCTGCTGGGGCTGGGCGAATTTCCCGACCAGCCTGTAGCCTGGTATCTGGCGCGCTCGGCTTCGGCGCTCTACGCGTTTCATGGCGTGCTTGTGGGTGCTATTGCATGGCGGCCTGAAAGGGCGCCATGGCTGGTCGTGGCCCTCGGCTTGGGCAACATGGTATTTGGATTGTCGATGATCGCGATCGATATTTCTGCCGGTATGCCATGGTGGTGGACTCTCGGCGAGGGCCCGGGAATTGCTGGCTTTGGCTTCGTCTTGCTGGTGCTCGAACATCTAACACGTCAGGGAGAATCTTTATCATGAATCTTGTGCTGGCCTGCGCGCTATTGGCGCCCGTTCAGCCGACACACAATCTGTATGTCGGCACCTACAATAGCCCTACTAGCGAAGGCATTTATCGGCTCACGTTCGACTCTGCCACGGGCGCGTTGGGTGAACCAGCCTTGGCGGCAAAAATGACCAACCCGTCATTCCTGGCCATTCATCCAGATGGGAAAAAGCTTTATGCTGTGGGTGAAGTAGGCGAATCAGGCAAGCGAAAGGGCGGAGCAGTCGCCGCGTTCGACCTGTCGCCCAAAGGCGATCTCAAGGCCATCAACGACCAGTCCACCGTTGGTGGTGGGCCATGCCATATCACGCTGAATCCGGAAGGAACCGCGGTTTTGGTAGCGAACTACGGCGGTGGAAGCGTGGTCTCTTACCGCGTGGGTCCGGATGGCAGCCTTGGTGAGCCCGCATCGTTCATTCAACACAAGGGTGCCAGCGTTAACAAACAACGCCAAGAGGCGCCCCACGCGCACTCCATCAATACCGATCCCTCCGGGACCTTTGTATACGCTGCCGATCTCGGTCTGGATCAGGTCCTCATTTACAAGCTCGACAAGGCAACCGGCGCCCTATCGCCAGCAGATCCAGCGAATGTGGCGGTTCCAAAAGGTTCCGGCCCCCGCCATTTCTGTTTTCATCCTTCGGGCAAATTTGCTTTTGTGATCAATGAATTAGCCAATACCATCACGGCATTCACGCACAATCCCAAAACGGGCGCATTGACTTCCTATCAGACCATCTCCACCCTGCCCAAAAACTTCAAAGGCGACAGCTACACCGCCGAGGTGGTTGCACACCCTTCCGGCAAATTCATTTATGGATCCAACCGCAGGGGCGACAGCATCGCGGCTTTCACGGTGAATCCTGAATCCGGCACGCTTGCGGTGGCTGGCTTTGCCACGGCAGGAATCAAGGAACCACGCAACTTCATTGTTGATCCCACTGGAAAGTGGCTGCTCGTGGCCAATCAGAACGCTGACACCATCATTGTTTTTGCGATCGACCAGAAAACGGGGGTACCGAAACCCACGAGTATTTCCGCCAAGGTAGGCAAACCAGTTTGCCTGCGCCTGCTTGCCACCGGAGGTGCCCGATGAGTTGGATGATTGCGTTAACAGCCGTGCTGAACATTTCCGCAGCCGATCCGTTCCACCTGACGCTGCGCACCCGAACCCTTGAGGGCACCGCGAAAGAGCGCGCCGAGGAGTGGGATCCCGCAGCCACAGCCGTGATTGTCTGCGATATGTGGGACCTTCATCACTGCCTGAATGCCGTGAGGCGTGAAACCGAAATGGCGCCAAGGGTTAACGAATTCCTCGTAAAATGCCGCGACAAGGGAGTCTTGATTATTCATGCACCCAGCAGTTGCATGACACCGTACGTAGGCACACCGGCACGCAAGCGCGCCCAATCCGCACCTAAGGCCGCCAACCTTCCCAATGGCATCGACGGATGGTGCAAGAGCATTCCCACCGAGGAAAAACTGAAATACCCCATCGACCAAACCGACGGTGGCGAAGACGACGATCCTGTCGAACATGCCGCCTGGGCCGCAGAACTCAAGGCAAAAGGCCTTAATCCGCGGGCGCCCTGGACCCGGCAGATCGATGTTTTGAAAATCGACCAAGAACGCGACGCCATCAGCGACTCAGGGGTGGAGATCTGGAACCTTCTTGAAGAACGCAAGATCCGCAATGTCGCGCTTGTCGGTGTCCATGTGAATATGTGCGTCGCTGGCAGGCCTTTCGGTTTGCGCCAGTTATCAAAAAATGGCAAAAACGCAGTGCTGGTGCGGGACCTCACCGACAGCATGTACAATCCGGCGCGCGCGCCGATGGTTTCTCATCAAGAGGGCACTCGATTGTTTATCGAGCATCTTGAGAAAGTGGTTTGTCCAACGGTTACCTCCGATCAGGTACTGGGTGGCAAACCGTTCGCGTTCAAACCCGTAACAGGCAAGGATTGACAACAACCAAGGGCAGGAACACACCGTGAGCAAGAATTCCGACAGAATTGGCATGCGCACAGCAGAGGCGCTTGTTGAAGGCGACGAGGGATACCTCTGCGCCGAACCAGAGATTGTTATCGGCGAACTGGATGGCCCCGTAGGCACAGCCTTGGCCACGCTTGTGGGCGATCAGGTCAAGGGGCATACGCGCGTCTTTGCCATTTTGAATTCCGATGTTCAGGTCAAGCCAGCCACGCTGATGGTCAGCAAGGTCACGGTAAAAAGCGAACGGTACACCGGCATTCTTATGGGCACGGTGCAAGCCGCTATTGCTCATGGCGTGCTCGATGCCGTGCGCGCGGGCGTCATTCCCCGTGAAAAAGCTGAAGATCTGGGGATCATCTATTCCGTATGGCTGGATCCAGCCGTGCTGGAACTGGCACCCGGTAAGGTAGACCACGACGCCCTGTTCAAGGTCCACCGCGAAGCCACGGTAAAAGTGCTCACCAAGGCGATGAACCGGGAACCATCCATCGATTGGTTGCTAGAAAACCAGCACACAGTGGAACACTATTTCCACCAATTGGGGCGCGAAGGCAAAATCTGATTCGTCGGTATCACTATTGCAACAAACTTCGGAGATCAGGCCATGTCCAACTGCCAATATCGCATGCCTTGCACGGTTATCGCTGCTTTGGCCATGGCCTCTGTATCGATTGCTGCCGATCCGCTTCTGTTCGTCTCGTCTTTTGTCACGGGCGAACAGGGTGCGATCCATTCCTACCGATTTGAGCAGAAGACCGGCACACTTGAACCAGTTCACAAGCATGGCGGAACTCCCAATCCGTTTTTTCTCGCGCTATCTCCCGACAAAAAATTCCTTTATTCGATTCATGCCAAGCAGTTTGGCAGCAAAGATGACGAAGATGTCGCTGCCTTTGCCATCGGGACCAACGGGCGTCTGGAATTGATCAACAAACAGTCTGCGCGTGGCTCGGCGGCATGTTTCCTGCAGGCGGATGCCACCGGCAAGACGATCCTTGTTGCCAATTACGCGTCAGGAAGCGTGGCCACTCTTCCCGTTCGGGCCGATGGTGGCCTAGAGCCTTCCGCATCGTTCATCAAACATAACGGTTCGAGCGTGATCGCTGGCCGCCAGAAACAGCCACATGCCCACTGTTTTGTGCCAAGTCCGGATAATCGGTTCCTGTATGCAGCCGATTTGGGTATGGACAAAATTCTGATTTACCGTCTCGATCCCAAAACATCGAAGGCCACACCCAACGACCCTCCATTTGCCATGTGCCCTCCCGGCGCTGGTCCCCGTCATTTCGTATTTCACCCCGATGGCAAGCGAGCTTACGCGGTGAATGAACTGGCCAACTCCGTCACCATGTTCGATTTTGATGCGGCCACGGGAGCGCTTTCTGCCCGAAAAACCATCACGACGCTGCCTGCTGATTTCAAGGGAACCAGCTACTGCGCAGATATTAAAATCTCTTCCAATGGCAGGTTCCTGTACGCCACCAACCGTGGGCACGACAGTATTGCCATGTACCGCCTAGGTGAAAAAGAATCTTTCGAATTGATCGGAATTGTGCCCAGCCGTGGCAAAGGTCCACAAAACCTTTCCATTATGCCAGGGGGCAAGTGGCTTATCTGTGCCAATATGCCTGGAGACAACCTTTCGGTGTTCGCCATCGCCCCTGACACCGGAAAGCTTGCTCCTTCGGGCAATACTATTGCCATGCCCAAGCCTTCGTGCATTGTGCTCGGTGAATGACATCACTGTTTTTCCTGATCAGTAGAACCAACACCCAAGGATTCCAACATGATTCATCATCGGCTCTCCAAAGCTCTGACAACCATTTGTGGTTGCGCGTTGGTTCTATTGATTGCCACCGCGCGGGCCGATGACAGCAACCCGCTGCTCGAGCCAGGAAGCACCGTGAAAAAACTGGCCGGCGGCATGAAGTTCACGGAAGGCCCGGCATGGTTGCCTAACGCGAAAAAGCTGATTTTTTCTGATATTCCAAACAGCAATATCATGCAATGGACTGAAGCTGACGGCCTTTCGGTTTTCCGCAAAAGCCAAGAATCCAACGGCAACATCCTCGATTTGCAGGGGCGGATAGTCTCCTGCCAGCATGCCGGCCGCAATCTTGTGCGCACCGAGGCCAATGGCGACATCACCGTTTTGGCAGATAAATACGATGGCAAGCGGTTCAATTCGCCCAACGACGTGGCCGTGCGATCGGATGGCACCCTATGGTTCACCGATCCATCGTGGGGCCTGAAGGAGAAAGCTGAAATCCCAGGCCATTGGGTCTTCAAGCTCGATCCAAAATCGGGAAAGGTTGACCCAGTCATCAAAGATCTGCCCATGCCCAACGGCATTGTGTTTTCATCTGACGAATCACGTCTTTATGTTGCCGATACAGGCGGAAACACACGCCATCCCGATCCGGCATTCCATAAGCTGCCTGCGAGTATCCATTGCTATGCCATCGACAAGGATGGCCGGTTGGGCAAAACAATCTTCGTGATCAAGCAGGGCAGTGATGGCATAAGACTCGATGTCAAAGGCAATCTGTATACCACGCACGGCAACAAGGTTCATGTTTACAATGCCGATGGCAAACTGGTTGGCCAGATTGAAGTGCCGGAGAATCCGGCAAACCTGTGCTTTGGTGGCGACGATTTTAAAACGCTGTTCATTACGGCACGCACATCGCTCTACAGCGTAAGGGTTAAGGTTGCAGGCGCAAAACCCAAAGGTGCCAACTGGTAACACAATCTGGTGACGCCCGTGTGTTGAATGAAAATGCATGGAGGCTTCTGAATGACCCGATTGTCAGTTGGTGCTTGGGGAACAAGGCACGTATTTTTCGCGTTCCTCCTTTTGGTTCTGCCCCATCGGGGTTTCGCCCAAACCCCGACCCGGTCTGATGCACCAGCGGACATTCGCGGCAAACCGCTCGAAATTGGTTCGCGCCTCGAACTGTTTGTCGATCGGTTCCTCATCGATCAACTCGACAACTCGACCCTGCACCTGCATGAACCAAGGCTCGCAGCCGCCACGGAACAACCTGCCAACAACCTTGAATACGGCACCATCATCAAGGATGGCTCTCTTTTCCGACTTTACACCCGCGACGGACGCAGCGCCCGATTCGATGGCGACGTTACCGAGGTGACTCGGTATTGCGAAAGCACGGACGGTATCAACTGGACACAACCCAAGTTGGGTATCGTTGAAATCGACGGGAACAAGGCGAATAATGTGATTCTCCATGAACCACCTTTTTGCCATAATTTCTCGCCATTTCTCGATGTTCGGCCCGATATTCCCAAACAGGAGCGCTTCAAGGCATTGGCCGGGACCGTGAAGACCGGATTGATGGCTTTTTTGTCCGAAGATGGCGTTCACTGGCGCAAATCGCGCAAGGAACCTGTCATTACGTACGCACGGGAATACGCGTTCGATTCCCAGAATGTTTCGTTTTGGTCTGCAAGCGAAGGCTGCTATGTCTGCTATTTCCGGCACTTTCTCGACAAAAAATGGAGGTCGGTTTGTCGCACAACCTCCACTGATTTCATCCATTGGACACCGCCTGTGCCGCTCAAGCCTAATTTCCCAGACGAACACATCTACACCACCCTGACCCACCCCTACTTCCGGGCACCCCATATTTACATTGCAACTCCCACCCGGTTTTACCCCGCGCGGGGCGAAAGTACCGATATCGGTTTCATGACCGCGCGCGGTGATGCTCCATTTGATCGCACATTTCGGCAAGTATTTATTCGCCCGGGTCTCGATCCTGCCCGATGGGGCAACCGCTCCAACTATGCCGCCCTGAACGTCGTCCCCACGGGCCCCACTGAAATGTCCATCTATACGACTCCGTTCCGCAGATTTGTGCTGCGCACCGACGGGTTTGCATCGGTCCGCGCAGGCGGTGAACCCGGACAGATGCTGACAAAACCGTTGCGTTTTGTTGGCGATGACCTTTATGTGAACTACTCGACCAGCGCCGGCGGCAGCCTGAAAATTGAATTCCAAGACACGGCAGGCGTGCCGGTCCCCGGATTTTCCTTGTCCGATTGCAAGGAACTTGTCGGCGATGCCATAGAACAGAAAGTGATATGGAGCAAAGGCACGAGCCTGTCGGCCATTGCCGGAAAACCAGTCCGGTTACGGATGGTACTGATTGATGCCGATCTTTTCGCGCTTCAGTTCAGGCCACGTCCCTGATTCTGGAAACACTTCATGATTGTCCTGCTCAACCTAATCGTCTCGGCTTCGCTAGCCCAGTCTGAATCTCTTGCCATTGGCTACACCGAACTTCGTACCAATCTGCCTGGTGGGAGGCACGCCAATGTCCGCACCATGAGGGCGATCGTTGCCCAAGCTGATGGTGGTGGGCGTAAAACCATCGCCTCGGATCTGGTTGATAGTCCCAACGCATGGACGCAGTTTGCTGGCTGGTCTCCCGATGGCAAGCACGCCATTGTTTCACGAGGTTGGCAAGACCCGGAGAATGCGCAATGGGAAGAAGAGCATAAGGCATTCAGGATGAATCCCGGTAAATGGTCTCTGGACTCATGTCTGGTCGATAATGTTAGCGGGAAGATCACCAACGTGACCGCCGTTGACCGTGTCAGCCATTACAATGGCGGCCTGTTTTTTGTGGCTGGTGGGAAATCTCTCGGATTCACACCTTTGATTGGTGGCGTTTCCAGGCCGTATATCATGGATATGGACGGGCGCGACAAGCGCGATGTTTCCGCCGGGGGAGCGGGGTTTGCCTACGGTTACGGAGCTTCCCCGGATGGAAAGCATGTCTGCTACCATGAAAACTACCAAGTTTACATTTCAAATGTGGATGGATCGGAAAAGAAACACATTAAGACGGGCAATCCATTTGATTTCGCGCCTAAATGGTCTCCCGACGGCGTGTGGTTGCTTTTTGTGAGCGGAACCCATGGCCACTGGAACCCTTACATTGTCAAGCGCGACGGTACCGGACTGAGAAAACTGGCGGATCTGAACGGCTATCAAGGTTGGATCCTGTTTCTCGATGTCCCGGATTTTCACGATGGCAGCAGCGATATTCCTGCATGGTCTGCTGATGGTGGCTCTGTTTTCTACACGGCCAAGTCTGGCAGCAACGTGGAGCTATTCCAAGTCACTCTCGATGGCGCTGTGAAACAGCTCACGCGTTCGCCACCCGGGACTCTGCATTACCACCCCACCCCTTCGCCCAATGGCAAGCAGATATTATACGGATCCATGCGCTCCGGTATCAGGCAACTCTACGCGATGAACCTCTCCGACCGAACCGAACGCCAAGTTACCCGACTTTCATCGGGTCATGGCGCGATGTGGCCTCACTGGCGCCCGGTTTCTTCCCAGCCTTAAACCGCCTCTCAAGATTAACTCTGACTTTCAAAAAATATTGTGACTTGGCGTGCGAATACCCTTTGCAACACGATGTTTGGCATTCATCAAGGTGCCGGGCGGGCAAGCTGGAAGCAGCGCCCCCGCCCGGCCCCCTGAAAAAGCGCGCTTAATTCTTTTCACCTAGTTATTTGCCCTTCCGCCCAAGCATGCCAGCCAAATGGCAGATCTGCTTTTAGGCGGCCCAATTGTGAAGAAATTGTAAAGGCGGGCGGCAAAAGCCAGCCCAGCGAGTTAACAGGCGGCCATCCTGCTGCCACATATCTCTTCGTTCATTGTCGCGACGTCAGTGGAGGGCGGTTTTTGGGGCAGCCGCCCTTGCTGGAAGATAAAAGAAGCCCCAGCAAGGAGTTTTTATGAATTGGGAAAATCATGATGGTGCAGTGGCCGTTAATTGCGCGGTTTTTTTCAAGGTGAAGGAGGCGTTTGGCGGGCTTTCGAATATGTCCAATGATTATCCGTTGATGGTCAATGGGGTCAAGGCGGGGTCAAGCGAGGCGCTTTATCAAGCCTGCAGATATCCGCATAGGCCCGAATGGCAGGCTGAGATAATGAGAGCGAATCTGCCCATGATAGCGAAAAGAATCGCCCGGAAAAAGGAGTGGATCGCGGAAACAAGATCAGATTGGGAGGAAATCCGGGCGAGCGTGATGCGATGGGCGCTTCAGGTGAAATTGGCCCAGCATCCCAGAAGAATGCGGGCGATTTTTGAAAAGTCGAGAAGAATGCCAATTGTCGAAAGATCTTCAAAGGATTCATTTTGGGGCGCGATTTTGGGAGATGATGGAGTCTTGCGCGGCGAGAACAGGCTGGGCATGTTGCTGATGGAATTAAGGAATATGGCATCCCCTATTCGCGTCATTCCGCCCGCGATAGCAGAATTCAAAATTTGTGGCGATTTTGTTAGCGAGATCCGCGAGAGGAGCCTAGCCCAGCAAATGATGCCGTTTAGCGCCTGATTTTGTTAGGGCGGGCCGCCGCGGGCGCGGCCCGCCAGCATAGGGCCCGGCATTTTTGTCAGTACCGAATGACCGCGGTGCCCCAAGCCAAACCAGCTCCAAAACCACTGATCACCGCAAGCTGACCGCGGCGCAACCGGCCAGTTGCTATCGCTTCGTCCAATGCCAGGGGAATAGATCCCGCCGACGTGTTCCCGTAACGCTCTAGGTTTGAAAACACCTTGGTCCGCGGAATCTTCAGCACATCGATGGCCGCGTTGATGATCCGAATGTTGGCCTGATGCGGAATATAAAGGTCGATGTCGTCGACAGTTAAACCACAGTCGGCTAGCACATCGCCAATCGTGTCGCACAGAGTTGTGACAGCCCAACGAAAAACAGCTCTGCCATCCATCTGCAGGAAATGTTGGCCCTGTTCGATCAACTCGGCTGTGGGAGGAAGCTTCGAACCGCAAGCGGGGCGGTTCAGCAACGGGCCACCCGCGCCATCGGAACCAAGACTGACACTCAATAATCCTTCATCCGTGTTGCCGCGTGTGATCAGCACGGCTCCGGCGCCATCACCAAAGAGGGGGTACGTTTTCACATCCTTGGGATTGATGATGCGCGAGTTCGTGTCGCCTCCAACCACCAAAGCAGTATCTGCTGCTCCGGCAAGCACATAGCTAGCGGCGGTCGTAAGGGCGTATACAAAACCAGCACAGGCGGCCTGAACTTCAATCGCTGGACAAACCAAGCCCAGACGGTCTTGCAGCGTGCAGGCACTCGACGGAAATGTCATGTCGGGTGTGAACGTTCCCAGAACCAACAGGTCGATGGCAGACGACGAGATTCCAGAAGCCTGAATGCACCGCTCAGAGGCGATTTGGCACAGATCGGTTGTTGCTTGATCCGGCCGGGCGTGACGTCGCTCCACGATTCCCGTGCGCTTGATGATCCAATCGGAGTCGCAGCCTAATTCGGCATGCAGCTGCTCGTTGGTGATAATTGTATCTGGAACGTAACTCCCGGCAGCTAGGATCCGGATACCCCGGAGACGGCGGCAGCGTGGGCGTTTCGAGACTGGGCGTTCTTCGGTCATGGCAGGCCCGGGGCCCCGCAATATTCAAGACGGGGAGGTCAATCAGGACGGCGTTGCACGGCGCCAGCCGGAGCGATTACCGGCTGGAGCAATTGTAGCGATCCGGGGGTCGAACTGGCTAGCCAATCATGGGGTTGCATCTTGGGAACAGCCCAAAAGAGCCATCACCGCATGGTGATTTTGTTCCAGACGCAATGTCGCTTCACCTGCTCCGGAACGGAATCCACCCAACAGGCGAGGCCTGTACCAATCGGCAAAGTGCTGGGTATTGGAATCGGTGAACTGCAGCTGCAACAAATATTGGGCGCCCCGATCCATGGCATCGTGCAACCGTTGGTGCCGTGCCAGATCTCCCTGCCGCCTCGCAACCAGTGCCGCCTCACAAAGTGCCGTCAGGGCCATGGCCGAACCAACACACGATGGATCCGTTGGCAAACCGCCACGAGCGGCAGGTAGTGGCCATCCTCCAAACCAGCCGGGGTGCCGGGGATCGACCTTGTCTGCCTGCCACGACACAACCGTGTCGGTGGCACTATTGAGCAGTGGCAGGCAGGCCGCATCGTGCTGGCTCATTTCCGCCAGCGCAAGAATTGGCCATGGCAAGGCTTGGGGAAGAGTTTCAACGGGCAATGCCTTGGCAATCGCCATAGCTTTGCGTGCCCCGTCAAGCTTCCACGCAGCAGGCTGATGTCGGTATGACCTTAGCAACGCATAGGCCACCAAGGCCGGTGTGCCCGGCTCAACCTTAGCAATAATGGTTGCCAGATTCTCTTGCCCTGCCTGACGCGCTAAGTATCTCGCCAGCGACTCAGCCCGCTCCAAAAGTTCTGCAGGGGGCGTTTCAAGCGCACAAACGGCTGCCAGCAACCAGCTTGTTGCAGCGGGCCGTGAAATAACCGCGGAAGGAATGGAGCTGTGCCGCGCCTGAGGGTCTTCGCTGTCGACCTGAGTATCGTCAAGGCAGGCCAGCAACGCTTGAAGTGCGCGCATTTCGTAACGTTCGTCGCCAAAGGCACCGGAAGCGCGGGCCAATGTCCATGCTGCCGCAACTTGACCTAATGGCCCACCCGTTGCTTCAGTGGTCAGTGCCGGGTCAATTCCTGGAAGGAATAGTCCTTTGGTTGTATTGGCGCGAGTCAACCAGTCGGCACCACGACGGGCACCTTGCAGCATCTGCTGATTCAGCGGTGAGAGGGCCCGAGGATCTTGCTCCATGGCCCTAGCCCATGCCGCGCGACGACGCGCAGCATCTGCAGGCGATAGCGCTTTTTCCCGCAAGTCAACTGGTTGAATGGGCGATGGCGGAGCAGCAGGAAGGGTAAGCGGTTGGGGCGCCTGCCCAACAACGAAAACGCCCTGAACCCAAAGGCCCAAGGCGAGAAAAACAGTCTTTCCATTGAGGCACAACATGGTGGTGGCTTCCGTGCGCGCGATTGGGCAGCGCCAATCATTGGCGCGCCTCGGAGCACAAGCCTAAACCACTTCATCGTTCACGATCAAGGTGAACGGCTCAGGCCTTTACAGGTGAAGCCTGTCCGGGGAGCAGGATGCTATCCACGCGCACCGATGTGTAGTGCTGACGATGGCCTTTACGGCGCTTGTAGTTCTTGCGGCGCTTGTACTTCATGATGCTCGTCTTGACCGAAGGATGGTCAACAACGGTCACCAGAACACGAGCACCTTCCACCAAGGGCTGACCAACAGTGATCTCAGCTTCGTTCTTCAAAAGAAGGACGTTTGTGAGTTCTTCGGTCGTTCCAGTCTCCACCTGACGGAAGTCGAGGCGAACCACATCTCCCTGCTTGAGGATGAACTGCTTGGACCCGTCTTCCACCACGGCGTACATGGCCAACTCCCGACTCAAAACGTTCAGAAAAACAAGATCCCTTACATTAACAACCATGCTGAGTATTGGCTACGGCACCTTGGGACTGCCCCGCCACTTCCATGATCCAACCTCAGTGCGCAACCGCTCCGGCTTGATTCCCTTCGCATCGAACCAGTATCTCCAACGGTGAATCAACTTGTCTCTTGTCTATGGGAGGCCTGCCCGCCAATGTCCAGATGTGCAAACGGTGGGTGGATGAAACCAATCAGAGGCATTTTCACGGCATTGGCAGGCATTGGCTTGGCTTTGTCCGGAGTGCTCTTTGCAACCATGATTGTGCTGCCGGCACGCGGTCAGGAGGGTTCCTCTCCACGCCGACTGCCCAGCGAAATCATTGCGCTGGATGTCACGCCGCTGGAACGGCTTCCCAACATTCCTTTCCCCATGCCTCCTGAACTGGAGGGGGTTGACCTCAACAAGCAATCGGAAGAATCAGTCGCACTTAAGAGTGATAGTTGCCTTTCCTGCCACATCGATGCCAAGGACCCACATTGCAAGGTGTCGCTGCGTCTGGGATGCACCGACTGCCATGGCGGGAATAGAGGCATTGTGAATCCAACACCCGGATCTGCTACTGCACGACCTGCAGGTGGACCGGGTGGGTGCCCCGCAGCTCCAGCAAGCCGATACCCAACGGCGTGGCGCAATTCCGCCAACCCGACCCGCTCGTACACGCTGCTCAATCGTGAATCTGCGGATTTCGTTCGCTTCGTGAATCCGGGCGACCTGCGCGTGGCACATGTCAGCTGCGGTACCACCAATTGCCATGGCGAGGTGGTCAACCAGTCGCGCAAGAGCATGATGACCCACTCCTGCATGCTTTGGGGAGCAGCGCTCTACAACAACGGGGCCGTGCCTTACAAGAAACCGCGCCACGGTGAGTTCTACTCCATGCGTGGCGTTCCATTGCGAGCGCAGACCAACCCGCCACCCACTCCCTACGAGGAAAGCAAGGGCGTTCTTCCCTACCTTGATCCGCCTTTCCGCTTCGAGGTTTCCCAGCCTTCCAATATTTTGAGGATCTTTGAAAGAGGCGGAAAACTTCGGCCAGAAGTTGGCATCCCTGACAGGTTTGCGGATCCCGGCCGTCCGTTCCTCGAACGCCTCAGCAACCGCGGTCTGGGTACCGAAAACCGCACAGACCCTGTCTGGGTTTCCCTGAACAAAACACGCCTCTTCGACCCCACTCTCAACTTCTTGGGCACCAACGACCAGCCCGGCGACTATCGCACCAGTGGTTGCACGGCCTGTCACGTTGTCTATGCCAACGACCGCAGTCCCATTCACTCGGGGCCTTATGGCCGCTTCGGTAACAGAGGTCGGGCGACCGATGAAGTCTTCGACGACATCAAACCAGACCCAACAATCAACAAGGAAGAGTCCGGGCACCCGATCCAGCACCGCTTTGCCAAAGGCAACTCCATCCCCACCAGCCAATGCATGACGTGTCACGTTCACCCGGGCACAACAGTCATGAACAGCTACTTGGGTTACACCTGGTGGGACCTTGAGACCGATGGCGATCTCATGTATCCGCCAAGCCAACCTAAAAAGAACGCTCAGGAGGTTGTTCGCGCCAGCATGGCCAACCCTGAGGAAAGCGGCCAGCGCGGCCTGTGGTCTAACCCCGAGTTCCTTGCCAATCTCACCGATCTCAACGGCCAGATGCGTCAGGGACAGTTCGCCGACTTCCACAGCCACGGCTGGGTTTTCCGAGCCGTTTTCCGCCGCGATCACAAAGGAAACATGATCGACTACAACGGCAACCCGGTTGCCGATGTCTCTGGACCGAACCTCAAGCGTGGAGTCGAGGTGGTGCGCGACCTGCAAGTCCGCCATGCCGAAAAACCAGACAACGCCTACCTCGCAAAATCGCGCAAGGAACGCGATGCCGAAGACGCCCACAAACGCGCCGGCCTGCCCATGCATCTGGTGGACATCCATGTTGAAAAAGGGATGCACTGCGTCGATTGCCACTTCGTGCAAGACATGCATGGCAACACACGGTTGCAAATGGAAGTGCGCGGTGCCATTGAAATTGCCTGCATCGATTGCCATGGCAGTTCGGCGGAGGTGGCCCGATTGCGGACGTCTGGCCCAGCCAGCTACACCTCGAACCCTGATGTGCAACCGCCAGATCCCAAAAATCCTCTAAATGGGCGGGATCTTACCGCATTGCGCACACCTTCAGGAAAACCGCGCTTCGAACGCCGGGGCGGACGCATTTATCAGCGCAGCATGGTTGAACGTGACCTTGTCTGGGAAGTGGTGCAGACCAAGGACACCATCGATGTGAAAAGCGAGCATTATAACGCCAAGAGCGCGCTTGCCAAAACAGTCCGCGTGGAAAATGGAGAGATGGTCTGGGGCGAACTTGCCAAGGGTGCCGATGGCGCGGAAAATTGCGCGCATTCCAATAAGAATATGTCGTGCATCGCCTGCCACAGTTCGTGGAACCCAACATGTTACGGTTGCCACCTGCCGCAAAAAGCAAACACCAAAATGCCCCAGCTTCACAATGAGGGCATCGTTTCCAAGAACTACACGGCCTACAACTGGCAGACGCTGCGCGACGATGTGTTCATGCTGGCCCGCGATGGTGATGTCACCGGCAACAAAATCGGGCCCTCCCGATCTTCGTGCGCCATCCACGTGACCAGTTACAACGGTACGCGTGAATCCATTTACTACCAGCAGCAAACGATCTCTGCCGAAGGCATGAGTGGCATCGCATTCTCCACCAACGTGCCTCATACATTCTCGGGCCGTGCCAGCCGGGAATGCACGTCATGCCATGTCTCCGAGAAAAACGACAACAACGCCCTGCTCACACAATTGATGATGCTGGGCACCGGTTACACCAACTTCATTGGCAAATACTGCTGGGTTGGCGCGGGCGGACACGGCTTCTATGCCGTGCCTGTTACCGAACGTGAAGAACCCCAGGCGGTAATTGGAAGCAACCTGCACCGACTTGCTTACCCGGAGCAGTACAAGGAGCATGTTGAACGCAATAAGGGTTTCCTGAAGGTTGGCTTCGAGCATCCGGGGCATGACATCAGTGAGCCGATCCTCAACCCGGGCAAAAAATCTGAAATCTTATCGCTTCAGGCTCGTGGAGAGTACCTGTACGCCGCCTGTGGCGAAATGGGCCTGCGTGTCTTTGATATTGCATTCACCGATCACAAAGGTTTTTCCGAGCGATCTTCCACCGCGCCGGTTTCACCGATTGGCCAACGCTTTTTTGTTCGCACCCGCTACGCCACTTCTGTGGCAGCGCCCACAACCATTGCCCCCGATCCCACGCGCAAGCATTTCCCGGAGAACAAGGAAACTCCCGTCCACATGATGTATGCCTATATTTATGTCACCGACAAATACGAAGGCCTTGTCATGGTGGCAGCCGGCACGCTGCTCGATGGCGACCCGCTCAACAACTTCCTCAAACGTGACGTGGTCTTCAATCCGGACAATGTTCTGGCCGGTGCGGACAGCATCACTTTCCATGGCACGCATGCCCACATTGGGTGCGATGCCGGGTTGGTGACGATCGACCTTTCCGATCCAACCAAACCGAAGGTGACTCAGGTACTTGGCAGCCCGGGAGTGGGCCGGCCAAAGGCCATGACAACCCAAGGCCGTTACGGATTTGTCGCTGATGAGCATGGTGTTGTCACCATGGATCTATCGGATCCTGCCCATCCCAAGCCCGTTTCCAGTATGCCATTCCCGGGAATCAAATCGCTGTACGCTGCGCGCACATACATGTATGCCGCTGCCGGGCACAGAGGGTTGGCCATCTTCGATATTCAAAACCCGGAGGATATGCGGGTAGACCAGATTTACGATGCCGATGGACGGATCAACGACGCTCACGATGTGAAGCTGGGCGCCACCTACCCAAGCCAATTCGCTTACATTGCCGATGGCAAAAACGGCCTGCGCGTAGTCCAACTGACCACGCCAGATACTCCCGGTTCGCACGGTTTCAGCCCGCGTGCCCATCCGGTGCTGGTTTCCAACTTCAAATTGGCGCTCGGTGGCCATGCTGTTTGTATCGCCAAGGGGATCGACCGCGATCGTGCGGTCGATGAAGCTGGCAACCAGATTTCTGTGTTCGGCCGTTTGGGAGCGCGCCCCTTCAATTTGGATGAAATGAACAAGCTGTATCTGCGCGATGGTAAGATCTGGCGTGTCAGCAACGACCCCGCATGGGCAGGGTACACGCTCCGCCGGAGTAAATCCCAGCGTCGGCGCAAAGCTGTTTCAGGTTCCTGAAAATTCAAAAGGTCCCCCGTTTCCGCGGGGGACCTTAAAATTATCGTACCCGTATCAAGCGTTCGTATGGCAACTACATCAGCCTGCGGGCAGCGGTGCCAATGAGCGAATCCGGCGAGTTGGAGTCGCGCACGTCTCCTGATGCTTCCCAGAACATCAATCCACCCAGATCCTTGCTGAGCAAGTAATCGATTTTGGCTTCCAGCGACCGAGTATTTTCAAAGGTGCTGAACCATCCACCTTCCACTGTAGGTGCGTAGACATAAGGCACTTGGGCCACTTCGTCCCAATGCACCGAATAAACCGAAGGTTGGGTTTTGGTTTTGTTGAGCAGATCGGCATAGTCGACAGACCCGTTTTCCCAAGTACCCGAACCAGCACCGCTCGCGGGTTGGAACAACCCGTTGTTGGTAGGCCCCACGCCACGCCATGACCTACCATAAATGGGCGCTCCAAGCACCAGTTTGTCTGGTGCTACTCCGGCCCGAAGGTAGGCATCTACCGTATAAGCAACGGTGTAGGTATCGCGCAGCGACGACTGATCGTTCGGGTTACCATAAATCGCTGCCTGATGGTTGGTCGTGTTTTCCCAACTGCCGTGGTAGTCGTAGGTCATGATGTTCATCCAGTCGAGTGACTGGCTCATGGCTGCCAATTCATAATTGACAAACTTGTCGTACCCGGCAGGGGCGGCGATAGTAATGAGTCGATGTTTGCCATCCAAGGCATCAGCAGCGTTGAACTGGCGGCGGATTTCCTGGGTAAGCAGTGTGTAATTGTGCTTATCCTCAGGCCGGTAGGTATTGGATTCCAAGCCACCCGAGACGGGGTATTCCCAATCGAGATCCACCCCATCAAATCCATATTTGTTACAGAATTGAACACAGGAGGCCGCAAACTTGGCCCGCGAGGCCTCGGTAAGGGCAACGTCTGAAAATTTGCCCGACAGCGTCCATCCACCAATCGAAATTAATATTTCAAGATTCGGATGCGCCTGCTTCAGCAGTTGCAACTGGTGGTAATTGCCACGAAGCGGTGTGTTCCAGGTGTCCGACCCGAACGGTTTTTCAACAGCGGCCCAGGAATCGTAGACTGCCACTTCGCCCTGATCAGAAATGTTGGCGAACGCGTAATTGATGGTGGTGAGCTTGTCCACAGGCAAATCGGCCACCGTGTAGTTGCGGCCATAAATGCCCCATTCGGTGAAATACCCCACCACACGCTTCTGGCTACCAGTACCCGGGGCAGGAACAGGATTCGGCGCGACATCGTCGTTGCTGATAGTGCCGGTGGCGGACGCCGTGGCGATAGCCGCACCTGTGGCCGCTGAGATAGTGACTGTTAGTGTTTCGTCCGGTTCCACCACGGTATCGGCAATAACAGGCACCGACACTGTCGCCGTAGTGGCACCAGCGGCAATGGTGATTGTGCTTGCTGACAAGGCTTGGTAGTCGGTTCCGGCAGTTGCCGTGCCGTTGGCTGTGTTCACAGTCAGCGATACCGGCATGCTGCTGGCAGCGGAAAGGGACACCACGAAATCGAGCGATTTCATTCCAGTGTTGCCTTCAACCACACTGGCCTTGGCAATGGAAACGGTTGGAGTCGGGGCAGGAACAGGAGCCGGTGGGGTGGATGCCGATTCCAAAGTCATAAATATCTTCGAGAATTCAAAAGGCTGCTGAACAATGCTCGAAGAATTGGTTTCAACTCCGGGAATAAGCCCCTTGGGGTTCTGCTGATCGCGTGACAGCGACCACATCGAAATCATGCTGATGCCCTTCTGGCTGGCAAAGGCCACAAGCTCGCGTGCTTCAGTTTGGTCGAATACCTCGGTGGTGACATCGTTACGGCCAATCATGGGAGTGACTCCCACCATCGACCATAGTTTGGCATCGGCATATGAAGGCAAGGCCTGCTTGAGTTGCGCATGCAGGCTTGTTGCTGCCTGAATGGCATAATCTCCCATGCGGCCATCCGGATTGGGGGCTGCATAGGAACCGTAATCCATGGCCATGATATTGACACCGCCCAGACCAACCCCCGCCTTGATGGCCGAGTTGACCACATAAAGTCCATCGGCCGTCAGGCCTGTGGGCAGTACGGGAAGGGTAAACCAAACCTCTAAAGCCTTGCCTACCGCGGCGCGTTCGTTCTGAATCTGTGCCACCACACTGTTGCGGCGGTCGATAGCGGCACGATTGTTGACCCCGGCACCTTCGATATCAAAATCGATACGGGTGAGGCCGTAAGCATCGATCACCTTCACGTAGGCGGCCTTCAGGGCAGCCGGATCGGTCAGCACCTCCGCCAGTTCCTGTCCATTGGCGCCACCAAATGAGACAGCGACGTCACCACCTAGCGCGCGAACCGACTGTACCTGCGCCCTGAGTTTGGTGTCGAATTCGCTACCATCAATTCCGTAAGTGGACTGTCCGCCCCAGCAAGGCGCGCCATTACCCGCCGCCACAACAAAAGCCAGGTTGAAATGGCGGATACCCTGATTGCGTGCCGCCGAGGCAAGGTCGTAGGTGGGCCACAGGGTCATGTCCACATAGGGGGCAAAGACCTGCCCGGGCCACTGCCGTACCCCTTCCGCCATCACGCTCAAGCGCACCGTTGCTTTGGCACTATTACCATTTCCATCGCCAATGGTGTAGGTAAAGCTATCGGCTCCCTTAAATCCAGCATTGGGCGTGTAGGTGATGGACCCATTGGCATTGGCCTTGGCCACGCCGCCGGAGGCATTACCCACGGCAGTGATAGAGAGAGTGTCGCGTTCAGGGTCTGTATCGTTGGCAAGTGGCTGCACCACCACTGGTGAACCGGCCATGTAAGCAGCAGAATCGTCTACTGCCGTGGGAGCAAGGTTGGCGGGTGGCGGCGCTGGTGGCGTGACAGGTGTGGGATTGGCTACTGAACCTCCTGCCAATGCAAAATTGGTCGGCCGCGGGATGGTCTTACCAGCCACGCCGCCGTATCCAAACGAAACCGATGCGCCGGTGGCAATGGTGTCGTTCCACCCGGCGCTTCCCACCGTCCAGCGGTTGCCTACGTGGCTGATGACGGTGGCATCCCAAATAGAGCCGATGGTGCCATCGTAATCGAAGGACAGCCTCCAGCCGGTAAGGGCTGTTGCGCCTGAATTGGTCAGCGTGACTTTGCCGTTGTACCCGCTGCCCCAATCACTGGTGACTTCGAAACGGACATCGCCTGTACCGGCTGCTGTGTCGTCGTTGACTATTGTGCCTGTGGCAGTGGATGTCCCTAGGGTAGCAGCCGTTGGCGCCGAGAGTGTCAGGCGCACGGTTTCATCAGACTCGGGGACCTTATCGCCGGTAACGGCAATAGTCACTGTTTTTGAAGTTTCGCCAGGCGCGAAAGTAACCGTTCCTGTGGAGGCCGTGAAATCTTGCCCAGCCGTGGCTGTGATGCCATCAACCCTGTAGGCAACGGTAACAGCACTGGTTGACTTGGCGGAAAGGCTAACAGGGAACACCAACGACGATGTGCCGGTATTCCCCTCTACCACCGATGCGCCGCCGGCAGCAATTACGGGCAGCACAGGGTTGGAATCAAGTGGCGCGCCATTGACGATGAAACCTGTAGGCTTGGCGCCAGCAACCGCTCCAGGGGCACCAATCAACCCAAACGTGACCGTGGCACCCGCACCGATGCTGCCGTTCCATCCCGCATTGGCAATCACATAATGGTTGCCCAGACGACTTGCAATTTTAGCATCCCAAATAGATGATACATTGGCGGACCAGTCGAATTCGAGGTTCCAGTTGTTGACGGGCGCCGATGTTTCATTTTTGATACTCACACTTCCTTGAAATCCACTGCCCCAGTCTTGAGTGGTGGAATACACAACGCTGATGCCGGCAGGCACTTCGCGGCCTTCAAGCCGTTCGAGTGCGGGCCGAAGAAGGTTGGACCTTTTTGTGCGGTCTCCCTGAATCGTGATAACGCGCGGCCATTGAGCGAATGACATGAGCGAGACTCCCAACACGAGAGAGGTGAGGAGATGGGCGGGGGCATAGGTGCCTCCCACTGGTAAGACGCACTAGCTAGCAGTTGGGTTCGCAGATTATTAAGGAATCATGAAGACATTCTCACGCATTGCAATTCGCACAAAAAATGCAGTGCTTATAGCCCGCGCAATAGTACGGGGTATTACTTTGCGATCATGCAATCGGTAAAAACATGAAATTGATTGGTATTATTGCTCGAACTGCTGGTCGCAACCGGTGGGTTTGTGTTGAAATGAAGATTCATGCATTTTGAACCTGGCGCCATCCGCTCCCAACCTGTCTGGAAAGACTCTCTAGCCTTCGGAGACTCGACGTGATTGACTCGGGTTTGCTGCAACGCTTGAAACAGGCAGCGCCACGTGGTCGCGTTCTCACCGCGCCTGCCCAGCTTGCCGGTTACGATGCCGATGGCCTTGGGTACAAAACCTTCCGGCCCGATGCCGTGGTTATTCCTGCCAACGCCGACGAGCTTGTACGGCTGCTCAAGGAATCGCGGAATATGGGCATGCCCGTAACCATACGGGGTGCTGGTACCTCCCTCTCAGGTGGCCCGGTGGCTGCCCAGGGCGGTGTCGTGATCCACACATCCGCACTCCGCGCTGTCCGAACCATCAAAAAAGATGCGTTTTGGTGCGAAGCGGAATGCAGTGTCTCTCTAAACCAGCTCGATGCTGCGTTGCTGCCCCACGGCCTGTTTTATCCTCCAGATCCTTCCAGCGGCCCGGTCTGCACGCTCGGCGGCAATGTCGCCATGAATGCTGGTGGCGCTCACTGCTTCCGCTACGGGGTGACCAGCAATTATGTGCTTGGCCTCGAGGCGGTCACCCTCGACGGTACCGTGCATCGCATGGGCGGTCCTGCCGGTGGCCGGGGCGATTGGCGCGAAGATTGGAAGCGTTTGATGGTGGGTTCCGAAGGCACCCTTGCAGCCTTCACCCGTTTTTGGCTCAGACTCCTTCCCAGACCTGAAAAATGCTGGACCTACCGCGCCACATTCCCGGACCTGCACTCCGCGGAAAAAGCCATCCATGCCCTGGCCTTGCATGCCTCTTTTCCCGTGGCCATCGAATTGATGGACCCGCGCTGCGTGGCCATGGTGGAAAACAGTCCTATGGCTGTTGGCCTCCCCAAGGATGCTTTCCTTATTGTTACCGAAATCGATGGGCCGGCGGTGCTGGTCGATGTCCGCGCAAAAGCTGTCGCCAGCCTTTTACACCATGCGGGTGCTTCGACTGTGGAATACAGCGATGACGAAACCACACGCAAGGGGCTGTGGAAGGCGCGCAAGGTGGCCGGCGGTCTCATGGGGCAGATCAGTCCCGATTTTTTGGTGCAAGACACGGTCATTCCTAAAAGCGCTTTGGCTGAAATGCTCCAACTGGTGTACGACGAGGCAGATGCCGCGGGACTTCCTGCCGTGAATGTCTTTCATGCAGGCGACGGAAACCTCCACCCCAACTTCCTTTTCGATTCCCGCAAACCGGGAGATATCGAAAAAGTTGAGGCCATCAGCAAAAGGCTCATGCAGCGTGTGGTTGAAGTGGGAGGAGCACTTTCAGGAGAGCACGGCATCGGTAACGATAAGACCGCCTACATGCCTTTGGTCTTTGGCGGAGCGGCGCTGAAGCTTCAATTGGCCATCCCCGGAATTTTCAATCCGCTCCACCAGTTGAACCCACTGAAGGTCTTTGCCTCAAGGCGCTTCGGACAATCAGCGGGCAATAGTACAAAAATAGAACCGGCCAGCGAACAAGCGCGGAAGTTCGAAGCTTACTTCGACCCGATCGACGCAACCCTCTGTGCCCCAGCAAGCATCACAGCCTCGGAACTACAAGCCATGTGCGCACCCCATGGTTTGCATTTTCCACTCCTTTTGTCAGCCAGCCTTCCGCTATGCGAACAAGTGTCTGCCAGCGGCTTCGCGCCTGCTTCATCCAGGTTCGGCCCGTATTGCGACAACATTATTGGCATGAACTGGAAACTCCCCGGCGGGCAGGTTATCCGCATCGGCGAACGTGTTGCCAAATCCACCACCGGCTATGACCTTCTACGCTTCCTCCTCAACTCTAATGGCAGGCTCGGGGAACCGGTCGATTTTGTCATACGCTTGCGGCCCGATTGCGGAACCGATGGCATCTTCTTTCTGACAGGAGAGCACCATGCTGTCGCGCAGGCTACCGCGCAACTCCTGTCAACCTGCTGGCAGCACTGGTTCGACACCATTGATGTTATCTGTAGGCCTGATAGCCAAACTTCGCAATTGAGAATCTCATTGAATTGCCCAGATACCGAGTGGCAAGTGTACGAGGAGCACCTCGCAAACCTTGCCGCCTCCCATGCACTGAATCTGACAGTGGAGGCGGGAGTACGGCTTAAGCCCGATGGTTGTCCGGATCTTGTTCTCAAAACCACTCCTGATAAGGTCATCGACCTTGCCCATCAATTAGCTACCACCAACCACTTAACCACCATCGCCCTAGCCTACAACGGTATAGTTCACGGTTACCTCGCGTGCTCCGCTGAAATAACCAACAGCCCGGAAAACCAGATCGCACCCATTGTTCAGCGGTATGCATCTACCCTAGTAGGGGACGGTGGTGACTGGCAGTCGCGGCATGTTCCCCGACCACCGGCGCGCGGCGTCGAGGCTGAATGGATGACACTGCTGGAACAGGAGTTTGACACCGTATGACACCTCCATTACCCACGGGTTCATCGTGTCACCCGCTTGCCACCATTTCCGACCGCGACATGCTATCGAGTTGTGTTCACTGCGGATTATGCTTGGAAGTTTGTCCCACTTACCAGCTCTCTGGTGATGAAAACAACTCACCCCGTGGCCGCCTTCGTTTATGGCGCGAAGAGGCAGACGGACGCCTTGCCCCAGATCCATGGACCGTTTCGTACACCGAGGAGTGCGTTGGCTGTCTGGCATGCGAACCGGCATGCCCTGCCAAGGTTCCTTACGGCGAAATCCTCGAGCATACACGCCATCAGCACGTAGCAACCGGACGCACACGCACACCGCTCAAACTTCGTGCGGCCGCTGCTATGGCTTCGCGCCCCTGGCTCTTCAACCTGGTCATGACTCCCGCAAGGTTTCTCCGTCGCTGGGGTGCCCTGCCCCTGCGGCTGTTTTTTCCGGGCAAACCGGCAGTGGCGTTGTCTACCGCACGCTATGCCGAGCAACTGATGCGGCAGTATCGTCCCACCGGGCCGCGCGTGGCGTTGCTGACAGGATGCCTCATGGAAGCGGTGTTCCGCGAAATCAATTTTGCTACCGTGCGTGTGCTGATCGAAAACAATGTGCAAGTGGTTGTGCCGGAAAGCCAAGGCTGCTGTGGGGCCATGCAGGAACATTTGGGACTCGACAATGTCGACCAACTTCGGGAGGGCAACCGCAAAGCATTCAGCTCGCTCGATGTCGTGGCTGTGGTGGCAAATTCCTCCGGCTGTGGACTGGCATTGGGCAAAGCTTTAAAAGGCGGCATGCCCGTCCGCGATGTTCTCGATTTTTTGGGCGGAATGAACCTCAAAAAGCGCGATCGCGGTAACAGCAAGGCTAGACTCTACATCGACCTGCCGTGCCATCTGGTGCATGGACAAAAGTTAGCAGGCATTCCCGAGACTGTACTTAACGCAACAGGCTACCGCTGGGAACTTGCGCCGCAGGCCCGCGATTGCTGTGGTTCGGGGGGTGTGTACAACTTGCAAAAACCTGACAGCGCGCGTGAAATCCTTGCCAAGAAATCGGATTTCCTGAACACCGCCCAAGGCGATCCGGTCATTCTTGGAACCAGTAATCATGTCTGCATGATGCAGTGGAATACAGCTCGCGCCGATGGGCTTGTGCGTAAGCCTTTCGAGGTCAAGCACGTGATCCAACTGCTCGATCCGGGCGAAGGTTTTTCAGCAACCTATTAGTTTGATGTGGTGCCCATGACCAGCAAGAAAAAAGAAAACCTTCCGTCGAAATTATGTGCTGTCTGTGGGCGCCCATTTTCTTGGCGGAAGAAATGGGAGCGCAACTGGAATGAAGTAAAGTATTGCTCGGAAGCGTGCCGGAAGAATCGTGGCAAAAACTAAACCAAGACCCTGCGCAGTTACAGGCAAACATAACCTGTCACATTGCGACACAAATACCATCGTGCAATAGTAAAATAATTCTAGGTTCGTGCATGTTAAACCGTCAATCGCACCGGATTATTTCAGCCACCTTGCCAGCAAATTGCTGGTGATTCGCTCCACGCGCGGGTCTGGCCCTAGGGGACGGCCGTCGTGCACGAATGGCAGGATATGGCCTGGAGGAGAACTAAGTCCCATGGCCCAGAATATGGTGCTTGCGTTGAACACAGAATTACCCCTCGGGCCGGGGTAGATGGTGGCCTCGTAGTGCGATGAAGCCAAGCCGCTATTCACCGTGGTTCCCGCTGCCACGACTTCCAGCCCGGGAATGGGCGCGGGGTCTCCATGAAACTCCCAGCCCACCAAGCCGGGGATAAAGTCGCCTTTCTTCATTCCCGTGCCTTCAAAAATCCAGTGTTCCGGTTTTGTTACCGTCCAGTCGCCCGAGCCATTGAAGGGCGACACCGTTTGCGCGCCAATCAGCCCGGCTTCGCTGGGGGCCTGCACGGGCAGGTCAGCCATGTATTTCTCTTCGCCCGGGCGGATGCCGCCGTAACGGCCAACTCGCTCGATCACGCGGGGTGACGGATTATCGATAACAAAGCAAACCGAGTTGCCGCTGAAGAATCCGAAATTCACGCCGCGTTTCACGGCCTCCAGGCATGAATCGTACTGTTTACGGGTCCAGTATTCGTCGTGCCCGATTGACAAGAACCCCTTCGATTTGGCGATGAAATCGGCACCGCCGACATCGATATCTTCATTGGCGCAGTAGCGGACGTCGTACCCGTGCCGTTCGAGCCAGTAGACAAACGGATATTCCCACAGCAGGAATTCGCCGGAACCCAGAGAGAGCGAATGATCCACCACTTGGGGGTACTTGGCGTAAGGCCGATCAAAACTGGCGCGCACACCGGAGATGAGCGGTTTCTTATCCGGGCGGTCGTTGTCGTACAAAGAGTGGTTCTCGGGCCACTTGTTGTAGGCCTGCCAGGTATTCGTGCTGCACTGGAAGAGAATATCAGCAGGGCGATCGTCTGTAACAATAAAAACGATGTAGCTTTGGTAGCGGTGGTGTCCGGCCGAAAGCTTGCCCAGATAGACACCCGATGGCCAGTCGGCAGGAATACGGAATTCCGTAAGGGGATCCCAAGCACAAGAGCGCAAGCGCTTATCGGCAACAGGTGGTGTGGGCTGAGGCCTGCACGGAAACGGCCCAAGCTTGGCCATGCGGCGGGCACCCAGACCTTGATAATAGCCCATGCGGAAGATATCGATAGAGACAGGACCGGGCTGTTGCACACTGGCGAAAAACGATATCTGCTGACCGGCGCGCACGCTGGTGCGCGAAGCGTAGCCTTCGATCAGCGAAGAACGGTACTTGGCCGTGGCATCGAACCGGGCGTACGTGAGTTGCCAGTCGGGTGAACCAGGCCGATCGTTTTCAGTAACAATCGGCCCAGCTTTCCGCTGGCCAGCTGATAATGCACCTGTAGCCAACATACCGGCTGCAGATACTCCCAGCCATTCACGACGATCCGGTCCAGCCATGGCAACACTCCATATTGGAGAAACTTCCGGTTAGACAGATTTGCCCAGGATCTCGTCACCTTCACCGTTGTGGCGGGTGGCTGGCAATTCATGCCCGTAACGGTCGGGCACGCGGAAGAAGATGAACAATATGGCTGCGGCTACCAGTGCTGTACCGGCGGGCGCCAGAAACACATTTTGGTAGTCGAGGATATTTCCCTTGGCGTCGAGTGGCGCCAGATCCTTGGTCATGGGCCACACGATATTGCCCACAAAAGGCCCCATACCAAAGATGAGGAAATTGAACATTCCCTGAGCCGTGGAGCGCATCGATTTGGGAAAAAACTCGTCCACAAAGATGTACACTGTGGCAAAGAAGAAGGCGTAGCAGATACCGTGCAGCACATTGATGGCAATCACCACAGGCGCATTATCCGGCATCAATGCAAAAACGCCGAAGCGCACGAAGTGACCCAAAATTCCGAAGGTCATGGTCAGCTTCCAGCCAAGGTTCTTCAGGAAGAAACCAAGAACTGCCATGGTGCCGATTTCGGCAATCTGACCGATGCTCATGATCGGCATAATCCACTTGGCTTCGATGCCTACGCGGTCGCGAAGAAAACCATCGGTCCAGATGAAAAAGCACTGGTGAACGGCGGCGTCGATAAAGGTCACGACAAACAGCACGGCAATGAACGGGTGCTTGAGAAGCTTGAACGATTCGAGGAACAGCAAAAATGGCTGGGTGCCATCGCCTTTGCGCGGCGGGGTGTTTGGCAGTGTGAGGCAGAAGGCTGCCAAGACGATTTCAACAACACCAGCATAAAGGAAAACGTTGGCCTTGTAAGCCATGGCATTTTCCTCAGCCACGCCCTGCAAAATGAAAAACAGGGGCCACGAGGCGAGGATCCAGCCCACGGTACCGCCCATGCGCACAAGACCGAACTCGCCTTTGGCATCTGTAATATGGGTAAATGCCACCGTGTTGGCGATGGAAAGGGTGGGCACATATGCCAAGCAATGAATCAGCATCAGGGTGAAAAATGTCGGGAAATCGGTCACCCATGTCAGGGCCAGCAGGCTGGCGCCACCAATCAGGTGGCTGACCGCCAGAAATTTCTCAGCCGAGAAAAGGCGGTCGGCAAATGGCGTGCTGAAAAACATCGCGGCAAACGAACCGATGGCAAAGGCATTGAGAACCCACGACTGCTGCCACGGTTCAAAGCTAAGGGGTGCGTTGCCGAGGTAGCCGAAGATCACCGGCAACCAGGCACCCCAGATAAACAACTGAAGCACCATCAGAACGAATAATCTTGTTTTCAGCATGTCAGCCCTTTCCATTGAAATCACAAATCAGGAGATTCCCAACTTCGCGGCAATTGCGTCGGTATCGTAAACGCAACCGCCCCATGTACCGCCACCAGCTTGCTGCAATACAGCCCACAGACGCGTATCGTCCGGCAAGGCGGGGTCGGGCGCAAGACCGGGGTATGATTCCCGCCCGGCCAGCAACAACGAACCGGAAGCTTCGGTTCCATCGGTTCCCAGCAGATCGAGCGTACCCTCGAGGCGGTTGCGGTCGATAACAATTCTGATGGTGTCGCCATCGCGGAGGCGGCCAATGGGACCACCCGCCAAGGCTTCGGGGCCCACATGGCCGATGCACGCGCCCGTGGAGACTCCGGAAAACCGCGCATCGGTGACCAAAGCCACCTGCTTGCCAAACGGCAGATGCTTGAGAGCGGAAGTCACCTGATAGGTTTCTTCCATACCTGAACCAAGCGGGCCACGGCCAATCAGCACCATGGTATCGCCCGCCCGGATCTCTCCACCCTTAATGGCGGCAATGGCAGCAGGTTCACCCACGAACACCCGAGCGGGGCCTTGGTGCCTGTAAATGCCATCAGCACCCACCACTGATGGATCGATTGCTGTTGCCTTAATGATGGAGCCTTCGGGTGCGAGATTTCCTTTGGGGAACACCACGGTAGCCGTGAGGCCAGCTTCGCGTGCCCGGGTTGGAGAGTAAATCACACTGTCTGGGTCGACACCTTCGCTGGCTAACGCCTGACGCACCTTTTGCCGGCGATCGCTGGTTTGCCACCACGATAGAACCTGATCCAGAGTTGAACCCGAGACCGTGCGCTGTGAAAGGTCCAGCAGTCCCAGATCACGTAAATGGAGCATCACTTCAGGCACGCCACCTGCCTGAAACACACGCACCGTGGTGTAGCCCACCGGTCCATTGGGCAAGGCATCGACAAGCCTTGGAACCTTGCGGTTGATGGCAATCCAATCTTCAACAGTGGGCCGGGGAATACCCGCGGCAAAAGCCGTGGCAGGAATATGCAACAGCAAGTTGGTAGATCCACCAAAGGCGGCATGCACCGCCATGGCGTTGTGAATGGCACCCGGAGTGATGATGTGGCGGGTCAACAGGCCGGCAGAGGCATTGGCCGCCAAGGCCCGGGCCGAAGCGCGTGCCATTTGCAGCCAGATCGGTTGGCCTGAAGGGGCCAGCGCGGTGTGGGGCAGCGAGAGGCCCAGAGCCTCGGCCACCACCTGCGCTGTCGCTGCTGTACCCAGAAATTGACATCCACCGCCCGGCGTGCCGCAGGCACGGCAGCCCATGGCGGCAGCCTCTTCAAGGCTGATGAGCCCGTGGGAGAAGCGCGCGCCGATGGTTTGAACCTTGCCGGCATCTTCGGCATCGCGAGCTGGCAAGGTTACGCCGCCGGGAACAATGATCGTGGGAAGATCGCGGCAGCCGGCCAGGGCCATCATCATTGCGGGCAAGCCCTTGTCGCAGGTCGCCACACCCATGACACCCTTGCGGGTGGGCAGGCTGCGCGCCAGACGGCGCAACACCATGGCAGCATCGTTGCGGTAAGGCAGGCTGTCCATCATGCCTGTGGTGCCTTGGGTGCGACCGTCGCACGGATCGGTCACAAACCCGGCAAAGGGAATGCCACCTAGGCGGGTAAATTCCTCGGCCGCGGCACGCACCTGCAAAATCACTTCCCAGTGGCCGGTGTGGTAGCCAAGCGCCAGGGGTGTGCCATCCGGTTCCCGCACTCCGCCTGCTGTACTGAGCACCAAAAACTCGGGCCGGCCCATCTGCCCCGGCGTCCAGCCCATACCGGCGTTTTGTGTCCAACCGAAAAGGTTGCCGCTGGGGGCTTTCAGAAGCAGTTCCTGCGTCAGCGGCAAAGAGCCTTGTGGCCCGGCAGCCACACTGACAATGTTCCAGTCGGCAGGCGTGCCAGCCAACGAATCGAGCGGAAGCGTCATGCAGAGTTTCCGTGGCGGTGGGGAGGTGATGACAATCTACGACGCAACGGTCAGTGGAACCAGCCGGGGCCGGGGAAGCAGCACTCCCAGAATGCCGCTGTGCTTGTACGCCAATTGCGCAAAGTCGAGACGCAGAAACGCCGTGAGGGACGGATCGGGGCGGGTGGATAACCACAGCCGCGCCAAGGCTGCCATGTGGGCATCGTACATCGACTGGCTTTCCGTATGGGCGTGGCAGCGGCCGGGGTGGCGTCGCAGATCTCCGTTAAAGCGTGGATGAATATGATACAACTCGTGAAAGATGGTAACCATCTTTTCGTCAAACGACTGGTCCATAAATCTGGGCAGACAAAATGTGACGTGGTAGAGCATTTCCACGCCGTTGAGCAGATGCCGCTGAACTTGAAAGGTGCGACTGCCTCTGCGCACATGCACGGAGCCGTCTGGGAACCGTAAAGGAGTTACGCGAGCTTGCAAACCATAGCGGGTGCGGGCGCGCGCCAGACTGACACCAATCAGCAACTGCGCGGCGTCGATATGCCCCAGTTCCTCGCAGCCACTGGATATGGCACCAATAAGTGCTGTCATGGCGGTGCAAAAGTCGAATGGCCTGTCATTGGGGCCAGTATCGCGCCATGGGGGTGCTGTCACCACAGGCTCGTGCTCCACCGTCAGGCAACGACGTTTCAGCGACTGGCAACCGGGGCCAGTACCCCACCGGTAGATCAACGGAAAACTCGAAGGCATCGTATGACCCGAAGAATCGGGAAGATCGGCTCAAGCGGCACCAGCCGCATGGCCGATATTTTCCACAGACTCATAGCCGGCGCAAGTCGGCACGGTCGAATTCCTCGAGGTGTGCCATGGCGCGGACCAGAATCTTGATGTTGGGACTAGGGCTTGGGCTGGTATGCCCGGCACTATCAGGTTGCCAAACCCATGTTGGCGGTATGACCCTGCCTTCAGCCGCTTATCTTGAACACCCACCTCAGTATATTCCACCTAGCCCGCCATTCGCACATACACGCGAATTGGCGCAGCAGGAAGAAATCGCCAGCAGGCCAGCTCCGGGCGCAGTCCCAGGGCGATAATACTGCCACAACACGGGTTGTCGGATCCTCCTGCTGCGTTCATGCTGGACGCTGGTGCAGGAGGAATGCGATGAGTCTGTGGGTGCATGTTCTGATCGTTGCTAGCATTTCGCTGGCATCTTTTTGTGCCATCATGCTCACATTGCGGACCGTTTCGCCCCATCCCGCTCATTTGGGTGGATTGGGCGGCTTGCATGCTTGCTCGAACATGCCCAATGCCGTTTCCTCGGCAGATCCTCGGCCATCATTCCACATTGCACCGTTAGAATGCCCTATCTCAGAAGAATCAGCGTCAAATCTTTTAGTCATCCTCATGGCTGGTCAGCCCAGAACCATGCTTGTGCATCGCGACGGACCTTATTTGCACTTTGAATGCCGCAGCCTGATCTTCAGGTTTATCGACGATGTCGAATTCCTCATCGACGCCCCGCATGGCTTGATCGAAATACGCTCCGCCTCACGGGCCGGGCATTCCGATATTGGCGTCAACCGAGCGCGCATGGAACGCCTGCGCCAGCAGTGGAACGACTTGCTAAAAATAAAAGGGCCGGCCTGAAAGGCCAGCCCCCTTAATTCTTGTCAATATATTGATATCAGTCGCGACTGCTGTTGAGCTTCATCAGCAAACGCAGGATTTCCACATACAGCCACAGCAGTGTTACGAGCAAACCAAAGCCGCAGTACCATTCCATGTATTTGGGGGCGCCGTTCTCGGCTCCCTGCTGGATGGCATCGAAGTCGATGATAAAGTTGAAGGCCGCAAGGCCTACCACAAACAGAGAAAAGGCAATGCCAATCGGACCGTTGCCATGGATGTAGGGCATTTGCATGCCAAACAAGTTCATGACCATGGTGACCAGATAAACAACGAACACAGCAAATGTGCAGACCAAGATCCCCTTGGTGAGTGCAGGTGTGGCACGCAGGGTCCCGTTGGCGTAAAGGAACAACATCAGGCCAAGGACTGAAATGCTGAGCAGAACGGCCTGAGCCACAATGCCGTGGAAACGGGTTTCGGCCAGCCCGGAAATCAAACCCAAGGCTAAACCCTTGCCCAGAGCATAAACAGGGGCCAGCACTGGAGACCAACTCGGTGCAAAGCACATGACAAGGCAGGAGACAAAGGCGCTAATCAGGCCGACGCCGGCCAGCACCTGAACCTGCTGCAAGCCGGCAAAAACGTCGCCGGTGTTCCTAAAGGCTTCCAAGGTCTGGTAGAAGGAATAACCACCCGTCAGCAATACCAGACCGAGCAGAATCATGGTTTTGACTGCGGTGCCGGAAACAGACATCACGGCGGCATTCGACCACTGACCGAGCGATGGGGCGGAATTCAACCCTTGGCTCAGGACAGGATTTCCAGATTTAATGACATCACTCATGGGACGTACCTCCTAGCACACGCGGATATCGCTTGGCCAACTTTTGTTGTACTCTCAAGGATATGGTAGCACAATCCCGCAAGACTACCCGGCGGAGGCCATCGCCATGAACACAGGCTATTCCAGACCGTTGCCCGACCCGACAGCCACGTTGTATGCCGGTGAAGACACTCTTCAAAGGATGGTGAATGCCGTGGAAAAGGTACGAGACCGCCTTAAGCGTTCAACAAAAGCATTGGAAGAAGCCGGAGTCCCCTACGCGGTCGTGGGTGGTAACGCCGTGGCTGCGTGGGTGAGCGAAGTAGACGAGTCTGCTGCAAGAAACACCCAAGATGTGGATATCCTACTGCGGCGTGAAGATCTGGAAAAGGCTACTGTGGCTCTGGAAAAAGTGGGGTTCATTCACAAGACTGGTGCGGGCATCACTATGTTTGTGGATGGTCCAGGCGCTAAGGCACGTGACGCGGTGCACGTGATTTTTGCCAACGAGAAAGTACGCCCCGAATACGAATTCCCAGCCCCGGATGTGGCCAGTTCAGTAATCAAATCAAACAATATGCGCATATTGGCCCTTGAAGATCTGGTGCGGATGAAGCTGACATCGAACCGCGACAAGGACAGAACTCATATGAGAGACCTGATTTCTGTTGGCATTCTGAGGCCTGTATTAGCCTCGACATTGCCGCCCGGCCTTTCCATTCGCCTACTGTCTATTTTGGCAACTCCAGAAGGCTAATAGGCGTTTTTCCTACTCTTGCTCAGTCGCATGGCTGTGGCGACCAAGCTCGAAAGTATTTTTGCCGCAGCCGATGATTGTGTTACCTGCCCGATTGATCAAGCCCCTCACCAACGAGACCTTTCATGCCGGTATGCTTCCGCCATGTACTACTGCTGGCGCTTGTGTTCCTGATGGAGCACGTGGTGCAGGCTGCGGATGGTACCATCCCTCGGTTTACCGCCGGGCAGATCGAATACTTCGAAACTAAGGTGCGCCCACTGCTGGTTGAGCATTGCCACCAATGCCATAGCGAGAAGGCCAAAAGCATCAAAGGCGGATTACGCCTCGATGACCGGGCCATGATCCTGAAAGGCGGCGACTCGGGTGCCGCCATTGTTCCTGGAAAACCATCTGAAAGTCTTCTGGTCAAGGCGGTGCACTGGCAAACCGTTGAAATGCCTCCCAAAGGAAAACTAAAAGACGCTGAAATTGCCACATTGGAAAATTGGATCCAGTTGGGAGCGCCATGGCCAGATGCACCAGCACAACCCCTGAACCATGCCATACGAGTCTACGACTGGGCCAAATGGCGCAACCACTGGGCATTCCGCCCAGTGGTGAAACCAGCACTCCCACCAAACGCCGATACCGGCTGGTCAAATAACGATATCGATCGTTTTGTGTTCGCGAAGCTTCGCGATGCGGGTCTTAAGCCTGCGCTGCCGGCATCTCCCGAGGTACTTGTCCGCCGCATCTACTTCGACCTTCTTGGCCTGCCGCCCAGCCCGAAGCAGGTCGATGTGTTTGTCGCAGCGGCCAATCGCAACCGCAAGAATGCTGTTCGAAAGCTTGTAGACGACATGCTCGCTTCGCCACACTACGGCGAGCGCTGGGGCAGGCATTGGCTCGATGTGGCGCGATACAGCGATGGTCATGGCGGGTTCCTCGATAGCAACGTCTACCCTGAAGCATGGCGTTACCGCGACTGGGTGGTGCAAGCCTTCAACACCGACATGCCGTTCGACACATTCCTTCGCCTGCAGATTGCTGGTGACCTTATTGGAGGTCCGCGCGATGCTGTCGCCACAGGGTTCTTTGCCATTGGCCCAACCTATATCAGCGATGGTGGCGACCCGGAGAGCATCTCGCAGGCGCGGGCAGAAACGCTCTCCGACCGAATCGACACTCTTGGCCGCGGCATGCTTGGACTAACGATTGCGTGCGCCAGATGCCACGACCACAAATTCGATCCGCTCCCCACACAGGACTATTACTCTCTGGCAGGAATTTTTGATAATTCCGTTGTTCAACTGGCGCCGATCGGCATGCCCGAGGCCGTTGGTAAATTCGAGCAGCACCAAAAGGCAGTCTCTGAGATCACACAAAAAACCAACAAGCTTCGCAACAGCCTGAAGAAAGAAAATCGCACTGCCACAGATAGTGAAATGCGGCAACTGGCAGCAGGGGATGCGCAACTGGCCGACCTTAAACGCGCCGCACCAGCAGCTCCAGCCGGTGTTCATGTTTTGAAGGACAACGGCTCCACCGACATGAAGGTTGCCATCCGCGGCGACCTCCGCAAAACCGGCGAAGTAGCTCCACGACGATTCCCGCGGATTCTTGCCGGAGACAAACCGCTTGCCTTCGACAAGGGAAGCGGCAGATTGCAACTGGCGGCAGCCGTGACCGATCGCACCAACCCGCTTACGGCCCGAGTGTTCATCAACCGGGTTTGGTTGCACCACTTTGGTGAAGGCTTGGTGCGAACCCCAAGCAACTTTGGCGCTCTGGGAGAACAACCTACGCACCCGGAGCTACTCGACTGGCTCACATCTCATTTTCTTGATTCTGGCCAATCCATCAAGGAGTTGCACCGAGTCATCATGAATTCGGCGAGTTATCAGATGGACAGCACCTTTGACGATGCCGCCTTCAAAAAAGACGGCGACAACCGGCTCTTGTGGCGGATGAATCCGCGTCGGCTCGACGTGGAAGCATGGCGGGACAGTCTGTTGAACGTCACCGGAGAGCTCGACACTGCGCTAGGTGGCCCACCTGCCGAACGCATCGACACGCCGCGGCGAACGCTGTATTTCAAAGTCAGCCGGAATGGCGATGTGTTTCAAACCGATGAGTTCCTGCGCCGTTTCGATTTCCCGCTGATGCGCGCCACCGTCGACCAGCGGCCCACCAGTACGGTGCCACAACAGTATCTGTTCCTCATGAACAGTCCGTTCATGCTTGCGCGGGCCAAAGCACTGGAAAAGCGATTGGCAACCATGGCCACAACGGATCGAGAGCGAATTGAATTCGCGTATTTGCTTCTTTATCAGAGGCCTGCGACATCCGACGAACGTGACATTGGCGTGGAGTTTCTGAAAACCACGCCTGCGGCAAACGGTCTTTCGGCTTGGGATCAGTATTCCCACGTGCTGTTGGCGGCCGATGAATTCATGACAGTGAAGTGAGCGATCACGCGAGGTAAGATCAATGTCTCACCACCATTTGTTATCATCGATTTCGCGGCGCGATTTGCTGGGCCGCATAGGGGCAGGGTTCGGCACCATCGGTTTGGCGGGGGTCACACCTCAAGCCAAGGCAGCCAGTCCAGTGTCACCTTCTTCTATCGCATTGAATGCTCCACATTTCGCGCCCAAGGCCAAGCATGTCATCCAGCTTTTCATGCCGGGTGGTCCATCGCAGGTCGACACGTTTGACCACAAACCAGAAATCGCCAAGCACCAAGGCGAGCGACCCGGACTGGTGGATCGCAAATCACTCCGGAACACGAAAAATGGGCTGATGCCATCGCCATTCAAGTTCAAACAATATGGCACCTGTGGAAAATGGGTCAGCGATATATTCCCGCATGTTGGCGGGTGTGTGGACGACATCAGCTTTATCCACTCCATGCACACCGACATTCCCGAACACGCCGGCGCCATCTTGATGATGAATTTGGGGCACCTGCAACCGAACCGCCCCAGCATGGGATCGTGGCTGGTTTATGGACTGGGTACAGAAAACCAGAACCTGCCCGGATTCGTGGCCATGAGTCCGCGTGCCGAACCTAGGGGTAGGCTAGCCAACTGGGGCAACGCGTTTCTGCCGGGCGCCCATGCTGGCACCTATGTGAACATCCACGACATGACCCCGGAAAAAGTCTTACAGGACCTGAAAAGCCTGCATCTTTCACCCGACCAGCAACGCAAGCAGGTTGACCTGCTTGCGCGCCTAAACAGAATAGCGCTGGAGCGTCAGCCACACGATTCCCGTCTGGAAGCCGGTATCCAAACCATGGAGATGGCCTTTCGTATGCAGTTTGCCGCACCAGAGGCATTTGACCTCCGGACAGAATCGGCCAAAACACTCGCCATGTACGGGGACAGTGAATACGCAAAGGGTTGCTTGATTGCGCGCCGTCTGGTGGAACGTGGCGTGCGATGTGTGCAACTGTCGCACTCCATCGACGGGTACGACATCGCGTGGGACACAGGCCACGACGATATTGTTGGCGGACACAAGCGGCTAGCTGACGCATGCGATCAAGGGATTGCGGCGCTGATACGCGATCTGAAACAACGCGGATTATTCGATGAGACGCTGGTGATCTGGGGCGGTGAATTCGGCCGGGCCCCTACTTCGGAAGGGCAGAAGGGTCGCGACCACGACCATTATGGATTCACGGTATGGATGGCTGGAGGTGGTGTGAAGGGCGGGTTCAGTTACGGGGCCACCGATGAATTCGGCCTCTCAGCGGTGGAAAACCGTGTGCATGTACACGACCTGCACGCCACCATCCTCCACTTGATGGGCCTGGATCACGAAAAACTCACATACCGCTACAGCGGCCGCGATTACCGTTTGACCGACGTCCACGGTCGGGTGGTGAAGGAAATTTTGGCGTGATGAGGGATTTCACTGGAAGACATCTATAGATCTGTATTTGTTTGAAATCCTATTTTTCCTATTAGATTGCGAAGAGCCCCGCACGACTGAGTAAGGGGCTACGCGCCAAGCATCGAGATACAACACCATTGGGAATTCTGTCTCGTTTTCACCTAGGAATCTGTGGCCACTTACTCAGGCGTGCGGGGCTCTTCGGCGCTGTGAAGAGGCCATCATAGCTTCCCTGTTCTCAAAAACGCGTGGCGCACCTTGGTTGTCACTCGTTTGCCTGTGGTGGAAAGAAAGGTTACTTCACCCGGTGCGAACTCAAGCGATTTGACCATCTCGAAACCGTCGGGAATCTTCACTACGCCCTGAATGTAATAAACGATTGTGGGTTTTGTACCTTCCAGCTTGACCGAGGTTGCAACGCCTTCCTTGTTAAGAATGTTGTCGGATGTCGAGGCCTTCAAACCATCGGCAAAAAAAGATGTGACATCTTCAAGACCCAGGCAGTTGTTGCGGCCATTCCATGGGTGGCCATGACGGCCGCGGTTCTCGATCCAGAACACCGTACTATTCAGAACATCAGCGTCTTTCAGAGAAAACCAGAGATACCCGGCATCGGTAAATGTGGCTGTCATCCACGCGGGGCCATTTGTTTTCTCCCACGGTTCGTTCACCACCTGAACCAGATCGGCATGCCCTTGTCTCGCTGGCAAACGAGTAAGATCTGCATCCGGCTCACCTTTCCAGGCCACTGGAACCTTGGCCAAAGTTGTCCACCTGGCACCCGGTAACAGGGACTGATATTCCCTCTGTATCGGATCGCTGAATATGCCGGGGTAGGTCATTCCCAATCGAAACGCGCTCGATGCCAGTCGGACCGAGCCTTCCTTATCGGGCATTGCAAGCGTTGCATGGTGACCGAGCGGCACATTTCCGGTAAAGCCATTGATAATGTGCTTGGAGTAGACCACATTCTGATCCGCAACCAATGACAGTTCCTTGGTTACCTCGCCTCGGCGGACGAGCGTTTCAATCGACATCGTCAAAGTGGTCACGTCAGACGACTTTGTCGTGCCAACATACTTCCATTTTTCACCAACAATTTCGCCATGGGGAGGGTGTTTTTCCCCAGCAAGCGAATCAGAGTTGCCGCCAAACGGCATGCAGAAAAAGTCGCCACGCAGGGCATTGAGTACCGGGGCAGGCATGGCCGATGGTTTCTCATCCTGCCATGGGCTGACATGGTAAGGGCGCACGGGCTTGGCAGAGCTTCTGAAGAAGGTGACGGGGGCCATGTGACCGCCCAATTCGGTCACAGCAAGCTCGACTTGCGGGGTTGAGACTACAAAACTAGGCTGCGAGTGGATCGTGCGCGTGTTCGGTTCTTGGCCAAAACCATTTGCCGCGAACAGCACCATCGTTACCGCAACACCACAAAAACGCGGGCAAAACAACTTCATGGGAGGAACTCTTGTTGGTAGCAGTTCAAAATGCAAACAATGCAACATATCTGGCCTAAGTTTATAACCGCTGCGAAAGATTCGCCACAGCCTGCTTCTATTGTGGTTTCTTTGCCTTGACCACCACCGTAATTGGGTGCGACGGCAACGTCACCAATGTGTTGGCCTTTGGCTTGGTTGGATCTTTTGTAAACGGCACCTGCCCCTGACCTGATGCCGTTACCGTGTAGTTACCCGGACGCGCACCCGCCTGAACTTCAATAGTCATGGTTCCAGCCGTTTTACCTTCGGCAACAACAACTTGGCTCATTTTCACAGGTCCCGGAGGTGTTAAGCCGTTCACCGTTACCGCACCCTTGAAGTCGGCCCATGGTCGATCGCAGATCAGATCCACTGTCGCTTTGGCACCTGCTTCGATTTCGATCGTTTCTTTGGCAAAACGCAGCGCAAATGGTGGTTTTTCGGCGACCACTGCCACCAGCAGTTCACGCGTCGGCCTGCTCGATGCCTTGTTCTGCTGGGCTTCCACACGCGTGTAGGCGCGCACTTCGCGCCTTAATTCACCTTGCGGGGTTGTCAATACGGCTGAAAGCTGAATAGGCCCGGCAAATTCCGGCGCGTCGGCGTCGGCCCATAGGGCAATCACACCGCGGGTATCCGACACAATGCTCGTTTCAGCCGTGTGCAGGCCTTTGGGCAGGCTATCGGCGACAATGCGCACTGGACCTGTCACACCTCCGGTATGCTGAAGAATCAAATCCAAATACTGCGCACCACCCCGATGAATGGTGGTACCGCCCGGTCCAGGATTTTGATGGTGGATCACCATCGCGTGAACATCCGGCGCCGCTGACCGAACCACCAGCACATACTGCTGACGCGGTCCACCCCGCCGGTACCGATCCTGCACCAGCAACCGATACACACGCTTGGCACTCAGCCGAACGATACCCTGCGGGTCGCGTATGTGGCCATCGAAGGCATTGACCCGAGGGCCAAAGTCATCCAATTCCACAATACGACTGTCTTTATCATCCATAACAACGGCCACGGGGTCGGCACGTCCGCCAATCCGTTCGCAATAAACATCCACCATGTATTCACCATCGGATGGTGGCGTGAATTCGTACCAGTCAGCATCGCGCTCCTGATCGAAACGGCCGCTGACAACGGCAGGCAATGCGATCTTTTGGCCCTTCGCTGGGTCGTTGTTCGGTTCCTGCTCCAACGTCACTGCCTGATCGGTCACCAGCACGGGTACAGGGTTAGCGGGAATACCACCGGGAGACAACCTTACCTGATACCCCGTCAGAGCACCTGTCGCTGCAGTGGGCAGCACACTGTGCGCTGTGGGGTGATCGATAAACCGGTACAGTCCGCGCGTAACAATATCGGCAGGTGGGGTGACGGTTTCGCTGTATTCGTCGAGAGCCACGGTGTCTATGGCTGCGGGCGCACGTTTGGCCGATGAACCCAGATTCCAGCCCAAGGCTGTCAATTCCAAAGGTTTTCCAGCTTGCAGGGCTCTGGGAAAGACATTTTCGATCCGTGGTCGGTCTGTCACGATCAACCGATAAGGCAAACCACCCGCATAGGCCAGATCAGCAACAACAATTCCGTAGTCACCGTCGGCTGGCGGGGTAAACGCCAGAAGGGGGTCTCGGCCATCATGATCCGAGCTGAACGCCAGTGTCTTGCCAGCAGCATTGGTGATGGTAAGCGTCGCATCGAGTGCCGAGTCGATCGACTGAGCGCGCACCTCCACCACCCATCGTTTGCCCGCTTGTCCTTTCAGACGATAAAAGTCTTGCCTGTTGCCGTCAGTCAGGCCGCTGACCGCCGTATTGATTGCGATATCTTGCGCCTTGGCCAGCTCGTGGATGTCTTTTGATTTCAAGACTTCGGCCAAACCTTTCGACACCGTAAAAATGCGTGGCGAACTGAGTCCCCATGGGCCCAGAACCCGAATATCACGCGTCCCTTCAGGGACATATTTGCCTATGGTGATTTTGAATTTGCGATCAGAAACAAACGTGGCGACAATTCCTGGATGGTCGGCAATCAGCCTTTTGGCACCTTCCAGATCAGCCCCTTGGATTTCCACCTCAACGGTTGAACCGATCGATGCCCCTGCCGGGAAAATCCGGTCCAACCGGGGCGATGGTAATTCAGCATGCGCCGTGGCAGTGGCCAGCAGCGCAATCCATAGGCAATATCGCATCGTGGTTCCGCCGTCAGCCGACCAGTTCGCGGATCGGTTCGCCTTCGCTCAAGATCGGCATCGGGCGCTGTGCCTGATCGTAAAACACATGTTTGTGATCGATACCCAAGGCTGTGTACATGGTACTCAGCACACACCCGGGGGTGTACGGTTTGGTGGTGGGATACTCAGCGGCAGCGTTGGTGGACCCAACAGCCTGCCCCATTTTCAGACCACCACCAGAGAACAGTACAGACATCGCGCCGGGCCAGTGGTCTCGTCCAGCGCCGGAATTGATTTTAGGCGTGCGACCAAATTCACCCATGGCCATCACCAGCACCTGTTCGTGCATACCACGGTCGTACAGGTCGCGGACCAACGCTGCCACAGATTGGTCAAACTTGGGCAACAGATTCTTTTTCAGCTCGCTGAAGTTGTTACCGTGCGTATCCCAGCCACCACCGGCCTGAATGGTGATGAATGTCACTCCGGCTTCAACCAGACGGCGGGCAAGAAGACAACTCTGTCCCATGTCGTGCCGGCCATAACGGTCACGCAATGCCTCAGCTTCCGCATTGATGTTGAACGCCTTCTGCGCTCTAGCACCCGTCACCATTTCCATGGCATCGCGGTAAAAGGTATCAAGGCCTACCAAGTCGCCCTTGGTATCGATATCGCGGCGGATTCCATCGAGGTCTTTCAGCAGATCCTGCCGCCGATTCAACCTGCTGGCATCCACACGCCCGGGCAGGCGCAGGTTACGGACCTGAAATCCAGATTGGCTTGGGTCGTTATCCGGCGAAAATGGGTTGTAGGAAGCGCCCAAATATGCGGCATTGGCAAAGCTGACCTTGCGAGGCAGGTTCACATACGCCGGCATTCCAGGAGCATTGGGCCCCTTCATGCGCGCTACAACTGAACCTGTTGAAGGGTAGATGTTGTCGTTCACTTCAATTGTGGCTTGGTAGCCCGTCTGCATCCACTGGCTGCCCATGCCGTGCCCGGCATTGGTATGAAAGGCCGAACGCACCACGGCCATCTTGTCGAACTCCGCCGCCTGACGCGGGAGATGTTCGCCGATCTGCAAACCCGGAACAGCCGTGCTGATCGGCTTGAACTCGCCCCGGATCTCGGCTGGTGCCGAAGGCTTCAGGTCGTACATGTCGATGTGGCTGGGCCCACCTGCCTGCCATATCAAAATGACAGACTTACGGCCACTGATGGGTGCCTGTCCGCGCGACTGGCACGCCAATAAGTCGGCAAGAGTCATCCCGCCCAGAGTGAGCGCCCCGGCGCGCAACACGGTACGGCGATTAACTCCTTCGCAATTCCGCGACGATCCACCAATAAAATCAAGCATCACTCGCCTCCATAATCAATGATTGAAAAGGAACTCGCGGCTGTTGACCAGCGCCCAGAGCAAGTCCTCTACCACCTTGGATTCTTCGTTTTTCTTGGCTCCAGCCAAATGGGCAAGCGCCCGTTCTTTTTCCGCGGCAACCGGCAAACGGCCACGCGCCGCCAAAAAAAGTTCGTCAACCATGGCGGCCGGTGCCATTTTTTCCTTCAGCATCCGGGCAACACGCCCTTCCCCGGCTGCAATTTTGTTTTCCATTTCGTCCGAATTCGACAACAACAGCACCTGGGCCAACGTCGCGCTGCTCGATCGCTCGCATTCGCATACCGTCACGCGTTTAGGTCGGTCGAACACATCCAGAAAATACGACCCGAAATTCTCGTGTGGCAGGTCCACAGCGCGCGCCGAACGGGGCATGCCCGTAAATTCCTGACGCGACGCGCAAACCTGATTCACAGCATCGTGAAATACTTCCGAAGGCATACGTCTGGCGTAATAGCGGGCGAAATTCTGCTGGTCGGTCTTATTGTGCTCTGTTGGATCGGACGACAACTGGTACACCCTGCTGACAAGCAATTGGCGAATCAGTGCTTTCACATCGTATTTCGAGCGGACAAAATCTCCCGCCAAAGCATCGAGCAGTTCCGGGTTCGATGGGGGATTGGTATCACGCAGGTCATCGACCTCCTGCACAATGCCGCGACCGAAGAAATGGCCCCACAGGCGGTTCACCAGAGCCTTGGCAAAAAACGGATTGTCTGGACGGACCATCCAGTCGACCAAGGCATGGCGTGGATCGTCTTCGGCACCAAAGCGCGCGACCGCACCATCGGGGTACTTCGGCTCGGGGGCTTTCCCCGTCAAAGGATCTTTTTCTCCGGTGGTTACCGTTGCCGAGGAGAAGTACGGTGGCGGTTCGCCAAAATTCTTGCGCCCCAACCGCGAGAAAAAGCCAGCCAGACCGTAGTAGTCGGCTTGTCCCCATCGCTCGTAGGGGTGGTGATGGCACTTCGCGCACTGAAGCCGAATTCCCAGAAACACCTGAGCCACGTCCGCTGTGGTTTGGTGCAATTGGTCGTCACGATTTTGCCAGTACCAGTTAATGGCAGGTGCTTCAGGCCACTCCCCAGCCGCGGCAATAATACCGCGGACAAAGGTGTCGTAAGGACGGTTGTTCGCAAGCGAGTCTTTAATCCAGTTATGGAATGCATACGCTGCGCGATCCGCGCCAGCCAGATTGGAGTTCCGCAGAATACTACCCCATTTCATAGCGAAATAAGCCGGGTAGTCGGGGCATTCCAGCAATCGGTCAACCGCCTTGGCGCGCTTGTCTGCTGAGGTATCGGCCAAAAACGCTCGGGCTTCATCGACTGTTGGCAAACGGCCACACAAATCCACCGTCAAGCGACGCAGGAAAGTGGCATCGTCAGCAACGGGTGAAGGCCGCAGACCAAGCTTCATCCACTTGGCAGCCACAAGCTTGTCGATGGTGCCCAGTGGCTGAAATTCAGGAAGTTCCTTAAGTGGCGCGGCATGCGGCACCAGTGCCCGGAACACAGCCACATGCCCCATGTGCCTAGCCATGATCGCCGCTTCGCCACTGTTGGCTCCCGCTCGCACCAATCCCTCGGCATCGACCGCTGCAACTACATCCAGATTGCCGGCAAATTCCGACTGCCGGGTCACATCGCGTTCGCTGCCATCGGTATACTTGGCCACCACCGCCAGCTGCTGAGACTGTCCGTGGCTGAGCACGCGATCTTTCACCACCATGGCCAATCCTGTCACTGTGGGCACCTCAGGTGCCGAGAACGGCGCTCCCGCTGCCAGCCACTGTTTCAGAACCGCGTATTCAAAGCCTTCGGGCTTAAGTTTTTTGCCTCCGCCGTGCGGCAACTGGCCGGTGGCCTTTTGCAAAAACAGCGAACTTTCAGGCGAGTTGGCCAGAACGCGCCGACCTCGCGCCTCTTTCACAATGGCTGCATGGTCGTAAGCCGCATCAAAACCAAATAGCGAAAGTTTGAACCCGTTCTGGCCGCTTGCCTTGCCGTGGCAACCGCCAGCATTGCAACCCAGTTTGCTGAGCAGTGGCTGAACTTCCGTGCGAAAATCCACAGGGCGACCGTCGCCAAACCCCTTCACTTCAACGGGAATCTGCAACGACTGGCCAGCATGTTTTATTCCTACAACGGCTTTTCCATTACCGGTCGGCTGCACGTAACCCCTGACATCGACAATCGCAACTGCTGGGTTGGACGACGAGTAAACGGCCTGCCGCGTAACATCTAAACCGTTGCCATTAACCAGAATCTGGCGACCAGCAAACGCGTCTGTCAGCACGATCGACTGCACGGGGGCACGCAACTCAGCCCGGCTTGCCCCGGCAAAAGCAAGGACGAGAAGCAAAACAATCTGACCCGTCCTGGCTGAGGTAGCCATAGGTTGCGATCCGATCAGGGGAATTGACGGCGGGCAACCGTCTGAAGGCAGGTTTCCTCGATATCGTCTAGCATACCACCGATGAATAAGCAAGAATAGCACCCGTCTCGAACCTGCCTAACCGATGATTCGATTCAATCCATACCACCCTGCCCCGGGGATCGACTCATGAAAAGCTGCCCTGGTTTTCTCGACCGCCGTAGCTGGATGGTATTGGGTGGATTGTCGCCGTTACTTGCCGCGCGAGCGGCCACAACTCCCGCACCTGCCAAATCGGTGATTCTGATCTGGCTTTCAGGCGGCGCCTCGCACATCGACACATGGGACATGAAACCTTCCGCGCCTGCGGAATACCGTGGGCCGTTCAAACCCGTTGCCACCGCCGCACCGGGAATTCAGTTGTGTGAACACTTGCCTTATCTGGCCGCACAAGCCAAACATTTGGCCATCATTCGCTCGGTTACAGACCATGGGCGCGGCACTGGCGACCACCATGCCGGATATTACTACAATCTTACGGGCCATGCTCCAGATACCACCTTTCACCGCCTGCTCAATGCCCGCACACCGTACCCGGGCGACTGGCCTGCCATGTCTGCCACCGTTACCGCCAAACGGCCTCCGCACCCGACATTGCCATCGCAGATCACATTGCCTCATAAAGAAGGTGCGCCCGAATACACACGCCCCGGCCAGTTCGCCGCGATTTTAGGGCCTCGCCACGACCCTTTATTCGTCGAGGGAACGCGCGAGCAACCCTTGGATTTCACCGTCCCGGCACTCTCCTTGCGTGGCGATATTTCAGTGCCGCGCCTACTCGACAGGCGCGGTTTGTCCGATGCTTTGGACCGTGAACTGTTCGCGCGAGAGATCCGCGCCGCAGATCCCCATGTGGATCGCGCTTATCAACTTCTTGCATCGTCTGGCACCCGAGCTGCTTTTGAATTGCGCCGGGAACCTCAAGCGTTGCGCGATCGCTACGGCCCAGGCATCAATGCCATGTCGATGCTGCTGGCCAGGCGTCTGGTGGAAGCGGGGGTGGGTTTTGTTACCGTCTTTTGGAAAGGCGACAAGGAACTCGACACCCTTTGCAAAAGCGGAGGGGGCTGGGACACGCACGGCAACAACTTCAACTGCCTGAAAGACAGGTTACTGCCGGAATTCGACCGACCCTTTGCCACCTTGCTCGATGACCTGCATCAACGAGGGCTACTGGAAAGCACATTGGTGCTGGTGAGCAGCGAGATGGGCCGCAAGCCACGCATTGGCGACCCGCGTTCTGGCGGCAAAAATGGCGCTGGGCGCGACCACTGGACATCGTGTATGTCCGTATTGATGGCTGGTGGCGGCATAAGGGGTGGAACAGTTCTTGGGGCCAGCGATCCGCGCGCGGAATTTCCGCTCGAACACCCGGTAGGCCCCGAAGATATCGCCCGCACCCTGTATTACCAACTGGGAATAGACGACCTCACCCACACCGACCGCGAAGGCCGCGCGTTCCAGTTGCTGGACGGGGGCCAGATACTCAGGCATATTGTGGGGTGATGCAGCAGAAATTAATAATGCAGTAACCCCACCCCTCATGGCCCCCCCGGATGCCCTGAAGCACGCTTGCGCGACGCCACAAGGTTCAGCGCCTCCACCGCAACAGCAAATCCCATGGCGAAGTAAATGTAGCCCTTTTCCACATGATGGCCTGAGCCTTCCATCACCAGCATGGCGCCAATTAAAATCACAAAACTGAGCGCCAGCATCTGCAAAGTCGGATGCCTCTCCACGGCACGCGAAACCGGCCCGCTGGCCAGAAACAACACCAATACCGTTAGGAGCATCGCGGTAATAATGATCGGAATGCTTTTCACCATGCCTACCGCGGTAATGACTGAGTCGAGTGAAAATAGGATGTCCACGGCGGCAATCCAGCCAATAACAGCAGCGAACGATGCGGGCGCCTTGGTGGATGAGGCGCCATCGTCATCATGGCTGCCTTCCAATTTGTGATGGATTTCACGCACGCCTTTTCCCACTAGAAACAAGCCGCCCAGAAAGAGGATGCACATCTTGCCGGAAACCCCGGTGGCTTCAGCGCTGACCCCGGGAATGGCGGGAATATGGAACCACGGGTGATCCAGGTGCATGATCACACCAACCAATGCCAGCAGGGCCAACCGGGTGCCAAGAGCGGCAATAAGACCCACTTTTCGCGCCAAGGGTCGTTGGGCGAGCGGCAGGCCAGATGTCAGTAGCGTGATGATGACCAAGTTGTCGATACCCAGAACGACTTCCATAGCCGTCAACGAGACAAGGCCCGCAATCGCTTCAATCAGTGATGATTCCATGAAACACTCCAGACGACTGTCACTGGCCGCTTGACATTCCAGTTGGTCCCAGTTGAAATAGAAGCGAACGAGGTCTTCGGCTCGCGAGAGCTGACTTTCTCTGACAACCCGGTCCGACCGGCAACGGTCTTCCGAGGTGGGTTAACAGCCCGCCTTTTTTCTTTTTACCGGGCCTAATTCTGGGTCATTTCCCTGCGGGTGGTGGTCATGAACAGCGACGAACTGATCAAGGCGGTCAATTTTCTCGAAAGCGACAAGGGTCTGGAACGCGACCTGATCTTCTCGTCTATCGAAAAAGGCATCCGTCTGGCCATCATCAAGAAATATGGGATCGACCCCGACTCCGATGACGCGCGTCAGGTTTTGGTGACGGTTGAACGCAACAAGGGCAATGTGAAAGCCCAAATGCTCGTCCGCAACGAAGCGGGTGTTGCCTCCATCAAGGTTTTAGCACCCGAAGAACTCGGGCGCATTGCCGCGCAATCTGCCAAGCAGCAGATGATCCAAAGCTTCCGTGAAGCCGAATCTGACGACGTGTTCGAACGATTTAAGCCCCGGATTGGCGATCTGGTCACCGGTCAAGTGAAGCGAATCGATAGGCACGTGGCCACAGTTGTTCTCGACAACGACCGTAATGTTGAAGCCATCATGCCGCTGACCGAGCAGATCCGTGGCGAAACCCACCACGAGAACGAACGGATCAAGGCCGTACTTCTGGAAGTGAAAAAGGTTGGCAACCGTGTGAAAATTGTGCTGTCACGCACGCACCCCGACTTTGTCAGGCGTTTGTTCGAAGAAGAAATCCCCGAAGTAGCCGACCACACCATTGAAATTCGCGCGGTGGCCCGGGAAGCCGGAAACCGCGCCAAGGTTGCCGTGAGCAGCATCGACCAGAAGGTCGATCCAGTGGGCGCCTGCGTGGGTATGAAGGGCAGCCGCATCAAAAACATTGTTGAAGAGCTGAATGGCGAGCGGATCGACATCGTTCGCTGGAACGACTCCCTTCAGGTTCTGATCCCGAACGCATTGCAACCTGCAGGTATCGCCGAAGTGCAGCTGTACCCTCGGCTTGGTCGCGCGATCGTTCTGGTTCAAGAAGATCAGTTGTCGCTGGCCATTGGCAAACGTGGTCAGAATGTGCGTCTGGCCAGCAAGCTGGTTGGGTGGGACATCGAAATCATGACGTACGACGAGCTGAACCGCAGCCTCGACAAGTCGCAGCTCCTGTTCCAGCATATCCCCGGTCTGCCCGATTCTTTGATCGAATCGATCATCACTGAAGGCTTCTTCGATTATGAAGACCTAGGATATTCGATGGATCCGGCGGAAATCGTAGAGCTTTCCGAAGACACGCTCACCATGGAAGAAGCCGACGAAATCATTGCTTTTGCCAAGGAACGGTCTGACGACATCGAGTTCATTGTCGAAAATCTCGAAGGTGTAACAGTTAACGAAACCGACGTTTACCTGTTCCCCCGCTTGAAGCGCGCCCTCGTTCAGGTCCGCGAAAATCAACTGGCAGATGCCGAGTCTCAAAAAGATCGCCTGACACGGTTCACCGGTCGGCTTCCGGGCTGGGAAGCGGTCATCACCACGCGGGACGGTTACGATCAGGCACTGCAAAAAGCACGTCACTGGTTCCCACAGGTGCCCGGACTGGGCGAAACTTTACCGGGTTTGCTTTTGGCAGAAGGCTTTCTTACCTATCGGGATCTGAGGTCGATCGACCCCGATTACCTGATCTCACTTTCAGGCAATTCCCTGACCCAGGAAGATGCCGAATCAGCCATGCAGTATGTGACTGAATGGGCCGACGAGATGGATCAAAGCGTGTGGCAACCCCTTCAAGAGGAAGAGGTTCCGCAAGAAGAGGCTGAGATCTCACAGCCAGATTCCGAATCACCCATGTCGTTTGATGGGTTGTTCTCTGGCGAAGAAGCAACGGCCCCGTCCGAGACACCTGAAGAGTTGGTTTCAGATGCTCCAGCAGCGGACCAGCCGTAGGCTTGAAGCCGTTGGAATCGGTTGAGCCGGGTTTTCCGGCCTTTTCAAACGGGTTAAGGCTCTTAGAATTAAAGTTGGACGAATCCCGTCCTGGGAATTTGTCGGTACAGTTTGTGAGGGGTGGCGCTTGCAGAAGGAAAAGGTTCGTTTATACCTGCTGGCCAAAGAGTTGGATGTCGATTGCAAAGATTTAATCGATCTTTGCAAAGGCCAAGGCTGGGATGTGAAAAACCAGCTCAGTTCCATTGAACCCGAGCAGCGCGATCAATTGGTACAGATGGTGAAGAGAGGTGGCGGTCGCCCGGCACCCGCCCCATCTCCCGAACAGAACCGTGGTCCGGCGATCCCCGCCGCCCCAACACCGTTGCGTCCACCGACATTGGCTAGGCCTGCGCCGCCGCGCCCAATACCTCAGCCTGTTCGTCCGCCCACCATTGCTCCTGCCAGACCCGTGTCGTCGCCAGTGGCACCGGTTGCTTCCAAAGTTCCATCGATTCCATCGGCTGCGACTCCGCCTGTGGTTGCGGCAGCACCCGCCGCCCCAGCAGCAACACCTGCACCAGCAGCTGTAGAACCAGTTGTGGTTGCTCCGGTAGTTGCCGCTGAAAAACCAAAACCGGTTCCAGTTGTTGAACGTATTCCCGAACCGGTAGCTGTGATTGCTGCGGAAACTCCAAAACCAACCGCAGCACCAGAACCTGTTGCGGCTCAAGAAAAACCACCAGTTGTTCCTGAAGTAGTTGCCGTCGCGCCTCCTGTGGTGCAGGCACCTGTGGTTGCTCCAGTTGAGCAGGCACCAGCTCCAGTACCACCAAAAGAGCCAACGTCGGTTCGCCCAACCCATGCACCTACCGCACCTGTGCGGCCAGTGGGTACAGGTGACGGTGTTGCCAACTTGCGTTCGACACCAGTTCGCCCAATTGGTCCAAGTGGCAGAATGCCAGATCTTGGCGGACGTCCGTCATCTGGTGGCCCCGGTGGCAACCAGCGCGGTCCTGTAGGCCCAGCTCCTGCGGGCGGTTCACGTGTACGAATGGATGGCGGAGCGCGCCCAGTTCCGGGAGGCGCACGGCCTGTTCCTGGAAATAATCCAAATAATGCGGCGGGTGGATCGCCTGTAGCGCCCCGCGCACCCATGCCATTGCGCCCTGTCGCATCGCGCCAAAACATGGGCCCCGGTGGTCCTGGTGGCCCCGGTCAAGGTGGTGGTCAATCCGGCCCCGGTATGTTCAGGCCACGTCCGCCGGAATCAACACTCAAGCAAGGCATGCCATCGGGCATTCGCAAACTTGCCGATATTCCTTCCGACCTTCAGCGCACGGGCACTGGCCCCATTGGCATTGAAGATGTTACCCGCGCTGTTCAGGCAAAATCTCTCCGAGCTGAAGCGGGCCCTGTCATCATCGATGACGACGAAGATGGCAAGAAGAAGGCCGGAGCAGCAGCACCCGGCGCGGTCCGCAAGCCCGGAGTAGCGGGTCGGGCCGACAGACATCGCGAGCGTAACGAACGCCAGGTAGCGCGCCGAAGCGATGGCACGCCCGATCTCCGCGTCAACCGGATTGGGGACATCGAGGAAGACAATCCTCGCCTGCGCCGTTTCGGCAGAAAACCACGGCATGTGGTAAAGGCCGTCATGCCGCGTAAAGGCAAGGTGCCGATTGCGATTCCGATCACTGTTCGATCGCTGTCTGAAGCTATCGGTATGAAGACGGGCGAGTTGTTGATGAAGCTCATGGGCCAAGGCGTGGCCGGGGTGAACATCAATAGCGTTCTCGAAAACGAAATGGCCCAGTTGATTGCGCTTGAGGCGGGTATTGAGCTGGATGTGAAGGCCGACTCCTCGAGCGAAGAAGAGCTGCTCAAGGGATTGGTTCAGGAAACGAACGAAGGCGATCTGAAACCTCGGGCACCGATCGTCACCATTATGGGTCACGTGGACCATGGCAAGACATCGCTCTTGGACAAGATTCGCAAAAGCAATGTGGTATCGACGGAAGCTGGCGGTATTACCCAAGTGCTGCGCGCATGGCGTGTCATGCACAATGGTAAGCCTGCAACGTTCCTCGACACACCTGGTCACGAGGCATTCACGAAGATGCGCGCCCGTGGCGCCAATGTCACCGACATTGCCGTGATCGTGGTAGCCGCCGATGACGGCGTGATGCCACAGACAGAAGAAGCGATCAACCATGCCAAGGCGGCGGATGTAAAAATCATCGTTGCCATCAACAAGATCGATCTTCCGAATGCGAATATCCGGAAAACGGAGCAGATGCTTTACGGTCTTGGCCTGATCCCAGACTCCATGGGTGGTGAAGTACCGTTTGTGCAGACCTCGGCAGCAACTGGCAAGGGCATCGAAGATTTGCTGGAAACGATTGCCTTGGTTGCAGAACTCGAAGATTTGCATGCCAATCCATCACGCCGGGCAACCGGTTTGTGCCTTGAAGCCCACGTCAGTGAAGGTCAGGGCATTGCCGCGACATTCCTTGTTCAGGATGGAACGCTTCGTAAGGGCGACGTGATACTGTGTGGTTCGACCTTCGGTCGCGCCCGCATGATGTACGACGATCTTGGCAGGCCAATCGACGAAGCTGGTCCTTCGATGCCCGTCCTTGTGATGGGTCTTGAAGAAGTCCCGAATGCGGACGACACCTTCTTAGTCGTTCCCGAACTTCACGTCGCGCGTGAAATCGCAGAGCAAAGGCACACGGCGCAGTCGGAAGCCTTGCAGATCCGTCGCATGCCGATGAACTTCGGCGCGCCCGGTACTGCCGAAATCATTGAACTGAAGGTCATTTTGAAGGCGGACTTCCGCGGTTCAGTGGAAGCGATCCGCAAAGAAATCGAAAAGTTGCAGCATGCTGAAGTCCGTGTTCGTTTGCTCCACGCGGCAGTTGGCGGCGTGACAGAATCGGATGTGCAGTTGGCTCTGACTTCGCCTGAAGACACGATTATCGTGGGCTTCAATGCGGTCGCGGATGACCGCGCGATGGCCCTTGCAGACGAGCGCGGCGTATCGATTCGCGAATATGATATTATCTACAAGCTCACGGAAGACCTGAGAGCAGCGCTGGAAGGCCGTCTGAAGCCCCGCGAAGAAATTGTGCACCTTGGCCGCACGGTGGTGCGCGACGTATTCAAGATCAGCCGCGTGGGAACCATTGCTGGTTGCTTTGTGACTCAGGGCACCATCGAGCGTTCCGCGCGCATTCGCCTTATTCGTGGTGGCGTGGTGATTTATCCACCCAACGACCGTATGGCATCTCTGGAATCGCTCAAACGGTTTAAGGACGACGTGCGCGAAGTGCGTGAAGGCCTTGAATGCGGCTTGCGGATTGCCGGTTACGATGACATTAAGGTTGATGATGTGATTGAAGCCTTCAGGATCGATAAGATTCAACGAACCCTATCCTGACATCAAGAGTGTGGAGTGTCCCAATGGTTGTGGGAGCTCTGAAGGTGCGACTTCTGATACGCGAATCACGGAGTCTGAAAGACAAAAGACAGGTGGTTCGCAGTATCAAGGAGCGAATGCACCAAAGTTTCGGGGTAGCGGCTGCGGAAGTCGATTCTCTCGAAGATCATCGTGTGGCGGTTTTGGGATTCGCCGTCGTCAGCAACGATCATTCCCACGCCCAGAATGTGTTAGACCAAGTAGTAGGCGCGTTGCGCTCCCACCCTGTTGCGGAATTTTTGGGTATGGAAGTGGACGTGCGTACAATGGATTCATGAATCTGGCCGTGTGCCGATTCTTCGGGAGGCTGTCATGAAACATCACCGCGTGGCGCGCGTGGCGGCTATTATCCGCGAAGTTGCCAGTGAAACGATTCTGTTCAAAATCAGCGACCCCCGCGTTCATCTGGTAACAGTGACTCGGGTTGAAGTGGCAGCGGACCTCCAGCATGCGAAGGTCTATGTTTCCATCATGGGCACGCCTGCCCAACAACGGAAGGCCATGGTTGGCCTTCAGCACGCCGCAGGTTTTATCCAGTCACAACTGGGCGACCGGATGCGCACGCGCTACACCCCTGTCCTTCGCTTTGTGTTCGACGATGGCATCAAGCAAAGCATTGAAATCAGCCGGTTGATCAGCGAAGCACTGGGCCGGAACGCCAAAGACCAGCCCCCCGATGACTCTGCCATGGCAGAAGAAATCGATGCCGATGACATCGAGGGGGATGAAGAAGACGACACCGAGGAAGAATCGAACGACGACCAACCTGAAAAGGATGGGATCGAAGAGGGAGACTCGGAATCGAAACGATAAGATGAGTTAAGGCCTAATCCATGACTTCCGGTGGAACCGGTTGTTCATTCAGGGGAAGGCAATGAGGGAGTAGTGCCAACATGCCATTAACCGTGGTCCGACAGAAACTGATCAGTCAGGTGCTTTCTCGCAAGGCAGCAGAGGTTGTTGCTGATCCTGCTTCAGAACCCGCCCAAGAATGGACGGTCATGGAGCACCTTCTTTTTGCAATCTGCCGGGAAGAATCGTCCCAAGAAAAAGCAGAAGTTGTTTTTCGGCAGCTTCAATCACGATTTTTCGACTGGAACGAAATGCGTGTATCGTCGCCCCGCGAAGTGGCTGAAGCCTTGGCAGGGCTGACAAATCCGCGCGCTCGGGCCGAACGGATGATTTCGTTCCTGCAGGAACATTTTGAATCCACCTACGGATTCGACCTTGAGTCCCTTCAGAAAAAAGGGGTAAAGGGTGCCGCCAAGCAACTTGAAAATGCCAAAGGCATATCCGATTTCACCTTGGCTTGGATTTCCCAGCGGAGCTTGCGGGCCCACACAGTACCTGTCGATGCACCTATGATGCGCTGCCTGAAGCGGCTTGGCCTTCTTGATGCCACTGTCGAAAACGCTGTTGAAGCCCGCGCCAGCCTAGATGAACAGGTGGAAAAAAACCACGGAGTTGATTTTACCGATCAATTGAGTCGCATTGCCTTGGATTTTTGTCACGATCGCAATCCTGCATGTGGCACATGCCCATTGGCAGCCGACTGCCCATCTGTCCGGGCGCCTTCGGCTCCACGGGTACGCAAACCCAAATAAGCATTCCAGATCATTCGGCCAGCAATGCCGACTCGATCCATCCGCCTCCCAGGACACGGTCGCCTTCGTATAGGACGACCGCCTGGCCAGGTGCCACGCCTCCCTGTGGCGTATCAAACAAAACTTCTATTTCACCCGTCTGACCTACGCATCGCGCTAAGGCCGAGACCGGTTGGTGCCGGTACCTGATTTGTGCCAGACATCGAATACCTTCCGGCGGGGCATCGATCAACCAGTTGAATCCACCAGCACGCAACCCGCTTGTCGCCATTTCTGCCTTGTCACCCACGACCACATCGCCCGTCGCTGGGACCATTCCCAACACATACCGGGGCTTGCCCCCTCCCAAACCAAGTCCCTTGCGTTGTCCGATGGTGAAGCGTTCGAGGCCGTCGTGTGTACCAACCACTTCGCCATCGGGCGTGACAAGGCGCCCAGGAACCGATTCTCCGGGCCTCAAGCGGCGAACCAGCCCCACATGGTCTTGGTCGGGAACAAAGCAGATTTCAACGCTGTCTGGCTTATCTGAAACGGGCAAGCCCAGATCGCGGGCTTTTTCACGGACCGAGTCTTTGGGCAAATCGCCCAACGGGAAAAGAACACGATCGAGCACAGCGCGCTTGAGGCCGTGCAGCACATAGGATTGATCTTTGCCAGGATCCAGCCCGCGGCGAAGCCGGGCAGTCCCATCAACTCCACGATCTATCCGGGCATAGTGGCCAGTGACGACATGGCGGGCGCCAATTCCATCGGCAAAGGCCATCAATTGGCCGAATTTAAGCCAGTTGTTGCAAACCACGCATGGATTAGGGGTACGGCCGCGTAGATATTCGTCGGCAAAATAATCGATGATCCGAGTGAACTCTGCTTCAAAGTCGATGGCGTGGAAGGGAATGTCCAGCATGTCGGCCACACGACGGGCGTCGGCGGCATCGGCAGCGCTGCAACACCCCTTTTTACGTTCGTTGCCACGCCCCTCGGGCTGGGATGTTCCTGTTCGCATAAACAGGCCAACGGGCTGGTAGCCTTGCTCACGGACCATCCAGGCAGCAACAGAGCTGTCAACCCCGCCGCTCATGGCGACCAGTACACGTTCCATGAATCCCGGCTCCTCTATTCCTTGGCTCAATGCAGTTTAGCACAGGCTCAGGAAGTAGCCGGAAGATTGCCGAAAACTATTCGAGGCGGAAGAAGCTCCCGAACTATCAGTTGCCGGGGGCAGTTTGTGGTTGGCCACCGGCAGGGGCTGCCGCGGAAGCGCTCCAGGTGAATTTTTCAAGCTTGGGCAATGGCGAGCTTTTCAGTGCGTTGTAATCAAGCACCAGAAATACAATGCCCACGATCTGGGCCAACAGCGAAATAGCAAGCAAACCTACGTAAACATCGGAAACAGGCTGGTCGTCAGCGGGTGTGCGTTTCTTGGCCATTGTCGTATTCCTTGCGACTGAATGATGGATTGATGCGACCGCGTGTTGGTTACTTGATCTGGCTGGCGACAGAGTCACCTGCAAGAGGACGATCGTTGAGAGCACCCACAGGTTGGGCGACCGCGTCCTTGGAGTTCACTTCAATCACCTTGACCACGCCAATGTACTTGGGCGGGCTCAAGCGGAAGAGTTCCAGCGTGTGGCCCCGCTCTAATCCAAAATCACTTCCCAGAGAAATCTGCACAAGGCCACTGGCGTCTGCGCGCAGAACCTTGCCTTCAAGCGGTGTGCCGGGCGGGTTGCGCTTGCCACCCGCGGTCGTGACAGTCTTGTCAGAACCACCTGAATCCTTGATTCTTTTGTTTTCCAAGGTGAGGCGCTTGATTTCCTTTTCCATATCGCCAGACCTGTTTTTCAAGGCGATCACTTGAATCTCGGCTTGGGTTTTCAGCTCGAACATCTTGGTGCGGTCATTGAACATTTCTTGACGAGACTTAATGGCCTCTTCAAGATCCATGCGCACTTTTTCGAGTTCGCCCGAGCGGGTAACGGAATCCTTCTCAGCAATTTCCTTCGAGTTCTTTTCGGAATTCTTCTCCATGACAGACGATTTGCCCATGGTCTCGAGGTTCTTCTTTTCGGCCAGTAACTGAATCTTCTCAGCCGTCAGTACCTGAACCTTGTCGGCTGTGAGGCGCAGCAGAGACTGAAGTTTGGGCACTTCTTCCGCCGCGTTTTTCTGGATGAACTCCATTTTCTCCATCTTGGTCTTCAGATCGGTACGGTCCCGCTCCAGGTTGCTACGCTCCTGAGCGAATCCTTCTTTTTCTTTGAGATAAGCCACGACATTCGCCTGATTGGCTTCGAACGTCTTGCGGGCCACCCGCAGTTCTTCGTTGCGCTGCGTTGACAACGCATGCAGCGACAGCGCCATAAATCCAAGGGCTCCACTCATAAGGAGCGTCAGGAATGCCAAAATCTTGCCGAACGTTGTCATGATCAGGTCCTCGGGTCGGCTCGCAGCCCCATGCCCTCATCCATATGGAACATGGAGGTGCACGCAGAGCTCGCTCCCAGTGAGGAGGGGCTATGCCCGAAGGTTACGACCGTGTCAAGTGAATCTTATGCCGCTAGCCGGCTGCCAATCAATTGGCAGTGGGTGGGATTTGCAGAAAACGCTCAAGAGACTTGAGGTAACCAATGACATAAGACAAGCGGGCTTTGACCCGATCAATATCTTGGGAGGCGATCGCCAGATCCGCTTCGTAAACACCTTTTTCCAGTTTCATCTGCGAAATTTTCTCGTTTTCACCGATAATCTCTGCCGTGACTCCGCCCTTGCCATCAGTTCCTGACGCTTTTTCCGTCAAAAGCAGTGCTTCCTTTTTCTTTTCTTGAAACTGCTGCTGAGCTTCTTCAACGGCAACACCGTCAGCAGGGAGTAGCTTTTCCCGATACATTTTCACGCCGACCTGCGGGATGGTTTTGAATTCCGGCACAAACCGCTGCTTGGCGTCATCAATTGCCAGCCCGTTCTTTTCGTCGCGCTTCACCTCGACAATGGTATTCGGGAGCTCGGCATCGAGAGCTTGCTGGGACCGTTCGGCATAAACTGCTTCTGCGTTGAGCCAATCTTTGCCAAGGGAATCTACCGAAAGGCGCGCCTTCATCAACCTCGCCAGGGAGTCATCCAAGCGCAACGATTTGCGCATGAATGCGACTTCATCAACCTTTTGCTTGGCTTGATCTGCATACGGTGGCCTTGTGCTGTTGAGCACCACGCCTGCCGTGGCAAACATGAGGCACAGCAACGTGTGACAGACAACGAGAATTTTGCCAAGTCTGGTCATTGGATTCGTTCCCTACACACGGTGTTTAGCGCAGTTCCAGATCGCGGGCACGTTTTTCCAACTGGCTCACGTGCTCGACAATTCCTTGCAGATCCCGCCGCCTCTGGTACAGGTTTTTAGCCCCAGCCTGAAGGGACTGGAAAAGGCCGTCTGAATCACCCCTTAGGCGCTTCAGGTCCGCTTCAAGCTTAGCCAAATTCTTCTTGCGTTCTTCTATCAGGGCGGGTTGTCTATCAAGGAGCGTCTTGATGTCTGCCAAATCGGTCTGCAACCGTGCGTGCTCTCTGTCAAGACCGCGAATCTCTTCAATGGTGGCACTGTGACGTTCCACAAACCGCTCCATCGACTGCTTCAGTCTGTATTCAATTTCAGTATTCAGGGCGCGCATATCAGCGGCTTCCGCTTCCATGGCGACAAGGAATGCCCGTGGACCAACAACAGATACGAGGCGATTGATTTTGTCGCTTGCCTGATCTCCCGCAAGACCCAGAATTGTCAACAGTCGAGCTGTGACAAGCTTGCGTGTCCGTGGATCGAGTGGAATGGCTGAGCCATCTGATCCTGGAATTTGTGCCTGCTTGTTATCGGCACCCATCAAGCTGATACCTGCAGAATCAAAAAGAAGATCCAACTTGGCCAGCATGGCCCAAGTGGCAATCCGCTTGGGAGAATCTGATTTGAGCAACTTTTCAAAAACCGCATTGTCTGCAAGCAACGTATCACCCGAAATGTATTCATTGGGCGAGGCAAGGGATGTACTACCAGCCTCATCTCCCATCAGTTCCTTGATTCGGTCTTTTTTGATGAATGCTGTTGGCATCAAGTGTTCGCGGAAGATCGGGCGGCAGACATAACCCAAGGCCATAAGAGCCGCACCACGGTTGTCTTTCGCCTCCATCATTAAAATGAGATCTTCCCACTCCCCTGGTTGACTGACGATGGCTTGGGCATACACACGAACCATGTTGGCTTGCTTGTCAGGGTCGACCTCACCCTTGATACGCTTAATGAGGTCTTGCGCGACCTCGCGCACCGAACCTTCTTGAGTTTTTGGCACATCGGCTGAACCAAACATCGCCGTCAGCGTGGCGCTGCCAATACGCTCGGCAACGGGAGCGCCAGAGCGATCAACCTCGTTCTCGTCGACGGGCAACCCATCGAGGTATAAGTTGGCCAGAAATAGTGTGTGCGTCCAGCTTTGGCGCTGGGCGTAGACCATAGTACTCAACATCCCGGCGCCAATAAGCGTCAAGAGGTTGAGGATGGCCAGGATCTTGCCTAGCAAGCTCATGGATGCAACGTCCCCTTCCTCAATACACAATGAATCAGCGTGCGCACAGATAATGATGACACATAAAACCAGTGCGTGTCTTAAAAAAATGAGCCGAACACCCACTTCCACGCCGGTATCATATGCGCATTTTACCATCCGGTGCCTTGGGAAGGTTGGTTCGCGTCAGCTTTTCCAATTGCTCATGCTGAATTGGTTTCATCGAGTGGCAAGTTTTGAAGGCGCTGGTACCATAATGTAAGCAGGTGGATGGGAGATATCTCTGCCCATGAAACAAAGTCCGAACAGCCAAGCCTTCACTCCTCGTCCATTAGGCGCCTACGACCTCATAGCCCTAATAGCCGAGGGAGGAATGGGGACGGTTTACCGAGCCGCAATTAGGGCCACGGGCCAAGTTGTGGCTATCAAGCTGATGCGCGAGCGTGCATTGGGACATCCAGTATTGTTGCGACGTTTTGAACAGGAATTCCGTGCCGCCAGTTCCATTTCCCACCCGAACATTGTGCGCGCCTTGGATTTTGGCGAACACGAGGGATTGCCCTATCTGGTGATGGAATTTGTGGAAGGAGAAACTCTCAGCCGCAAAATTGAGCGGCAGGGGCCTCTTCCTGAAATCGATGCCGTTCGCTGGGTGGCACAGGTAGCACAAGGACTGCACCGTGCACACAAAACCGGAATCGTTCACCGCGACGTTAAACCCGACAATATCTTGGTGAACTTCGAAGGAATGGCCCGGCTGACAGACATGGGCTTGGTCAAGGACTTAGGAGGCGACCTGAACCTTACCCGAACGGGAAGGGGCTTGGGGACTCCGCACTTCATGGCTCCAGAACAGTTCCGCAACGCCCGCGATGCGGATGCGCGTGCCGACATTTACAGCCTTGGGGCAACCCTCTATGCCCTGTTGGCAGGGGAACCGCCTTTTCAGGGAGTCGGCCCTTTGGACGCTTGGATGAAAAAAGTCCACGACGAAATACCGTTGGTGCGAACACGCAATCCCATCGTCAGCGAACGCGTGGAATGGGCCGTTCACCGAGCCATGAGCGGCACACCCGCTCAGCGACCTGCCTCGTGCCGGGAATTTGTGGAAGACCTGTTGGGGCGAAGCACCCGACCAACGATACTGCCGCTCCGCGCTCCAGGCGAGCCGGAACTCTGGTACTTGAAATATGCCGATGAAACAGGCCGAGACTGTTTGGTTAAAGGCACCCGGCAAGCGGTGCGCCGGTCGTTACGCGAGGGACTGCTGGGTGACGCGGGGCACGTATCCGCGGCGCGGGAAAAATCGGGGCCTTTCCAAAAGCTGGTTCAATTACCGGAATTTCGCGACCTTTGCATTCAAAGTAGGTCACTCATCAAGACATCCGTCCTCCCGGCAGCGCCTTCCAATCCGGAACCCCAAGCCCCAGTCGATTCCGGGAAGGGTTTCCTTCCCGGAAATAAACTCTGGATCGCGGTCGTGGTGTCAGTTGTCTTGGCTGTTATCGTTTCACTGCTCGTACTGATGCGCCGGTAAACCTGTCAGATATTGGGCTCCACAGCAGACCGTATTTGTACCAGCAAAACCAGATACCATATGAACAGGCCCAGTGAACCTAATCCATTCAGGAATAAGACACCCATGATCCCAAAGCCTGCCAAGACCGTCAAATTCAAAACACCAAGCAAAATGGACAAAAGGAGCCCGACAAATGTGCCAATCACCAGAATCACATGCGCGTACATGAAATTGGACACTGTGCCTGCCAGAGACGGCTTTTTCAGGGCATGACAAACGCTCCACAAAAAGAAATAATGGAGAATTATCCCAACAAAAGACCCGAAAAGGCTCGAAAATGAGCAGAAAGCCGCTATCGAAAGCCCCCGGGCGAAACCACCATTGCCCTTGGCTGCGGGTACCAGCATGCAAAACGCGTGTCCCACCAAAAACAAAATCATGATTGTCAGAACGAGTACGACCATGAACAGGGGCACCAGTGCCGCCGCACCGATCATGCCGAAGCCCGCCGCCATACTCGGAGACGAATCCCGCCCCATTCCCATGGGCATGGGGTTTCCGGGCACCTGGGCATTGGAAAAGGCGATCATTCTCATGAGAAAAGTCATGCCGACCAGCAGCAGCGAACCGACAATCGAAAGAATGATTGAAACCAAAATCAGTCCGAGGCCGGAGTGCACCTTGCGCCAGGCAGCGCGGTTGCCTCCCGGCGTGCTGCTTTCCTGACTCGATGCCATGTCCTCTTCTGGCGGTTCTTCTTCACGCTCGGATCGACGGGGTGCAGCTTTTTTCAGGGCGTCCTGAACAGACGTGGCTTTGGCCCGGCCAGGAGATGGCGGAGGAACGGATGAACGACCTGCAGATGACCTTTTTGCCACAGGGGGCGGTTCTATCGATTCCAACACTTCAAGCTCTTCAACGACAGGTGCGGGCCCCTGTGCCAGAAATGTTGTCTGACACATGGGGCAGCGCACTTTGCGGCCAGCAGCATTGTCTGGCAGCTTAAGTTGCTTGAAACATCCTGTACAACTAACAAAGAGTGACATACCTGTGATCCACGCAACCGGGAGAAATGATTTCATGAAAAACGATTGGGATAAATTATACATTAACATGAGGCAGTCATGCTAACCAGACACTCTGGAGGCCCTCCCGGCAAACGCGTCCAGTTGCACCGTGCCATCAGCAAGCTGGGATGGGGCTCGCGGGGCGAAGGTCAGGCGTGGATTGCAGCCGGTCGGGTTTCGGTCGATGGCCGGGTTTGCCGCGATCCTTTCACTTGGGTCGATCTTGAAACAACACGCATCAGCCTCGACCAGATGACGCCTCCCCCTGCGGCGGAACGATTGATTTCCATCCACAAACCATTAGGCGTGGTGGTCACCCGACGCGATGAACGAGGCAAGCAGGATGTTTTCAGCCTGATTCCCAACAGTTATCCGCGCCTGATCGCTGTGGGCAGGCTCGATGCCGACTCGGAAGGCCTGTTGCTTTTGACAACATCAGGAGTATTGGCCAATGCCCTGACCGATCCGGAGCATCATGTTCCCAAACGATACATGCTCACCGTGCGGGGTCGGGTGGAACAAGAAGCCATTGCAGCCTTGCGCAACGGAATTGATTTGAAAGATGGACCAACCCGGCCAGCAGAAGCACGGCTGATTGAAATCTGCGGTGACAACAGCCGAGTGGAGCTGGTTCTTACAGAAGGCCGCAACCGACAAGCCCGCCGCATGCTTGCTGCCGTAGGGCACCCTGTTGAAAGGCTGATACGGACAAGCATTGGTGATCTTGAGTTGGGCGATTTGAAAGCCGGGTCTTTACGGGAAGAACCGTTCGATCGATTCGAAAACTGGATCAGGCAAACCGGTCAACGGTAATACAAAATTGCTTCGTTTCCGATATTACGGTTGACCCAGCAACAACCACAAGCGCGCATGAGCCTTGTGCCGCGCCAAGCGCGATTTCAATTCTTCGGTTCGCGCCAACTCCACGGCTCCCGCGGTTTCAAACATTTCCTTGGCCGTAAATCCAGGCGCGTTCATTTCGACCCGATCATCAATCATCCGGTTGGCTGCCTTGGCCAAGGTAAGCAGTTTAGCTGCCGCCGTTGCCTGACGCGTGCTCGCGCCAATCGCTTCGGCCGCCTCAACCGCCCCCAGCCTCAATTTCCCATCCAGTTCCCTGCGGGCAGCGATGGCCTGAAACAACGCCCCCTGAAAGTCTACTTTTTTCTCGGCCAGTTGCTTGCGGCCCACAAGGGGTTGGCCTTCGAGCATGGAAACACACTCGCGCAACGTGGATACCAGATGTTCAGCTTGGCTTACACCCGGTCCCCGGGTAGCTGCTTCCTCGGCGCAAGAGGAGGGGGTCAGATCCCCATTCAACCAACGTGGATTATCCAGAGGCTGTAAATCGATTACTAATTCACCTGCTGGATCCATTCCCGCCAAATGACGAATGCGAGCCCTAGCCGCGCTGTCTTGTTGCGCGAGGCGGGCACGCGCCGTCTCCCGGCCTGCCAAGTCTGCCTTGATCGCTTCAACCAATGGTGCCGCAGCTTCGCTGGCCTTGCGCGCATTTTCTGCTCGCTCCAGCACCTTTTTCAACTGCGCCTCGGAATCATTGATATGCGCCATCGCCTCTCTGACTGCGCGCAAATCAATCAATAGCTCGCTGACTTCACTCTGAGCCTTGTAAATGGCATCGGCTGCCTTGGTCGCAGCCTGAGCATCTTGCGCCATGGCACCTGAAAGCCAAAGACGTTCTTCACTGCTTAAATGTTTGAACCAACCGGGAGTTGCTGCCTTTTGCCTGCGCAGGGCGGCTTCACCTTCAAGTGCCCGAGCGCTCTCCAACGCGGGGGTGTGCGCTGCTACCAATGCAAGCAAACTTCGCGAATCGAGTGCGCTTTCTTGCGACTCGTCTGGGTAAGCGCAACGAACCAATGGCACTGGCTCTCCGCCAAATCCACCGGGCATAGGCCGCGCAACGGGAGTATTTTGGCACCCAATCGTACCCACCGCGATGAATGACAGGGCCCTGAGCCGACGTTGCAATTTGGACATGTACCGATCCCCCAAGCGCAAGGCCTTGCTCCACTCAGTCTAGATCGGAAGATCCCAAGAGTCGGCATGTGCCGAAGGTACAGGGAATGTGGGTTATATGTGTAAAGATGGATAAGATAATCCAAGCAGGCAGTTTTCAGGCCGACCCGTGCTTGAGTGCTTGGGCCAGCAATTCTTCCAGACTGCTCATCCGCATGGACGACTTCACCGCATCGGGCGGCGTGTGATTCACCAAACGCACCAAAGGCCAACCCGCTGGATCAAACTCCACCAGATTCAAACATCCTGCATCCTGCTCGATGCGACAGATCGTATCCAGATTTCCACCCAAACAGCGGGCTAGTGTGCAGCGCAAGGCAACGCTATGTGCCACCAGAAGCGCTTCGGTCCACGATGTGTCTTCAAGCAATGATTTGAGTGCCGCGCCAACCCTGTCCTCAAGGCTGCCAAATGTTTCGCCACCCATGAACTGGCTGTCCCGGGTAAGCCCAGGCCCCAGTGTGTTCAAAGCATGAGTAAGCTGGAGCTTATCGTTAAGCCCTGATGCTGCCGCGGCAGGCCACTGGCCGGGTTCAATTTCACGCCAACGGGTATCAGTTGTAGCCTGCTGGCCCGGCCTCACGCGGCTGGCGGTTTGCATGGCCCTTGGCAATCCACTCGTGATCACGAGGTCGATCGATCGGTTGGAAAGAAATTCCCTAGCACCATCCGCCTGATGGCACCCTTGTTCGGTGAGTACGGCGTCGCCGAAAGAAGTAGTAGAACCCGGCCCGAAATAAGCCACGCTGCCATGACGCATCAGCCAGAGCCTGCGTCGGACAGGAGGTGGCCAGGCGGGAGGGTTCATGACAGTTGTGTTGTCTCATGCATTTCTGGTAAGCGGACATCGTTGAATCCGCGGGCAACCAACGCTTTAGCCAAGGCTTCAGCTCGGTCTGGCTCACCGTGCACCAAACGAATCTGGCGCACATTTCCAGCCAACGGTTCTATCGCTGCAAGAAGATCTTTGTGGTCAGCATGCCCAGAAAAGCCTCGGACCTGAACAACATCGATCCACTTGTTCCATCGGCGGCCATTGAAACGGACCGAGTCGCCCTTTTCAAGGATCTGTTCGCCCAGCGTGCCGGGCGCTTGGTAACTCACCAGCAGCAGCGTGGCGCGTGGATCATCGATGTGAAAACGTAGATGATGCAGAATGCGTCCACCTTCTAGCATTCCGCCGGAGGCCACAATAATGCGCGCACCCTCACGGAACGAAACATCTGTGGCATCATCGCGGCCTTCGAGCCAGTCGACTTCCAAGTCGTCGCGGTACTTCTCGGAGAACTCTCCTGGATAACGCAAAAACACCTTGTGAAGTTTGCGACCAAGTGGGCTGTCTACGTGGATCGGCAAATTGGGAATCACCCCCTGATTCATCCACTTGCGCAGGTAGTGAAGAATGATGTGCGTACGCCCAAGGCTGAAGGCGGGGATCAGGATCTTGCCACCCTCTGATGCTGCGCGGCGGATGGCACGCGCCATGTTTTGTGCCATCATTTCGGCTGTGTCGTGCGCTTCGCCACCGTAAGTACTTTCGCACAGCAGCAAATCAGCCGGGGGAAGTGCCACATGCGGATGCTGGAATGGAAAGCCACTGCGGCCCAAGTCGCCTGTAAAGGTCAACCGCCAAGTTCGCCCAAGTTCTTGCCAAGCCAAATGAACCATGGCCGAACCAAGAATATGGCCCGCTTCAAGCAGTGTCAGTTCTATGTCGCCATCAATAACCACTGGCTTGCCAAGCGGGGTGACCTCGACAAGATCGAGCGTGTGGTGCGCTTCTGCTGTGCCAAAGCGAACTTTCGGACGCGGGCCGCCATGATGTTTGCGGCCCCGCATCATCAATTCCTGCTCGCGGATACGTGCTGTATCGAACAACAGCACTTCCAGAATGTCGCGGCTGGGCTGCGTTGTATAAATGGGGCCATCAAAACCCTGCATCACCAAAGACGCCAAGCGGCCGCAATGGTCTTGGTGGCAATGTGTCAGAACAACAGCGTCGATTTCGGCAGGATCGAACGGGAAAGGCAGGTCGAACGGATCCTGATCCCGGCTTCCGCCTGAAATACTGCCACAGTCCAGCAGAATGCGCTTACCTGCTGCATGGACCAAATGCATGGTGCCAGTCACCATGCGCGCGGCGCCGTGGTAAGTGACGGATGGTTGATGCGTGGAAACTGCTTCTATTTCATTCATTCCCTTATAGTACCACAGACACTGCTTCCCTACACGGTCCGATGCCAAACTCTGGATGGCCATTGTTCATGCTTGACTCCCCGACAATTCTGCTGGAAGACAATCACCTTCTGGCCATCGACAAACCCGCGGGTATGCCAACCGCCCCTCCCGCTTCAGCCAACACTGCTGCCGATTGGGCCTGCGCTTTCCTGAAATTGCGCCATGCCAAACCCGGGAATGTTTATCTGGGTGTTGTCCACCGACTGGATCGACCTACCAGCGGGGTTTTGCTCTTTGCCCGCACTGGAAAAGCAGCATCGCGCATTGCCGACTCTTGGCGGTTGGGTAAAGCGCTCAAAACCTATCTGGCGGTGGTAACGGGCGAACCACCCAACGATGGCGCCGAACTGATCGACGATCTTGTTACCGAGGGAGCGGTGACAGGTGTCAGAAGAACACGCCTAGCACACCGGGGCGATCCCGACCCCAAACGGGCTGCGCTCACCTACCGGGTAATGGCCAGACACCACGGTTTATCGCTTCTGGAAGTGCGTCCAACCACGGGCCGGACACACCAGATCCGGGTGCAGCTGGCAGTACGCGGATGGCCCATTGCCGGGGACGACAGGTATGGAGAAGGCCACGAAGCACCATGGCAGCAATACTCCATAGGCCTACATGCTTTGGCACTGGAACTGCCTCATCCCACTCGTCCAGAGCAGGTCGTTATCACCGCCAGAGTTCCGCAGGCTTGGCACAAACATGCCGGAATGCTGGTGGAACGCGGAGGGCTCTTATGACCGAGGCAGCCCAAAAGTTGGGAACCATTCTGGAAGGAATCATTGGCGTGGACGCGGGTGGCCGGGGTTTGGCCCGCGTTCCGGGCCGCAACCTGTTGACAAACTCCAGCGGCCATCTGTGCCAAGCAGGATCGTTACTTGCCCAATCTTCTTCCCCTTGCCTGCTGATTGTCACAGGATTCCCGATTTTGGCTGCCGATCCACCCGGTACAGGTGAAACGGATGGACCGCCCGGCGCCATCGCCCTGGCGCGCTCTGCCGTTGCTGCCGGTGGCAGGGCAATCCTTGCATCGGAGGGATCTTCAGCACGAGCCTTGGCTGTCGCCATAACACATCTGCGCCTCAAAGATTCAGTCACGGTTGTGGATATGGCGGGTTTGCCACAGGGAGATTTTGAAGGAGCTATGCGACGCAGGGTCGGGAAATTCACGCATCTGGTAGCTGTTGAACGGGTTGGTCCAACACATTCAGAATCTACTTTCAGCACATGGGCCGGCAGCGAGTTCGAGAACTTGCTGCCAGAATTCCGCAAGGCCGCTCCTCCTGAAGCACGCGAACGCTGCCTGTCCATGCGAGGCCTCGATGTGACAGGGCATGTTCGCCCGGCACACTTTCTTTTTGAAAAAGCTGATGTGCCCACAATAGGCATTGGTGATGGTGGCAATGAAATTGGTATGGGAACCATCGGTTGGGATGTAATCCACCAGAACATCCCGCAAGGCGGGCGCATTGCTTGCCGCGTGGCAACGCAACACACCATTGTGGCTGGCGTCAGCAACTGGGGCGCTTGGGCCCTTGCAGGCCTTTGGCGCAAGCTGGCGGGAATTCCTCCACTTCCCGGCGTGCGTGAAGAATCCGATATTCTCGAACTGATGGCACGGGAAGGCCCGCTTGTTGATGGTGTCACCGGCCGGCGGCTGGCAACGGTCGACGGTCTGGCTTGGTACCACCACGCCCGCGTGTACTGCCAAATCGTGGAGGCTCTTAGGTGACTATTCCTTCAACGGGAAAAGCGCTGCGCGAACGTGCCCGTACCGGGCTGTGGAGCAAACCAACAGCCGGTGTGGCTCCCGGATACGCCCAAGCCAATCTGGTGGTACTTCCAAGGGATTGCGCGTTTGAATTCTTTCTGTTTTGTCAACGCAATCCAAAACCGTGCCCGATTCTAGACGTAACCGATGCTGGAGATCCGGAACCTCTGCGCGTGGCACCCGGCGCCGACCTGCGCTGCGATCTACCACTTTACCGTGTGTATCGATCCGGCCAATCATTCACAGAAACCACAGACATTTTTAATTTATGGCAACCAGATTCGGTCGGATTCCTGCTAGGCTGCAGCTTCACCTTCGACCATGCACTCGCCGCTGCGGGAATAATTCCACGCCATGTCGAGGAGGGCCGCAACGTGCCCATGTACCGCACCAACATACCCACCACCCCGGCTGGTCGGTTTCGCGGTCCATTGGTTGTTTCCATGCGCCCCATGACTCCATCACAGGCAGAAGTGGCTACCCGTTTATCCGCCGCATTTCCTAGGAGCCATGGCGGGCCAGTCCACGTTGGCAACCCGGCCACCATTGGCATCGTTTCCTTGGAACATCCGGATTACGGTGAAGCAGTATCCGTGCGCCCCGGGGAGATCCCGGTTTTTTGGGCATGCGGAGTGACACCTCAGGCAGCCATTGCGGAAGCCGGAATCGACATGGCCATCACCCATGCCCCCGGACACATGTTCGTGACAGACCTTATTGATACAGGCAATTAAAGTACGATTTCAAAAGGCAGGAATAGGTACGGTTTGGTGCGGTAAGCCTTGGCTGCACTCCGCAGGGTCAGAATCCTGTCTTTGTGATATTCCTTCTCCAGGGCTGGAAGCGTGTCGTTGTAAGGGAAGTTTTCGAGCAAATCTTGCCTTACAAGCATGGCGCGAATTTTGTGGAGTCTGTCGGCTCCAACCTTCTCGCATGTGAGGAAAAGGCTGAAGCGTGTTTTGGTAACCGGCAACCCGCACGCCTCCCGGGCGTTACCTTCCGTGAATTTTTCAGCCAAAGCATTGAGTAGAAAATTGAGGTAATACCAAGCATCGTCCGCGGGGATGTCGATGAGGGGATGATCGGCGGTGGTTTTTTTGGCGAGCTTTTTAAGCGTTTCAATCTGGATCTTATTGCGGTAGATCTGGTCTAGGTTGGTTTCGAAAATGGTGCGAATACGCAGCGATCCATCGTTCAGAAGATTGAACCCAACATTGACAATATCAAAGAAATGCAGAGCATCCAGTTGCTTTTGGGCCTGATAATGCCCCCACCATTTGCCAATCAGAAGAGACAACACGGTGGTGCAGCCGAACAGAATGACACCCACCAGCACCCTGCCGATGGTTTCGTTCAGGTTGATATTTATTTCAACGGCATAGAGCATCTTGGCGCACCTCCAGCGTGAAACAATGCAAGCAATGTCATCGTATGAATAAATAGCGGCACCGGCTTGCATCGACTTGAATTGTGCCCGTGATTTTCTATTCTTGATCCTAGCCCACCACCGTGAGGATTCCGATCATGACTCTCCCCCTAAACATGGATCGCCGTGCGCTCATGTCCTTAGCCGCCGGCTCTGTTGGCGCGCTTGCCTTACGTGCCCAAACGGCACCTCGGGACTTCGGGCCGAATGCTTCCCCTGTCCGATACCCAGACCCCGACATTTTGACCCTCGATCCCCGTTTCAAGAAATATGCGATTGGTAATGCCCCCATCCAGCGGGTTGCCACCGGGTTTCTTTGGGCAGAAGGCCCAGCCTGGAACGGCGTAGGGCGCTACCTCATGTGGAGCGACATACCCAACGATCGGCAGATGCGCCTCCTCGACGAAGATGGCCATGTCAGCGTCTTGCGAAAGCCAGCTGGCTTCAGCAATGGCAACACGTTTGATGGCCAAGGCCGCCAGATTTCTTGCGAACACGGCAACCGGCGTGTTGTGCGTTACGAATACGATGGCACGTTCACGGTGCTGGCCAAGGAGTTCAACGGCAAGCGTTTCAATGCACCCAACGATGCTGTCGTTCATCCGGTAACCGGCGATATTTGGTTTACAGATCCGGGTTATGGCTCACTTGGAGATTACGAAGGCCAGAAAGGCCCACTTGAATTGAAAGAAGCCGTGTACCGTATCGATTCCAAGACCGGAACCGTGCACATGGTTACCGATGAAGTATTCAAACCGAACGGGCTCTGTTTTTCACCAGACCTGAAAACGCTCTACGTGGCGGATACCGGGTCGTCTCATTATCCTAAGGCACCGAAGAACATCCTCAAGTATCAAGTGAACAGCGAAACAACTCTTGGTAAAGCCTCTGAATTCACTTCGATGGCCATGGAACTGGATGGCAAGAAGGTAGCGGGCATGGCTGACGGCATTCGTTGCGATACCGACGGTAATGTCTGGGCGAGCGCCGGCTGGGTGGGTGCTGGTTACGATGGCGTGCATGTATTTGCGCCAGACGGCGTACGCATTGGCCAGATTCGCCTTCCAGAGATCTGCAGCAATGTTTGCTTTGGCGGCCCAAGGCGAAACAAGCTTTACATGACTGCCAGCCAGTCGGTTTATGCCGTGTACGTGGAAGCACGCGGCGCGCACTACACTTGAGACCCCCCATGTCGGAACAACCTCTCGATGCGACCCGTATTAAAAGCGGTATCGCTGCATGGCTTGGCTGGATGTTCGACGGCTTGGACATGCACCTTTATACCCTTGTAGCCGTGCCTTTTGTGGCACTGCTTCTGGGGGGCGTGGCTGAAGACAGCTTTGAGGTCAAGGAAAAAGCAGGGTTCATTCAGGCATCGTTTCTTGTGGGTTGGGCTGTGGGCGGTGCCTTCTTCGGTGTGGTGGGCGACCGTTTGGGCCGTAGCCGCGCGCTGATGCTCACCATTTTGACCTATGCTCTGTTCACCGGCTTATCGTTTTTTGCCCAAACCTGGTGGCAACTGATGATCTGCAGGTTTCTCGCGGCTCTTGGAATCGGAGGCGAATGGGCGGTTGGAGCATCCCTTTTGTCGGAAACATGGCCTGCGAGGTGGCGACCATGGATGGCCGCCGTGCTCCAAAGCGCCGTCAATATCGGAGTGCTGCTAGCCACTGTTGCCGGCTGGTTGATGGCCGGCCTGCCACACAATTATATTTTCTTGGTGGGAGTTCTCCCCGCATTTCTGGTGCTCTGGATCCGCAAAGCCGTTCCCGAACCAGAAGTTTGGGCCAACGCCTCCGAGCGTGAACCAGCGCGCATCAGCGACCTGTTCGGCCCTTCGTTGCGTCGCACAACCGTGGTGACCCTGATTGTGTGTGGTTTGTCACTATCTGGACACTGGGCTTTCACCTTCTGGTCTCTGCAGCAGATTGGAACCTTGGCCAAAATTGAAATGAAGGAGCAAGGCCAAACAGATACCGTAGCCATCAATTCAGAAGTTCAACAGCGCAAATCGTTTTCATTCGCGGTTTTGATGGGCTCCAGTATTGCCGGTAACTTCATGGCCGGAGCAATGGCACGGATCATCGGATACCGCAAGGCCATACTGTCGATTGGTATTTATTACGCATTATCATTGTTCAGTGCTTACGGAGTCGTAAGAAGTTCTGCTGAAATGACATGGTGGCTGATTCCTATGGGACTAGGCCAAGGCATGTTCGGGCTTTTCACCATGTATCTGCCTCCATTATTCCCGACCTTGTTGCGGACAACAGGAGCGGGCTTCTGCTACAATTTTGGTAGGCTTGCTGCTGCTGCGGGCACAGTGTTGCTTATTTACCTGCCAGTCAATGACATGCGCGAGGCGCTTTTCTGGGCAGGGGTACCGTTTCTGGCGTCCGTGGTGGTTGGATGGTTGCTGCCTGAACTGGCATTGGATGACCCACACAAAACCTGATAATTTCAGCAGGTGACTTTTCCATGGACCATGCCAAAGCTAAATTAAAACCCGCCTTTTTCCCGACAATTCTACGGCTCAGGACTTACATCTTGAGCCTGTTTGTTTTTCTGGTCATTGTCACCGGTGGCACCATAGCCCTGTTCGGTTTCTGGGTGGAATCAAATGAAGCCAGCGGGAAGGGAAAACAGATACTATCGCTTTTGGCACTCGACACCAACAACACCGTGGAGACGTTCCTTACCAATATCCAATCTATCGGCGACTCAATCAGCATGAGTGGGAACAAACTGCTCAAACACTTTCCCACGGAAGAAAAATTATCCCAACTGAGCTACGGGTTTGTAATGGACCAACCATTCATTAATTCCATGGAGTTTATCGACGAACTGACAGGCACGAGCGTGCTTATCATGAAAAAGGCGGAACAAGTCATCACTCAGATATCGAAAAAAAACCCAGCTTCCGGAAAATTCCAATCAACCTCCTACTTAGGTGACATATTTTCGAACAAGCTCGTTTTCACCCCTATTGAAGTGTCCGATCCACGCGAAGGCAAAATCTACCAAGCCGCAAGGGCCTCCATGCTTCGCGGATGGAGCGATATGCGGCAGATTAACGAAGGACCTGCTGGAAGCGTTAGCCATATTTTCAGTTACCTTTTCATGCTGAAAAATGTAGATGGTTCACCTATGGGTCTTGCCTCTATCAATATCAGCATACAGTTTTTTCATGAGCTACTCGCAAAACAAAGTAGTTTAATTGGATATGATGGATGCGTTATTATTGCCGAGCGAAACCGGTTTGGAAAGATCTCTATTCTCGGTGGCACATCGAATGTTAAAGCGCCAATCATTGATGAATCCCGATTGATTTTCACTCCCGCAGAGCACCCCGACAGCCGGGTTCGTGCTATTGAAAAAGTATTGACTGCCTCCTCAAAGACAGATGAAGATTTATTCAACATGACTGACGTCAAATTCATATCGATCCGGAATGACGACGGAAGCGCGTGGGATTGCGTGATCAAAAGCGCGCTCACTGATGACAAACCAGACTGTTTGATCGTAACGATGGCAAAACAGAACTTGTTGCTGGCTAACACGCATCTCCATGTGAAAATGCAGGGAGCTATCATAACCTTCATTTTGCTGGTAGGTGGTGCTATTGGTTGGAAGTTGGCTGGTCGCATGGCTAAACCAATGGAGGCGCTCGCCGTCGATATTGCCGCTATTTGCCAAGGCGATATTCGCCCATCAGGCTCGATTGATACCAATATACGTGAAATCGCGGAATTGAGTCGTGGCATCGAAATTCTGAAGGCCGGACTAATCACACTGCGACGGTACAGTCCCCACGAGCTGGTCGACCAAATGATCCGGACCCGCCGCGAAGCCCAGTTATTCGTTGAAAGACTTGATTTAACGCTTTTCTTTTCTGATATCGAAGGGTTCACATCGATTTGCGAGACGCTTCTTCCCAATCAGATGCTAAGTTTGACCAGTGATTTCTTGGCGTCTTTCGCCCGGGCTATTCAACTACGCCGTGGAAACGTCGATAAATTTATCGGTGACTCAGTGATGGCGTTTTGGAACGCCCCTCTGCCTCAGCAAGACCACGCGTTGCTTGCGTGCCTTGCCGCACTGGATTGCGTTCAAGCCATCGACCAGATTAACTCCCGTTCCGCCGAGTCGGGACTTCCAGCCATTCGCGCGCGCATCGGTATTCATACCGGTATTGCTCTTGTCGGCAACGTAGGCAGTGAAGACCGCATGAATTACACCGCCATGGGAGACACCGTGAACCTTGCCAGCAGGCTTGAAGGCGCCAACAAACAGTATGGCACAACAATTATGATATCTGAGTCAACAAAGATCGCCGCGGGGAGCGGCATTGAAACCCGGCCGATCGACCTTGTTGCTGTCAAAGGCAAATCCAACGCCATTATGGTGCATGAACTGATAGGACAATCCGGCCAAATTTCCGCCCGGTTACTCCGCAAGATCGAACTGACGACGCAAGGTTGGAATCATTACATTGCCAAACAGTTCAAAGAATCGCGGCTTTGTTATGCCAGTGTCATCGCGGAAACTGGAGAAGATCACCTTGCGCGATTATTCATTGAAAGGTGCGCCGGCCTTGAGGCGCATCCTCCGGGGAACGATTGGATCGGCGAGATGCATATGACAACAAAATAAAACGCGGGAACAATCGCTTATCGGTCTCTAGAAAAAATAGCATGCGCCGCCAAGGCCGCGACAATGAACACGCCTCCCATAAGGGTGGTCCACGTGGGGGTCTCTGTTGCCGGCGACACCATATACGCCCACAAAGGAGACGCCACAGGCTCTATTAAGGTGATGAGCCCGGCCTCGCCTGCTGTGACCGACTTCAGGCCTCTCGCCGCCATCAGGTACGGAATAGCCATCTGGACAACACCAAAAAGCATCAATGTTGCCAATTGCGAATAGGTTGGCAGTGGCAGGAAAACCACCACCGGCACAAGAACCACTGACGCCACCAGAAGATTCACCTTGGTAATCAGCGATTCGGGAAGATCACGTAAATAACGGAGCCCCACAAGCACACCGGCAAATCCAAACCCGCTGGCCAAGGCCAAGAAAGCAGGAAGCGCCCTCTCCTCCCCCCAACTGCCCCACACAAGAATAGCAACACCCGGCAACGCAATCGCCAGCCCTATCAGAGCGCTGCGTGTCACTGCCTCCCGCAACAGCCATGGACCAACAAGAATGATCCAGAACGGCGCAGAATATTGAAGCAGCGTGGCTGTAGCCGCTGGTCCCAGCACCAAGGCTCCCACAAATGTGGCATTCATGAAGGCAAACGATAATGCCACCGGCACCTGACGCCACTGGGGCCAGCGATTGGTTCCTGGAAGGAATGCCGTCAGCACCACACCACCCAGAAATACACGCCAAAAAGCCACAGCAAGGGGAGCCAGCGGCGGATCGTGCAGCGCCGGACCCGGCCACCAATCGCACGGCTGGCTGAGCAATTTGCTAAAGGCCCCAGAAAGGCTCCAAAGCATGGCTGCAGCCATCAGCAACAATCGGCCCATCCACGGTGAATCGACAGCTTGGTTCATGCACTGATCATATAAAGCAGTATGGGTACGACACTGGCTTGGGTGGAATGAAACCATGCTTTCGGGGATTGGATGGTCCGAACCGATAACTAGCGCTTTGATTCATGCTGCCCGTCAAGCATGTGATGGGCGCAATGCTGGCCACGACTTTGGACATGTTGAACGCGTAACCCGGTTGGCCTCCCGGCTGGCCGATAGCGAGTCTTGCAACCGAACCGTGTTGCTGGCTTCGGCAGTCCTTCATGAATTGGTCAACCATCCCAAGCATCATGAACGCTCCCCATTGTCTGGACACGACTGTGCTATCGCTGCCAGCGATCTGCTCATTTCATTGGGTATCGATGAGACAACCGCACAAAGCGTGGCTTCCTGCATCAGCCAGCACGGATGGTCCGCGGGAAAGGTTCCCACCACGCCAGAAGCCGCGCTGCTTCAGGATGCCGACAGGCTGGATGCCTTGGGTGCCATTGGTCTTGCCCGTTGCATCGCCACAGGCGTTGAAATGGAGGCAGCTCTGTTCCATCCAGAAGATCCATTTGCTGTTGCCCGCCAACTGGACGACCGCCGATACAGTCTCGACCACTTGGCACGCAAGCTATTTCGCCTGCCCGATACATTCCATTCCGCCGCGGCAAGGGAACTAGCAAAACCACGGATCGCATTTTTGAGATACTATGTTGAACAAATTGCCCACGAGCTGTTTCTCGAGGCTCCCGCAGCAACCATGTGGAACGGGCCTACTTCTCCACCGTCAGAATAAATGGGGCGCTGGAATAAGCGCGCTTGATGGTGAAACTGATCGACACATTGGCATGTGCCGCCAATGTGGTGGTAGATGCTGGAGCATCTGCGGCTGCTTTCAGAACAATAGTGCCGCTGGTACCCGTTTCGGACAGAACCAGCTTGCTGGCATTTTCATCGACGGTGACGCCCATTGGCAGGGGATTTCCAAATTGCGCCCCTAGGTGCTGAAGTTTCATGTCCAAAGAAATACGCCCCGTATATCGCGATGCGCGTTTGACAGACACATTCAACGTTTGGCTTTGCCCCGGCTTCAGGCGAATGGAGGCAGGGGTTACCGATACGTTATCGATGTCGCCATCGGGCGTGATGGCTGCCACTTGGAAGTTAACTGGCCAAGTATTCCGTCCTCCCCCTGGCATGGTCAGGTCGGTAAGCGGAGTTACCGCCACTGTTTTTGGTACCCCCTCTCCAGTGGCGATCAACCTTACCGCTGAAGCTGCTGGAACCGCGCCGGGTTTGGCACGCAGCAGTATCAGGCCATCTTTTTGGTTTCCCTGAATAGTGCACGGTTCTGCAAAAAGGCCGGGTGCCAGCCCTTCAGCGCGCACAACAACAGGCCCGGTAAAGCCCCCTGTGCGCGTGACCCGTACAAACCACGGTGCGGCACCCCCGGGCAGAACGCCCGCTTTGTCATCGTCGCAGGTTACTGTGAAACCGGGTGTTACCGCATCAATCTCAAGGGCATAAACGAAATCATCGCCGCCGCGGCCCAATAGATCACGCAGGCGAATCTCATAAGTACCAGCAGTTGTTGCCGTGTAGGTTAGTCCCGAGTCTTTGCTGCTTGTGGAGGCGTCATCGTTAGATGCGACTGGTTTTCCCGCGCTGCCAATGATGCTTAGGTGCGCATCCAGTGGTGTGCCCAGTTTGCGGGAATGAACCTGCGCGCTAATTGACTGCCCCTTGGCCAGCTCGATTTTATAAATATCGATTTCACCAGGCTTGGCCAAGCGCCCCACCACACAAACACCCGGCTTGATGGGATTGGCAGACTTCTCCGAAACAATGTTCAAGCCAGTACGCCAAACGGCTACTGGATTGGTCCAGCGTGCCGATGGGCCATCCGGCACATGAAATCGTGCAAGGCTGATACAGGGTGCTGAAACAGGCCCCAGTCCATCACAAGGCAACGGCCCTGATGGAATGCCCCAGCCATTGGCGGCTAGTGTGCTGGTAGCTACCAGTGGTGCCGCAGCAACCGATGGAACGCGGACCCACGGCCCTTCGCGCGCTTCCAGAATGTACGGGGCGTTGGTCATGCCTGCATAATCAACATCGCGGACAATTAATGTGTAGGTTCCCGCCTTGGTGCACACAAAACGCAGGATCGGATCAGCCAAGGCAACGTCATCGGCACCGGCAACCTCACGGCCAGTGGAATCGAGGAGCGTCAGCACCGGATCAATGGGAGCTGTTTGATTGTGGCGCTTAAAGAAAAAACGGAAGGAGGTCACGGCAAAGGTAACTTCCTGTCCGGAGCGAAGGTCGATCCTGTAGGCATCGACTTCTTCTCGCACCGCGACCTGACCGCAAACGACGGTACCCACCTTGAGAGGATGGGCCTTGTCCGGTGTGCCGTGAACGCCGGGAGATTCCAGCTGCACAGGAGCATCCACCACCAGCAGTTGGCCGACCGTGGAAACGCCTTCGGAGGTCACCATGCGAAATTCGCGCGGTCCGGGCGTGGCTTTGGCATCAACCGTCACTTTGAGGCGCACAGTGCCAGGTTTCGGTTTCAGCTTGGGATCAGTTGGTAGGACTTCCGCGCTCAAGCCTTCGCCTTGAAAAACCACCTGCCTCGTATTACCCAAATTGCCCGGACTGGCAAAAATTTCCACTTCGGAACGGCTTCCGATAGCAACCGCTGCAGGCATGGCATGGGTTACCTGCGGATATGCCGTTTGGCAGGAAACCAGCATAAGTGTGTAAAAAAGCTGCATAATAGTGTCTCGGTAGGTGGGATTGCCAGTTTAACCTGTAAGGAACTGGCTGTGCAATCGCTTGCGGAAACAAATGAAGATTGAAGGAATTGATTGTTTTCGCAGAAAACGTGATTAGATTATCTATTCCCCATGCGTTGCGCGGTCGCGTGAATGTCTGACGGGGCCATCGGAATTTGGAGTTTTCGCACATGAAGAAGTGGGCAGTATTGAGTGTTATGGCTTTGGGTCTGGCCGTTCTTTCTTGGAGCGCACAGGCTCAGGACAGCAAGCCCAAGTGGACCATCAAGGAAATCATGAAGAAGTACCCCAAGCTTGTTGGCAAGGTCAACAAGGGCGAAGGTACCGACGAAGAAAAGAAGGAACTGGTTGCACTCGTGAAGGGTCTGTGGGAAAACACCCCCAAGAAGGGTGACGCAGAAGCATGGAAGACCCGCACCGCCTCCATCCTCAAGGAAGCTGAAGCTGGCGAAAAGGGCGGATTCAAGGTTGGCACGGACTGCAAGGGCTGCCACAACCTGCACAAAGGCAAGTAATATTATTATCGTCTGAATTGCAGGGAATGGATCCAAGAGGTCCATTCCCTTTTTTGTCATTAACGGGGATGCGAGCCAATGCTGACCAGTCTGTTCGCCATGCTTGTCTTGGCTGCTGATCCTTCAGCCAAGCCGAATGTATTGGTCATTTTGGCTGATGACCTCGGGTTTTCGGATTTAGGCTGCTATGGCGGCGAAATTCCCACGCCTCACCTCGATGCCTTGGCTGCATCCGGTATCCGCATGAGCCGGATGTACAACACGGCACGTTGCTGGCCGTCTCGTTCCGCCTTGCTGACAGGTTACTATGCCCAGCAGATCCGCCGCGATACCGTACCGGGTGTCACACCTTCAGGAGGGCAAGGGAAAAGACCCGACTGGGCACCCCTACTTCCCGCTATGCTCAAGCCAGCAGGTTACCGCAGCTACCACTCCGGAAAGTGGCATGTCGATGGCCTCCGGCTTCCATCTGGTTTCGACAGATCCTACAGCCTTGAAGATCACGATCATTACTTCTCGCCCCGCAACCACTTTGAAGACGACCGGAAACTACCTCCTGTCGATCCGGCTAAACCGGAATACGTAACAGAAACCATTGCCAATCATGCCATCAAGTGCCTAGGCGACCATGCTAAACACCATCAAGACTCACCATTCTTTTCCTACGTGGCCTTCACCGCGCCTCATTTCCCGCTGATGGCTCCCGCCGATGCGGTAACACGCCATCGTCAGCGGTACCTAGACGGATGGGAAAAGGCGCGTCAGGCGCGATGGACAAAACAGAAGGCATTCAATGTTTTGGCGGGTGAGATTTCGCTTGTGGAACGCAATCAGGGGCCACCTTATCCATTTCCCAAAGCACTTGAGAAATTGGGTGCTGGAGAAATCAACCTGCCATTGCCATGGGACACCCTTACCGACAAACAGAAAGCCTTTCAGGCCGACAAAATGGCAGTTCATGCCGCCATGGTAGAGATTCTCGACTCCCAAGTCGGACGCATCATCAACACTATCAAATCTATGAAAGCTCTCGATAACACCCTTGTCGTCTTTCTTTCTGACAACGGAGCCAGTGCCGAGATCATGGTCAGGGGCGATGGGCACGATCCTGCTGCTCCTCCCGGATCAGCCGCCTCGTACCTGTGCCTAGGGCCAGGTTGGTCTACCGTGGCCAACACGCCTTTTCGTAAGCACAAGACGTGGGTCCATGAAGGTGGAATCGCCACCTCGTGCGTCGTCCGTTGGCCCAAAGGCTTGTCTGCAAAAGGAAGCTGGAACAGAACACCTGCGCACCTGGTTGACATTGTTCCAACAGTGTTGGCCGCGGCAGGAATCGAACCGCACCCATTGAAACCCGGGCAGCCTCAGCAGCCCGGCGTGAACCTGCTCCCCGCGCTCAGGAATGAATCAGAAGTGGCGCGGAATACCGCACTATGGTGGCTGCATGAAGGCAACGCTGCGGTTAGCCAAGGCAATTTGAAACTTGTGCGCGCGAAAGGGCAACCATGGGAGCTTTACGACTTGGCCCACGACCGCGCCGAAACAACCAATCTGGCGGCTACACGTCCAAACGAAGCTGACAAACTTGCCACATTGTGGGAGTCGCAGTGGGCCCAATTTCAGAAAGATGCCCGACTGCCTGAAAACAAATAAATGGATCAGACCTGCCGGCCGGCAGCTTCCCGGAAAAACTGTTCCACGCCACGAACCGCTTCATCGTCGCGGAACAAAACGGCGGATTTCTCACGGATTGTCATTGAGGCGTGGTTACGGAATTCGGCATCGCGCGCCAACCGAACCGCCATAGTTCCAAACGCCTCCGCGCTATCCGTGACCATTTCGAGATAACCCATCTGCCGGTACATGGCCAGACTCAACCTGCCCCGTAGGAACTGCGAAGGCCAAGTGACCACAGGCTTACCAAGCGACAGTGCCTCGTAGGTGGTGTTTCCTCCTCCAAAATGAAGGGGATCCAGCATGATGTCGCAGCAGGCGTTCAGGCGCAGGAACGCATCACGCGGGCAACGCCCAACCCATACCACACGTTCCGCGAGCAGACCCAGCGTTCGTTGAAAACGTGCTTGCAACAACTCACGCCAGTGTGGCTTGGTACCTTCCAGAAGAACCAGATAGCTTCCCGGCACCTCTTCTAGAATCCGCTTCAAAACGGAATCGAAATCCGGATGGAATTTGAACAGCGACTGCGGGCAGCCAAACAGAATACCCGATGTTGGCAGCCCAAACTCCTCGCGACGGGCATTGGTTGGAGGAACAGGCCTCTCATACCACGTGCCTAAACATGGAAGACGATGCAGACGCTCCGTATAGTATTTATCATTTCCGGGAGGATCTAGGTCATTAGTGGACAGAAAATAGTGTATAGTGCGCAGGCCCGATGTCTCAGGATGCCCCCACGTCATGGCCTGAACAGGCGCCAGACGGCTGTGAGCCAGCGTGTAAGTGAGCGGATCCATGCCGATTTCCGGATAAAACAGAATATCGAATTGGGCGTCAGCCAATGCCTTCATGGCGGCAGGAACTGGTGGCATGACATTGATCACCTGGTCCGCATAACGAGCAATCTCCGTGGAAATCGAGTCGGTCAAGCCTCCGATCATGACGACAACAATTTCAAATTCCTTACGGTTGATCCGTGAAATCAAGCCTCGGTTGAGCTGTCCGATGGTGTGCGCCTTGAACAATTTGGATGCGATACCCACTCGGATTCGGTCTCGAGCCGGGGGGCTGGCATATTCAATCCGGTTGGCACGCGGACCATCTGAAAGAGCCGCGGCACGCTCCATGAGCGCGCGGTCGTCGAGGCCGTGATAGGCCAGATAAAAATGGTTGGGAACTGGATATGAAGTTGGATCCATCCGGATGCCAGCATCCAGCATTTCACGTGTTTCACCATCAAACCGGTGGCGGGCTGTTTCGATAGCTTCGACAGAGTCGCAGATTACCGGCATCATGGTGGCCGAAAGAACATGAAGCCGGCTGTTGCCACTAAGCTTTGTGGCGGTACGAGCACATCGCAAAGCTTCGTCAAATCGACCCTGCTCTACAAACAAGCTGGCCAGATTGGCATGACTGTCTGAAGCTTGAGGAGCCAGTCGCACGGCAGCGGCAAACGCCTGCTCAGCTTCATTATCCCGATCCAACTGACGGTATGCAAAACCTAGATCCATTTGCAATTGAGAGCGGTCCGGGTCCAAGCGTGCCGCCGCTTCCAAGTAGGGCAAGGCTTCTGCTGGCCGGTTCAGATCGGAAAGAATGCCCCCTAAACCGATGAGCGCATCCAAACATTGCGGCGACAGTCTGACGGAATTGGCCAGTGCTGCCATAGCCTGCATCGTTCGGCCGCACATGCGCCAAAAAAGCCCCAGCGAAAGGTGCAACTCGGCGTCGTTGGGAGCAAGCGCCACAGATACCAGATAAGCGCGCTCAGCTTCGTCGATCCGTTTAAGCATTTTCAAAACATTGCCGAGATTATGCCAACCATTGGCATGTTCAGGGCGCAAAGAAACGGCTTGCCTCAAGGCTTGCTCAGCTTCGACAATTCGCCCGGAACGGCCATAAGCAATACCCAAATCGTTGAATGCATCAGGGGAATCCGGATGCGACTTGACGGCCTGCAAGGCAACGACAACCGGGTCGATACTAGACATGAATGGAACCTGTAACTGAATTGTGTTTAGTCGATCCAACTTCTTAATTTCATAGTATATCCATCATTGCGCTGATGGTGTTGGGCACTATCGTTCGCCACCTGATATTGCTGAATTTCAGTCGACTAAGCGATCATTGTTTCAAGGGTGTACTACCATGGCAGAAACCACCAAGCCCAATTTGACCGAAGCCCGATTCAACCATTCAGGCAACCTCCCCAGCCTGCTGGAATCGCTCAACGCTTCAATCCTCATTAGCACGTATCAAGCAGGTCAACTGGTGGCTGTGGGAACCCATGCGGGCACGATTCGGTTCTCGATTAACCAGTTTGAACAAGCCATGGGTATAGCCGTTGCGAATAACCGTTTGGCAATCGGTAGCAAACGTCAGGTCTGGATGATGCTGAACGTGCCCGATTTGGCTCCGCAAGTCGGAGAACCCGGTACTCACGATGCTTGTTTTCTAACCCGTTCCAGCAGATTCACGGGTGAGGTTCATGGCCACGAACTGGCATTTGGACCTGTAGGCTTATGGCAGGTGACCACCCTCTTCAGCTGCCTTTCCCATATCAGCGAAGAATTCAACTTTATCCCACGCTGGAAGCCACCTTTCATTTCAGCCTTAGCAGCTGAAGATCGTTGCCATCTCAACGGTATGGCAACTGATCAGGGAATACCAAGATATGTCACCGTAATGGCACAAACCAATACGCCCGGAGGTTGGCGGCCAGACAAAGCCACCACTGGGTGCGTGCTAGAAGTACCGTCCGGCAACGTGGTCGCACAGGGGTTCGCCATGCCACACTCACCCCGTTTACATGGTGGGCGATTGTGGGTGCTCGATTCGGGAAGGGGAACTTTGGCACTCATCGATACGGATACTGGAAAATGGCAGGAAGTGACACGATTCCCCGGTTACACACGCGGTCTGGCTTTTATTGGATCTTACGCGTTGGTTGGGCTCAGCCGCATCCGTGAAACCTCTGTTTTTGGCGGGATTCCCATCGCAGAGCGCCGTGAGGAACTTAAATGCGGAGTCGGTATTGTGGATTTGCGCACTGGCAAGCAGGAAGGGCATCTGGAATTCGCCAGTGGCGTGGAAGAAGTGTTTGATGTACAGGTATTGCCCGGTATTCGGAATCCTTACATTTCCGGGCCTATTCCGGATGACAGTAACAAAACAGTATGGGTCGTACCACCGCTTAATTAAGACTCTTAGCTTTACCATTCTTCATTAATAAAAAATTGCCCCCATTCGATCGGATCTTCCGGCTCGTATGATTTTTTGCCTATTGCACTCTCTTCTCATCCGTGCCATCATTCCTGAAAGAAAACTGAAAGCCTCGAGTCCACGAGGATCGTCCCATGCTGAAGCTCGCTCAATTGCTCCCATTTTGGGGCAATGCCCTCACTCGTTTCACTCGCAACACATTATCTGCCAATAGGTTGCGGCTAGAACTGCAAACATTAGAAGACCGACTGACACCTGCATCGCCTGTTTTTACATCAGTGGCAACGGTATCTGTTCCGGAAAATACCACCGCTGTGCTATCCGCAACAGCCACCGATAGCGATCCAGGCTCGACACTTACCTATTCAATCAAGGCCAGTAAAACGGGCACGAATATAGACGGAGGCAAATTTTCAATAACAGGATCCGGAATTATATCATTTAAAGCCGCCCCTAATTATGAAGCACCAACAGATAATGACGCCGACAACGTCTATTTAGTCGCCATTCAAGTGAAAGATGGCATAAACACGGTTACACAAAACCTTACCATCACTGTCACCAACGTCAATGAAGCACCAACATTCACAAGCGCGACCACCGCCAATACGATCGAAAACTCCACTTCGGTCCAAACAGTGCGAGCAACGGATCCAGATGGTGGCGCGACACTCACGTACTCCATACCCAGCACCTACACCGGTAACAATGTAGATGGGGCAAAGTTTGCAGTCTCCAGTTCTGGCGTTCTGACATTCGTGGCAGCACCCAATTTTGAGGCGCCTTCCGACAGCGACACCAATAACAGTTATCTTGTATCGGTGCAGGTCTCCGATGGCACCAATCTTGTTATTCAAAACATTACGGTGACAGTTGCCAATATCGATGAAGTCGCGCCCACATTTACCAGCTCAAACACCAAAAGTATTCCTGAGAACACAACAGCCGTTCTCACGGTGACGGCAACGGATACCGATTCTAACTCCGGTACTCTTATTTACTCGATCTCCACCAACTACACCGGAGGAAATCTGGATGGCAGCAAGTTCACCATCTCAAATACCGGTGCCCTTGCATTTGTCACGGGTCGCAATTTCGAATCGCCTTCCGATAACGATTCCAACAACACATACCTTGTCACTGTGACGGTTTCCGATGGATTCAATTCAACCGCGCAGAATATCATTGTCACTGTCACCAATGTCAACGAACCAACCACATTTTCCAGCCCCGCCAACGCCACTGTTCCAGAAAACACCACGGCAGTATTAACAGTTCTGGCAACAGATCCAGACGCTGGAACTGCTCTCTCCTATTCAATTTCTACCACGGATAGTCCTGCCAACGCCGATAGGTCGAAATTCGCGATTTCCGATTCAGGCGTTCTGACATTTATTACGGCACCTGATTTTGAGGTGCGCACCGACACCGATTCCAACAACGTCTATTTGGTTACTGTCAAGGTCTCCGATGGCAGCACAGATGTCACCCAAAATATCATCGTGACCGTGACCAATATCGATGAGATCCCCCCAAACGTACCTATCGTTGTTACAGCCACCGTGGCGGAAAACACCTCAGGAACAGTCCTGACTTTCACTTCGACAGATGCTGATGCCAATGCTGGCCTCACCTATTCCATTCCGGCCGTCACCACCGGCGCCAATGTTGATGGTTCCAAATTTAGAATATCAAGCACCGGCATTCTTACTTTCGCCGCTGCTCCAAACTTTGAAGCGCCAACGGACAATGGTTCAGACAACATCTATCTGGTCACAGTTCAGGTAAGTGATGGAACCTTTACGGTGACACGCAACATCACCGTTACTGTAACCCCTGTCAACGAAGCGCCTGTGGTTCCAGGCTCCATTTCCGTCGCTGAAAACACATCACAGGTCCTTAATCCTGCTGCAACAGATCAGGATGCGGGGGCAATACTTACGTATTCCATTCCCAGTACCTATTCCGACGGAAACGCGGATGGCAACAAGTTCAACCTTTCTGATTTGGGGGTGCTAACATTTAAGTCAGCACCTAACTTCGAAGCGCCAACCGACAGCGATGCCAACAACACATACCTGATTACCCTCGTGGTTAGTGATGGCACCAACAATGTGACACGAGATATTATTGTTACGGTCACCAACGTCAACGAAGCCGCGCCCGTTATCACCAGTGCTGCCACCACCTCAGTTCCAGAAAATACAACAGCCGTTATTCCAGTCACTGCAACCGATACCGATGCCAACACAACGTTCACTTACTCCATTCTCAACACCTACACCGGCAACAATATCGATGGATCAAAGTTTTCCATTTCAAGTTCAGGCAACCTGACATTCACCACCGCTCCTAATTTCGAAGCACCGACAGACAGTGGCGCCAATAACGTTTATCTGGTCACAGTTAGGGTCAGCGACGGCACCAATATCGCAACCAAAGACATGGCTGTGACAGTAACCGATGCCACTGAAGCATCTGTGTCGTGGGCCTTGAAATCCGACGAAATCACTACTAGCGGTGGCACCAAATCCCGCGATACCCAACTCACATACATCGCCAATTACAGTGCCACGCCTACCAAAAATCCATCTACCAAGGATTTTCTGGTGACCAAAGCCAAAGTGATGTCAGTAACACAAGACAGCTCGAACCCCCTTAAATTTGAAGTTGTCATTCAGCCTAGCATCGGTTCAGCACCGGTTACTGTGACATCCCTTGTCAAAGGGGGATGGAATGGACCCAACAGTCTGCCTTCCACGACCCAGACCATATCTGTCTTCAGGTCCACCTCTCTCACACCGCGCATAAGTAGTGGCACCAACCCCACGGGGTTCATTTCCGGAAGCACCACAGCACTTAATGACCTCGTTTTCACGTTTCCGCAGGATATCGATGCAGGAAGTGTTAACCTTACATCGCCTTATGATTTTGCTGTGGTTGGATGCACCATCACGAGTGTAGACATTGTTGGACGCACCATCCTAGTGGATGCCACCATCAATTCTTCGGGATCTCCCACCGATTCAGGCGAGGTTTCTATCAGGCTTAATGATGGTGCGATTACAGACACTTATGGCAACTCCTTTAAGGAATCGGCCATTCTACGCTGGACGCGTGACGCCAAAGCTCCCACGGCAATCCTTGAAATAACCAGCGGAAGCGGTGCGGTTGGTCAGTTTGTCAATGTCAGTGTTGTCTTCAGCGAAATGGTCACAAATTTTAAACCAGCCATGATCAACGTAACCCTTAACGGGATACCTGTGACAGTCCATGTGACAGGGTCACGGTCTGGATGGGGATTTCGGTTCCGTGTGGCGGCACCTGGCGCTATCACTATTGGGTTGGACACCACAAGTATGGTTGCTGGATCTCGTGTTGTAGACCGAGCTGGAAACCTGCTGAGTAGCGCCAATTCAATCAATCTGACAGGCTTTGTAGCCTGACAGAAAACGACAAAATTACATTAATTGCTCAGGCCCAGCATGGCATTGTTAAGCATGGGCTTCCTGCGAGCCCATACTTGAAATGTTTTTGCTGATTCTACTGTGCAATGTTTGGATACTGGTTTGATGGTCAAACCTTTCTACGTTCCCGCCCGACGCACCACCTGCTCGAACGACTGAATCAGCGGGCTTCCTTTGGGAGCAAAAGTCAGACCATCCTGCGCGGCACGCAACGCTTCTCCTTTATTGCCCTCCGCATAGGCCTGTTCAGCGGCCTGGAGCAACCACCGCAACCGCGTCTGCTGCTCCGTTGGTGTTGCCTGCCTTGCTAAGACATCTCGCAAAACAGGCAATGCCATGGTCCACTTGCCTTGTTCCAAAGCCACCGGAACCAGCAAATCTTGCAGGTGCACCTGATCGGCACGCGCCTCGGGCCTTCTTTGCCATCGCGCCAGAACTTCTGTAAGTAACTGGATCCTTCTTGCAGATTGCTTCGCTTCCATCAGGTTGCGGTCCCATTCTGTTACCAAGGCGACCTGACGGCCCCGAGCAAGGATATCGATCATGGCTAACCAGGCTTTTTCCTGAACTCGAACATCCTCCCCCGCCTGACAGGCTCGCCACATCACCGGCAATAGTGGCGCGGAGCCGCATTCACCCAGCGCCGTGGCAGCACGGGCCCTTACCGTGGGCTCTGGATCTTTGAGCAGAGTAACTTCCAGACGTGCCAGCACCCGAGTCAAATCGACAGCCGCAAGAACGGATGTGGTAGAAACAGCCATATTTCCAAGGGCGCCCACAAGGCTGAAACGCACGGCCCCGGAAGGGTCGTCTAGCCCGCGCAGGATCTGATCAAGCGCGGTAGGTTGCGCCACACGCTCCAGTGCCTGAGCCGCGGCTTTGCGTACCGATTCACCCGGATGCCGCAATAGCCCGGTCAGCACGGGCCAGGATTCAGGCACACCAAGGCCTCCCAAGTCTTCAGCGGCTTCCACCACAACTTCAAGAATGGGATCTTCAAGAAGCCGGCCCAGTGCACCCAGCACCTGATTGGTACGTATTGCGGCATCGGGAGATGCCTGCCGGGCCTGCTGAGACAAGGCCCGCGCCACTGCCGCCCGTATGGTTGGCGCCGGTGCCGTCACCAACGCCAGTAATCGAACCAAGGCAGCGGGATCTTGCAAACGGCCTAAAGCCAGCACCGCGGCGCGCTGCACTTCCAAAGCAGGGTCGGCAGTAAGCCGCAATAAAAGAGGCCCCAGCGATCTTTGGACTCCCTGATCGGGCGAAGCCAGCATTTCCTGGGCCCAACCGACTGCCAGTAAGCGTACCGCCGGGTCTTCATGATCTAATAGCGACGGTATATAGACTAGACGCTCTGCCCCACCCAACCGCGCATAGAGCTGCTGGTGCAAACGAACTGTCTGACCGCGCGCATTTTCCAGCTCGCTTTCCAATCTGGAAACACGGCTGTTCTGAAACGACAACCGCATTTCAAGCCAGCGTTCGTTGGGAATATCACGGTGCCTGTCCCACCACCCTCGCCACTTGGCTGCATCGACGCCATAGCGCCATCCCGAAAGCTCCGCCAAGGCATCGGCAGCAGCATTACGCACCGATTCATCTTCCAACTCCAACCCGGCAATCAACGGCTCGACAGCAACCCGCCTGCCACTGCGACCAAGGCAACCGATCGCCGCAATGCGCGAGCGGACATCGGCACGCGGATCGTCGGTAATCTGGCGGAGACGCAGCACCAGACGCTGGTCGATGAGTGCAGCCAAAGCTTCAGCGGCACCTGCGCGTTCAATGGCACGTTGACGCGCCAGCGCACGCACCAGTTCCTCGGCATACCTGCTGTCGCGTGCTAGGCGAATGGCAGAAGCCAGAACCAAAAACATTTCCGGATCTTCCGACTGTTCAAGCCCCTGGCGAATGACAGCGTCGGCATCAGCAGCATTGAGTTGCAACAGAACGAGTGCGGCTTGAGCCTGAAGGCGGGGCTGGGCGCGGTCGCGCAGCATTTCGCGCAGGCGCGCAGGATCTGTGGGTAGATCGGGAACAGCTACCGGCAACGGCGGCGCGGTGGCCTGGCCTACCACCAGCAATACAAGCGGGATGATCGCCGTCATGGGGATATCCCTCCATTAGTCTGCCAAGTAGTGCTGCCCGAGGTGAACAACCTTAATTGGCAGGGCCCTTCCGGGTCAATCTGGCCTCGCTTCCCACCCGGCAGTCTGGGCATACTCGGCACACTTTTCCAACGGAACAAGGACACACGATTCATGTCGAATCCAGAACCGCACACGAATCAACCATCGTCAACACGTTGGCTTGAACTGGTCGTGGTTGTGGCTCTTTGGGCACTGGTTGCACTTCCGTATCTGGGCGGCGCGCACCTGTGGGATATCGACGAAGGAAACAACACCGAAGCCTCTCGCGAAATGAGTGCCTCGAATAACTGGGTGGTGCCCACGTTCAATTATGGGCTGCGCGTCGATAAACCGGCGCTCTTGAATTGGTTGCAGATTATGGCCACCCACATAGTGGGAAACGGCGAGCTGGCAGCCCGACTTCCCTCGGCATTGGCAGCGCTCATCACGTTGGTGGCCACATGGTTCCTCGGCCGCACTTGGCTCGGGCGATCGGGCGGATTGATGGCTGCCACTGTTCTGGCCACCAGCCCACTTTTCATAGCTTCTGCACGTTTTGCCAATCCAGACAGCCTGCTGACCGCACTGGTAACGGCCACAGTGGCGTGCCATGCGCTGGCTAATCGGGGCGGTGGTGGCTCTTGGATGATTCCCGCCGCGCTTTTTTCCGGATTGGCCATGCTGGGCAAAGGCCCTGTGGGGCTGGCACTGCCCGGAGCCATTGTTGTGGCGCATTTGGCGTGGGAACAACGGCTTTACACCCTATGGAACCGATGGCTGGGAGCCGGAATTGCCTTGTGGCTGGCAGTGGCGGCACCTTGGTACCTGTGGGTAGGTGCCGAGACCAAGTACGCCTGGCTCAGAGGTTTCTTCTTCGAACACAACGTCGGCCGATTCACATCACCCATGGAAGGCCATGGCGGGCCATTTTGGTATTACCTGCCGGTGCTTCTGGCTGGGCTTTTCCCATGGACCTTTTTCCTGCTGCCGGCTGGAAACTTGCTCGTACGCGGAGCAGCATCGGCCCGACCAGACCTCACACGACTGTTCATCTGCTGGTTTGTCATACCTGTCGGGCTTTTTTCGATCAGTTCCACCAAGCTCCCCAATTATGTTTTGCCCTGCTACCCGGCCGCGGCACTCCTGCTGGCCGGAGGATTGATCGCTTGGGCGCGGGGCGAAATCAAAATCAGTAACAAATGGATGGCATCTGGTTTTGTCGGCGTGGCACTTACCGGACTTACTGTGATCGCCGGTTTCCTGATTGCAGGCGGAACACTGGGCCCCATCGGCAAATTCAAACCTTTTCCGGGAATTGAGCAATGGGCTTGGGTGGGCTTGGCACCCATTCTGGGGGCCATTATTGCCCTTTGGACATGGCGTAAATCACGCAACAATGCCTTGCTGGCGTTGGGATTCACAGCCACCCTATTTACCGGCCTTTTGGGAGCTTGGAACGGGCGTACTTTCAATCGGTACAAGGCGGCCGAAGCCCTCGCGGGTGCACTGCCTGCCGATCACCTCAAGCATGAAGTTCGGCTGGGAGCGTACGACTGGTTCCAACCCAGTTTGGTCTTTTATGCCCAGCGGAGGGTGGACCGACTTGGAGGATCCACCGAAGCCCGGTTGTTTCTGGAACAACCTCTGCCTGCCTACCTGGCGATCTCTGCCCGGGCTTGGGATGAATTACGTCCAAGTGTGCCGCGCGCCCAAGAAATGGCTCGCCGGTACGATATGTACCGACGGACAGATGTCGTTCTTGTAGCCAACCCAGCGGCCCAGCAGTTGAATCAGCGCCCGGAAAACGCCGACGCAGGCACGGTGAGCACAGTCGCTACCCCCGGCTTGGCGGCGGCGTCGAACGACAGTGGAACGCGGTAATCGGCGCGCGCTGGTTCCAATGATTCTGGATCTCTATCGACCTTTTCAAGCCGCCAGTCCGGTACATGCGCCACCACGGTGTAGTTACCACCGGCAGGCAACTGATCGAACTGAAAGCGTCCATTGGCATCGGTCCACGTAACCCATGGCGTCTCAGTAATCCACAGATGGGCATGTGCCCAGTATTGGCCTGCTCCGCTGGAAAGGTCGGCCCAACCAAGCTTGGGGCAGGTGCGTTGAGTGGATTGATCGCGCTTCACCAAAGGTGCGGCCCAAAACGCCGCACCACGGGCGCGCACCACTTGCAAGCGATCCTGCTCCGAAACTAGCTCCACAGAATCTCCCGGACGCACAACACCCATCTGCCTTGGTTCTTTTCCCTGCATCAGAACTATCTGACCGTCGCGGGCAATAATTCGAACTGGATCAAGGGCCGCCAACTTCCCGCCAGAAGTGGCGCCTTCCAGATGCACCAATACCCCCGCCATGCCCCGCGTGGCAGGATCGATCTTTGGTGCCATGGGATTGGGCCAATCGCGCAAAGCACGATCACGGCTCTCCGCCAATGGACTGACTCCGGCGCGAAACGGTGGTACTTCTGGCAATCCACCTTCCCAGGCAATACGCCCGGAAATACGGATTGTGCCTTGCGCCGCCGATACGCCCAGCACGGAACTGGCGAACGTTGTTGCGACAAAGAAGGTTCGGCGGCTAAAATGTCGGTTCATGATCGCTTTCCGGAGGTTATGTCCATGAGTTCGTTGGCACAGAACCGGTGGCTGGTCAAACATATCGACGATGCCCCCTCAGTTCCCTGTCCATGTGGAATTTCAACGCGCCCACTGACTGCAGCAGATGGCATCGGCATGAACCTGCACATCACACGCATCACAGATTCCACCCGCCATTACCACAAGGACTGTACCGAGGTGTACACCATTCTTGAAGGAACTGGCCAGATCGAACTCGACGGCACGTGGGTGCCCGTTCGCCCCGGAAGCGTGATCGCCATTCCACCTTTGGTCAGGCATCGGCTGCGCAGCGAAGAAGGGGTAAAGGCCATCATAGTAGGAGCCCCCGCTTACCTCGAAACCGATGAATACTTCGATTGAAAGCTAAATCATGCCCGATCCAAGCAAAGTACTCACTCTCCTGCGGCATGCCGCCACTCTGCTTCGCGCGGCACCCGGCAGGCATGGCCGCCTGATGCGCCTGCCACCCACGGCAACCGAGTTGCTGATTGCAGGCGACATGCACGGCCACGTGGAAAATTTCCGGGAAGTCCACAAACGGGCCAATCTGACCGCCAACCCCGGCCGCCATCTGCTGGTTCAAGAGGTGGTGCATGGATCGAGACTGTACCCGGCAGGTGGCGACCGCAGCCATCAACTGCTCGATCTGGTGGCTGCCTTGGCGTGCCAGTTTCCCGGTCGCATCCATTTCCTGCCAGGAAATCATGAGTATGCCCAAAGACACAACAGGCGTGTGGAACGCGAAGGACTCGACTGCAACGAACTCTTCCGGCAAGGAGTCGAGGTAGCTTACGGGGCAGATGCCTCTACCGTGATGGCTGCCTACGATGCGCTGATCGATGCGGCGCCCTTGGCTGTTCTCACCCCCAACAGGCTGTTTGCCAGCCACACCATCATTCCGCCTGGCAAATTAGGAGATTTCAGTCTGGCCACGCTCGAAACAGAACCGGATACCGAGGCTCTGCGTCCCGGCGGATGGGCCTACTGCCTTATGTGGAGCCGCGATGTGTCTGAACAGGCCGCTGAAGCATTTCGTCAGCGCGTCGATGCCGATTGGCTGGTCACCGGCCATATTGTCTGCGAGACTGGCCACACATGGCCCAATCCTTTTCAAATCATTCTCGACACACATTCCAGCCCGGCTTGCAGCCTGCTTGTCCCACTTAATGAACCCCTGACAACAGAGATCATTCAGGCTGGAATATCTACATGGTAGAGGGAAATCCACAGGTTTATAGATCGCCTCGACGCGGAATCGACCGCGTCGAGATCGTCAAGCTGCCCGGGCATACATTTCAGATCACCTGTCCGGGAGACGCCAATCTCCTCCTCGACGACCCCTATGTGACCGAAGCGTTCAACCGCGATGAATTCATGCCCTATTGGGCCGACCTCTGGCCCGCATCACGCATGCTCGCGGCAGCCGTTCTGGCCACTCCATGGCCTACCGGAACGCGGGCACTGGAAGTTGGTTGCGGACTGGGATTGGCAGGTGTTGCCGGGCTGTGCGCCGGGCTCGATGTCACCTTGACCGATTACGATATTACAGCGCTGGAATACGCGCAAACCAATATAGCGGCCAATGCTCCGCCAGATGCCCAAGGCCGCTGCATGCCTCTCGACTGGCGGTTTCCGCCAAAACTCGAACCGTTTCCGCTTATTTTGGCCGCTGATGTTGTATACGAGGAACGGCACATCGCGCCGCTCGTCAACCTTATCACCACATTATTGGCACCTGACGGCATGTGCATGCTGAGCGACCCCAACCGTGCCGGCGGTGACCGCCTCACACGCGCCCTGACCAATTCAGCGCTATCGCACGAAAAGCGGGCCACGGCTGTTACCGACGAAGACGGCACCCGGCACGAAGGCACATTGCACTTCATTCGCCATCTGAAAAAGTGAGTTATTAACGGTGCTGTGGCCGCTGGCGGTTCCGGTTCAATGTGTGGGCTCGCTCAAGTTGCTCGGCAACCATCCGCGTCATCTGGTCCATGGCTTCTTGACGGGGAAGGTTGGCCAACTGACTGCCAGATACTGGATTACCCACCGCCACACACAAGGCACCAGGCCGAGTGGGCAGCATCATGGGAGATAGTCTTGGTAAATAACCACCCAATGGAAGAGCTTCGTGAGCACCCGATACACCGATCGGCACAACCATTGCCTCGGGGCATCGCTTGATGATGAGATGCACACCGGGCATGAAGGGCGCCATGGCCCCGTCCGGGCTACGCGTTCCCTCGGGAAATACAAGCAACGCGTTACCGGCCTTCAACACGGCAACCGAGGCCTTCAGCCCGCCAACACCCACATTTTCCTGATCCACGGCAATGGCATTCACACTGCGAATAAGGCGTGTGAATGTCTTGTTTTTGAACAGCGTCTGCCGGGCCATGTAAAAAATATGCCTTGGCAAGGCTCCGCCAATCACGGGCGGATCTATATAGCTGGCGTGGTTGGCCAACAATAGCACCGGACCTTTGGCTGGCATACGCCAGCCTGTCAACACCCGGTACGAGTGGAATACGCTGAAATACAGATTCACAGACAAATGACAAAAATCGTACCACCGGGGCGATGGGACAGGTGGGGCATCAAGGCTCATGTTTCTAGACCACCTGACAGAGCTTTTTGAATCCGCCCGGACAATAACGCCAGCACGTCTTCAAGCAACAGGCTGGTTGTATCCACATGATCAGCATCGGCTGCCGCCACCATAGGGCTTTCCGCGCGGTTGGCATCGCGCATGTCGCGTTCAGATATTTCGCGTTCCAGCGCTTCAAGGTCCGGAACCGCCTTGCCTTGGCGCGCCATATCTTCGCTGCGGCGGCGGGCGCGTTCTCGCGGGTCGGCAGTCAGGAAGAATTTACATAGGGCATCCGGAAATACGACGGTCCCTTGGTCTCGGCCTTCGCAGATAATGCGTCTGCCAAATGCGGCCTGCCTCTGGGCTCGAACCAAGAAGGCGCGCACTGATGGTTGCGCCGCGACAACACTGCTGAATCGGGTTACTTCAGGATCGCGCAGCTGTGCGGTGACGTCGTCACCATTCACCAATACCACACCGCCAGATATCACCAGTTCCAAGCTTTCCAGACGACGCGCCAATGCCTCTGCATCGTGGAGCAAGCCATCGCGGTGGCCTATCAGGGCTACCGCTCGGTACATTGCACCCGTGTCTAGGTAGTCGAAACCCAGAAGATCGGCCAAGCGCCGCGCTACGGTGCTCTTCCCGGCCCCGGCGGGGCCGTCAATCGTGACCACCACTGTTGGTCTTGCAACTGGTACTGCCATCAGCGCGGATAAAGGGTAATGGTGAACATTTCAGCCGTGGCAAGGGTGCGAGTGACGGTGGGTTGGAGAATGCCAAAACCATCGGCGCGCGCCTCGTATCGGAATTCACCGGTGGGCATTCCAGGGATCAGCACTGTTTGCGAAGGAAGCACGGTGTAGTCTTTGCCATTGATGGTTACCGTACCCACAAATCCTGTGCTGTTGATCAGCCGAAGTGTGCCAACGGTGGTAGGAACCACAGGTTTGGCGGCAATAGTGGGGGGGGTGTAGAAGGAACGGCGGGTTTCGTCTGCTTTGGCCAGCGATTCCACCCGAATAATGCTGTCCTTGAGATTCAGGACTTCCGATTCCAGTTTCTTAATGCGGGCTTCCCATTCAGCAGACTTGATCGACGCTGCAAGCTCGTTGATTTGCTTCGAAAGTGCTTCGATTTTCGCCAACTCGGGCGACTGCTTCACATCGGTAGATTGCGCGCCAAGTGCCGGCACAACTACCAATAATCCTGTCAGGGAAAGCGTCAGCAGGAAACTTCTCATGGTGCGACTCCAGCGTGATGATTATTCACGCTAGTGCCATTGTCCCGATCACGCAAGTGAATGGGGACATGCAATCCACACCGGAAGTAACGATTTTAACGGTTATTCCGGTCGCTCAGGCTGCCAATCGGCCATCACCTTCATTTGTCTCCAGTAAATACTGAAGGAAGTAGGCATCTTCGCCGTTGTCTTCAAAGTAAGCATGCAGCACGCGCGTTGCCCTGAATCCTTGCTTCCGGAAAAAAAGCTGCGCTGCCAGATTGCTTTCGCGAATTTCCAGCGTGATCTTCGTGCGGCGGTGGCTCGATAGCTTGCCCAACAGTTTCGAAACCATCTGCTGGCCTATGCCCTGCCTCTGGAATGCTGGCTGCACGGCAAAATCCAAAATGTGCAACCTGTTCTTGTGAAGTTCATAGATCATGAACCCACCAATGGAATCGCCAATTTCGGCTACCATCCCGATACAGTTGCGCTGTTTCAGGCAACGGAGAAAGTCTTCATCCGTCCATGGGTGTTCGAAACAGGCGGTTTCAATCCTCTGAACTTCCGACATATCGCGACGGATCATCCAGCGAATGTGCGCCCGAGACTGCTCGGTTCCCACGGCAATAGCCAATCGATGCAATTCCATTCCACTCACTCCACGATAAAGTACCAGAACACCGGGTTGGCCCGGCCGGCACTTGATCCCCCCAATTTCCCGAAGTCTGGCTTCGGGGCCGCGCGCTTCTGGCAATGCCTGTCTCCCCCCCGGAAGAACATTGCCTTTTGCGACACGATCCAGTCTGCTGGCCTCTCTTTTCCACCACTTCAGGCCGCCTAAGCTGCCTTTCACGCGGTGGAAACCCCTCACAAAACTAAAGGCGATAACGCCCTTTGAAACTCTCAACCGGATATTTAAGAGCGTTCTTGGCCATCTTCCTGCCAATCGCCCTGCTCAAATCGATTCCTGAAGCGTTGCAGAACGCCAACAACGCGCCCGCCACATCCGCCACTTCATCCTCGATCGCTTCCCGTTGCTGCGGCTGGTCCAGAATGGCGCGGCTTTCCTCGCCACTCGTCCATAAAAACGGTTCCAACAGCTCGCCACTTTCGGCAGCAACTGCCATGGCCAGATTCTTCGGCCAATGAAACTGGCGCCAATCGCGCTCGTAAACAAACCGTTCCCACGCGGCCCGCAATTGGCCCACCGTGGTTTCGTTGTCTGACCAGTTTTCCGCCATGGCGGCACCCCATGCCAAATCGATCCTGCTTCCGGGGTGGGGCGATAGTCTTGCCTACCGCCTGTGTCAATCCAAACACCTTCATGTTTTTTCAGAAACCGTTCAGCAACAGATCACTAGAACTAACATCGTGATGCGTATCTGACCAAAACCCAGCAAGCCCCCATGACAGACCCTTCCCTTTTCTTCGCCAAGCCCCAAACCAGCACCGTTTGGTGGAAGGTGGCGTGCCTCTTTATTGCTTTAGGCCTCATCTGGCGCATTGGACGCTACCTGCTCGACTTCCCGATCTGGGGGGACGAAATCATGGTGGCCCTTAATTTTCCTGACAAGAGCTATACCGAGCTACTAGGCCACCTCGACCATTGCCAGGTGGCGCCGCCCCTTTGGTTGTGGGCCGAAAAATTCCTTTACGAAACGGCTGGCCCGTCGGGTTTGTCGCTCCGCTTCACTCCGTTGATTGCGGGCTGTCTGGCTTTGGTTCTACACGCCTGGTTCGCATGGACGCTTATGCCGGGGCGAGCCGCGGCCATGGCTATCGCCCTGTTGGCCGTGGCTATCTGGCCGGTCTCCATGAGCACGCTCACCAAGCCTTATTCAACCGACCTGCTTGTTGCCTTGGCGATGCTGCTGCCCGCCCACGCCGCACTGACTCACACCCGCCCGGTCTGGGCCATGGCCTTGCTGGCCATCATCAGCCCTGTGGCACTTCTGGCATCGTTTCCAGCCATGTTTATCGCGGGAAGCACCTTGCTGGTGCTGCTGCCCGCCGCATGGAAAGGCGCGCCAAGTACCCGTTGGGCTTATCTGGCGCTGGTAGGAACCACGGCTTTTGGGGCTTGGGCGAGTATTCAGATCGGGCAGAACCAATTGGCATCGCCCACCGGAACAGCGGAAATCGACACCCAGCAGGGCATGGTGGACTATTGGTCCCACGGCTTTCCGCCCGCGGATCCATTGCGATGGATTCCGTGGTTTCTGGGGGCACTTACCGGGCAGATCATGGCTTATCCCGTTGGCGCCGCCAATGGTGGCAGCACTCTGACGGTGCTCATGGCCATTCTGGGTGTTGTCACGTGGATGCGTAGTGGCTCAAAAGCCGTTCTGGCGTTACTGCTGTTACCGCTTGTGCTGAATTTCATGGCAGCGTTGGTGCACCGCTATCCGTTTGGCGCCTCATGCCGGCTGGCTCAATTTCTCGCCCCATCGGTATGCCTATTGGCAGGTTTGGGCCTCGATGCGTGTCTGTCCCGCACGTCGCGGTGGCCAGCGGTTCTGGTTTCGCTGGTCTTGCTGGCGGTGGGAGGTGGAGGTCTGGCTCGCGACTGGATGTGGCCTTATCGCGATCCGGTTTTCGTATGGATGCGCGGCACCATGAACGACGCTGTACAAGCGGCCGGAAACGATAGTGTGGTGGTGAACCATCGCCGCGATTCGATGGAGTGTGTGTTTGCATGGCGATGGCAGCATGCCCCGGCCAAAGTGGGCTGGAACGGCGAATTGCCGCAAGGGGAACGTTCCCACGACCGGGTGTGGGTATTCACACAAGAAGGCTGCCCCATGCCGCCGGGCCCAACCGCGCTGGAATTTCTAAAATCGCAAGACCCCCGCTGGCGCGAAACCCGATTCTTGAACTTCCAATACCCGCCACCAAACCCGCAAAAGCAGCCACCGATTCATGTGGAAATGGTGTTGCTGGAGAGGGATTAGGCGTTAAATTTTCCGTGAATCGATAACCGAAGAGCCCCGCACGAAGTAAGGGGCCACGCGCCAAGCATCGGCCTCCCTCACATTAAACGGCGCCCCCGGGCACACCAATATCCCGATTGGCGCGAATAGCACGACGCCGACCACCAACACGGCATACCCAAAACCTAGGGCGTTGCCCTAGGCTTTCTCATCACGCCCCGTTGGGGCTTTGCAAACAGAACCGAAGAGCCCCGCACGACTGACTAAGGGGCCACGCGCCTAGAAACGGAATCTAAAGCTATTTCATATTCCAGATGCTTTTCGGCCAGGGAGCCTGTGGCCCCTTACTCAGTCGTGCGGGGCTCTTCGATTTTACTGGGGTGATTTCTATTAGCTTTTGCGCCAATCGCGAGATTGACGTACTCCGCGACCCCAAGAAACCTGAACGCTCGTTGAACACGGTAATCTTGGGCATTTGAATCGTCTTGATTCGGGGTTCTAGACCCCGTTTCTTGGCCCGTGGCCCCTCACTCAGTCGCGCGGGGCTCTTCGGTTTTGGTGGGGGCGCCCATCGAAAAGATGCTTGATACTTAATCGACCGAAACACTCACACATCCAGCCTCGATGCTCGGTTCCGGGACTTCTTCTCCTCGGGCTTTCAAACCCTCGATATGGAACTCGATGGCTTCACGGATCTGCTGCTCAACCATGGAGCGTGTCTTCCCCGTAGCGATGCAGCCGGGTAGGTCCGGAACGTAGGCCGACCAGTTCCGCGTGCCCGCTTCATAGATAACCGTATATTCCTTCATGATTGATCCTCTAGGCCTGCTTGACGCAAAACACTTTTCAGGGTCTTGGGATGAATGTCGTCACCCGGATGACCTGACACCGTTACGGTGCCCGGCTTGGACGTATGCACCAATTGGCGATGGCTGCCACGCGTTCGGTCAATCTCCCAGCCGTCCTCTCTCAAGTATTTTAACAGTTCCTGAACTTTCAATCGTTTTTCTCCCCGTGCGTATCCGTGGTAGATAGATTCTGCCACCAAGCTGCACATCATCACGGTTAAATGTCAATCGACAGCATTATTACGCATTATTATCCGCCAATGCCACATAATCCACCGACTCACCATTCGATTATGGCTTAATTTTGGAAATACCGTGCCAACTCTGGTTCTGGGTTTTGGCAGCCTCAACGGCGCGAAATCAGAAAGCCTAGGGCAACGCCCTTGGGAACAGGCACATACTCATGTTTCCGATATTTGGCCTGTGGCCCCTTACTCAGTCGCGCGGAGTTTTTCGGTTCATGGGGGTGATTTCCTATTGCTTTCGCGGCAATAGGGAACTCACACTTCCTCGTCTCCAACAACATCTCGCTCGGGGTGAAAGCCTAACCATAAAAGAACCGCAAGGCCTATGGCCATGACCGTTCCTATGGCGAAAACGCCCGGTAATTCGCCCGCCAAGCCGCCGGCGGCGGTCTCAGAGCGCAACGCGCCAAACAGCAAATGGCCTGTGATCAGACCCGTGCCCTGCACCGCGAACATCAGCGATTGCGCGCTCGCTTTCAAATCTCCATGGGCGCGGCTGTTCAAATAAACCTGACCAACCACTAAAAATCCTGTAATCACCGGGCCGTTCAACGCCAACGCCAATGTCACCAACCCTGTGGATCCGCCAATGGTTAAAAGCGCCAAAATCACGCACCAGATCGACAGCCCCATCACCATGCTGCCTCGCACCCCCAAGCGCGTTAGAAATGCCGGCAGCAATGCAAGACAAGTCACCTCGCTGGCCTGAGCCACCGTGAGCAGCGGTGCCAGCCACAATCGGCTTCGCGTTTCCCCAAATTCGTCATTCAACAGGTTCTGCAACAGCAGTGGCGTTCCCTGAATAGTGAAAGGCTGAATAATACAAAGCCCCACCATGCACCCCGCGTAGGTGAAAAACGAAACGCCCGCCAAACGCCGCACCGCCTCTACCGGCGCAAGCAACGATGTCGCGTGGGGCCTCGGCGGCGTGTTGGGAAGGGTGAATGTGTACAAGGCAAGCATCATCGAAATGGCGATTCCCACCATAATAAGCGCGTCACCCGCGCCAGCACCCACCCCCGGCCCCATCAGCAACTCAACCATCAGCAACAACCACGGTGGAGCCATCCAGCCAATGGTGCCCCAAAGCCTGACGAACCCAAACTGCGCCTCCGGATGCTCCAGATGCGTGAAGGTAATAGCCGTGCCCAGCATCATCATGGGAACCGCCAGCAACCAGAAGCATTGCGTGGCAGCAAGGACAGACCAGAAATCGCGAGCCACTAGCAGCCATGCCAGATCAAACGTCGCCAGCACGCCACAAATAGCCAAGCATCGCTGCGCCGCCAGCCAACGATCGGCCAGTTGGCCCACTAATGGCGCCATCAACGAGGCAACCCCATGCGTGGCACTGCACAAGGCAACCTGCCATGGGGAGAAACCAAGCTCGTTGAGCCGCATGCTGTATAGGGGCAGAACAACCCCTGGTACAGCGTATTGCAGGAACATCAGAACCGATAGCCGGGCAAGCATGGTTCGAATCCCAAGGGTGAAAGCCTGTCATGATAGCAGTTCATGGCCACTCGAACCATGGATACGCCATCATCACTTCCCATGGCGGGCATTTCAGGCGAAAATGATCGTGCGAAGCTAGGTCGGGTACTGTCTGGCCCGCATGGCGGGTTTCAATAAGGGCAGACACGGGCCAAGCGCACTCAGAGATTAATTCGGAGTTTCATTTGGCTATTTCAACCACCTTATTCAAGGCAGCAGCATGAGCGAGCGCCGCGCGACATGGCTCGACTTCGGCGTTTACGCTCTTGTGCGCGCCGTTGTTGGCATCATTCAGGCCATGCCGTTGAAAACGGGTATGGCCATGGGCGAGGCCCTCGGCCGATTGGCGTATCGTGTCGACAAACGCCACCGCACGGTAGCGACTGAAAATCTGGCCTTTGCGTTTCCGGAAACAATGGCGGATTCCGTTCCCGGAGGTAAGCAGCGGCGCGAGCGGTTGGCGCGGTCAACCTTCATTCATTTTGCGCGTATGATTGTGGAGTTGGTGTGGTTGCCTCGTCTCTGTCGTCTTACCGTGTACCGGCAGCATGTGGAATTGGGAGACCGCCCGGGCGACCTTGTGAATCTGCTGCTGTCGGGTAGGCCGGTGATTTTGGCGACAGGGCATTTTGGCAATTGGGAAATGGCGGGCTACCTGCTGGGGCTGCTTGGTTTTCAGAGTTTTGCTATTGCACGCGTGCTCGATAACCCTAGGCTGGAAGCGTTTTTGAAAAAGTTCAGGCAACGGACAGGGCAGACCATTCTGGCCAAGAAGGGCGATTTCGACCGCATTACAGAAGTACTGGCGGGTCGAGGTATTCTGGCAACGCTGGCGGATCAAGATGCGGGGCCACGCGGTCAATTTGTGCCGTTCTTTAATCGCCCCGCCAGCACCCATAAGGCGCTGGCATTGATGGCGCTCGAATACGATGCGCCCGTGATTGTTTGCGGCGCTGTGCGTGTGGGCAGTCCGTTGCGTTACAAACTGGAAATCGAAGAAATTCTTGAACCGGCTAGCTTCAAGGAACAAGCAGGCGCGGTTGCAAGACTGACAGAAGCCTACACCGCGGCTCTGGAAAGGCTGATCCGCCGTTACCCCGAGCAATATTTTTGGCTCCACCGGCGGTGGAAGCATGAACCACCCAAACGGAACAAGGCAAAGGTTGCGCAGTAAGGGGACCCGGACCATGGCCACCGCTTCGTTGAAACACCAGTTCAGCAGCGACCAGTTTCTGCGCATGGCGGAAGTAGGAATCTTCCCGCCCGATGCGCGCATCGAACTCCTCGACGGAGAAATCGTTCCCATGAGCCCTATCGGAACCAGTCATGCAGGGATCGTCAACATTCTGACCATGCTTCTCTGTGAGGCTTTGGGGCGCCGATGGGTGGTCGCTGTTAAGAATCCCATCAAGCTCAGTAGAATGGACATGCCCCAGCCAGACTTCTGCATAGCGAAATGGCGAAATGATCGGTATGGCAATCACCACCCAACTCCTGCTGATATTGGTTTGGTAATAGAAGTGGCTGACAGCTCTTTGGAATTCGACACGGGCGTCAAGCGCGCCCTTTATGCTGCCAGCGGCATTATCGAATACTGGGTTGTGGACCTCGTTCACTGCACTGTTGAACAATCGACCTTGCCGGGCCCCAGTGGCTACGGAATCACAGAAACTCATGGGATGATAGATTCTGTCACAGCCACAGTGGTCAACGGGCTATCGGTACCCGTTTCTGCCCTATTCCCGTCGGAGGCATAAACCATGGCCACCGCTTCGTTGAAACACCGGTTCAGCAGCGACCAGTTTCTGCGCATGGCGGAAGTAGGAATCTTCCCGCCCGATGCGCGTATCGAACTCCTCGACGGTGAAATCGTTCCCATGAGCCCTATCGGACCAAGGCATGCCTACATACTGACACTGATTCATGAATTGCTGTCACAATGCTTTCTCAAGGACTGGCAAATACGAGAGCAACAGCCCGTGGCTTTAAGTCAATTCGGAATGCCACAACCAGACATCTGCATTATACGCAGAAATCGCCACCAACCTTATCAACACCCAATACCCAGCGATATCGGATTACTTATCGAGGTGGCTGACAGTTCCCTAGAGCTCGACACGGGCGTCAAGCGCGCCCTTTACGCTGCCAGCGGCATTGTCGAATACTGGGTTGTGGACCTCGTTCACTGTATCATTGAGCAATCAACATTGCCGGGTCCCAATGGCTACGGCAGCACAGAAATCCATGGGATGTTAGATTCTGTCACAGCCACAGTGATCAACGGGCTATCGGTTCAGGTTTCCGCCATTTTCCCTCAGGAACGATAACAGATCGGCCATGTCAGGTGCCTGGATAACCCGGAAGGCGCGCGGGCGGCAGCATCGGTTCGGGTGGCAGTTCGCTGGCCGGGATCTTCACCACAACGCCGTCCACGCAGATGATAAGTGGTGTGCCAGTGCTACGGCTGGCATGCCGGGCAGCAATACCGGCTTCGATACAAGCACCTTCCAGAGCCAGCTTCATCTCCTCGGCGAGCTCCCGTTCCGATTTCATGGTGTTTCTCCTAAAGCCTGCCTCTTGATGGCATCGTATAGCTCTGGTTGCTGCACGAGCAAGGTCCCCTCGGTCTTGAAAGCCACTAGATCTGGAGTCTGGTTTGTGGCATTCAGCAGCCACCATTGGTCTGCGCATTGCTGATAAATGTTGAAAAAATGGCGCAACCCTGAATAGTACCTTCGCTTGATATCATCTGCTGCCACGTGATGACCGCCTTGGCCCACTCGATTGGCTACCCGCTCAATGGCCGTATCAGGGGAGGAAAGCCATAAATAAATCACGGTTAAACGATAACCACTCAGTTGCATTTGCCTCAGTCGTTCTTCGTAGGCTTTGCCAGACAGGGTTGTTTCGAAACCAAATGTTGCGCGCTCTTGGGTCAAAGTGTTGATACGCTCTAAAAGCAGCTTTCCCGCACGCACACTCTCGCGCGCCGGATCGAATGGGGATAGCCCAGCAGCAATCAGGTCGGCATTCAGAAAAATTGGGCAGTTGACAAATCTGGGAAGGAAACGGGTTGCCAGAGTTGTTTTTCCGGCCCCATTAGGGCCAGCCACCACATAAACAGTTGGCCGAATACTCATGCCACCATCATACCGATCGTTTTTGAGTTGTCTTAATGATGAACCCTAGTACAGCTGCACCAATGCCAGATCTGGATGGGCCAAGGCCGGTTTTGCCCATTGAAGCCATGTGGTGAGTAACGCTGTCGAATTACAGAATTGAACAACTATTGGTTCATTGTGACCCCGGCAGTTTGCCTGAAAACTGATTTCAGACTCATAATTCTTTCAACCCGCACAACCGTTACAACCGAAACAAGTAGCACGGTGGTTTAGCCGGTTTGATCGCTGAACAGGAAATACAATGCGCCGCCAAAAGCAAACATATTTTTGCCTGGCAGTTGCAATCCTTCTTGGCATTAGTGCTTTCGTTGGCGCTCAAGACTTGCACATTAGCTTCAAGCCTCTTGAGCACATACCAGACACTGCCCCAGCCATAGAAATAGGTTCGGTTTCACACCCCTATGTTTTGGGTGTGCTGCACACAGGTGATGACACCGCATCAGCAGTGCACCAAGCACCAGCTCCAGCCCCCATACAGGTAGTTCAGGAGGCACAGGCTGCTCCACGAACTGATTCTTCGTATTACTCGTTGGCATTGGGTTCCGCTGCCACCGTTCTTGCAGTTGTGGCGCTGACACGTTCCAAATCGGCCCACATTGTGCCGGTTATCAATGTGCATGTGCCCGCCACGAACCGCGATAAACTTCGTAAAGCCTCAAGAACCAAGAAAAAAGCACCTGACGAGGTGCGCAATAAAGCCTCTCACGTTTACCAAAATTATGACCTGGGTCCCAGCTTCGAAGAAGAACGTACTAAAGAGGCAAAAAAAGCGCAGCAGGCAGAGGAAGCCCTGCTGATGGGACTTTTTGAAAGCAACATGGCCATGCGCTCGGCAATAGCCAATCTGCCAGCAGAAACCAACGAACCTCCCGCTACAGAATCCCCTATCGCAATCGCTACAGCTTGCACAATCGCTAATGAGAGCAGATTTAGTTCATCCACCACGATCCCACCAGCCGATACAACCGTTACTACTTCCTGACTCATTTGGAGGGTCATCATGTTACGGGCACCGGTTATCAAATGGTTGGCAATCGCCTGCCTGACACTCTTGCCCATGGCAAGCCAGGCTCAGGTTGTCGAACAGTATTACGGTGTGAAACGGGTCAATATTCCTGTAGAAGCACCAAAGGCACTGGTAGAAGAAACACCTGCCGCGAAACCTGAGGCGGCTGCTAAAAAGGCGGACGCCAGCGAACCAACCCCAATCGCTACAGCGACTCCGTTGCAGCCAATCGATTACAGACCTGCTCAACGTGAATTCACGCCTCAGTGGATGCCACTGTTGACACCAACCGAACCTTACAAGGCACTTGCAGCTCCCAATCCGGCACCTGCCGAAGAAAAGCCAGTACGCGAGCCTGCTGAACCCGTGAAAGCACCGCGGGCCAACATGACCACCGTGAGTGTTGCTCAGGTTGAGCCTCGCGACATTTGGGAATGGATTGTGGTACTGGGCAAAGATGCGCAGGCGTTGTCGGTTGGCCTTGGATCAGCGGCCACCATGCTTGCCTTGGTAGCCATCATGAGGCCACGGCCGATGCAGTCGGCACCGATTGTGAATGTGACCATGCCCACAACATCAACCACCATGCAGAGCCCTGGCCCGATGATGGGCTGGTCTTATCAGGAACCACGCCGCAAGAAGCGGAAAAAGAAATCAGCTCCCGCCGAAGCTGAGTACGTTCCCCGCGAGCCCAATTTCACAATGGGGCCGACGTTCGAAGAGGAACAGGCAGAAATGCAGTTGATGGCTCAGCAAGCTGGCGATGCCATGCTTATGGGCCTCGTGGATGCGAATGTCGCCATGCGTGGCGCCATGGCGCAGGCCGCCGAAGAAACAACCCCAACCACTTCCCCTATTGTATCCTGAAGTCACTTTAACTCTAATCGAGGTATCAGTCATGGATCATCGCGCTGTTTATGTCGGTATGGATCTGGGCACATTCAAAACTGCGGTGGCAACCGCGCACGGTGTGCGTGAAGTAATCCCTACCGCCATTGGCAAACCAAAGGACCACGTTGCCCGCACGCTGCTGGGTCGCGACACAGTGTTTGGTGCCGACCTCACCGAGCATCGCCTTGCGCTCGATATCATTCGCCCATTCGAAAAGGGCGCGCTCAAGTACCTCGACGGCAAAGATGTGAAGTTCGATGCCGCCAAGGTTGCTGCCCACAAAGACGCGGCACGGCAGGTTGTGGAACATGCTGTTGCCATCACACGTCCACCCAAAGGTCTTCCGATATTTGGCGTAATTGGCGCACCAAGCAGAGCCAGCATTGCCAGCAAGTCTGTCATTCTGGAAGCGGCTTCCACCACGTTCGACGCCGTGCTGATTGTTTCGGAACCTTTCAGCATTGCCTACGGTTGCAACAAGCTGTCCGATGCCCTGGTTGTGGATATCGGTGCTGGAACCATCGATCTTTGCCCACTCCGTGGAACCCTGCCCACCGACGATGAGCAGGTCACCATTCCTTTGGGCGGCGATTTTGTGGATGAGCACCTCGAGGCACTGCTGCGTCAGGCGCACCCCGAAGCTCAGTTCTCCCGCGCCATGCTGCGCGAAATCAAAGAACGTCATGGCGGAGTGATCGACACCAACGAACGCGCCATTGTCACGCTGCCTTGCCGGGGCAAGCCAACCCAACTCGATGTCACCGGTGTGGTGCGCGAAGCCTGCCGTCGGATTTTAAACCCTATCATCGAAGGGATTCGCGACTTGATCGCCCGCCACGACCCAGAATTCCAGCCCAGATTGCTGGCCAATATTCTGCTGGGTGGTGGTGGCAGCCAGATCAAGGGGCTCGACAGGGCACTGGAAGAAGGCCTCCGCGAATACGGCCAAGCCAAGGTAAAGCGCGTTCCAGATCCGGTTTATGCTGGAGCCATCGGCGCTCTCAAGCTTGCCATGGGTCTTCCCGGGTCACAGTGGGAAAAACTGTCGACTGCAAAGGGACAGTCATACTTTGCTGGCCCGGAAACCTTGATGTTCCCGCAGGCCCCCAAGGTTGAAGTTTCGTTGCGCGCCGCAGCGTAAGGAACGTGATTACAAAACTTTGAAATTCAGTAGACCTCCGGCGCAAGCTGGAGGTCTATCTTATTGGTTCACAGCAGTACCACCCTCTGGTACTGCTACACTATGCCTTGAATGACATCACACACCATCGAAGTGCGCGAGTAATTACAAGAGGCCATGGCTGAAAATGACACATACACAAACACGGGTTGTGGTATTTGACTTTGGCAACGTGGTGGCCCGGTTTTCGCACCGCCGCGCTGCTGAGGCACTGGCAAGCCACGGTCAAGATGTCGATGCGGCAGCCGTTCAGGCATTCTGTTTCGGTAGCGTGCTTGACGACACATTCGAACGCGGCCATATGGATCCGGCCGATTTCCGCACCCGGGTGCGCCATGCTTTCGGAATAACCTGTAGCGACACGGCTTTCGACAAGGCATTTGCTGACATATTTGAACCAATACACGATGTTATCGCACTGGTGCGCAATCTGTCTGCCGCCACACCTTTGGCATTATTGAGCAACACGACTCCCATTCATAGCCAATGGTTTCTGGAACGGATGGCAGCAGACCTACAACCGTTTGGAACACTGGTGATGTCGCACGATACCGGGCACCGGAAGCCGGAACCGGGCATTTTCGCCTATGTTGAGCGCCAAACTGGTCACCATGCCAACGCGCATATCCTGGTGGACGATCTTGCTGCTAACGTCGCCGGCGCATGTGCTGTCGGATGGGATGGTATTGTCTTTACAGAAGGAATGGACCTTGCCGGAGAGCTGAGCCGGCTGGGAGTTGTCGTGAAATAATGGAGTTTGACAAAGCAGGCGATTGATTTCGAAAGAAGACCGGCGGGACGCCGGTCCCACCAACCTAATAACTTCCCCTACAGCAATTCATAGTCCTCACATCGCCAGCGCTAGATTCAGATGAGGTGGGACCGGCGTCCCGCCGGTCTTCCTTGGCTGATGCACCCCGTTTCCTGCTCACGGTCCAATATCTGGCAGGCCGAGTCCATTGAGGTGGTAGCGTTCGCGCACGCGCATTTGTTTGCGGTCGTGCGCGTCCTTGTCGTCGTAACCGACAAGGTGCAGCAACCCGTGAATGACATAAAGAGCCAACTCGGCATCGACTTCATGCCCGCCGACGCGGGCCTGTTCGAGCGCCACCTCGACACCTATCACCAGTTCACCAACTAGCACTTTACCTGATGAATACGGGAAGGTGATCACATCGGTTGGCTCATCGTGCTCGAGAAAGCGCTTGTTGATACCGTGGATAGTGGGATTGTCTACAAAAGCTAGGCTGATTTCGTAATCTTTGATGTCTTCTTCGGCCATCACCTGCCTGACAATTTCGCGCAGGCGTGGCCGATCGAGTTTTACCAATTCCTGTGGCGAGGCAATGCTGACCTTGGGCACGTCTCAGACTCCCACAACCAGACCAGAAGTAGGCTTCGCCACATCGAGGCGGTTCGGTTCTGTCGATCCAGCCAGCACGGGTGGCACCAGCGCCAGTACCTCGTGTGCCAGACGGGCGTAGTCTTCTGCCCCATGGCTGGTAGGAGCGTAGGCAAAAATGGAGCGACCGAAGCTTGGGCATTCGGCCAGTTTGATGTTGCGGCGGATACGAGAACCCATCAGCCGCGCCTGACTCCAAGGCGTGTTGGTGGTACGGGCGCGCTCCAGAAACGCGGAAAGATCGGTGATGACTTCCTGCGCCAAGCGTGTGTTGGCATCGCAAAGTGTGAGCACAACGGCACTGACGCGCAGGCCCGGGTTCAGGCGGCGAGTGACCAGACCGGTGGTTTCAAACAGCTTGGCCAATCCATGCAGGGCCAGAAAGTGTGGTTGCAGAGGAATGATGACTTCTGTTGCAGCTGCAAGGGCATTGAGTGTCAGCACACCCAGTGATGGTCCGCAATCCATGATCAGAACATCACAGGCATCCGGCTCCGCATGAATCAGGTCGCGCAGAATGAGCTCTCGGCCGACAACCCCAGAAAGTTCTACCTCGGCAGCAGCAAGGTTCAGCTCGGCGGGTACCACCTCGAGGTTGGTTTCCACGGGCCGGCGAACACGAGACCAAGCCACGCCTTGCGTCAGCATCGAATACACAGAAGGAGATCGGCCATCTGGACCTGCTCCGACATGGGCGGATGCGTGGGCCTGCGGGTCGAGGTCCACAAGGCAAACGCGCTGTCCGGCACCAGCAATGGCTGCGGCAAGGTTGACGGCAGTCGTGGTTTTGCCCACGCCCCCCTTTTGATTGATGATTGCAATTCTGCGCATGCCACGCCTCCTGAGAAATACCTGTTGGAGCGGGACCATACCCACGGAGGCCGTTTGGGATAAATGCCAAGGCTTGAGGTTTTCAAATGGGAGTTGATTCTTGAAACCCCGGTCGGGTATCTGGGTGTGTTTGTCGGCATTGGCGTGCCGGCTACCGGGCAAGATGCCCGGTCACCAGGATTCGCAGCTCAAGGAAGGGCTTACCCGCCATGCAAGCGGTTATCCTGTGCGGTGGGCAAGGCACCCGGCTGCGCGACACCTCCGAACATTTACCCAAACCAATGGTCCCAGTGGGCGGTAAGCCCATTCTCTGGCACGTCATGAAGCATTGTGCCAGCCATGGCATACGGGAGTTTATTCTCTGCCTTGGCTATAAGGGCCACGAAATCAAGCGTTGGTTTCTCGATTATCACCTGCGTGAACGCGACCTTACTGTGCGACTTGGGCGGCCTGATCAGGTGGAGATCCACCCCGGCCACGGGGACGATGAAGACTGGCTGGTCACCCTCGCGGAAACCGGTGAGCACACCATGACCGGTGGACGGCTGAACCGGGTGGCGCACCACATTCGAGGAGAGCGCTTCCTCTTCACTTATGCCGATGGCCTTTCAGACGTGGACATTGGCGCACTGGAACAGTTCCACAAAGGCCACGGCCGCTTGGCAACGCTCACCGCCGTGGCACCTCCCGGCCGCTTTGGCGAACTCACACTTGATGGCGATGCCGTGCAAGCTTTTCAAGAAAAGCCACGCCATGCCGCGGGGCGGATCAACGGCGGATACTTCATGCTCGACCGCGGTGTGCTCGACAGGCTAGACGATAACCCGTCATTGGTTTGGGAACGGGAACCTCTGGAACATTTGGCAGAGACCGATCAGTTGCGCGCGTTTGCCCACGATGGTTTCTGGCACGCGATGGACACAACTAAAGATTATCTTGACCTCAATAGAATGTGGGAATCAGGCAGTGCCCCGTGGCTCACGTGGGACCGTTCTACCCGCGCACGCACCCATCGAATTCCCAACAAGGAGGCAGCATGTCGCCCATGATTCCGTCATCGGAAACCACCTTTTGGCGTGGCCGGCGCGTTCTGGTAACAGGCTGCACCGGTCTAGTGGGCTCTTGGACCACACGGCTTCTGGTAGCCCGTGGGGCACATGTGGTGGGATTGGTACGCGATCGCGTTCCCGGCAGCGATCTTATGCGCTCCGGCCTGATGCGACGTATCGACCGCGTTCATGGCGATCTGGAAGACCTTCCACTTCTGGAACGCACCGTCAACGAATATGAAATCCAGACCATCATTCACTTGGCTGCCCAGACCATTGTTGGTACAGCAAACCGATCTCCATTAGCAACATTTGAAGCCAACATCCGCGGCACCTACCACCTTCTGGAAGCAGCCAGACGCAGCGGCCTGAACCCGGATGTGGTGCTTGCCAGTTCAGACAAGGCTTACGGAGACCAGCAAGGCGATGCCTACAGCGAAGATACACCGCTGCGGGCAGTACATCCTTACGATGTCAGCAAGGCGTGCGCCGACATGATCGGCCGCGCTTACACGGTAACTTATGGCCTGCCTGTTTGTGTTACCCGGTGCGGCAATTTCTTTGGCGGCGGCGACCTCAACTGGAACCGTCTGGTGCCGGGAACCGTGCGCAGCCTTCTGGAAGACCGCCCACCGGTTCTTCGATCCAGCGGGGCACCAGTACGCGACTATTTCTATGTCAAAGATGGCGCGGAAGCCTACTTGCTGCTGTCCCGACGGATGGCAGAAGACAGGTCGATTCATGGCGAAGCGTTTAATTTTTCCGCTGGTTTCCGCCTAAGTGCCATGGAAATGGTAGAAAGACTGACGCGCTTGGCAGGTGGCCGGCATGCCCCACGTGTGTTGGCGAACGCGCCCAATGAGATTCCCCATCAGGAAGTGGACAGTGCTAAAGCACGCGACAGCCTCGGCTGGCGACCACGCCACGGCCTCGATGAAGCCCTGCTAGAAACAATGGCTTGGTACCGGGCACACCTGACGCGCGCCGAAGCCGACGCAGCCGATTCCACATCTTTTGAGATCTGTGCCGCCTGATCACCTATCCAACCGGAGCCCGCACCGTGAGCAGCCAGAAAACCATTTTGACGGCAGGTCCATCCATCACTCGTCGCGAGATCGCTTATGTACTCGATGCTGTCGAGCACGGGTGGAACGAGGACTGGAATCTATACATTCGCCGGTTTGAAGATGCCTTCGCGGAACGCGTTGGCGTGTCGCATGCATTATCGACCAGTTCCTGCACAGGCGCACTGCACTTGGCTCTCAAAGCCCTTGAAATAGGTCCAGGCCACGAAGTGCTGGTACCTGAATCCACTTGGGTCGCCACGGCAAGTGCCGTGACCTACGTGGGAGCCACCCCAGTGATGGTGGATGTAGAACCCGACACTTGGTGCATGGACCCGAATTTGGCCGAGCAGGCAATTACCCCTCGCACACGTGCCATGATCCCGGTGCATTTGTACGGCCAACCAGCCAACATGAACAAACTTGTGCCACTGGCTCGATCACGTGGCCTTGCGATCATTGAAGATGCAGCACCTGCCTTGGGTGCGACCATCAGCACACCCGAAGGTGAACAGCCAGTGGGCAGCCTAGGCGACATTGCCTGCTTCAGCTTTCAGGGCGCCAAGATCATGACCACCGGTGAAGGTGGTATGGCTGTGACATCCAGCAAAACATTATTTGAGCGGATGAAGTTTTACAACGAACATGGCCGCGCACCGGGTGGATCTGGATTCCAGATTGCGGAAGTCGGTTTCAAATATAAGATGTCGAACATCCAGGCGGCGCTGGGCCTTGGACAACTGGAAAGGCTCGACGAACTCGTCGGCAAAAAGCGGCAGATCCTTGAGTGGTACAAAGAACGCCTTGGCGGTGTGAAAGGCCTACAACTCAACCCCCAGACATCGTGG